>CALEMF010000033.1 GCA_937911505.1 uncultured Cytophagales bacterium
GCTTATACCATCTTTAGATTCTTAAATCTATAACTAGCAACTTGGATTAATTAATTGTATTCTTCCAAAATTTATTGAAGCAAAAGGATTATTTAAAGCCACTAATTAAGCAGTTATACTATTTTATTTGGATTCTTTTTTATGTCATTTAGTAGGATATTAAGCGTCAATTTGAAAATCGACTAGTTCAAACTGCCTATTAAAATTCAAAAGGATCATTTTTTGACTACTAGGCTGTTGAAATAATAGCTCAAAACAGTGGTGGAGTTCTATACTGACTGCTAGTAAGGCTGGTGCTGGTGACTCGTCGAGTTTATCAGAGCAGAATGCTTGTATTTTTTGCTTATTTCGGCGTAGCCATTGGTAAATAGCTAGTAATCTCTCGTGAAGTTCGTATAATGGAAGCGATACTTCTCTTGGAATAAATACTTGTAAATCTCCCATTTCTAGAGAAATATCCATTTCGTGCCATTGAAAGTCTGCATTGTAGTAAAACCGTTTGTAGTACTTCATTATTCCTGCTCTTTAAAAAGTTTTTTATCTGCCCAAAAAGTACCGAAAGGGATTATCGAGGCTAGTAATGCCCATAACATTTTCTTCCTTGGCCAGCCTTGTTCTATTTTTGCTGAGATTACATAAAATACATACATCACGAAGAGCAGCCCGTGCACCATCCCAACGATTTTATTGGGTGTGGGTGTGTTAAAGAAGTATTTGAGCGGCATGGCAATTCCCAATAGTACTAGAAAAGAGATGCCCTCTAGGTAAGCAATAATTCTTAATGCTTTCATAGCTGTTTACACTGTTTTTAGAAAGTTCTCAATAGAGGTCTGAACCAAGGGATCGCCAATAGAATGAGTAGTAAGGCAACGCTGTAGTAAAGCAGTGTTGTCTTAAATTTATGCATGTCTTTAGTTTTCTTCTTTGCCAAAGCGCCGCCAACCGTCATGATCACTACGGCGACAAACATCATCAATAGATGATAGATGGCAAAGAAAAGCACTTGTGTTGGGCCTGTACCATTTTTCAGAAATAGCTGTATGAGTGGGCTTAAGCCAAAATACAAGATAAAGCCTACTAGAAGTTGTGTGTGACTTATCGCATTGGTAAAAATACGTATCAGTTGATCACTTTTTGAATAAGCTCTTTTTCGGAGGTAGCCGTGTAGGCTGGTGATAATCGTACCGATCAAGCTTAGTAAGAGGAGCCATCGCAGTATTGAATGAAGTGTTAAGAAAGTTATATACATCTTCTACTTTTTTATACAAAAGTAGGGAGTAAATTGCCTTCAACACTAGTACTTTTCGGGCTACAATTCGGACTTTTCAATCATTTTTCGGTATTGAGTTGGAGCAACACCTGTTTTTTTCTTAAAAAAACGTCCAAAATAGCTTTGATCGCCTTTCCCAAGGCTATAGGCAATCTCTGCAATGCTGTAGTTTGTTTGTGCGAGGAGTACTTTACTTTCTAAGATAAGCATTTCATTGATCCAGTCGGAAGCCGTCTTACCTGTGATGCTTTTCACGCATTTGTTAAGATGATTAGCGGTAATATGAAGTAGCGCAGCATAGTCTTGCACGGTAATCTTCTCTGGTACATGCTGCTGAATAAGCTTTTTGAATTTTTCAACAACAACCGCTTTTCTATCACCTGTTTGTATTTCATTGTGCGGTACCCATCGGCTAAGCTCGATAAAGAACGTAAGCAGGTAAGATTGTATTAGTTGTAATTGATTCTTCTGGGGATGGTAGAATTCTTCCTCTATGCGCTCTAGTAGATAAATCATTTTGGGTAGCTCCTTTTCAGGTATTTCTACAATGGGAGAACCTCCTACTTCGAACAAGGGTAATGACCGAAGAAAGGTATACTGATTTAAATCTAAAATGGTGGTATTAAAATGACAAGCAAAGCCCGTTACATGTTTGGGAATGGGAGCGGCGTAGGTAATTTGATGTGCGGGGATGAAACACAGTTGATTTTCTTTGACGCTGTACTCTACCACTCCTTTAGCTCTTTGAAAAGCGCCCTTAGTGATGAAAAAAAAATCCTGAAAAGTCTTTCTATGTGGAGGAAGCCTTACCTTAGTCAGATGTCGTATATTCTCCAATCGTAAAATTCCGAACGTATCAAAGGTTTGGGAGGTATGCTCTTTCCAGAATACAGTCGGTTCACTGAAACGGTCTACGAGCTGCGTTGGATTAAAGGTAGGGATTTGAGTCATTTTGTCTTTTAAGAAACCTCTATCCACTTACCATCCTCTTTGATGAGTTCGATGAGTTCATCTACGGCATTCTCGGCTTCTACTGCTCGTTTTACGATTTCTTTATTACGATAAAGGGTGATTTTTCCTTTCCCAGAACCTACGTAGCCATAGTCTGCATCGGCCATCTCACCGGGGCCATTCACGATACATCCCATGATCGCTATTTTTACGCCTTTCAAATGATCGGTACGTTCGCGAATCATCGCAGTAGTTTCTTGTAGATCAAAGAGCGTACGCCCACAAGAAGGACAAGAAATGTATTCTGTCTTGGTGATGCGTGTGCGAGAGGCCTGTAAAATACCAAAGGCTACAGAGTTAGCTAGTTTAATGGCGTCTTCAGCAGGGATTGCCTCGTTGGTATGGGTCAGCCATATGCCTTCCCCTAAGCCATCTACCAATAAGCCCCCTAAATCGGTAGCCGCGTAAAGCTGGAAGTTTTCTGCACTCACTTGGGTGTACTTGCGCTGTACGATCACAGGTGCTTTTATGGCTGCTTGTAGTAGTTTCACAAAAGCTCGCCTCAGCGAAGCCATGGCGTGGGCATTGGTGGTGTACAATACCAGTACTGTATTGTTAGTATTGCCTAGCTGTGTAAGTAAAGCTTCTGATAATTCGTCAGTAGCAAGATGCAGGAATACCAAATCACTTTCAATGGTCACCTTGGTATACTGCTCGACTGTCACCAGTGGGAAAACGTTTGCTTTCTCTGTCGTTGCTTGCCAAGTAGTATAGTTTTGTATGACTTTCAAGCCGTTGGGCATCATAAAAGGCGTAGGCTGATCACCTAAGTAAATAAAATCAGCGCCCAAGTCATTCATCGCCCACTTATCAGTAGCAGGTAAGTAGAAATGACCTATGGCCTTTAAGTCTTCCATTTGTAAAGAAGAAAACTGGCTGTAGTCTGCTATCACCCGTGGTACATTATTGCCACCTAGTTGGCGTACTGCTTGCGTAGGTCGTTTATTGTATTCGTAAGGATGGATAGGATACGCTTCAAAAGAGAGATCGGGGATAGGTGTTTGCTCTTCTACACGTGTTATATAGCGATTTACCAAGGCCTTCGCCACGGGAATCTCAAACTCAGGATCTTCGGTGAGGGACACCCGAATGGTATCGCCTAGCCCATCTTCTAGTAATGTACCAATTCCCATAGACGACTTAATGCGTCCGTCTTCTCCATCGCCTGCTTCCGTTACGCCTAGATGAAGCGGATAAGGCTTTAAGCGCTCCTCTTCCATACGCTGTACTAGCAAACGATAGGCTTGTACCATCACCTGCGGATTACTCGACTTCATCGAAAGCACAATGTTGTAAAAGCCTTCGTCTTCTGCAATGCGTAAAAATTCTAATGCTGACTCTACCATACCGGTAGGATTATCGCCATAACGGCTCATAATCCGATCTGAAAGCGAACCGTGGTTGGTTCCAATACGCATAGCGGTCCCATACTCTTTACAAATGCGGATGAGGGGTACAAACTTCTCTCTGATGCGTTCCAGCTCAGCTTGGTAAGTAGCTTCTGTGTATTCTATTACTTCAAAGCGCTTTCTATCTGCATAATTTCCAGGATTGATCCTTACTTTTTCTACAATACGAGCGGCTAGTTCTGCGGCATTAGGCGTAAAATGAATATCAGCAATTAAGGGTACTTCAAAACCCTTTTTCTTTAGTACTTCTTTAATTTGCCTCAGGTTCTCAGCTTCTTTTATACTGGGAGCGGTGATTCTAATATACTCACTACCTGCTTCTATCAAGCGAATACACTCCGCTACCGTCTTCTCTGTATCCATGGTATCGGCAGTAGTCATAGATTGTACCCGAATAGGATTGTTACCTCCCAGCGCAATGCCTCCGATGTCGACTTCGATCGTTTTACGTCTTTGATAGCTTGTGAGAGAAGGACAGTATTGCCAATGTATTTTGCTGATTACCGGATTCATGGATAAAAAATAATTTTATTGTTTAACCACAAAGATAGTGAATTTGTTAAGAGTTCTGTAGTGGTAAAAATGGCAAGAAGCCACTACTACGCAGAAGTATAATTACTTTACTAATTGAATGAATAATACTGAGTTAGCTTGTACAGAGGATAATTTTTTCTTATCTTTGCAGTTCAAATTTTGAAGGTAGTTCATTAAAATTATTAAAAAAATTCGTTAAATGCCTACAATACAACAACTAATAAGGAAAGGGAGAACCAATAAGGCGTACAAATCCAAGTCGCCTGCTTTGGACTCTTGTCCTCAAAAAAGGGGTGTATGTACGAAAGTGTATACTACTACCCCTAAGAAACCGAACTCTGCGATGCGTAAAGTAGCCAAAGTTCGCTTATCCAATCAAATAGAGGTGATTGCCTACATCCCTGGTGAAGGACATAACCTCCAAGAGCACTCCATTGTACTGGTAAGGGGAGGTCGTGTAAAAGATTTACCTGGGGTGCGTTATCACATTGTGAGAGGTGCTTTTGATACTGCTGGTGTGGCAGACAGAAGACAACGCCGCTCTAAATACGGCGCGAAACGTCCTAAAGGAGATAAAAAGTAAATATAATCATTCGTGAAGAGAACAGTCGGTCTAGCCTAATAAAATAACGTGTTTGCCCGATTGAGTAACAAAATATAAAACCATGAGAAAAGGAAGACCCGCAAAAAGATATGTCCTACCTGACCCGAAGTATAAAGATACTTTGGTAACAAAATTTGTAAATAGCTTGATGTATGACGGCAAAAAAGGGATTGCCTACAACATCTTTTATCAAGCACTTGATCTAGTAGCTGAAAAGACCAACGAAGATGGATTGGAAACTTGGAAAAAGGCATTGAACAATGTAATGCCTGGGGCAGAGGTAAGAAGTCGCCGTGTAGGAGGTGCTACGTTTCAAGTACCTACTGAAGTGCGCCCTGATAGGAAAATTTCTTTAGGCATTAAATGGCTGATTCGCTTTGCGCGTGCACGAGGAGAGAAATCAATGGTAGAAAGACTTGCCAATGAGATTATCGCTGCCTCCAAAGGTGAAGGCGCTGCCGTGAAGAAGAAGGATGATACACACAGAATGGCTGAGGCCAACAAAGCTTTCTCGCATTTCAGATTCTAAATTTATTTATCATAATTGTACAAACATTCTTTATATAACTCTAATTTCTCAACAAAATGGCAACTGACTTAAAGCTTCTCAGGAACATAGGGATTTCTGCGCACATTGATGCTGGTAAAACTACCACCACGGAGCGTATCTTATACTATACCGGTAAGACACACAAGATCGGTGAGGTACACGAAGGGGCAGCCACTATGGACTGGATGGAGCAAGAGCAAGAAAGAGGTATTACTATTACTTCTGCTGCTACCAATACTAATTGGAACTACCCTACCACACAAGGTGAACCTAATGATCAAACCGATACCTATACAATCAATATTATTGATACACCTGGTCACGTTGATTTCACTGTAGAGGTAGAGCGCTCTTTACGTGTGTTGGACGGTGCCATTGCACTTTTTTGTTCTGTTTCTGGGGTAGAACCACAGTCAGAGACAGTGTGGAGACAAATGGATAAGTACAGCGTACCACGTATTTGTTTTGTAAATAAGATGGACAGAGCTGGCGCTGATTTCTTTAAGGCAGTAACAGAAATTAAAGAGAAACTTGGTGGAAAGCCTGTTCCTGTTCAAGTGCCGATAGGTGCAGAAGATAACTTTAAAGGCGTAGTAGACCTTATTACAAACGAGGCGATTGTATGGAATGAAGAAGACGAAGGAAAAACGTACAAAGTAATCGATATTCCTGAAGACATCCAGGAAGAAGTAGAGAAATGGAGACAAGAGTTGGTAGAAAGTGTAGCAGAATATGATGATGCTTTGTTAGAGAAATTCTTTGAAGACCCTAACTCTATTACTGCTGACGAAATGCGCGAAGCCATTCGTAAAGCCGTTATTGATATGTCGTTCCAGCCCGTAATGTGCGGTTCTGCTTTTAAAAATAAGGGTGTACAAGCTTTATTGAATGCGGTATGTGCTTTCTTGCCTTCTCCACTTGATCTTCCTCCTGTAGAAGGAAAAGATCCTGATGATGAAGAGAAGACTTTAATACGCAAGCCTGATGTCAATGAGCCTTTTTCAGCCTTGGCATTTAAGATTGCTACTGATCCTTTTGTAGGTCGTCTTTGTTTCTTTCGCGTTTACTCTGGTAAACTAGATGCGGGTTCTTACGTACTCAATATGCGTACAGGTAAGAAAGAGCGTATCTCTCGCCTGATGCAAATGCACTCCAATAAGCAAAATCCTATCCCTAAGGTAGAAGCAGGTGACATTTGTGCGGGTGTTGGCTTTAAGGATATCAAAACAGGCGACACCTTGGTAGAAGAGAAAAGTCCTATTGTTTTAGAAGCCATGACTTTCCCTGAGCCTGTTATCGGCTACGCAATTGAGCCTAAAACGCAAGCAGATGTTGATAAAATGGGGATGGCCATCGCTAAATTGATCGAGGAAGACCCTACGCTACGGGTACAAACCGATGAAGAAACGGGTCAGACGATCATCAGAGGAATGGGTGAGCTTCACCTAGACATCATTATGGATCGTATGAAGCGGGAATTTAAAGTAGAGGTGAACCAAGGAGCTCCTCAAGTAGCCTACAAGGAAGCCCTTACAGCTACTATTGAACATAAAGAAGTATACAAGAAACAAACAGGTGGTAAAGGTAAGTTTGCTGACATCGTGTTTGAGATTGGCCCAAGAGAAGATGGAAAAGCAGGGCTAGAGTTTGAAAACGGCATTGTAGGAGGCGCTATTCCTAGAGAATTTATTCCTTCTGTACAGAAAGGTTTTGAAAACTCTATGAAGAACGGCCCTCTAGCAGGCTATCCTGTAGATTCAATGCGAGTACGCCTCTTCCACGGCTCGTTCCACCCTGTAGACTCGGATGCCTTCTCTTTTGAGATGGCGGCTTCTATTGGTTTCAAAGAGTCTGCAAGAAAAGCAGGTGCTAAATTAATGGAGCCTATTATGGCAGTAGAAATTGTAACACCCGATGAGTTTACAGGCCCTATTACTGGTGACTTGAACCGTCGTAGAGGTATTATGAAAGGAATGGACGCGAAAGGTACCGCACAGGTAATCAAAGCTGATGTGCCTCTTTCTGAGCTATTCGGCTACGTAACCGCCCTTCGTACTATTTCTTCTGGACGTGCCTCTGCTTCTCTTACTTTTTCTCATTATGACTTTGTTCCTCAGAACATTGCCGAGAAAGTGCTAGAAGAAGTAAAAGGTGCAAAAGTATAGTTATTTCAAGAGATAGCCAGCCTGTATACAGGTTGGCTTCTTTATACATCTTTACCCAAGTTTGAATAAGTGACGCCTCAAATTTGGGTTATTTTAAACATAAAAGCGTTTATTTTAATGAGTCAAAAAATCAGAATTAAACTGAAATCTTACGATCACAATCTCGTGGATAAGTCTGCTGAGAAAATCGTAAAAGCGGTAAAAGAAAATGCAGTAGTGAGTGGGCCTATCCCCCTTCCTACCAAAAAAGAAATCTTTACCGTACTTCGTTCCCCTCACGTGTACAAGAAGTCGAGAGAGCAGTTTCAACTTTGTACCTACAAGAGACTGATCGATATTTACTCGACTAGTCCTAAAACAGTAGATGCCCTGATGAAATTAGAACTTCCTAGTGGCGTTGATGTAGAAATTAAAGTATAAGCAAGTTTATTATTTATAGAATAAAAAGGCTGCCTTCGGGCAGCCTTTTTACATGTGGTAGTATTCCACTCCTTTTTGCGTAAGTCAATGGTACAAAGGATATTTATCACGGAGATAACAAAACCTCTGCCTGAATCTCCTTACTTATTAAGTAGTTGTTGAATATTTCCTTCGGTATCTATTGTATCCATCTCCGTAATAGATAACCAAGATTGGATGGGCGTACCAGTAAAGTTGAAAGTAGGAATTTCCTCTAACGCAAAGTTTTGCTTTGTGCCTACCCAATGGTAGGTTTCAAAAGGTAAAATGTACTGATTTCCCTCCCATTGTTTCCAAGTAACTACTTCTGAACGAAGAAGGGTAACTGGATGAGTCGGGGCTTGCTCATTCAAGATACGACTTGTGGTTTGTACCACAGGAACTGTACGTCTCCCGTATGTAGATTAACCGTATTAAGTCCATTGTCTACCTCGTCAGGTGAGAGCGCAAAAGTACTTAGTTAAGGGGTAGCCGTAGCGACATCAGCATTAGCTTGGGCCTGTAGCTCAGTAAAACTGCTTACCAGCAGCAGCATGAAGGTAGTTATTATAACAAGACATATCATATTAATTTGGCTATTTAACGTTTTTCTTAATGTGTTTTTGACTGCTGTTTTACTCGGGAAAGTTGGCTTTGTAAAGTCATCATTCATCCAAGTAGGTAATAATGTCGTTTAGTTTTTGTGCGTAGGTAAGGGGTAATCCTTCTTCAAATCCTTCTTCTGGTCTCTCCACTACTTCACCTGGTAATTTTTGGTACATCACTTTAGGAATACTTCTTTTCAGTACTAAGTCAGTGTATTCGCTAGTCCAGTCGTAGCCATCTTGATCACTGGCAGGATCCATCGCAATGGTGGTAAGTTGATAAAAGCCAGCTAGGTATTTTTGCTCCACCTCCTCGAGCCAATCAAAACTTGCTGGATTACTACTCTCTTCTCTGGTGGCGTATTGCTTAAACCACTGTGGAGCAGACATCCAGTAAGCAATCAGAATAGTGGCTCGGTCTACTTGAGGATTATCTTTGATCCATTGGAGTAAGTAATGATTACCATCCCAGTTGGCATCTATTACAGATCGATGAATATTTATTGTAGAAGCTTCAACCAAATATTCAGCCCATATCTTTTCTTCGATCTCATCAAAGGTCAACTTTTCGTATTTTTCGATGTCTTTAGGTATCATTTTTTGCTATTTTGATTTTATAAGTCTGAATAAACCGCTCTTAATTTACGCTACCGAGGGCACTATTTATGAACCATATCAATCATTGTTGTTCTCCTCTCTTTTGTCTTGGATGTGTTTGGCTTGTTTCGCGTAAAACTCTTCGTTGTATGTAGTCTTTAGCGTTAGCGAGACTACGTACGATTTTCTTATAAATCTTCAGATTTATACTCATACCTACAACATCGAGGTAACCTTTACTAGCCCCTTTTCGCCTGCATAATCACTGGCGCTACTGTAAAGATAATGCTCAGGCAAAGCTACAATTCCTTCTTTGACAGGATTTTGATGAATATAATTGAGTTTCTGTTGCATAAAGTATTGCTAAATAATTCTTCTGCGTGATTATCTTACTGCCAAAATTGATGATGTGTATTTCGAGCGTTTTTCTTGCCTGCCCGCTTAAACATCCAAAGCATCCATTCTCGCCTACTTTCAGGCTCTTCTTGAATAGAGGCAATGATTTGAGAGGCAGTATATTTTTTAAAGTCTCGTAATATATCGCTCAGTTGAAAGCCCTCTTTTGCGCTGATAATCAAATGAATGTGGTTACTCATTAAACACCAAGCGTAGATAGTTAAACCTTTTTTTGAGGCACAAAAGTTTAAGCTGTCTACCACTAGATCTTTATAGTGCAATCTACTAAAAACATCTATCCAGTATACTACCGCAAAGGTTACAAAATATAAGCTTGTATCGTTTTGAATGCTGTAGGGACGTGCTGACTTCATAAAGATATTATAGATCTTTGTATTTTACACAAATCTGAAGATTTGAGCAAGTAAAAGTTCGTAGTCTCGCTAGCGCTTAGGGCTACAAACAGCGGGCATTGGTTACCTCAGCTATTTTCAGTGTTTTCTGATAGCCCCAAATGTATGTAATGGGGTACGGTGGCGCAAAGCTTGTAGTTAGCCAGCCGATCAAGACAAGGATTAGTAATTTATGGTTGTTCATGTAAAATTGTTTTCAACTTGCTTTATTCTTAAAGACAGATTACTTTATTCAAGCGTACTTACCCCCCTTTGGGTAGTATTATATTATTCAATGTAGTGAAAACAACAGTGGATACTCGTGGAAATATGACGCTAAAGTAGAAAGAAGTGATTGAAAAGACCAAAACTCATACGTTAAGTTTTTATTAAGTTTTAATCATAAGTAAACAAACAACTATTTTAATCATCTAAAGCGAAATATGGGCGAGAATAATAAGCTATCAGCGAAAATACCAAGAAGAAAGTATCTGAAACAATGCATACAGCTCGTTAAAAAGCGAAGGTTACAAATATTCCATTCAGATTTTGTTAAACCTTTGTCATGCTTGGATGAAATATAGATATAATATTGATATTCTGCGAGATACCTATTACTTTAAGATGAAAAATAACCACTTATAACCCTCACAAATTATGCTTGAAATTATATTTACTAAACTACGATGCCTTGTCTCTACAGGTATCATTCTTGGAGCCAGCCTTGGTATTAGCACGCTGGCAAAAGCACAGACACCCACTATTGGCGGAGAATTAAGGAAATGGCACAAAGTAACCCTTACTTTTAACGGCCCTAATTCGAGCGAAACCGCTACTCCTAATCCTTTTTCTGATTACAGGTTTGAAGTTACCTTTACCAAAGGTAATAAATCGTACAAGGTACCAGGCTACTATGCAGCCTGTGGCGATGCTGCCGAAAGCGGCTGTACTTCTGGTAATAAATGGCGCGTGCATTTTGCTCCCGACGAAACAGGTACTTGGAACTACAGCGTGGTTTTCAAGCAAGGTGATGACGTAGCGATTAACGGAGGCGGTTCTGCAGTGACGCCACTGGATGGTGCTACGGGTACTTTACAGATCAACGCTAGCAACAAAACGGGTAACGATAACCGCGCCAAAGGGCGCTTACGGTATGTAGGAGAGCATTACCTACAATATGCCGAAACGGGCGAATGGTTCTTCAAAGTAGGAGCTGATGCACCAGAGAATACCCTCGCTTACGACGACTTTGATGGTACGCCTAATCAAGCAGGTCGTAGAAAAAACTGGCAGCCTCATCAGCAGGACTATAGCAGTGCAGAAGCTTCTACTTATACTTGGCAAAACGGTAAGGGAACTGAAATGCTCGGCATGGTCAAGTACCTAGCTGACCAAGGAATGAACGCTTTCTCTTTTCTTACCTTCTCGCTAGCCGGTGACGACAACAATGTATTTCCACACCTCTTGCGTGTACCTATTAGCGAATACAACGGACTAGGAGACGATGCCCAATGGAACCAAGGCGTTTTTAAAGATCGTTTTGACGTCTCTAAAATGGCACAATGGGAGCGTATTTTTGAATATGCCGATACTAAGGGAATGTACCTGCACTTTAAGACTCAAGAAACGGAGAACGATCAAAGAATGGATAACGGTAACGTGGCTCGCCAACGAAAACTCTACTACCGAGAACTTATCGCCCGCTTCGGTCATCATCTAGCACTCAACTGGAATACAGGTGAAGAAAATACGCAAACGGCAGCACAAGAGGTAGCAATGGCCGACTACTTGGCTGCTATCGACCCTTATAATCACAATCGGGTGATGCATACTTTCCCAAATCAGAAGAATAGGTACAGTGATCTCACGGGTAATCAATCTAAATATACAGGCGCTTCTCTCCAGTGTGCAGTAGCTGCAGTACATAACGACACGAAAACTTGGGTGAACAACTCTCGTAACGCAGGTAAAAAATGGGTGGTAGCGAATGACGAACAAGGTGATGCACAAACAGGTGTATCAGTTGATGCTTCTTATCCTGATGGCCAACTACCTAGTACACGTCAGAAAGATGATAATCGTAAGAAAGTACGTGATAAAGTGCTATGGGGAAATATGCTCGCAGGAGGCGCTGGTGTAGAGTACTATTATGGCTACCAAACGGGCTGTACTGATTTAGATTGCCAAGATCACCGTACACGCGCCTCAAAGTGGAAAGATGCGAAAGTCGCCAAAGACTTCTTTAATCAGTACCTTCAGGCTAACATTATTGCGATGTCGAATGCAGATGGTGTCACTGCCGCCAATGACGACTACGTACTCGCTGAATCGGGAGAAATTTATGTAGTCTACCTGCCTAATGGCGGTTCTACAGGCTTGAGCCTTCCAGGTGGCAACGCCTCTTACGAAGTACAGTGGTTCAATCCACTTACAGGTAACATAAGAAGTACGGCCACGTTAGGAGGTAATCTAGTGGCCCCCGATAGCGACCAAGACTGGGTAGCATTGATTCTTAAAGGAGATGATCCTACCCCTCCTACTACTTTTAACCCTTACGAAACCATCCAAGGAGAAGACTTTAGTGCGCAAAGTGGTATCGAACCTACTAACAATGATAATGCAGTAGGCTTTATCAATAATGGCGATTGGATCGTCTTTAACAATGTAGCGTTTGGCCAGGGACCAGGTAGTGGAACGGTACGTGCCTCTAGCAATACCAGTGGCGGAACAGTTGAATTCAGAACGGGTAGCCCTACCGGTACGTTGGTGGCCACCACACAGGTTACGAATACAGGTAGCTGGACTAGCTTCCAGAATTTTAATATCAATGTTTTGAACGATTACTCAACAGGTAGCGCTTTAGGTACTAAGAATCTCTATCTAGTATTTAAGGGCAATGATAGTTTCCTATTAGATGTAGATAGCTTTGACTTTACGCCTGCTACCACTAGCGCCAGCACCAACTTTGTACTGATTAATGCGAACAATAATACGCAAATACGTAATCTGTCGGAAGGTGAAACGGTAAACAAGGCGCAACTTCCTTCTAACCTTAGTATTGGTTATTTACCTACACAAAACGCGGGAAGTGTGACTTTCGACCTTAGCGGCCCTGCTGTACAAACACAAACAGAAAGTGTAGCGCCTTACGCGCTGAATGGAGATATAGAAGGTGATTATAAACCTTTCACCTTTCCTAATGGGAATTACACGTTGACAGCTACTGTTTATAGCGCTGCGGGAGGTAGTGGTAATGTACTTGCTACTGAAACTGTTACCTTTACCGTAAATAACCAAGCAAGTAACGCAGCAGCCAGTAGTAACTTAAGTGCTTATCCGAATCCGATGCCTACCAATCGGGTAACTATCGGGTTATCGAATGAAGACAGTGAAGCAGCAACTTATGTACTTAAAGATGCCTTCGGTAAGGTAGTAAGAGAAGGTGTCATCGAAGGACTCGGTACTGAAGATTCGGAGTTTATGCTGGATTTCGAAGCGACTCCTCTCCGAAAAGGCATGCATTATCTCACGATTACATACGCTGATCAAACTACCGAAGTAATCAAGTTGATCAAGGAATAAATTAAATAGCGACCACTAAAAGAGGGTAAGTTTTCACTTACCCTCTTTTTTTGTTCGTTTCTTTGGCAAAACCATAAAGTTGGTGGTCATACGCTTACTTTGTTAATGATTTTTTAATAGCGACTGTAGCGCTAAATCATTGATTCTAAGGCTATAAATAATTTATACAATTTCTTGTAAAACTTTAAAACTCCTTTCTTGTTTACACTGTGAGATCTAGCTTTATTTTTCATATATTGCACTGATTATCAACAACATAAACTCTTCGTTTACTATATTCATTTTAAATGAAACAAGTTTATCTTATTATCCAACGCGCGCTTTATTTTAAACCTTTTTCTAATACTCTAAATCTTTTTTTCAATGATGCAATACTATCCTTATCACACAATGAAACAACTCATTTTACTTATTTGCCTAGTAGGACTTATGCTTCCTACCCAAGCGCAAATCAAGCTCAATGGTGCATTGACCAATAATGGCGATGTACTTGATTTCTCAGCCAATAGTAGTACAGTAGTATACAGAGCCGATCAAAATACAAACGATAAAATCGAGCTCTTCTCAGTGCCTATTAGAGGTGGTACACCTACTAGAATTAATGGTGATCTTGCTGCTGGAGGTGACGTAGCGCCTTTCTTTTCGTTTAGGAATTCGAACCAAATTGGTGGTAGTCGTGTCATTTACACGGCCGACCAAGACGTTAATGATAAGATTGAACTCTACTCGGTTCCTCTTGAGGGTGGTACGCCTACTAAACTCAGTGGTAACCTTGCTGCTGGAGAGGATGTAGAGGATTTTCGACTCAATCCTAACAACGTCGTCTATAAAGTGAATGGAGAACTCTTTTCAGTTCCACTCAGGGGTGGGACACCTAGGAAAATCCAAACGGGAGGAAACGTACAGGATTTCGAAGTTGGTATTAGTGAAATCGTCTACACACAAGGAGGGCCTTTTGGCAGTAGTATACTCTATTCAGTTAGATTCTCAGGCACCCCTGTCAGACTCAGCAAAACCTCCTCAAGTTTTACGTCACGTGTCGCTAATTTCAAAATTGAAGGGAACAGGGTTGTGTACGATTTCGAAGAAGGGAGTGATAGAACATTTCAAATTTTTGTGGTGCCTATTACAGGGGGAAGCTCTACCAAACTTAATAGAGAAGTGGGTGACGGAAGCGTAATTGACTTCCAAATCAGTGGGAATAAGGTAGTATACCTGGCCAATATAGGGAATAATCTTTTTTTCGAGCTCTTCTCAGTAAATATTTCAGGCGGTACCTCTACCAAAATTAACGACAACCTTACTGCTGGGGGAACTGTACAGGATTTTCGAATTAACGAAAGTGGTAACACCGTTGTATATCGTGCTGATCAGGATACCGAAGAGGTATTTGAGCTTTATGCCGTTCCTATTACGGGGGGTGCTTCTACTAAGCTTAACGGCAACCTTGCCACCGGTGGAGATGTCGCTGCCAATGGGTTTCCAGGAGACGCTTTCGCATTCAGCGGTAATACCGTGGTTTACAGAGCCGATCAGGACACCGATGAAAAGGTTGAGCTCTACCAAGTGCCTATCACAGGGGGCGCTTCTACTAAACTCAGTGGTAACCTTACGAATGGCGGTAATGTAGTTGACCTTCAAGTTATTGATAATAATATTCTCTACCTTGCTGACCAAGACACCGATCAAGTTTTTGAGCTCTACTTAGTAGCTACTTCTCCTACAACATTCGATCCTTATCAAACGATTAGGGCGATTGATTTCAGTATTCAGAATGGTACAGAGCTTAGTAATAATGGTGCTTCTGTAGGGTTTATCAACAATGGCGATTGGCTCGTTTTCAACAATGTTATGTTTGGTCAGGGTCCCGGCGGTGGAACGGTAAGGGCCTCTAGTAATGCTCTTGGAGGGTTAATTGAGTTCAGAATTGGTAGTCCTCTCGGAGAATTAATCGCTCAGGCGCAAGTTACCAATACAGGCGGATGGACTAATTTTCGAGACTTCAATATTTTTGTTTCAAATGATTATTCGCCAGGTAACACCCCACTAGGTACTGTAGATATCTACCTTGTTTTTAAAGGTTTTGGTGGTTTCTTATTTGATGTTGATAATTTTGTCTTTACACAAGCGACAAACAGTGCAGCAAGTACCATCAGCGCCTACCCTAATCCGATGCCTACTGATCAGGTAACTGTCAAATTACCAAAAGAATACGACGAAACAACCGGATACGTACTGCAAGATGGGTCTGGTAGTGTCATTAGAGAAGGCATGGTGAAAGAACTGAACATAGAGAATAATCAATTCACGCTTGATTTTGGAGATCGTTCTCTTAGAAAAGGTATTTATTATCTAAAAATACAACCTTCTGGTCAAGCCGCTGAGGTGGTTAAATTGATCAAAGAATAAAGTAGTTTTTTTGCTAGAAAAGAGGGGGAAGTCTTATAGGCTTCTCCTTTTTTTATATCCGCTACTACCCTAATTAGACTGGTTAATAACAAACGAAGGTAGGCAGTAACTTACCTAAAAAAACTCAGGGCATTACAGTTACGCTTGCAATTTTTGTATCACGGTTTCTCTCGGTGCAGTTTTCTTCAAACCACTCTTCCATACCTTCTAAGCTTTCCCCAAATTTTTCGATACATAAATCAATGCATTCTTCGCTGAGTTGCATGTCCCAACGCTCAGAAGAGCTATCTACACAGTCGCACAAGGTAGTGGCTTCTTGCTTTTCTTTTGGCTGGCAAGTCAATAATAGTAAGCTAGTGGTGATGTATACAATGTTTTTTCTCAAGAGATGGGATTATTGATTTGTAAAGGGAAGGTACTGTTTTTTTGTCATATATGAAATGACTTACCTTGTTAAGCAGACCTAGCTTGCTTGCTGCTCGTTCATTCTGCGCACCCGCTCGGCGATTTTACCAATCAACGAAAGGTCTTTTTCGATGGCATTGCCTACCACCACTACATCTGCCCCTGCTTGTAAGGCTTCTATTGCCTTTTCGGGCGTATCGAGTCCCCCTCCTACAATAAGTGGTACCTCCGTGGCATTTATAACGGCATAGATCATCGCAATACTAATGGGCTGTGCGGCACCGCTTCCACCATCCATATAGATGAGTTGTAGCCCAAGCATCTCGCCCGCCATCGCAGTACAAGCCGCTACACTGGTTTTATCGTAGGGAATTGGCGTAGTATTGCTAATGTATGATACTGTCGTCTGACGGCCTGTATCTACCAGCATGTAGCCTGTGGGAAGGACTTCTAAGGTGCTTCTTTTAAGAATGGGGGCAGCGATGATGTGCTGGCCAATGAGGAGGTCAGGATTACGCCCTGAAATGAGTGATAGTAGTAAAATGGCATCTGCCTCCGTGTCGATATGTAGGTTGCTTCCGGGGAAGAGGATAACCGGCAGTGTTGTATGCTCCTTGGCCATACGTACTACCTGATTGAGGTTGTTGCCAGTAATGAGACTTCCACCAATAAAAAGATAGTCTGCTCCTTGCTCTTTGGCTAGTTGTAAGGTTTGCAAGCAGGTAGCTTCATCGACATTATCGGGATCTATGAGTAACGCAAAAGACTTTACCCTGCGGCTTACTTTTTGGGTAAGCGTCGTTATAATAGCCTTATTCGTTGGCATGTGATTCTGTAGTCTCTACCGCATTTGAATTACTCTCTGACCACTGTTCAAGGTACTCGACTAGCTTTTGTCTGGCAATCGAAACCAAAAATAAGGCAATTTCTCTTTTAATTGATTGAAAAATGGAGTCTTTCAGATAGAGCGTTTCAACGCCATTTTCAGGCGCTTCTGCCTTTGTTTCGTCTGTTTGTTCTTCCTCGTTTCTACTGTACCATAGCCTACGTAGTAAAAAATAAGCGCCTGCGCTGAGTACGCCCACGGTAATCGCCATCGAGAGCCCCGAAGTCACCTCATCTTTCACTTTATGCAACTCTTCACCAAGCGCTTCTCCGTATTGTCCGCTTGCTTGCTTCAGTTTTTCTTTTTTATCTTCTAATGAATCATTCCATTTTTTAGCTTTACTCATCTTTCCATTCGTTTTTTTCGGTGTATATAAAGTACCTGTTAAGCAACCTGATCTGACTACTCACCAAGTACCGACCTCTTTTAGAAATAAATCCCAGTAGCAGTAAAGCATAAAAAATTGTGACAATGCCAAAGCCCCAGTAAGTACTATTGAGAAAATAATTAATCAGTAAGGCTACCGTGATACTCAAAAAAAGTCCTAAGCTACCTGCTAGCACTACCAGTAGAAATAACGTAATGAGCCGGCTCACAATTGCTTGTATTTCTTCTTCAACACGAATACTCAACAGTTGAAGTTGTACATCCATGTATTTTCTAACGAGCTCTACTACTTTTTCCATAAAATACGCTATTTGCTCCAAAAATACGTGAAAAATTGTTAAAAAGAAGTATATTTCCCAAAGTGCCTTATCAAAAAGGTAAAATCTCTTAGAATGGTCTTCTTCTATAAAGGATCCCTACGGATAGAAAAACTGTTTGTTTAAACTTATGCTATTTTATTGTTAGTGTCTGATAAGAGTTTTTAGAGTGGGATTTTCTTAAGTAGGATTGCGTACTTATTTATATCTTGAAGTTACCACAACCTTCAATATCTGAATAAAACTACACATTCTAGCGGATACCTGATCATCAAACAACTTTTAAAGTTGTTTCCTTCTGATCTTGTTAACTAGAAAGTCTATCACTGTAAGGGTAATAGATATTATAAACGGTTTAAGGCCTTTATACCACCTTGAGTGGGGTAAGTTCTTTGCGTGAGTTATCCACAGTATTGCTTGCCTGTAAAGGTAGAATGGGGTATTTAAAACTACAACACTTTCTTAAACGCAGTACATTGTCAGATGTCAGCAAGAGATGGACATATTTGTATTGAGCAAAAAAATAAGACCTTTGAACCGAGAAGAGTTGCCTACTGGGGCAATGCAAAAGAAAAATTACACGAGTTTACCCGCAACAACTTTTTGATAGCACCAGATAAGATGATTACCACATAGTGGTAAAATAAAAGCGATGATTACTGTTTAAAAGATGACCAAGAAAATTCTTTAGAAAGCAGTGGTGGGAGATCCTCAGTGCATACTCTATCGTCATCATCAATAATACAGCAGTAGTAATCAAGGTCGCATTCTGCAATATAATCAAGAAATTCACGTATCTGCTCATCTGTAAGCCCCAATCCCAAATCTCTATCTCTCTGTCCTAAACAACCCAATTCAGGATCAATATTAAAACAGAGCTTTCCAGTTTCACCATAAAACAAATCAATATAACTTTCATAGCATTTCTGTCTTTCTTCCCTACAGAACTCATCATCGTCTCTTGTGTTGCTTCGCATTGCTTTTATGTTGGCTTCACTGTATTTAGCGTCGTACAACTCAATAAATATTTCGGCAAAAACCGCTTTATCCACTCCTGAAATGCCATATCTAAAGACAACACTTTCCCATTTTTGTCGGAACAAGTCCTCGGCTGCTTTCATACCTTCTAAGTCATCAAAACCAAAGGCCAGTGCTAATTGTATTTCTTCTTCATTGGTTAACGCTTCTGGTTTATTGTTGAGTGATCGCACTACGGAATAATCAGCAACTTGGTTCGACACCTCTACAAGTAGATCAATGAATTCGTTAAATTCAGTATCACTTCGAAGTGTGCTAATGTCTTCTATTTCTATAGGATCCACTTCATCTTCTATAGGGTCTTCTGCTACTACTGTGGGATCTACTCCCTCTTCATTTTCATTGGAACAATTAGACAATAGTGTACTGGCTAAAATGAATATGAGTAGTAGTTTAATGGCGTTTTTCATGAGGTAGCTATTTAGTAGTTGATTCACATATGAAGCTATGTTAAATTTATCAAAACTGCAAGTAGTACTATTGCTAATTAGTACGTATATCAAATACTTTATTATACCATTTCAAATGATTATTATATAGCGCAAAACCAAACGAAAATGGGCATACTTTAAGCTGGTGTCCATTATAAGGTGCCACCTTATGACCTACATTGATCTTTTTAAATTTCTTGACAGTCTAGATAAAAAATGGAGTAAACTGACCACAAAACCACCCGCCAAACAGCTTTCTCTATTTTGAGCAAAACCCCTTGTTAGTTATAAAAGACAAAATTTAAACGATTTTACTACTCTGAACGAACCATTTTGTGTAAAATCGTATTTTAACCGGACAACAATAATATTTTATATTTAGTTATTAGTACAGTTATATTTCTAACATCTCATTAACTCTATGAAAAGAATAAAGTATTTTTTAACATCTAGTTTGCCTATCGCACTCATCTGCTTATTTGGTCTTTTTAGTACTTCTTCTTGTACACGCATTGATGCAGGGCATGTAGGCTTAGTTGTAAAACTCTATGGTTCTTCTAAAGGGGTACAAGACGTAACCGAAGTAACAGGTATGGTATGGTACAACCCTGTGACCACCGAGATTTATGAGTTTCCTACCTTCGTACAGAACGCCGTGTTTACCGCTAATCCACAAGAAGGCAGTAGAGCCAACGAAGAGTTTCGGGTTACTACCAAGGATGGACTGATTGTTTCTTTTGATGTCTCTATGAACTACCGCGTGAACCCTACAAAGGTGGTGAGCATCTTCAAAAAGTACAGAAAGCCGTTGGATCAATTAGATAAAACCGTGATTCGAAATTATATGCGCGATGCTTACAATCGTGTATCGGGCAAGTACACTGCCGAACAACTCTACGAAAATAAAATTACTTTTCAGAACGACTCTGAAGAGAAAATCAAGAAAACCTTAGAAAGAGAGGGCTTTATTGTAGAACAGGTGGTACTCCTCAATGAACTACGCCTTCCGCAAGCAGTGGTAGATAACATCAATGCAAAGATCAACGCACGCCAAATCGCCCTGAAAAAAGAGCAAGAGGTCGCCCAAGAGAAAGCAGAGGCACAAAAAGAAGTGGAGAAAGCAAAAGGTTATGCCGAAGCAGTACGCATTAAAGCAGAAGCAGAAGCCAATGCCAATCGTGTTGTGGCAGAGTCGCTCTCGCCTAACTTGATCGAATATGAGAAAGTGAAGAAATGGAATGGCCAAAACCCTACCTACGTAGGTAGTGGTAATAATGCTAGTGTTCTTTTACAAGCCAAATAAGTTGAAATAAAATACAGCCTAGCAGCAAAACCGCTAGGCTGTACAACAACATATTGTTTCTAGTTTAGTATAGTTAAAAGTTGGTTCCTTCTGGCTGATATACGTAGCGGAAAGTATAGTATCTTGATTCATCTTCATTTGTAGGGCTTTCTGGAGCACCTTTATAGTAGCTCAAAATCTCTATTTTGGCGTACTTACCACTAGCGGTACGAATTACCAATATACGACCTGGAATAGGTGTAGCTACCTGTATGGCAGGATTATAGTTATACCAACCATTAGTTGATCCTGTAGGGATCGCTAAATCACTATCATTTACATCATTGTCTACGCCATCTACGATGAATCGTGTGGGGTCTACGCTTTGTAACTCTTCAAAAGTTCCCTCAAAGATGTAAGCACCTCCTTCTCCAAAACGATCAGGCCCACCGTTAATGATAATATTTGTACCCTGAAAGGCAATGTCCCAATTACTACTAGCGCTGTCTTCCCTAGCTACAATAGTTTGGTTCTCTAAACTGTAGAAGGTGAACTGGTTTTTCCCTACGGGTCTTCCCATATCGTCTTCACCCGTAAACGGATCAGCAGGGAGATCAGTCACTGTTCTTACCTCTAGCTCTACTGCTATTGGGTCAGTGTCTGGATCAGGCATCGGTGTTGGGTCATCATCATCTTCATTACAGGCAGTAAATAGCCCTACGACCATCAGCCATACAAGCCCTCTAAAAAATAATTTGTTCATATCTATGTGTATTTATAAAATTTAAGAAAAAGGTTTGATCCATATTAAATGCTTCCAGTGGCGGTATTCTTTGCCAATAAGTAAAAGGTTGGCGGCGAGTAGCAAGCCAGTTTGGATAAGCTCTCCTATGTCTTCTGGCTCCAAGAATAAGTGCATAAAGAAGATATTGAGCGTAATGGGTACAAGCATCAAGGCGCCTACAAAGCCCAAGTATTGGCTAATCAGAAAAAGACCACAGAGAATCTCCGCTACACCCAGCATTTGCCAGAAGAAGTCAGTTTGCTTTAAACCGAAAATGTAATTTCTAATTTTGAGTGTGGCGATGTCGCTGGTCAGTTCCTCGGCGCCCTCCTCCTGAACGGTGGCAATCATTTGAGTAGACGGTGGCATAGGCTTTTTAAATTTTGCGATGCCTCCCCAAACCATCATTCCCCCTAAAGCGAGTCTGACGATTACAAAGAAAATATTATTGAGTGTACTAAGCATAAATCTTGATTTGATAGTAAAACTAAGGTTGATTACCTATTTTGAATTGTATACTTGCCCAAAGTAGCCTTCCGGCTAGATTAGGAATGTTTGCTTCATCTCGATAGTTGAGTAGATTATCTGCGCCTACTTGGGCACGAAGGCGTTTTTGGTAAAGATCCTTTCCCGCAGAAATATGTAAAGTGGCATAGCCAGGTACGTATTCATTATCTTGGTCGAGCACAAGGTTACCATTTCTGTCGCCGAAGCCATAACGACCTCGATAAATCACCCTAGCGTTGGTAAATATTCCCTTTTCAGGGTGCTCATAAAAGATTTTGAAGTTACCCATATGGCGGCTACGTCCGAAGAGCCCTCCATACTCGCTGCGTGATACACGAACAGTTTGTAGCGTAGCAGGATCGCGCCTGAAAAGCGCCCCTTCATCAATCTGATCTAATACTTCTCTATCCTTGGCCTCTAAATACTGATAGCCTGCGGATACTTGTAAAGTACTCGAAAGCTGGTACGTCCAGTTGGTTTCTATCCCTTGTGTGAAAATACTGCTTAAGTTTTGGTAACTAAATATGCGATTCCCATTAGTACGTACAGCTACCGTTTGGCTTTCGATCAGGTTTGTCACGTCGTTTCTGAAGAAGTTAATATCTCCTCGAAGACGCTTTAGTGGGTTGAGTCTTGCCCCAAAGTTGTAAGAAGTAGAAGTTTCCGCTTGGATATCACCTATGAGGGAAGGGTCTATCAGTACTTCTTCGATTTGGTTTTGGGCTTGTAGTTCCGCTAGGATACTAGGTAGCTCTTCTGTACCATATACAGAGTAGCCTGCAACGGTATTGGTGAAGTTGAGGTAGAGTTGCCTAAAGTCAGGGGCTTTGAAGCCTCTCCCTACTGATGCATTGAGCGATAGTTTTTCAGAGAAGGTATACTGTAAAGATAACTTGGGGCTTACTTGTGTACCGTACACTGAGTGCCGGTCTACCCGCCCGCCTGCTACAATATTCCAAGCCTCATCAGGCAGCCACTCGTACTGAAAAAAGGCATATTGAGTTTGAAAACGATTGAGGTCTTCGTAGCGACTGGCTGCTACACTTTCCCAAATATTCCCTATACCTGCAGTAAGAATATGCTTATCGGTGAGAAAATACTCGTGTATATTCTCCAAGCGGATAAAATCTTGGTTAAAAAAAGTACTTTCGTAAAGTGACTGGTCGCTCTGGTAGAATAGTTCGCTCTCTGTATCGTAAGCTGTGTAGTAAGTGCGTAATTCTGTACGCCAAGCACGGGTAAGTTGGTGGTCATAAATCGCCTGTAGATTTTTATCTTCGATGCGCCCTTCACCACTGATGAGGTTGGGCGCCTGTGCTTCTCCTACATCAAAGTTGTTGTCTTGTACCTCCCAAAAATATCTTCCCGATACAGTTAGTTTGGCTTTTTCGGTAAAATCGTAGTTGAGTTTAGTTTGTAAGGTGTAGTTATGAAAAGGCTCAACAGTCTGTCCGAAGGTCGCTGGGGTAAAATCATACCCGCTGCTTCCATAGCGATTGACAAAGCCATAAATGCCCAACCGATCTCTACGAACGTTAAAGCTAGTAGATAAGTCGCTGGTTTCGTTACTCCCGTACCGAGCCGTCAAGGTAGCGGTAGTGTTTGCTGGTTGCTCTGTAATAATATTGACTACGCCCGCCAGTGCCTCAGAGCCATAAAGGCTAGAGCTGGGACCTTTTACAATTTCTATTTGTTTGATATTCCCTACCGCGAGGCGGGAAAGCTCTAAGGTTCCTGCGGTTCTTCCTACGAGCGGTTCTCCATCTATCAAAATCAAGGTATACTCAGGATTAAAGCCTTGCATTTGTATACCCTGCCCATGATCTGCCACAATCGCGAGCCCCGTTTGCTCTTGGAGTATTTCATTGAGACGCAGACTTCCTATTTGTTGGATTTGGGTCTTTTTGATAAGGGTAACAGGCATAGGAATCGCTGAGAGGGTTTTTTCAGTGCGGGTAGCCGTTACTACTACTTCTGATAGGTCTTGCGACACAAGCGTATCGCTTTGCGCTTGTACAGCTACACTAGCTATGCTCCATAGAAGTAATAGAATATTTTGTCTCATGTTGTTTGTTGACTGTCTCTCAATTGAAGGCAAATATATTTTTATTTAGACTTATTACAAATAATATCTTGAATTATTTTTATTTAGAATAAATCTTAACTATAATTGCCCTTGTAAATAAGATTTATTGATTAAACCTCATAATAAGCGTACTTATGAAGCATATTGTATTGATCTTCGCCTTATGTATTACTGGGCAGGTCTTTGCGCAGAATCCTCAAGATAGAGAGGCTATTAAAAGCATGTGTGGTTGCCACGAGGTAACTTTTGCCTTCGCTGAGACTTTCTCACCTAATAAAGATTACAAATTCCACGAAAACTATAACGCTTCTGGCCTAGAGTGGGTGGAACTCGTAAAAGATGACAATGATAAGTTGGTCTTACAGCACTTACTGATCGTAAACGATACCATGATTGTAAAGCACTGGCGACAGGATTGGCTTTATGAAAATACAGAACTTTATACTTATAATGCTAACAATGAATGGCAGTACGTAAAACTACCCGCTGAAGAAGTAAAAGGACAGTGGACACAAAAGGTATATCAGGTAGATGACGGCCCTCGCTACGAAGGAACTGCCACTTGGGTACACGTAGATGGCAAACACTTCTGGGAGAGTACTGTACCTAGCCCACTTCCACGTAGAGAGTTTTCTAAAAGAAAAGATTACAACCTCATGATGCGTACCAATCGCCATGAAATTACCGATTACGGTTGGTTACACGAACAGGACAACGACAAGATTGCCCTTAACGAAAGTGGTAAAACGTTGGTTGCTCGTGAAAAAGGTTGGAATACTTATAAAAAAGTAGAGGACAAGCGTTGCCAATTGGCGCAAGATTGGTGGAAGGAAAACAAGGATTTCTGGGCAGTAGTACGTACAGAATGGGATCAAGTGTACGACCGAGACAAAGATTTACTTTTACATAAAACTGTTGATGAGAAGCCGCTCTTTATGCATATGTTTAAGCTAGAGGCGGATGATACAGACAAGATAGCACCACTCTTAGGACAGTTTGTGAAGAAGTAACTTTCTTATATAGTGCTTTCGTAAAGCAAAAAAGGGGCGTTTTGCCCCTTTTTATTTGTTATTATCAGTTACCGTTGCTACCTACAGGTAGTTTTCTTTTACATACACGATGGTTTCGTCGATATTCTTGGCAGGTACGGCATCACCAATGGTAAGAAACTCCCAGTTGTTACCTGAGCGAATCAACTTGCCCATTACCATCGAGATACTTCCTTTAAAGCTCTCTTCGGCAGAAAGATTAAAAGTAGCAAATACAGAATTTACCTTGTGTGGTGAGCCTTCAAAGATACGGATTTTGGAATAGGGAACATCTGCAAAGTCTTGTCCATTGTAAGAATTGAGGTAGAATACAATGGTTTGTACTTTTGGGTTGACTTGATTCAGCTTTACTTGAATCACCTCATTATCAAAGCCATCGTCGCCCATTACATCTCCATCGCGGTCGTCGCCACTGTGGATGATAGCACCATCTTTAGAACGTAGCTTTTTGTAATAGACGGTTTCTACAATGCTCTTATTTTCATCGTACATCGTAACGCTCCCGTCTAAATCTACCGCGACAGTTTCTTTAAAGAGACCAAAAAAGACAGGTCTTTTAATCGCTCCCCAATTTAGCCCCACACACACCTCTTCTAGATGCTTTCCATCTTTCTCTAGCGAGATTTTACTTCCTTTCGACAGGTTAATGCCCGTCTTTTTATTTAAGTCCAAGCTCATATAGTTTCTATTTAAGCATACATATCTACGTAGCCTTGCATTCCTTTGTTATCGCCAAGCCCAGAGGCTGTAAATATCCACTCGCCATTTTCTTTTTTGATACGACCAAACTCTATGTCTGTAGCCGTAGGGTATTCAGCGTCCAAGTCATAGCGTAAAATTTCGCGCTTGGTTTCTACATCCACAATACGAATGTAGGCGTCAGAAAGCATGCCGAAGTTATGATTGCGAGCGGCTGCATCGTGTATACTCACTACTGCCAATATCTCTTTTACCTTATCGTCAATCAACTCTAAGTTGGCTAGTATCATCTCATCGTCGTCGTCACCAGCACCTGTACGGTTGTCACCAGTGTGCTGTAAAGCACCATCGGGTGATTTCAGGTTGTTGTAGAAAACGAAGAATTCGTCAGCAGGAAGCTTACCTGACTCTCCTAGCATAAATACAGAGGCGTCCAAGTCGAGGGTATTGCCTTGCTTTACTTCCCAACCTAAGCCAATGAGTATTTTTTTAAGAGAGGGTTCTTTTTTTGTAAGATTAAAGGTGCCTCCTTTTTTCAATGAAATAGCCATAAAAAGAAAATTAAAAGATTGTGAATATACTTTTCTATGTTGTTAAATTTAGTAAACCTTCTGGAAAAAACCATTATCTAGTTGTAAATATCCATGGGTTAGCGGTTATTGCAGGAAATAAAAATAAATGGAAGTTAAAATACGAGAAGCGAAACCATCGGAATTTGTTAATGTTCATCATCTGATCAAAGAATTTTCGGAATTCATCAAAACACCTGAAAAAGTGAAGATAACTCCAGAACAAATGGTTGCGGATAAAAAATACTTTAAATGTCTTATCGCTACTAATGGAAATACGATTTTAGGGTTTGCAACATATTTTTTCTCCTATTACTCTTGGACAGGAAAAGCTATTTATTTAGATGATTTATATGTCTCTGAAAAGTATCGAAACCAAGGCATAGGTAGTAAACTATTCGACGAAATTATAGAAATAGGAAAATCTGAAAACTGTTATAAAATGAAATGGCAAGTCTCAAAATGGAATAAGAATGCTCAGGACTTTTATAAAAGTAGAGGCGCAATAATTGACGAAGTTGAAATTAACTGCGACTTAGATCTGAATTAAAAAATAAACCGCTCGGATCAATAACGCCTGCCAACAGTTTCGGTGAGCCTACCTCGCGGGCATTGAACCGAAATACGCCTAACGGTCTTTGCAAAATAGCGATTTCTTTTGAGATAAGCACCTAATCCCGCATTACTTATAGCGGTTGTTATGTGCAATCATTTTTTTCAATTGAGTATTTATATCAACTAATCTGCTTGCAATATAATTCTGTAATTATCGTGATGAATATCAGTATTGTTTTTTAAAGTTAATGTATACCTATCTTCACTTAAAATAAATCTATCTGATTGACAGCCGTCTACAATATTAATTCCTGGGAAAGAAATAAAATTATCTTCGTCGTACTCAACAGTTGGAAGACCAAGCTGGGCATTGCTGATTCCCAAATGGTCCTGAGCACCGGCACCTGCCCTCATAATTATACCGAGCACTGGATATTTGAATGTAACCTCTGCATTTACCTGATATTGGCCAATACAATTAAGATAATCTTGAAGGTTAAAGCTATCATTATAGGTTTCATTATCGTAATGGACATAAAATGAGTGTATCTTGGTTCCACTTTCAATTAAAGACGGGGTTAATAATTCCCAAGTTTGATCTTCATCTGGGATAATTGTATCATCAAAATAATCTCCGGGTTCTGATAAGTCAAGTTTTAAGTCTTCGACAAGTATAAAATCCTTTCTCTCTTCAAAGATAAAAAGATGGTTGTCATCTGTAAGGGCGTTTAACTCCAAAGATTGTGGTGGCTCATCAAGTATAATTATATCTCCTTGGACACTCCTAATAATATTTTCATCTTGTGTATCCTCCAAGTCTGTTGGGCTATCATTTTGTGAACACGAAAAAAAGAGAATTGCTAATAAAATGGTCAATCTATTAAAGTAATTGATAATATTTTTCATTTCACTTTATTTAATTTAACTCTTAGACTTCTTAATCTTAAAATAGTTTAATCTGATTGCACATAATATTCGGGTAAGTGCCATACGGTACATTACCCCTTGAAAGGCACTCTTTTATTTTATAGTTTCAGGGGAAAAGAGAGGTTCCTTACGGATAACCACTTTGGTCGGGTAGTGCGCTGTAAAGCGCTTACTACCCCATCCGTTGTTCTGAGAGCAGGTATTTATCTTTTTGTTTGAATTTATATCGTTTATTACTTAAGCGTACATATCTACGTAGCCTTGTAAGCCCTTATTAGCACCAATACCCGAGGCGATGAATACCCATTCGCCGTTTTCTCTCTTGATACGCCCAAACTCCATATCGGTAGCGGTAGGATACTCCTCATCGAGATCGAAGCGTAGAATTTCACGTTTGGTTTCTACATCTACAATGCGAATGTAGGCTTCGGAAAGTAGTCCAAAGTTATGGTTACGATTTTTGGCTTCGTGTATACTGAACACCGCTAGTATTTCTTCTACCCGCTGATCGATCAATTCTAGGGTGGCTAGTATCATTTCGTCATCCTCGTCACCTTCTCCAGTACGGTTGTCGCCAGTATGTTGTAAAGCGCCGTCAGGTGACTTGAGGTTGTTGTAGAAAACAAAAAATTCATCTGCAGGAAGTTTACCCGACTCTCCCAACATAAATACAGAAGCGTCTAAATCGAGGGCGTTACCTCGTTTTACTTCCCAGCCTAGGCCAATGAGTATTTTTTTGAGAGAGGGTTCTTTTTTCGTCAAGTTAAAGGTGCCTCCTTTTTTCAGCGTAATAGCCATAAAACGAAAGTTAAAAGATGGTGAAATATATATTTATGCCTGCTAAATTTAGTAAACCTTCCGAAAAAACCTACTATTCAGTTGCAAATATCCACTTTCGAGGCTGTATATCCCTCTTTTAAGCGTATGTTCAGGTTTTTCGTAACCGTCTGTTTTTAAGCTTAAAATAAGTACGTTAGCCTGAAAATACAGCAAGTAGGCCCGATGCCGCCAAAACGTGAACGAAGAAGGTTTGATGAGATTTTAACAAGGCTATTTCTTTTTGAAGAATTCGTCTATTTTATCGGCCTTTGTTGTCTTAGTTTGTTTAAAAAACTGTGCTACTTGCTTGGATTTTTCGTCATCCATTTGCTTTTCTTTAGCAAGGGCTTCTATCTGTGCCTTTACTTGATCGAGGTTGGTGAGTTGCGCTTTATTTTCTTCTAAAAACTGCTCCAAAAGCGCTTTATTTTCATATTTTGCTTCTTCCTCCTCCGCTTGAAAAAAGTTATCGAGTAATTGTTGCTGTTGGGCTTCAAGCGTAGACTTATTTGTAACTTCTTCTGGCACTTCTGTGGTGGTCTTTTCGAAGTCGTTCAACGCCTGTTTGATTTCCTCACGTTGCTCCTCATCCGATTCATTTTCTTCTAGAAATTGCTCCAGCAAGGCTTTATTTTTATGGCGTTCTTGTGTTTCAGTTGACGTAAAAAAGTTTTGTAATAATGTTTGCTTCTTTTGGGCGAGCGCTTCTTGTTTTTCTTTGTGTACCTGTTGCTCTTTCTCTTTAGTATTATTGAATAATAACTGGAGTTTTTTCTGTAATCGCTTCGCTTCGATGGCTTTGCGCTGCTTTTCCTCTTCCGCCAGTTTTTCTTGGATTTGTTGTAGGCTGTTGGCCTCTGCTAGTTTTTGATCAAACTGATCGAGCGCTTCTTGTTCTTGGGCAAAGTCGTCTTCTTGTAGCTGTACATCTAGTTGATTATGAATGATTTCTTCTTCAAAAATATCGGTAGAAATATCTAGCTCGTCAAGTTGCTGCGCCATTTCCTTACGGCTCTCTGCCTGCGATAGCTGGGCGATGAGTAAAGCTTTTTTGGCTTGGGTCTGCTCCAGTTGCAGCTTCATCTTGTTGAGCTGTATTTCTAGCTTGTAGACGGTTGCTGCCACCTCATCGTATACCTTTTGGTAATCTCTGATCTGTATATCCAGCGGTGTTTTACGCGATAAAATCGTTTTAGCGAGCAGTTCCTCTCCTTGTTTGAGCGCTTGGGTGGCTTCTTCTGCTATTTTGGCTGCTTTGGCTTCGTAGCTAGTCAGCCTTTTTCTCAACTCTTCTTTCCGTTTTTGAGCAGCATTAAAAGAACCTGTACTTTTTTGAATGGCTTCTTCCATCGAGGCAATGGTAGCATCCATTACTTCTTCGGGAGATAGTGTTTTTTTCTCTTGTTTTATAAATAAACTACTTAGTTTAGACCACATCGTGTTCGCGTTACTTGGTATTTTACACTATATCTGTAACAAAAATAATGAAAAATAAGATTCTCTACTACTCGAAAAGCTTATCTAGGTCTTACATCTCCCCACCAACATATGAAAATTCATCAATTCATTAGATGGTTTCATAAAGCCAAACGTACTACTCGTAAAGTTACCCCCTTTTTTTGAAAGATATTTGCCTAGCTTCCTGATAGATTTTCATTAGTTCTATTTAAAAATTTCAAGTAGTAAAATCATGAAAAATAAGGTTGTTTACACATTGTTGTCTGTTTATTTAGGTCTATTGTTTAACCTGCCTTTTGGTCAGGCACAAGAGTGGTCAGGAAATCCAAATATTAACGATCCTATTCATCGGATGGGAAATGTAGGTATTGGTCTTAATAACCCTTCTGAGAAACTTCAAGTAGCTGGTAATATTTCAGCCCAAGGACATATCTCTGCTAGTTTCTCTGGTGAAGTAGGATCAGGATTAATCAACTCCTTCCGAGATACGCGCTGGTCTTATGGAATTGTTTCCCATGCAGGTGATAAAGATGTAAAAGCCCTAGCAGTAATGGATAACACTGACCCCGCCCAACCTACAGAAGTCTTTAAAGTAATGGGAGACGGTAGAACTTTCATAGGAACAGCCTACCCCGCTTGGCAACCTAGAGAAGCCCTGCTTTGGGTAGATGGCTTGGTAACGGCGGAAGAAGTAAGAATAAAACTCTCTGAAAACTGGCCTGATTACGTATTTACTACTGATTACGAAATGCCTTCCTTGGCTGAGGTAGACCAGTTCATTCAAGCAAATGGTCACTTACCTAATACGCCTTCGGCGAAAGCAATCGAAAAAGAGGGTGGTTTTAAAGTAGGGGAAATGACCATTAATCAACAAGAGAAAATAGAGCAGGTCTTTTTACACCTGATCGAAATGGACAAAAAGCTACAAAAGCTAGCAACAGAGAACGCTGCTTTGAAGGAGGAAATAGAGCAGTTGAAAAAATAATCATCCCCTTTAAAGTAAAGCAATGATGAAAATAAATATAGTCAAATTACTAGGACTCCTATGGCTACTGCCATTGGGTTTATTAGCGCAAGAAATACGTCCTGTGGCACAACGTGTAGTAGAAGTGAGTGCTACACAAGAAGGTTTTTATGCGGCCAATTTACTATCACTGGAAAAGGATTTTAGTGTAATTGATGATCCAGAAGGAGCGAGTTACTACAAACTAGATACTGAAGTAGTAAAACAAATAATTACAGCAGCAACTACTACAGATTACCTTGTAGTCGTTATTCCACAAGAGAATGGAGAGGATTGGATACTTGATTTGGCACAAGTAGACCCCTCCTTTTATGAATATGAAATTATTACCAGCAGCGGAGGGTCTTATCAAGCAAGTCGCTCTACACAAGCTCACTTCAGAGGAGTAGTGAGAGGACAATTGCAAGAGAGTTTAGTAGCCCTAAGCTTTTTTGAAGGAGAAATCGCTGGCTTTATTTCTACGGAGCAGGAAGGAACGTTGAACCTTGGAAAGCTGCCAGAAGATGATTTTCATATACTTTTCAGTGATCTATATCTAGATAAAGATGTAGAAGATACTTGCCAAACTTCTTCCGAATATGTGAATCAAGCTTTGGCCCCTTTGTATGAAGACCCTTTTAATGACTTAGGCAAATCGAATAGCTGGTATCAATGCCTAAAGGTATATTTCGAGGTAGACTATCGAATCTATCAAGAGATGCAAAGTGATCATTTTAATACTAGTATTTTTGTAATACGACTTTTTAACCAAGTAGCTACACTTTACAACAACGAAAGAATTGACATAAGCATATCTACTATATTTTTGTGGGATACGCCCGATAGTTATGCCAATTCTGTAGGAGGAGCGCTTGCGGAGTTCGTAAGGGATAGAGCTACCTTTAATGGCGACTTAGCTCATTTACTTACCTATTCGTCTAGATATACTGGTCCGCTTCCTTCAGATGATATTGCAAATGGGGAAGCAAATGGCATTGGGGGATTCCGAGTGATAGGTAATCCAAACTTAAGTCCTCACTCTCACACTAGCCTTTATCCAGTCTTCGAGGCTTTCCCCAACTTTTCAAGACAAGTGAGTGTAATTGCCCATGAGATAGGGCATAATCTAGGATCTAGGCATACCCATGCGTGTGTGTGGAATGGTAATAATACCGCTATTGACGGTTGTGGAAGGGATATTGGTGATACCTGCCCACAACCACCAATACCAGCACGTAACTTTGGTACTATTATGAGTTACTGCGATCGTTACAGTGCAGCAGGTATAAACTTCAGACTCGGCTTTGGTCAACAGCCTGGAAATATCATAAGAAACAACGTAGCTAGATATTGTAGCTTACTCCCTTATCCTGTTTGTAGTAGTGATGTAAATGCTTTTAAACCCTTACGTAGAGGGAGTGCTAGGTACTTAGAAGCAAGCAATAGTATTACTGCTTCGCATATAATATATAATATTTCATTCGCAATATACCATGCAGGTAATGAGATACGACTTCTACCTGGATTCGAAGTAGAGCGTTCTGGTGTTTTTCACGGTTACATTGAAGGCTGTACGGGTACTTTCCGTCTACGGAAAGCGATTACACCTCCCTCTGAAGTAGCTTCTCAGCCTCTTACCGAAACTCTAGTAGAAGAAGAAACCTCTAGTAAAATGCTCCTTTTCCCCAACCCTGCCAATGAGCAGTTAACCATTCAGTGGCCGTACCAAGGAAAGCAGCCTGCTTTGCTACAGGTATATGACTTTCAAGGAAAAGTAGTAATGAGCCAGGAGGTGGCCGCTGCTGAGGTTAATCTTAGTACACTGGCTTTTTCTGAAGGATTATACATTTTAAAAATCCTTTCTGAAGGACAAGTACACACAAAAAAGTTTGTTGTTAAACGATAAAAGGGTAAATGTTTTCTAACGAATAGCCTGCTCCAACGAGTAGGCTATTTTTTGATGCCTTCCACTAGCTGCTTAAAATCAATGTCCTCTTTGTACCTAATAAAATCTTCTTGTTTAATGGCTTCTTGGGCATAGCTATTATCCAAAGCTAGGCAATTTTGTAGGGTAGAGAGCATGGCCTCTTTTTTTTCTAGTAGCGACAGTACACAAGCTTTTAGAAATAGATAGTATTCTTCTTTTTCTTCTTCAGAATAGCGGATCGCATAGTCATATTCTTCTAAGGCGCGACTCAGATAGGTTTTTGCTTCTTCGCCTTTCCCTGCTTTCAATAGAATCGCACCTGTATTGTGCCAGGCCTGCGGATAGTGCAAGTGGCGCTCCGTCTCTAGGGCTTTCACCAAATAGCTAGCGGCTTTCTCCCAGTCACCAGAAAGGCTGTAGTCGATGCCTTGATTATAATAATATTCCCAATTGGTCTGCATAGGGGTGTATAGTCTAAAGCTTTGGTGTGTAAAGAATTATCGTTATATACTAAACTGACAAATCATTGATTTCTTTTTCGGTAAGCCCTGTTACTTGTACAATCTTTTTTACTTCGTATCCTGCCTGCTTCATACGTTGTGCCATTTCTTGCAAAGCTTGTATTTTACCCAATTTTTCTCCTTCCTCTCTGCCTATCTTCTCTCCCATTTCCTTTCCCGTGGCAATGGCTTCAGCCTTGATGCGTGCAATCAGCTCGTAAGGCGGTACATATTTGGTGCTTTTTTCTAGTTCCTCTAAAATATCTTCGTTTAGAAAACTTAGGTAGGCCGTTTCAGTAATAATAAGGTGGTCTAGTACAGGTATTTTGAGGATTTTCCCTACTTGTATCAGGCGGTCTGTTACGTCTAGATCGTTTTCAGAAGGCTTTAATTCACCACTAGGGTGATTATGAATCAACACAATTTGCACAGCCAACTTATAAATGGCTACCCGAAATACCTCTGGTGGTTCTACCAGCGCTTGGGTAAGACTCCCCAAGCTAATCAGCTCTATAAAAAGTATCTTATTTTGGCTATCTAAGCCTATCACCCAGAAGTGCTCTTGCCCTCGCTCAATCTTATTCTCTCTCAGAAGTACTTGCTGCATCACCTCATAGACATCCTCTGAGTTGAGAATCTTAATTTTCTGCGCTTCTGTTAGGTGTATATTCATACTATGAAGTTACACTAAAATTTAGAGAAGGACAAAACAAGGGTGGTAAATAGAGGCAAGACATCAGGCTCCAGAGATAATACATTGGTACGCTCCTAAATAGTATTGATCATCTTGTGGATTAGAGGAATACTGTGCTCACACAGCCCTTTGTTATTCCTCCTGTAATGACCCTTGAGCACAAATTGGCGACGCCTAAAAAAACCGCCCCATACAATAAGTACGAGGCGGTCTGTGCACTCGGAAGGATTCGAACCCTCAACCCTCGGAGCCGAAATCCGATATTCTATCCAGTTGAACTACGAGTGCGTGGGTGCAAATATAAGAAGAATGTGGTAAATAGATACAAGACATCAGACAAAAGAAGTAAGACGTTGGGTTTTAGATACAAGACATTAGATTACAGAAGCAAGACATTTGTCAATCCCTAAATAGTGTAGAGCATTTTGTGGATTAGGGTAATAATGAAAGTCTTGTGTCTGACGTCTTGGCTCTTGTGCCTTGCTTCTGATACCCTTCTTCTTATCTCTTCCTTGTAATATCTTGCCTCTTACAAAACAATTGAAAACGCTTGCAGGTAGTGTAGGTAAGAAAGCAATTAACCAATCTTTTAAATTTTTTATTTATGATTAAGATCACCCCTATGTATACAGCTAAAGCTGTAGGTACTGGTGGCCGCAAAGGACACGTAAAGACAGAAGACAACCTTATCGACACCGATGTTTCAATGCCCAGTGCTATGGGCGGTAATGGTGGTAAACCCAACCCTGAATTATTTTTTGCTGCGGGTTACGCTGCTTGTTTTGGAGGCGCCTTAGGTGCAGTAGCGGGCGATAAAGACATTACAGATGCTGAGGTAAATAGCCACGTAAGTATCGGAAAAGATGAAGATGGCGGATTCGGCTTGGCCGTGAAACTTCACGTGGTAATCCCTAAACTCAACCAAGCGGATGCTGAGGAACTAGTAGCCAAGGCACATGAGGTATGTCCTTATTCTAGGGCTACAAAAGGTAATATTGAAGTAGAAGTAACTGCAGAAGGCGGTGCTTAGGTATTATTCACCCAAAAGATAATAAAAGGCGGTAATTAATCTTACCGCCTTTTATTTTATGAAAAAAGTCGTTTATACTATTAAGCCAATACCTCTTTTACCCGCTCAGCAGCTTCTTGTAAGGAGATAGCAGAAGCTACTTTCAAACCTGACTCGTCGATAATTTTGGCGCCCTCTTCGGCGTTGGTTCCTTGTAAACGCACAATAATAGGTACTTGAATATCACCTATCTTCTTGTAAGCCTCTACTACGCCATTGGCCACACGGTCACAACGCACAATTCCCCCAAAAATATTAATGAGAATCGCCTCTACTTTAGGGTCTTTTAAAATGATACGGAAACCTGCTTCTACCGTTTTGGCATTTGCTCCACCCCCTACATCTAGGAAGTTAGCAGGATCACCACCAGAGAGTTTAATAATATCCATAGTGGCC
>CALEMF010000034.1 GCA_937911505.1 uncultured Cytophagales bacterium
TAAAACACCTGCAATGGTGGCGTAAATATGGTCCTATTTAATGGGATACGTACAATCGCAACGGAGTTGCGACCGAGCTATGAGCCAGAACGTAAGTTCATCGCACCTATAATTAATGAATAGAAAGCACCCTTCAGTTCTCAAAAAAAGTGCGTAGGCTTGGCCTCTCGCGAGGGTGGGTAGGTTAGTGGGCAAGCAGCATGAGAGGGCTTGATTTTTTTGGTTCGTTTTTTTATCAAGAAAAAAATGAACGTACAAGTACATCTCATTAGCTCGGTTAGCTACGCTGAGCTCGCAAGCTCAGTTGTATTAAGAATCAAAACGTAGTGCAGCTACAAAATAAAATGAACATCCAAGCACCTGTCATTAGCCTACCCATCTCAAGAGAAAAATAAAGTTAGAAAACTTCTCACAAGGCTTTACTTGTCGCGCTCGCAAAACTCGGTTACATCAAAAGCTGAAATTCAACTACTAAATAAACACACATCCCCTTTCCAGATACCACCACAAACCATCCAAAGAAAAAAAAAGAAAGCAAAAATCCTCAAAAAAATGATCGACTCCGATACCATCCGAGTATATTTTCTTAACTATCGAAAAGAAAACAAGTAAAAAGAATAGTAATTTACATATATATCGACAACTTTCCTTTCAATAATAAAGTGTAAAAAAACAGTTATGAACGATCTCAACAAGTATGTAGCTCTGGCGGTAGAAGACTGCGCCACCTACCCACCCCTAGCCTTACAAAAAAGAGCAAAAGAAACCGTAGAAGAAAAAGCACTGGCCTATCTTTTTGCACAGTACGAGCAAGGCATAGAAGTAACAGATGAGATGCTCTGTGAGTATATCTACGCCCACCGAGAGGTAAGAAAGGCAACCTTTATAAAGCTTAAAAGTAGAGTGATAGAAAAGCTGAGAAACAACTTACTTTTTTATGAGTATCCAGAGGAGAATAAACTTAAAGTTGTTGCTGAAGCACATAAACTATACTTGCAAGGGGTTAGCGCTGGAGCTTCAGGATTTGATAAGCAAGCAAGAGATATTCTTTTACTTTGTATTGCTACCTGTGAACAGTGCGAGGAGTATGGAATTGCTACCCAAGCAGCTTCTTTTATTTCTGGGTTTACTAGCCTATATGACCGTACCAATGTTAAAAAATACATAGAAGCGATGGAAAAATATGTATATCTAGAATATGAGAAGCAAAAATTATATATCAAACGTAAGTTAATAGGTTATCAGACAAAAAGTACGAATAACAGAGCTAAATTTCTTTCTTCGATCGACAAGCAAATTGAAGAGGCATATAATACGTGGAAAAAAACAGGGTTGAGTACAGCTTGGCTATTATACATTCGTTTCGTTTCTACCAAAAGCGAGAGCTTTGGAGGCAGCAGAAAAACAGCAGCTTTGATGCGAAAAACAAGAACTATGTTAAAACAAGGACAACTAAAGGAAAGCGTCGTAAAAACTATCTATACGCATTATGCTGAGTCACTTGCTTGTTTGATGCATCGAGATATCAAAACTGGATTGAAGTCTGTTCAACAAGGACTTACACATTTTAAAAAATACAAGATGAACTGGTATGTGATGCAAGTACACCACATACTGTTACTTTTTCATGCAAGAAAGTACGCTAAAGTGGCAGACGTACTGGATGAGGTTATGCGTAATCGTCTTGCTTTTGAGTCACAATTTCCCAAAGGTATCGGACAATTTAAGCTTTTTAAAGCATATATTTGTATTCTACTCCCCAAACGCTGGCAAACCAAGCTAGATTACGACCAGTTCTATGCGGAGAGCTTAGAACTAAGACGGGACAAAAAAGGGCTGAACTTCTGGCTCCTTCTACTAGAAATATTATGGGCCGCACAGAAAGGCGATTGGGACCGCATGGATCGCAGGGTGACTGCCCTTATTGCGTACAAAAAGCGCTGGACGAAGTCGAAGCGGATTCGCGCCTTTGTGTACATTTTAGCCTATGTAGCGCAGCACAACTATCAACCACGTAAACCTAAGAAAGCCATTCGAGAAAAACTAGCTATGCTGCGTACCACCGACCTTGACCCTCTGACGCAGGCATATCCAGATATTTTACCGCTCGAAGATGTATACGAGCTGCTTGTTACGCTGCTTGAGCGTAAATCCACCGCTATAACATCGGTAACGAAGAACGAAGCTTTGCAGCAAGAAGCCCTTGAAGAGTATGATACTTATAGTAAACTTTGATTTTTAGAGTATAGCCGTCACAAATGTCGTAAAATTGACTTTTATACGAGGCGGACGTACTGTAGTTTTGAGAAAAGCTTCCCGCTTCGCCTTGGCAAAAGTGAGGCGGGAGGGAGTATAGACCTCTTAACGAAACCGTTATGCAAAAGTACAAAAAAACGTCCGTAAGGCGTTACTACCGCCTTTTTTATTGTGTCTCATCCTCAAATCTTCCCGCGTATGTCAAGGAAACTTTTCGATCGCTTAGATAGGCTAGATGGCCTGATTCGCATGAAGGCTACTGGTCGCCCAGCCGTGCTCGCCGCCCGGCTGGATATCTCAGAAAGTACGCTTTATGAGTTTATCAATTTAATGAAAGACTTGGGTGCTCCCATTAAATGGGATGCCTACCGCAGTAGCTATGTCTACGAACCAGAGGGAAGGATGGAAGTGAAATTTTCAAAAAAAATTGCGTGACTCCGAGCGCATTGGAGTAGTACAAGCTTTCTTTGTATAAAAGAAATACAAAAACTTGAAGGGGAAAAGGTTGAGATACACCTATACACAGGGAGGGCTTTTATTTCTTCCGCGTATACAGTAGAATAGTCGCTTACCACTGTTGTCGTCCCTCCCTGTAAGGTGTATCGTAATTAAGGGGGAAGAAAGGAATAGCAATATAGTAAAATATTGGTGATGTGCGACAAGATCATCAAAAAATAATAAGATTTTAATGTCAGGTATTTGCTACACGTATACAGCAATGATTATTCAGAAACTTATAATTAAAAGTATGTTTAAGTTTTTTAACCATCTGTTTTTAAGATTTATATAAGCGTGTTGGCTCGAAAATCCAGCGGGGAGGTGGGCTGGTTTGTGGGCAGAAGCTTTGGATTTAGCTTCGCTGAGCTCGCAAGCTCGGTTTCTTGATTTTTTGGTTCGTTTTTCATCAAGGAAAAATGAACAAAAGGTAAAATAGAAGTATAAGCAATAAAAATTTTGCAAAATGTTAACTATACAGAATTTAATTCTTAAAAATTCTCTAATCAAGTACTTACAATTATTACTGGAAAATACCAGGCTGAAAACAGTTTATAAGAGATGAGTGGTTGAAGTGATCCCTCAGTAGCCCACTAAGCTGCTGAGGTGCTTCCTCCTCGTGTAGGCATTTTCACCTCATCAAAAGTAGGGAGAAGTATCAGGCAAGATGCCTATAGTATACAGCTCACTTGGTAAGCGCCAAGCGACTGAAAAGACAAAAAATATAGCAATAGAAGAGTTTGTACAAACTGAGTGAAAAACGAACGGACTACAAAGATAGAGCAGTAGTGCAGGTTTACGAAATCTGAACTGCAACTATCATCTATAAAAAACTACGAGAATGACAAATTTTATTTTGAACAAAAACTGCAAACCCCTTTTCCGTTTTGTAGGGAGGGGTAACTGGGTGATTTCTCCCAAGGGTACAGCGAAAACACCCGAAAAAATACCGTGAAAACACCCACAAAAAATGGGTGATTTTCACGTTTCGCGGTATTGTTTCAACACTTATCTTTGTGCTATCAATACATCTATAAGATGCCTATGCTATAACCCTATATTTAACTTATATATTGAAAAATAATCACTTATAAATTTCTGCACTGCTCATGAACCTTACACAATCCTACAGTATTCTACTCTCTATACTTCTCACCAACAGTTGTATGAGCCAAGACCAACAAAATAAAACTACCCAAGAAGATGATGACCTGCCTGCACAGCACATCTACGAACTTGCCAAGCGCCTGTATCCTTTTACCCAAGATGAACTGATTGGCTTTATAGACCATACGGGGAAAGTAATTGTGCCACCTACCTATGAAGGCTGCCACCGCTTTAGCGAAGGGCTTTGTCAAGTAGAACTGAATGGTAAAATGGGCTTTATAGATGCCAGAGGAAAAATGGTGATTGAGTCTCGGTATCAGTATATCTCTAAGTTTAGCGAAGATCTAGCACCTGTGAGTAACGGTAAGCGCCACGGCTATATTAATAAACAAGGTGAAGTAGTGATTGACTTCCAGTACCATGATGCTTGGTTATTTAGTGAAGGGTTAGCAGCAGTACAATTAGACTCAGGCTTATTTGGCTACATCGATAAGAAAGCCCGCTTGATAATCCCACCTGCTTATGACTTTGCTTATGCTTTTAGTGAAGGACTCGCCTTGGTAAAAAAGAAAGAAAAATATGGCTTTATTAATTCTAAAGGTGAAGTAGTAATTGATTTTATGTATAACTCTGCCGAAAGCTTCTCAGAAGGTTTGGCAGCAGTAGCCATTGGGGATAATTTGGGCTTTATTAATAAGCAAGGTAAAGTAGTGATTCCTTTTCAATACTTGGGGGGGAGCAGTTTTGAAGAAGGTTTAGCCATTGTAGCGGTTGGAGAAGGGGATGACCCAAATAAATGGGAAGGGTTTTACATCAATAAACGAAATCAACGAGTTATTAAGCAAAGCTTTGATGATCTTCGTCCTTTTTCGGAGGGACTAGCAGCCGTAAAGATTGATGATAAGTGGGGCTTTATCAATAAGCAAGGTGAGATCGTAATCCAACCCCAGTATGAAGAAGTATGGTACTTTCAAGGAGGAATTGTATCTGTAGAAGCACCTTTTGGTGAGCGTGCCTACATCGATACCACAGGCAAGTACATCTTTAAAGAAGAATACTTTGAAACGCCTAGTGTTGAAGGATTGACTGAGGGAGAGAGTGAATGAGTGAGGGTGCTTCCTTGAAATTGTGTGGTGGGTGATTTCCAGAACCCTAAAAAGTCTTAATAAATATAAACAGCTAAAAAAGCATAAGTCCATAAATCTATACCCTATAATGTTTGAACGTAGCCAGAAAAAAGATAAGAGTAATTACAGCTCGTCTTTTAACAATAAAAATGAGTCCATGGGCGCTTTATTTGTGACACCTCAAACTAGTAAAAGTACTAAAGAGCTTGCTGATCCTGAGCTAGCCCAAACCAAAGAGCCTGAACCCGATCCAGACCCTACACTAGAAACTAGTGACTTCCACCAGTACCTCAAGCAGGTATCAGGCAAAAATGTGATGAAAGTGTGGAAGCACGAGGGAGAATGGAAAGGCTTTGACATAGAAACAGCTATATCGCTTTCGGTCATTACTGGGGAGCTTACCAACACTAAAGAGGGATTTACAGGCCCAAAGCTACCCGAAAATTCTGATGGGCTACGCTCCCAATTTGATCGCACAAAGGGCGACATCGCTGGGGTCATCAAAACAGCCTCTCTAAACTTTGCTGAACAAAACTGGCGGTTGAACAGCAAAGGTAGCTACGGTAAGCTTTTCTTGGGTTTGAAAGCCTACATTGATGGACCACAGCTCTCGCTCAATGAGAAGGAGCAGAAAGTCAAGCCCTTTACAGTGCAGGTGATGATTGTAGGGCGCTTAGAAAATCCTGACGGGGTAACTGCAGATGTGTATGGTACGGTTAGCCTAAGCCCAAAAAAAGAAACCACGAAGAAGATGGTCGAAAAGGCCATACAAAAGCTCAATAGTGCAGCTACCTCTACCCAAAAGAAAATTGCCAAAGGAGAGCTGCTCCGAAAAAAAATGCTAGCAATAGGCGAGGCAGAGCAAAAAGCTACCAAGAAAGAGCTGGCTAAGGCAAGAAGTAAACTGACAAGGCTAAAAAATAACAATGCCAGAGTACTGAGAAAACACCTAGTTGGAATACTCAATAAGAAATCAAAGACTGACCAAAAAATAACACAACTCAGAAAATTAGAAGGTGTTGGTAAAGGAAAGGCTGAAGCAATTGTCAGAAAATATCCTAAAGGAATGGGTATAGAAGATAAGATTACACATGTAACGGGTATTGGTGACAAGACCTACGCAAAAATGCAAACCTCCAAAATCAAAGGGATCATCCCAGAAGAAAGGCTTGCCAGCCAACTCAAAGAAGCTGCCGAAGAAGTAACTAAACTAGAAATTAAGCTCGTTCGCCTCTCCGACGAGATGGCTGAGATTACTGGAAAGGCAGCGATAGAACTCTTCGAAAAAGAAGTGGCGTTGAAGGAAGGAAAGCGCACCGTTGCCAAAGTGATTAGTGCGATTGCTGCCAAAAAAGGGCTAAGAATAATAGGCAGAATAGCCCTTCATGTAATCCCCTTTGTCAATGTGGTGATGACCGCTTGGGACATCATAGAAATTGGCTTGCTGCTTTACAAAAACATTGGCAACTACGCTACGGGTAGCAATCAAGGCTCGATGATTCCACCCGATAGAGAAAAGAAGTACCAACCCGAAGATAAAGCCCCCGTGGGGATCACCCCAACCGTCATGGAGCAGATCAATACTGCGCCCGATCCTGTACAACGCATTTGGAGTAGCATTACCCACCAAGGCGCCCCTGGTAATCTTACCGACACCGAAGCCCAGCGCTTTTTGCAAATCGTTCCTAAGAATATCAGCGAGGAGCAAGCCGACGAGGTAATTGCAGCCATGCTGAGTGAAGCAACTGAAACCCCCTCTGTAGCGCTGACCAAGCTACAAAAGATCATCGCTGCGCTGCAAGGTACTACAGAAGATACCGAGGTAGGCGAGCAAGACCACCTCAAAAGCAGACAAAATACAGTGCAAAGGTCAGGTGGTGTACAGCAGAGTAAGGAATACAAGTCGCCTCTCTCAGGTCAGCACGTCACCAAAGATGCCAAAGAGGTACGCTACAACGGCAAAGTAGGCAACGCTAACGCAGGCATACTCACCATCGACAATCTCTCCAAAGCCCATCTAAAAATGGAAGACGAAAAAGTAACGCTCCAAGTCACCGCCTACGATTACAGTGGTAATTCTTACACTGTCACTAACAATGAGGTAAAGATTGTAGAGATTGCCTACTACAACAGCAAGCTAGACGAAGATGTGGTAAGCGAAGCCGCCGCCACCCATCAGCGTGTTGGCTATGAAATCCTCGATGGCGTACAATTCGACTTCCCTGCACCGAGCCAAGATGGCGCACTAGTGACGGGAAGAATCATTTCGGGGTATTTTAAACTCAAATAATAAGTGAGAAAATATATGAGCAAAAGATAGCATAGACATAACTAGATCAACCATCATTACAAACATATGAAACGATATCTGATACATCTCCTAATAACTTACTTCCAAAATGGATCATCGCTGCTAATGATTGACTTGGATTTATAAAAGTTAAATGGCGGTATACAAGCATATACTGCCTGTAAATTCAACACAACTAATAAGCAGTTCAAAAACTTTACAAACCCTGAAAACTATAAATAGCTAATTAAAGGCTTCTACTGTCTTTAATGTAAAACCCAACAATTCAATTTTACTAGTTTAAACCTTTTAAAAAACAATTTTCATGAGAAGATTATCTTTTCCCCACGCTTTTTATTTACTACTAGCTATGGTGCTTGTAAGTGTCACTGCTTGCGACAATGACGACGATGCGCCTGCTTGCGACTTAAGTGCCACGGCTACTGCCGAAGCCTTTGAGATCAATGTAGCTGCTACGGGTGGTACCGCCCCTTACCGCTACTCGATTGATGGTGAAAATTTCGATAGTAATACGCGTATCGAAGTAGATGAGGCGACCAACTACACCGTAACGGTACGCGATGCCAGCGACTGTGAAGTAACCGTAGCCGTCACAGGTACTTCCCTTGAACAATTTACCGATACCCGTGATGATGCTGTCTACCGCGTAGTAAAAATCGGTGACCAAATCTGGCTCGGTGAAAACCTGAACTATATCACCAATGATGATAGCTTCTGCTACGACGATGAGGCAGCTAACTGCGCCGAAGACGGTCGCTTGTATACGTGGGACGCTGCCAATACGGCTGTACCCGCTGGCTGGAAGCTGCCCGCTAGAAGCGATATCAATGACTTGATTGAAGCGCTAGGCGGAGATGACCAAGATGCTGCGGTAGCGATGCGAATGGGTGGTAGCAGTGGCTGGGATGAGCAATTAGCAGGTAGATACGGTACTTTCTATGTCGATAAAGATGACGAGGGTACTTACTGGCTGTCTAATGAAGTAAATGAGACTGAAGCAGAGTCTGTCGATGTGGATGATGATATAGTCGATCTTGATGAGGCTGATGATAAAACATCCCGTCATAGCGTCCGCTTACTCAAAGACTAGCTTACAATAGTTACCATTTCAATACCTAGAACCTATACCCTACAATCAACCAAAAACTTTAACAATAGAAACAATGAACAAGCCTTATACATTTTATTTTGTCTTTCTGTTGGCAGGTCTTTCATGGATGACCTCCCTCCTCAAGCCTTTTGATCCTGCTGCCCTCACGCAGCAGGAAACAGGCTTTGTGCTGGCTCTCCAGCCTGTAAATACACGCTCTGCTACATTCCCTATTACACTACAACCCAATGCGGTTACCGTTAATGACGCTGACAACACTTTTTGTGGGGGTACACTCGATGTAGCCGACATTGTAATCTCCGAAGGTGCCGATGGCGACTTTACCGAGCAGAACTTTGAATTAGTATTGGCTGGCCCTGGAGCGGCTGATTATGATTTTGTGGCAGATGCTATTGATGTCACCAAAACGGGGGATAATGTAAGCATTGGAGAATTTAGCGTTAACGCGACTACCATAGAAGTAGAAATCGGCGCTCCGGGCGATCCCAGTCTTGATATAATTACCATCAGCGATATTCAAATTGTAGCAGTAGTAGATAATCCTCGTAATGCCTTCATCCGCTTGGAATCAGGTGCTTTAGGGCTAGGTACAGGGGTCAATTTTGCTACCATCAATGCCAATACGCTTAGCGTTACTCAAACCGCTCCTGTAGGTGGGGTCTGTGGTTCCCAGCCCATTACGCTCTCAGCAGCTTTCAATAGCAACTTCCCCAACGCCGATATAGGCGTTTTATTAATCAGAGAAGGTTTCTTAAATGAAATAGACCTGCGTACCTCTACCGCTTTTACAGTAACGGTAGGCGGTGAGAATACCAAAAATATTACCATTACGCCCGAAAGCTCGGTTGATTGGATCGCGGGCGATCGCCTAGTAGTGCGTTACGACGATGGCAACTGTAACCTTGAAGACGAGGTAACGCTTACTTCCTCTTTTGGCGATAACGCCGTTGTACGCGTTTTTACAGATCCCACCGATCCGTCTGTCCAAAGCTTTACGGGTAACGACTTATTTACCTTTACGCTGCCAAGAGGCGGTGCCACCACTGCTACTTTCGAGATCGTTGTAAACAATACCACGCTTACTGCAGGAGAAGACTATACTTTAGTACAAGGCTCGTCTAGTACTGATGAGGTAGCACCTGTACTCAGAATGGATGGTACGGGCTACGATTTCCCCACCGATCAAGACAATTTCTTTAGTTTTCGCCTCAGTGGACAAGGCTGTACCGATATTCGAGTACCCATCTCCATCTCTAGTAGCAGACCTAGCCAGCTAGTAGGGATTACCAACTCTACCGTTTGCGATAACGACGACCGTACCCAAATCCCCATCAGTTGGGTAGAAGCAAACAGAATTGGCGATGTGACCGAGATTACAGGAAGCCCTACCATCAATAATATCTCACCTATTGGGGGCAATGTAACCGATGGCTATTACATCAATATGGGCTACGTGACAGGTACTAATCAGACGAGCTTTGGGGTAGATATTTTTTTTCAAATTACCAATGCTGCGGGTGATACCGTTTATGAGGGGCGTGTTTTCGAGCGCGTGCGCATCCAACGGGCCTTTACGCCTAACATTACACTGGTAGGTGGTGCTGCTCTACAGGAAGCCTACTGCGCTGAAGACGCTTCCATTCAGCTACTGGGCGATATTGGCGACGCTGAGGTAGGAACAGAAGGGGTGCGTTTTTTTGAAGTGGAACGTATTAGAGCCAACGGCAACATTAATCCCATTCGCTTTGAAGTCCCCGCTACAGGCGAACCCAACTACACCATCAACTTTGTCAATGGCGCGCCTAATGATATTGACTCCGATGAGAATGGGATTACCTTACCTCCTAATGCAGTGGGCGAAAGTTATCGTATTTCCTACGACTTTGTAACGGATGGTGGTTGTACCTACAGCAACGAGTCAGCCCCTTTTGTAGTCAATCCTAAACCTGCTGCGCCTAGAGACCCTACTGACCCGATTGAAATACGCTACTGTATTGATGGTGATCCGCTACCACTGGTAAACCTCCTTGAGATAGAAGGGGTGAGTCTTGATGCTGCCAATCGGGTGGTCTGGTCTACCATTAACGACATTCCGATTGATACCATCGCTTTCGATGAACCTTATCTGCCTCGTATCGTTTCTTCGATTTCCTCAGGCACCTACGATTTCAAGGTGCAGCAGCTTTCTGCTGTTGGGTGCTTAGGCTTTGCCACTGACGTGCGTATTCTGGTGAGTAGCTTTCCTAATCCTGACTTCTTCTTTCAGGAGGCGTGTGTAGGGCAACCGATTGATTTTGTAAACGAGGCAGTTCGAGGCGATAATAATGTGAATTCAGAGATTACCCAGTGGGTATGGGATTTTGACAACGAGGCTCCTCCAGTAGTGATTACCAAAGCGGCGGGTGCTCCAGACCCCGTCATTGATCGTACCATTACTTACAATACGCCTGGCATTTATGAAGTGACGCTAACGGCTTCTAGTGCCATTGGCTGTGATAGTACCATTACCAAAAGGGTAGCGGTGTACCCTACTCCTGAAATCAATAACGAAGCGGGCTACGTGGCGACCTTTGAGACCGATGGGGAAGGTTGGATTTCTTCTGGACAAATAGGGGAGGGCAACGGACTGGCGCGTAATTCAGACTGGGAGCGTACTGAAATCACCGATACAACGGTAGCGGAGGGGATGATTGGTGTCTGGCGTAACAACTATGAAGATAATCAGAACTCGTGGCTAGAAAGCCCTTGTATTGATCTCACGAGTATTGACAATCCTTTTATGAACATGCGGATCAGGTATGATTTGGAAGCAGGTGCCGATGGGGTAGTAATGCAAGTAGGGATCGATCGAGATTCGCTGATTAATGGAGAGACGCGTCGGGTAACGGTCTGGGAGCGCTTGGGTGGCTTAGACGCTGGGCTGAACTGGCATAACCGTGCCAACATTATTGGCTTTCCCACCGATGTGAACTACCCTGCCCAAGACCCTTTTCGGATCGGCTGGTCAGATAGTACGGGTTGGGTAGAAGCCTCCTTAGACCTAGCAACGGTCAAAGAGCGCGCCAACGGCGATCCAGTACGTTTCCGTCTCTTTTTTGGAAGTAATGCGGACAACATTGGTGAAAAAGGAGAGGGCTTTTTCTTAGATCAATTTGAGGTACTAAACCGAGAGCGGGTCGTGCTAATCGAACACTTCTCCAACCTACAGGCAGAAGTAACCCAAGACTTACTGCTCGAAGACTTCCTAAACGCCAACCGAGGGGATGTCAACGTAGTAGATTTACGCTACCATACCGTCTGGCCTGTACGAGATGAAGTGACCCAGTTTGCACAGAGCTATCCGCCCAATGCAGCACGGGCGTTACATTATGGTGCAGATAGCCCGCCTCAAACGGTGATTGATGGCTCGCTGGTCAATCTAGCGGGAGAACGCTTTAGTAGTTGGAGCGATACCACCGAAACCTACTACGGACAGCGTATTTTGGTCAAAAACCTTTTCGATATCGTCATCACGCCTCCTACGGGCGCTACCGCAGGGAATCCTGCTACCTTAGAAGCTACCATTACTAGAAACAGTGTAGGCGATAGCATCTTGATCCCCAATGCAGTGTTGGTACAAATGGCAGTGGTAGAAAAGCAAGCCGAATATGGAGGGCGGATGCTCTATAATTTGGTAAGGCAAATGCTACCCACCGCAGCAGGCACCCGCTTCGAGCAAACTTGGAACGAAGGTGATCAGGTGACGGTACAAAATACTTTCCAGCCCTACAAAGACATCGGTGATGGAGAGTATATGTTAGTAGTCTTCGTAGCGGATGAGCAGACCAAAGAAATCTACCAATCTGCCTTTGTAGATCTACCTGCCTCAGTAGGCATCCCGAATGCTGAAGGACTCGCGGAGCGTTTTGAGCAGGTGACTTTATTTCCGAACCCTACTAGTAGTCTTACCAATGGGCGCTTTACGGTAGCCATTCCCGCAGCGCTCACCCGCGAACAGCAGTGGACAGTCTATGATATGTTAGGCAAGCCATACCTACGGGGTACGTGGCCACTGAACACGTGGGAAGTACAGATTGACGCCTCAAGGCTGGCAGAAGGCACCTACATCTTTCAAATGGAGGAGATTAAGAAGTTTTTTGTGGTGATGAGAGACTAAGAGGTGAATGGGTGATTGTGTGAATGAGTGAGTTGTTAGTATATAGTAATGAGTAGGTGCTGATAGATTGAGGGATTGAAGGAGCGATTATGTGAATGAGTTGGGAGTAGATAGTAGTAAGTATTGAGTAGATGATAAGACACAAGACTAAAAACCAATTATTTGGTTTTTGATGCAACTGACGAAGGAGGGCAGTGGGGACTTGTGGGTAACCAGTGATTGAAGACTGAATGAGTGATTGAGTGAATGAGTCGGAAGTAGATAGTAGTAAGTAAGTGGTAGATTATGAGAAGGAAGCCAGTAAAGCTAACCCAATACTGCTTGCTCACAAACTTTCTTGTACCTACCGCAAGTCTGAGCGGAGAGGGGACTTGTGGGTGACTATAGTGTAAGTCTTTAGACTTACGTAAAAGTGTCTAATAAAGCTAACCCAATACTGCTTGCTCATAAACCCTCGTATCCTCGTTGGACTTTAAAATTGGATTATCGCTACTCTATTGGTGTTATCCTGAACTATTACTGTATAAGTCTTGTGATAGCCGATTTAAATAAAAGTGCGTAGGCTTGGCCTCTCGCGAGGGTGGGCAGGCTAGTGTGTAGGCAGCATGAGAGGGCTTGATTTGGCTGCGTAGAGCTCCCGTTGGTCGGTTTTTTGGTTCGTTTTTTTATCAAGAACCGAAACGGAGTGAAGCTCAGCGCAGCTAAAAAAATGAACATACAGATATATCTCATTAGCTCAGTTAGCTTCGTTGAACTCGATTGCGTCAAGAACCAGAACGAAGTGAAGCTCAAAAAAATGAACTTAACCTTCCCCAAATAAATAAAGAAAAACTACCACCCAACCAATGTTGCCAAAATCCACCACCCAAACAGCGTTGACAAAATATTATAACAATAAAATGTTGACAAATTTTATAAACCATTACGTGTTGCCAAATAAACAGCTAACGTTTGTCAACACCTTCTATCACTTAACAATTATCATCTAGCTACATGCTGCCTAAACAAACAAGTATTTATCAACAGGTTTTTACCAATGCCCGCCGCCACCTCAACCTCTCTTTGCGCGCTATGGGCAAGGAGTTGGCCATTCACTACTCCCTTCTGAGTAAAATAGAAACAGGCAAGCAACGCCCAGGCCCTAAACTTATCAAACGCCTTACCCAGTTGACAGGCCATAGTATTGCGCAGCTCTACCACAACGACTTTACACAACCCGCCCTACAACGCAGCGCCCTTACCTTAGCAAGCGATCCGCTCGCTCTCAACCTCGATAAGCTCAATACCGTGCAAAAAAACTACTTGAGGAGTAAGTGGCTCGCAGAAGTAAAAGAACTTACCGACCACATTGCCCAACGCCAACAAGCCCTAGCAGAAAGCCTTGAAAAGTACCAACACCGAGAGGAAGCAATCAGCACACTACAAGGTACCCTACAAGTACAACAAGCCATTCTAACCTTTTTGAGCGATCGCCAAGCCGCAGCCCCCCTTCTAAAACAACAAGAAAACGAGGTAGCCCGCCTTACGGAAGCTTTGGCAGCGTTACAAACCCAGCCCGGTATGCAGCGCTTAGAAGAATGGCTCCTTGCCCAGGTAAACCTAGAAACGCTCATTTGGCGTAAACAAAACTTAACCAAGAAAATAGGGGAGCTAGAGAATTTATTGTCTTCATAAAAGAAGTAACAAAACCAACGAAGGAGCTCATCGCAACTATAATAACGAATAGGAATTTACCCTTTAATCTTCAAAAAAAGCGCGTAAGGCTGGCCTCTCGCGAGGGTGGGCAAGCTAGTGGGCGGTAGCATGAGAGGGCTTGACTTTTTGGTTCGTTTTGTGTCAAGACAAAATGAACATACAAGTATACCTCATTAGCTTGGTTATATCAAAAACTAGAATGTGTTGACACTCAGCAAAATTAAAAAGATGAACATCCAAACACCTTTCAAGACTTACTTATCTCTATCAAGCTTAAAATATTAAAATACCTATTACCTTTTCCGCTCGATTACAATTATATTCTGGTCGCATTTTCTATAGTATTTGCAATACAAATTTTGTGAGATGATACATTTCCCGCATTGAAAATGCTACAATGAATAAGCGATCGCAACAGAGTTGCGACCGAGCTACGTTATGCTTGTTAAGTATCAAAATCAGATCATAGCTGTTCTAATGGTGTTATTCTGAATTACTACAATACAAGTTCTATGATATGATAAAAGCGCGATGGCTTGGCCTCTCGCGAGGGCGAGCAAGCCATCGCGCAAGCAGCATGAGAGGGCTTGATCTTTTGGTTCGTTTTAGCTGCGCTGAGCTCGCAAGCTCGGTTGCATCAAGGCAAAATGAACATCCAAACACCTGTCATTAGCCTACCCATCTCAAGTATAAATAAAGTTAAAAACTTTTCACAAGGTTTTAGTTTATTTTAACTTCGTTAAGTTCGCCAGAGGCTCGGTTAGCTACGCTGAGCTCGCAAGCTCGGTTATATCAAAAACTAGAATTCAGTAAAATTTAGCAACAAATTAAACATCTAAACACCTTTCAATAATTCACTTACCTCTATCAAGCCTACAATACTTATTATGCTTCAACTTCGCTATACTTATGAAGTTAAAACTAAAAAATAACCTTTTCCTGTTGCCCTACAACCATAAAAATAAAGTGTTGCCTCCCTAAAACTTCTTACCTGTTGATAAATAGTTACTTAACAAGCCTGTTGACAAAAAAATAAAGAACAAAAGTGTTGCTAAAACAAATGTAAAATATTAAATATTTTTATAATAAATTACTTTTATTTAATTGCTTTTGTATCTATATTTGATCGTACTGTAAAATGAAAGAAAGGTGCGCTAAAGTAGGCATTTGATGTACTTTAAAACATCTAAAAAGCCTTATGCCAACCACCTTTATCAGCGTAGCATTTTATTTATTCACTATAATTAATTTACAATTCTTATGGAAATTAACTTTTCAGAGCTAAGCGCTCAACAATTAACCTATTTACGAAACAAGTGGTCGGCAGCAATTAAAGAGCTCACTGACGAGATTGCCGAGACCCGCGCCAAGCTTACCAAACGTATTGACAAGTCGGAAGTAAGTGAGGGAGAAATAAAACTCTTAGAAGAGAATGTAGAAAAAAGCAAAGAAATCCTTGCTTACCTCCAGAGTAACAACGCCGACCCTACTATGGTAGAGCAACAACAAAAAGCAGTTACCCTAGCAGAAAACCAACTGGCTGAACGCAAAAACAGAGGCGGCTTGGTAAGCGAAGAAGATGCCGTACTAGAAAAAGTAGAAATAGAAGAACTAGAGTGGCGCAAGCAAAACTTAGAAGGGAAAATAGCAGAGATAGACGCCGTACCACAAGCCTAAGCCCTCTTTAAAAAGCGATTGGATACCGACCTTGAAGGCTTGTAAAGCCTTCAAGGTTTTGTTTAAAAACAATAATGCCTGTCACTTTTCTATTAAGACTTACCTAAAAGTACTTCTTGTAGCATCAAAAAAACTTAAAGTTATTAGACGCCACTTTATTGAGTTGGGCAACCTCAAAGAAAAACGAGAAAATACCTTGTAACCAAAGGCATATTGAGTACCTTTAAGATGTACGATAGGTAGAATCTAGTAATAATTCGTAAAGAATAGGGGAGTAAGCCGAAAATCCGAAAAAAGAGTAGGTAAATCAAAAATAAATACCATGGGAAACTTATTTTTATTTGTAAGCTTTTTGCTGATAATTCCTTACGGAACTGATACGGCATTTGAAATTAAAGATGGAGACGGAAAAACAGTTGTTACTGTGCAAAAAGACGGGAGCATTATGATCAAAGGTGAAGTAAAAGGGCATATAACGGAGGATGGGACTTTTTCGTATGAGGAGAAAATTATTGCAAAAATGGGAGAGAGTGATATGCTCGTTGATGCGAAAGGGGAAACTTTAGCCAAAATTGATGAGAATGGCACCATAGATAATGGTTCCGGCGTACTTATCAAATGGTCGGAAAGTGGAGAGTTAATGAAAGGAGACGAAAAGATGGGAATGAAAATAACGCCAGCCGAAAAAAGCTCCTTTAGAAATGCCTCGATTATTTTATTTCTCTATTTAAGTGGCAGTAAATAAGCGGCTTACAGACCTACATTGCTATAATATATAACAAACACTGCAAGGTGCTGACACGCTGTAGTACTTCAAACGGGTGAAGAGATCCGTTTGAAGTATAGGGCAGCTTCTTACCTACAACTATCATTTAGCAGAAGCCAAGCAATAGAAGGAATACTCAAGTGCGTAGATCTGGTATAATTCAATGTTTTTCTAAGGCACATAAGACATTCCCGCTACAATTAATACAATTTCTCCTTTTACACCCTTTTGCTCAAAGTGATTTTTTACCTCTTCTACTGTACCCCGAACGGTTTCTTCAAATACCTTTGTCAGCTCTCTGGCTACAGCGCAGCGTCTTTGTGGGCCGAAGTATTCACTAAGTTGGGTGAGCGTTTTTACAAGGCGATGAGGCGATTCATAAAAGATGATGGTTCTAGGCTCTTCTGCTAAGAGTTTTAGGCGGGTTTGTCGGCCTTTCTTATGGGGTAAAAAGCCCTCAAATACGAACTTATCGTTGGGTAAGCCAGCTTGTACCAAAGCGGGAATGAAAGCAGTAGGGCCGGGAAGGCATTCAACTTGGATTTGTGCTTCTAGGCAACTTCTTACTAAGAGAAAACCAGGGTCAGAAATGGCAGGTGTACCAGCATCTGAGACCAACGCCATCACTTCTCCCTGCTGGAGTCGCTCAATTAGGTGCGCTTGGTTACGGTGTTCATTAAAGCTGTGATAGCTTTGCAAAGGACGCTGGATGTCGTAATGTTTCAGTAGCTTCTGGGTAGTACGCGTATCTTCGGCTAAGATCGTATCTACTTCTTTTAAAATACGTACCGCACGAAACGTAATGTCTTCTAGGTTGCCTATGGGTGTAGGGATGAGGTATAATTGTGTAGGGCGTGCTTCCATGCTGTCAAAGTACGAAGCACACCAATGATCTCAAAATGATGACAGAACGAAATTATCCCCAATCCTTATAAACATCAAAACTTAAAGGAAAAGCGTACGCCTATTACAAGTACGTCATCTATTTGTCGGTAGTCGCCCTTCCATTCCTTTAGCTCTTTTTCTAGAAGCGCCTGTTGCTCCTTCATAGGTTTTTGGTGAATAGTAGACAGCAACTTTTTGAAGTTCTTGGTCATATACTTGATGTTTTCATTACTCCCAAACTGGTCTCGAAAGCCATCACTAAAAAGGTAAATACTATCACCTCTTTCCAGCTTAATCGTATGATTTCTAAAAGATTTTTGATAAGGACGGCGGCTCGTTGGTATGTATCCGCCTACGGCAAACTTATCGGCCTTAAGCTCATAGAGCTGCTTGTTTCTAAATAGATAGAGCGGATTATGTGCCCCAGCGTATACGAGCTCCTGTGTAGAGAGGTCGATCCGACAAAGGGCAACGTCCATACCATCGCTCACGGTTTGTTGGGTAGAAGATTGATCTTGTTTAAGGGTATCTATCACGTGCTGATCGAGATAGGTGAGAATTTTAGCTGGATCGTATTCACCGTATTCTTCTACAATTTTACTAAGCCCTGTATAGCCCACCAGCGACATAAACGCCCCTGGAACGCCGTGCCCTGTACAGTCTATGGCGGCCAAGAAGATGTATCGATCTGTGTAAGAAAACCAGTGGAAGTCGCCCGATACAATATCCTTCGGTTTGTGGTAAATGAAGTAGTCTCCTAGAAAGTTGTCGATCAAATTCTTGGGTGGTAAAATGGCTTCCTGTATACGCAAAGCATACTGAATACTATCAGTCGTATTTTTATGTTTTCTTTCTATTATGGCTTTAGCAATGCGTTCCTCTTCTAGCTGCTTGGTAGCGGTAAGGTCGCGAATAAACCCCGTAAAGATTGTTTCGTTGTAGGTATTTATTTCGCTCAATGCTAAATGCATAGGAAATACCGCTCCATTTTTTCTTTTCCCTTGTACTTCTCTACCAATTCCTACCACGTGTTTTTCGTGGGTTCTCATGTAGCGTGCCATGTGTGCATCGTGTTCTTGCGCATATGGCTCGGGCATTAAGATACTTACATTTTTTCCTAACAACTCTTCTCTTCTAAAACCGAATATATCAGTAACAGCTTGGTTGACAGAAACAATAATTCCTTTCTCGTTAGTCATCACAATGCCATCTACGGCGGTTTCCACAACCGCCTCTGTGAGTTCTTTTTGCTCTCTGATGACTTCTTGCTGGGTCTGTATCTCTTCGATGGTTTGGCGAAGCTCCTCTGACTGTTGTTGTAGTTCTTTAGATTGCTCTAAGAGCTGATTCTCTTGCAACATCAGTTGGGTAATGTCGATCCGTACACCTATGTATTTATAGATTTGATCGTTTTCATCTTTAATAGGTGCAATGGTAGCTATTACCCAGTAGGGTGTACCGTCTTTGGCCTTATTTTTAATAATCCCTTGGAAAATTTTTCCTGCTTTAATGGTACGCCACATCTCCTTAAATACTTCACTAGGCATATCAGGATGCCTTACAATGTTGTGCGGTTGTCCAATGAGCTCTTCGGCAGTATATTGCGCAATGCGACAAAAGGTATCGTTTACAAAAGTAATGGTGCCATAAATATCTGTCTCAGAGACGATCGCCGTCGTATTGAGCACTTCTATGCGTGTTGTCAGTTCATTTTGGAGTTTCTGCGCAGTACGATACTGCCTTACAAGCTCTTCTTGGGTAGTTTGCAGGGCTTCTATATGCTGGCGTACATCCTGCTGGTAGGTACTTTTTTCATTGGCCAACTGCTTAGAGGCATCATATTGTTTTATAAGCTCTTCTTCTAGGGTTTCTACTTCTTCGGTACGTCGCTTAAAGTACTGCTCTAGAGAAATCTTCTCAGACAAATCTTTTAAGATGAAGAGTAAAACGGCCTCCTTTTCTTCTTCTGTCTTGCGCATAGTAACTGAGAGCAGAATAGGCTTTTGACGTTTTGTAAAGCCTTCTAGCTCTCTCGAATCGCATTCTTCAGAAAAGAAGTCTAAAGTTTCCAAAGTAGGAATAATTGACCGAATAGAACGATGGGTTATCTCTTGGGGAGTATAACCTAGCAGCTTTTCTCCTGCTGGATTCATAAAGTGTATCTTCCCTGTTAAATCTGTAAGCAAAATAGTGTCAGAAGAAGTACTTAGGAGTGTTTCTAGTAATGGCTGGTTTTGGGGCATAGTAAAAGTGGTCGTGGTAACCATAGTTGTTAAATTGATTCTATTGTTGTTTACAAAATTATAGCAGGCTGTTAAGCTTTTCTATGATAAAAGTCAGTTTTACACTTGTACAAAGTCAATTTACACTGTTTATAAACCACTTTTTGGTTAGTCTAGAGAAGTTAAATAAAAAAGAAGCTCCAGAAAGGAGCTTCTTTGATAATAAAGTACTCAGTGTAAACATTGTCATTTTTAGTTGACAATAATCTTTTCTGTATGATTTACCTGCTCGCTGATTACTTTTACCAAGTAAACGCCTCGTTGTGTAGGCATTTTTAAGCTAACCTGACTGGCTTCTACTACTTGCTTTTGCAGTAGATTACCTTGCATATCATAAAGTACAACCGTAGTAGCCATCTCTTCAGTGAATTTTACTTGCAGCGTATTACCTCCTACTACAGGGTTGGGATAGCAAATGGGCTGGGTAATGGTAGCTACAGGTGCTGTCTCTACGTTTACATCTATAATGGTATACTCATATCGCTTTCCACTCTGATCAAACTCTACCAATCGGTAGTATTGAAGACCCTCTAAAGGAGTAGCATCTACCAATGTATACGCAAGGAGCTCGTTGCTGTTACCAGCGGCCGCTACCCTACCGATAGGTGCCCAATCTTTTCCATTAGCAGAACGCTCAATAACAAAATAGTCTGTGTAAAGCTCGGTAAGCGTTTGCCATTGTAATACTACTTCCTCATTTTGTACTTCCCCTTCGAAGCTAAGCAAAGAAATGGGTAGGGGCGGAAGTACAGGGTTATAGACGATTTGGTTGATACGGGCGTTGTCGTAAATGGGAACGTTGCGTCCAGAGGCGTCAGACTTAGCACCAATCACCATATTTTCGCTGGTATTCCAATGCATTACCCTTCCTGTGCCACCTATGTATTGATAAACAGATTGACCATCTACATAGACGTTCGCCATTCCTTGGTTAGGATCATATACAAATTGATAAGCGTGGAAAACGTCGTCGAAAGGAACTGTTTGGATACTACCAGACTGAATCTCTTCGAAGCTACCATCTTCATTCTTTAGGCGGAACCTTACGAACAGGCTACCACCACTAATACCGAAGGTAAAATGACTGCCTCTTTGGAAGAAATAGGCTACTGATTCTTCTCTTCTAAAGAGGATAGAAACGTCAAGTCCTTCTACGTTGAAGGCACTTCCATCAAGTACTAAGTCAATGTCTCTTTTAGGTGAGCCAGGATTGAGACCTATGGCGCCTTGGTCGTCTATAGGTGAAAGCCTACTGGAGCTCCCTACCGATATAGCATCAGGACCAAAAGTAGCTTTGGTGACAGGGCCTTGATCCCAAGAAAAGGAGCTGATTAATTGTGCTTGGGTGTAATGTACAAATAAGATCAGATATATAGTGAATATTTTTTTCATGACGCTGTTTTTTAATTAACACTATAAAGATACGGGTACGCCTACTACGATGTGTGTGATCTCTGTAAACGCATTGGCTATATCGGTGAACGGTATACTTTACTCGGGTAATAAATATACACTAAATTTCATATGTAGAGATTTATAAAACAGGCTTATAACGCCAATAAAAAAGCCATAGCTGTTAACTATGGCTTTGGGTTTTTCCCCTAAAAATATATCAAGACAAAAAGCGGATAAATGCTCGAGGTGTTTGAATTATATGATTACAAAGATAAAGTACAGCACCTATCGAAGTGAATAATATCTGTGAATGGCGTAAAAGTAACGGTGAATGTATGTATTTACTGGTTAAAATGCTTAAGAAGGGATATATAAACATAAAAAAAGCCGTAATCATTGATTACGGCTTTTCTACTATCTTTTTCACACCATCAAAACAACTATAAAAAGACAAAATGTAAACGACTAATTATATGATAATGTGTTTCTGTATCTGTTACAAATGTAATACAGAAAGGCGTGCGTAACTTGCTCTCTCGGTCAACGGACTGAAAGAGGGGATGAGAGGAGGGCTTTACTTGGTGAACGTTCTCTCGTAGGGAGGAATAGCTACTAAAAAGCGCTTTCTAGATAGAAAGCGCTTCTTGTAAAGGGAAATATTATAGCTTTTTTATTCAAGGCTTTCCATATCGTCGCAGTGAAAGAGGTGCCTTTCTTTTTTGGGTGGTCTTTGTGCCGCTGCACCACCTGCTTTGGCTTCCATCATTTTTTGTATAATGCGTACACGTTCTTTTTGTATATAGTCGCGTTTTTGCTCGTCTTTTTTAAGATCATAATAGACAATGCCATCTACCATTGTTTTCTCTGCTTGTGCATAGATAGAAAGCGGATGAGCTGACCAAAGTACTAAGTCGGCGTCTTTTCCTACCTTGATACTGCCCATGCGATCTTCAAGGTGTAAGAGTTTAGCTGGGTTGAGCGTGACCATCTTCCAAGCGTCCTCTTCCGACATGCCACCGTATTTTACTGCTTTGGCCGCTTCTTGGTTGAGGCGACGCGCCATTTCTGCATCGTCTGAGTTGATGGCTACTACTACGCCTTGCTCGTGCATCAGAACAGCATTATAAGGAATCGCGTCCTTTACTTCCATTTTGTATGCCCACCAATCAGAGAAGGTAGAGCCTCCTGCGCCGTGTTTGGCCATTTTGTCGGCTAGTTTGTAGCCTTCTAAAATATGGGTAAAGATATTTACCTTAAAGCCAAATTGTTCGGCCACCTTCATAAGCATATTAATCTCTGACTGTACATAAGAATGGCAGGTGATGAATCGCTCTTTATTGACGATTTCAAGAAGGGCTTCTAGTTCTAAGTCCTTTCTGACTGCATTACCTTTGGTACGCCTGGCGGCTTCATACTCTTTGGCACGGGTGAAAGCATCTACCATTACCTGTTCTACCCCCATACGGGTTTGTGGAAAGCGTACCGTGTAGAAGTTACCCCAGTTGCTTTGCTTTACGTTTTCGCCTAGCGCAAACTTGATAAAGCCCTCTGCGCCCTCAATTTTAAGTGCTTCAGGTGTGCTGCCCCATCTAAACTTGACCAAGGCCGATTGCCCACCGATAGGATTGGCAGAGCCGTGTAATAATTGGGCTACCGTAACACCTCCGGAAAGCTGACGATAAATGTTGACATCTTCTGAATTGATGGCGTCGTACATACGTACTTCAGCAGAACTGGCTTGCGTACCTTCATTCACGCTAGAAAGGGCAATGTGTGAATGCTCGTCGATGATACCGCTGGTCAGGTGCTTGCCGGTGGCTTCTACTACTTTGGCGCCTCCAGCATTTAAATTTTTACCTACTTGTGCAATCTTTCCCCCTTTTACCAATACGTCTGCTTCCTCTAAAATTCCTTCTTGTTCGTTCGTCCAGACGGTGGCATTCTTGAAAAGAATGTCTTCTTGTTTAGGGGGTGTCTCCCAGCCATATGCTACAAAAGGATAGATCACTTTACCGAGCGTTTCTGCTTCTTCTTTTTTCGCTTCTTGTTTTTCTTTAGAAGTAGGCTTGCGTTGGAAAGTAGCCGTCCATTTGAACCAACTACCATCAGGCTTTTGTCCTTCACCCTTTATATTTTTGCCATCGTACCAGCCTGAGAGGCGCACCATCTGTTGAGGTTGTGTTTTATCGAGGTTGAAGCTCAACGTAACCAAATTGTTGTTGCGTTGGGCGTTCACCTTTATTTTCGTACTATCGTTGGGCTGGGTAATGGTGTAGGTAGGCTTTTCGACAGTACCTTCAACAGCTAACTCTAAAGTACGCCCATCGATAGGAAGTTGGTAAACACCTCTTAGATCGCTTACAGCCCAATCTCTAAGCTCGTGACGCTCTCCTTGAATCCAGTTTTCGTAAATGACGGTCTCTTTGTCAAAGATGTCTCCAGAGGTAATAATGAAGTTGGCCAACATCCCATTTTTTAAACTACCTACCACATCCTCCATACCTAGTAAAGAGGCGGGTGTATAGGTAAGTGCTTTGAGTGCTGCTTGTTTTTCTAACCCCCGTTTGATGGCCTTTTGCAGGTGCGGATGAAATTTTTTCATATCCTTGAGTCCATCTGCTGTAAAGGTAAAGGTGACGCCTTCTTTTTGTAGCATAGAGGCATTGCTAGGCGCGAGTTCCCAATGCTTTAGCTCGCTCAATTCTGCCAAGTAGGCATCGTAAGGATCTTGTACATCGTAGGCTTCTGGGAAATTAAGAGGAATGATAAAAGCGCTATTGGTTTGTTTGATGGCTTTTACACGTTGGTACTCATCGCCCCCTCCTTTAAAAATATATTGCTTTCCGAATTCATCACCTATCTTATCAGCCCTAAGGGTATTGAGGCGACTATTTACTTCAAAAATGGTAGGGAGCCCTTCCAAATCATTGAAGGCTTCCAGAGAAATGTTCGTTTCTTTGTCTAGTCCTTTATAATTTTTATACCAATCAGCGTCGAGATACGTTTGACGAATAAGGGCTACACGGCCCATCACAGAAGAGGGGTAACTCTGTTGAGAGCTTCCCTTTGTCATAGATAAATGAGAAGAGGCAATTCCCTTAAGTACAACAACGTTTTCTCGGTCTTTTCTAAGGGTTACCAAAGCGCCCGACCCTCTCACTAGCCCATCTGGGTGGTGGGTGAGGACGGTACCAAAGCCGATCTCGCGTAAGGCCTTTGCTTTTTTATCGTTTACTTGAAAAAGTTCTACTGCATTTACTTCGGGTTGTATGGTTTGGTTCCAGTTGTAAGCGCCTTTCTTATTTGATTCAATTTGTGGGGGCTTTCCACCCCATCGAAAGCGAGGCATCGCTTTTACCTCAGGCAAGCCGTAGCTGCTGTATAAATCTATGAAAGAAGGGTAAATACTTTTGCCTTGGAGGTCTATCGTGAAGGCTTCTTTAGGGGCACTCCCTTTCCCCACACGGGTAATGGTATTTCCTTCAATCACGAGGGTGGCGTTTTCTACCTTGGTCTGGTAATCCACCCAGATAGTAGCATTGGTAAAGGCAAATACTGTTTTGTTCTGCGTATTGATGTCGTTTACAGGAAAGGTGACTTGGGCTTGGGCTACGCTACTCCATAGGAATAGGAGTAACCCTATATTTTTTTTCATGGCGTGTATCATTAAGTAGATAAATTAAATTTATAAATATCGTTCTTGTATAATCTTCGCGTGGTGTAATTCGTGACCTATCAGGAGGGCTACCAGGGCACGTAAGGTAAAAGAGTGGCCATTGGCGATGCCTGTGCGTTGGGTAAGGGTAGGGGGAATATGCTCTATTAAAGCAATGGTACTTGGTCGTACAAGTGCCATTTCCTCTACCAAACTTTCCCAAGAACGGTCGTTAAAAGCGCCTTGCGCAATGTAGGCGTCTTGGTCAAAACCTAGTAAAGACTGTGTTTCTCCTCTCAAAAAAGATAAGATTCTGTAGGCAAATATACGTTCTGTATCTATTACGTGTCCCAACACCTCTTTTATCGTCCATTTATCAGGTGCGTAGGCGGTTGCGGCTTTTGCTTCATCGATACCCTTGTAAAAAGCAAGCATAGGCGCTGTGCGTTGTGTGAGCTGTTTTAGTAGATCATCTTCTACAAGGGGTAGGGCGTAGCCTGCATAAGTAGGATATTCTTGAGGTAAAGGTTTTTGCATAAGCCTTACTAATTTCAACAAATTTAAAATTTTCACCGAGAAATCGTAATATTGTCAATACGTTTTATCATATTTTGTATGATTACAAAAGTAAAATTCGGCTTATGGAGTTATTACCACTTGTAAGGCAGCTAGAAGGCACAGAGAAAGAAGACCGTTTTCGGGTAATTGTACAACAACTCGAAGATTGGTGTGTGCCCTACCAGATACATACTTACGCTACAGGTAAAAATATTGTAGTGACTTTACCCAGTATAGAGCCAAATAAGGCGACTGTAGGCGTAAGTGCTCATTACGATGTAGTGCCTTACACACCGGGTGCTAATGACAATGCCAGCTCTATTGCCGTTTGTTTATCGCTTATTGCGAAGTTTTTTCAGCAGCCCCTCCAGCATTTACAACTAAAAGTAATCATCTTCGATGAAGAAGAAACTGGCCTAGAAGGCTCAAAAGCTTATGTGAGTCATTATGATGTGAAGGCTTGGCTTGGTTTACTTAATTTGGAAATGGTAGGGCAGGGTAATCAACTGGCGCTTTGGTCGCTAAGTGATCTAGCCCAAGGAGCATTACTTACCACACTAGAAAAAACGAGCCAAGCGCAGCAAATCCCTACCTATCGCTTTGATGGAATCGTTACCAATGTAGCAGACCATATAAGCTTTAGGGAGGCAGGCTTAGAAGAAGCCTTCACACTGACTTGCGTTTCGGAAGAAGACATCGCCATAAGTACACAATACTACCAAGCGCAAGCAATGCAATTGGAAAAAGAAACGCTATGGGGGATACTCTCGCAGGCACCGTTGTTTCAGCATTATCACCAACCTACCGATATAAGCGTACATCTCTCAGAAGATAGCCTACAACTAGTAACAAAGGTAGTAGAAGCTACTTTACACGCGCTAGATAAAAAACTATAAAAGATTGATTGTGAGTCAATAAATATTTAAATTCACAAGAAAAATAATGACTATGAAGGCACTTTACACTTTTTTGATTTTTGCACTTACGTTTACTACCCTACAGGCCCAAATTGATGTGGGGATTGGGTACAATTTTTCTTTGCCACAACAGGCAATGGGTTTTAACATACAACGCGCTCACGGCGCAAGTATACAGGCCAATTACGCGCTTCCTAATACTCGCTGGCGGGTAGGTTTAGAGATGGGTGGTGCTATATACGGCGCAAGCGAAGAGCGACGTGCTTATGATTTTTCGGATGGCTCTTCTATAGAAGCAGATGTCCATGTAACCAACAATATTTGTAATTTTGCCTTCAATGGTAGTTATGACTTAGCCACAGAAGGAGCCATTATTCCTTACCTACAGCCAAAGGTAGGGCTGAGTCTTTTCCACTCTGATCTTACCATAGAAGATCCTAATAGCGATGAGTGTGAGTTGCTAGAAGATGAAGAACTTCTAGTAGATCATACTTTTTATCTGGGTATAGGAGCAGGCGTTCGTATTGACCTACAAACGGCCTTCAATAAGATGTCAACAGGGCGTTATTTCTTGGATGTGGCGCTTAGCTACCTTCGTGGGGGGAATGTACGCTACATGAATGCTGATAAAAGTACACCCCAAGGCGGTGGAGCACCCCAACAAGACCAAGAGATACTGACTACTAAGGTGGTGAATCAGCAGAATAAGCTAGAGCACGACTACCACGTAGGCTGGATTTACAATACACCTTTACGAATGGCAGAGGTACGTGTGGGATTATTGATGCGGTTTTAATCAATCTTAATCGACTTAGCACTTACTGAGTGATTTAACTCAGGAAAACCTTACTTTTTGATAAGCGTTCTTACCTACCTATGGGTTTATAACGCACGATATCTCGTTAATTTATTAAAGTAAATGAAGCGGTCAGTCCTACGCTAAAGTTTCTGGGTAAGGTTGCCACGCCAAAAATCGCTCTTGCGTGTTCGCCTTTGGCTTCCAGTATATTTACAAATAAGTCTGAGGCACCATTGACTACCTTGGGGGCATCATCCCAGCCTGCACCTGATTGATAGTAGGCATCAATGTGGTTGAGTCCCATTATTTTCTCAAAACCTACTTTCTTATCGATTTGGGCTAACACGTTTAAGGCGCATAGCGCCATGGCTTTATAGCCCTCTTCGGTGGATAGTTCGTCACCTAGTCGTCCTCTGTAAAGGTATTCCTCATTGAGTATTGGGAATTGAATCGCTACGTAAGCAATATTAGCCCTGATATTGACGGACAGGTAGTTGCCTCCTGGTGTTGATACTTCAGGTAATTTGAGGTGAAGCTTGGCGAGGTTTTCTTTGGGGTTCATACGGTTTTTATCTCTTTAATAGGAAGTATCTGAAGCGTAACAAGGTACTTCCTTATTCATAGTATGTTTAGGTTTTCCTCAACTGTCTGCTTTTAAGATCAACATAAGCGCGTTGGCCTGAAAATCCAGCGGGGAGGTGGGCTGATACTACTTCTATATGATACAATTGGCTTTTATCAAGTCCTGAAAGCTTCCACAAGTGCTTTCAAAATCACTTACTTCTGATTGATGCGTTCTAAAAAGGCTTTCACGCCCGCATTAAACCGCTTAACGTTGCCAGAAACGCCCTCTGTATTGACGTAGATGGTGTTGTGTTCACTAGCAATTTCATTTTGGGGTCTGTCTTTTGTGTAGTAGTAAGTAGCGAGCGACTTTCTGTTTACACCTTTAGGGGTTTTTAGGGGTTTGGGGTGCCCGTGAAAAGAAATCTCGTTGGTCTCAAATATAACACAACGATTGAAAGAGGGCGCGTAGCTGTCAATGAGTACTTTCTTATCTTTGGTCAAGTCCCATAGCTCTAGGTGGCCCTCGTACTCGTCTTTCCAATCCTTATTCATGTAAACCAGCACATTGAGCCTGCGGTGGTATTTGGTTTTTGGGTGAATGTTGTAGTCGACATGAACATTCAGGAAGGCACCATTGATGGATTGATGGAGCCCACCCCCAAAAAGTTCTTCGTCACCTACCAGCGCTTCTATACCCGTCAGTTGCTCCAACCAATCTAAAAACTCCTTCGAGTTAAGCTCTTTGAATACAATATCTAGTATTGAATCTTCCTCAAACTTAGTTTTCTGAAACTTATTCTTTTGGTCTAAATAGGTGGTTCCATCCCATTGGCCGTCAGCGATGGTGGGATAGCTGTCGTGAATTTGCTCGGCGACAGGTGTAGGGAAGAAGTCATCGAACATCAAATACTTAAAAGGCTTTTTGGCGTGAAAGGCCGCCTTGAGCGTATCCAACCTTTCGTTGAGTCGAGGTAAATCAATGTATTTCATATGGCAGTAGGCTTGTATCTATATGTCATTTAAATAGTTAGTCTATTCGACGCCCTTGATGATTACACTACTTGGTTACCTTCTTCAAAAGCCAACCACAAGGACGTTACACATACACAAGATAGGTACATTCATAAGTATACCCAAATTGTATTGCCTGAAAAGCATACCTTTGTTTTATCCTTAATCAGGTGGAGGTAAAGCGGCTGTTGGTAACTTATGTTGAACGAGATTTTACAGGTGTTTGGAGAGGGCTCGAGTCAAGTGCTAGTGCCCGCTATGAAATGTAAATTTGTACAGAGCTAGAAAACGGTTAGAACCAAGCTTAAAAAAAAGGTGGTTTCTTTATTTGAAAAAGAGGATATACGTAGCAATTTGGTAGTAATCTATTTATCCTCTTCTTTTCTTCAATTGTCATCCAGTAACACCGCAAAGACAGTTCTTGCAAATTTTGTAGCTGTCCAAAGCTTTCGGGTAAGGTAGTGAGTTTATTATTATCCAAGTTTAATCTTAGTAAGTTCTGTAGCTGCCCAAAGCTTTCGGGTAAAGTGCTGAGATCATTAAACTCCAGATATAAGTATTGTAAGTTCTGTAGCTGTACAAAGCTTTCAGGTAAGGTACGGAGATCATTACCACTCAGGTCTAATCTTTGTAAGTTCTGTAGTTGTCCAAAGCTTTCAGGTAATGTACGGAGATCATTACCACTCAGATTACCACGCAGATATAATCTTTGTAAATTCTGTAGTTGTCCAAAGCTTTCAGGTAATGTACGGAGTCCATTACGACTTAGATCTAACACTTGTAAATTCTGTAGTTGTCCAAAGCTTTCGGGTAGTGTGCTGAGTTCATTACTACTCAGATCTAACACTTGTAAGTTCTGTAGCTGTCCAAAGCTTTCAGGTAGTATTTCAATTCTACAACTGCGGAGAGTTAAAAACTTGAGTTGCGTCAATTGAGAGATTTCTGAAGGGATTTCTAAACGATGACCCCAATTAATAAGTAATATTTCTAACTTTGGATATGCTAAAATTTCCGTAGGAAACTCGTCGAGTTCCTGCCCCGATAGATATAGAGCAATGATTTCAGGACTTAAATCTTCTACCGTAAAGGCTACTCTGTAAGAATTCCCCAAAGTATCTAACAGATAGTTTTTACCCTTTTTTTTAACTCTAGCAAAGCCTAATCTTCTGTAGTCAAATAGTTCTGCCTGTTCCCACTTTCCCAGCTTTTTTATAAGGTTTACTTGCTGATCAATGAAAAAATATGTGCCATTTACATGGACCAGATTATGTTTATAATCACTGGAAAATAAAGTGTCTGCTTGTATATCTGAGCGTTGATCTTCAGGTGGTTTTCGACGATTTTCTTTACACCCCAAAAAATAAAATAGGCTTAGGGTTAGAAATAGGGTGGTAGCTTTCATTTTTATTGATTGTTTTGTGAAATATACATTTAGTAGTGTTACCCTGTGAGCTTGCCGTAGTCTGTATATGCTAAAAAGAGCTTACTTCACAATCAGGTAGTCAATTTCTCATTGCTTTGAGAGTATGTTTAGGAATTAAATTCTTTATAGTTGACACCTTGCAAAATTTTAGTCGCTCCTGTTTCAGCTTATCTTTCGTTCATTTTTTGACTGCGTCGAGCTCCTTCGTCGGTTAGCTTCGCTGAAC
>CALEMF010000035.1 GCA_937911505.1 uncultured Cytophagales bacterium
CGAGAGGATTATCTCGAGGAGATTGAAGGCATCTTGTTCGAGCTCTTCGAGCAGCAGTATGCAGAATTACCCGAGAAAGCCCAGCGGCAATTCGCCTGGAATGTGATTCGCCATTTTCGTCCCGCTTTTATTAAATCGTTTAAAATATACCAACCTGCTAACCATCGTGCGATGCTACGCCATAACCTGATCCTTACTCTCCGCAATTTCCAACGCTACAAAAGCACGTTCCTGATCAACTTAGTCGGCTTATCCTCCGGTTTGGCTTGCGCTCTATTAATTGTTCTGTGGGTAAACGATGAATTGTCAATAGATAAATTCCACAAAAATGAAAATCAACTATATCAAGTATTGAGGAATGTTGATAGGGGTGAACAAGGTATTATAACACATGAAAGTAATTCAGACTTATTGGCTCCTTCTCTAATAGAAGAACTAGGTGAGATAGAATACGTAGTGCCAGTAGTAGATGAGGCCTCGAGCGCCATATTATCTTTTAATGAGAAAAAGATAAAAGCGAGTGGGCAAATGGCTGGGAAAGATTTTTTCAAAGTATTCTCTTTCGAATTAATTCAAGGGGAGGCAGACCATGTACTGGCAGACAAGAACGCTATTGTAATATCTAAAGAGCTAGCAACCAATATTTTCGATTCAGAAGATAATGTAATAGGTAAGGTTATCAATGTGGTTGATAATACTGATGGAGAAGCTATCTATGCTGGTGACTATGTAGTTTCAGGAGTATTTGATATAGCGAATGTCAATACATCTGAGCAGTTTGACTTTTTATTGACAAATAAGCTATACCTAGATAAGCGCCACCCAAGTGATAATGATTGGGGTAGCAATAACCCAAGTGTTTACATTACAATAAAGGATGGTGTAGACATCGATCAGTTCAATGCTAAGATCAACGACTTTTATAGATCAAAGCTAGAGCCTTTGTACGGTGAAAAACACCCTGAGTGGATTGGCACTATGTTTACTCAACGTTATTCTGAACGGTATTTACACAGCCACTATGAAAACGGTAAACAGGCTGGGGGAAGAATAAATTACGTGATACTTTTCTCAGGTGTAGCAATCATTATTTTATTGATTGCTTGTATTAACTTCATGAACCTTTCTACAGCGCAAGCATCTAGGCGATTAAAGGAAGTAGGTATTAAAAAAACCATAGGTGTGTCTAGAAAGGTACTCGTTTTCCAGTATATAGGAGAATCTGTGGTGTTGGTATTCATCTCATCACTTGTCGCTGTATTACTTGTTCTTCTTTTACTTCCTCAATTCAATGTAATTACGGGCAAGCAACTAGCGCTTAGTCCGGATATTAATCTCATATTAGTTGCTTTGCTCATTCTTATTTTTACTGGGTTCCTCTCTGGGAGTTACCCTGCATTCTTCCTTTCAAGATTGAAGCCTAACGAAGTACTAAAGGCAAATTTGAGAACATCAATTGGTGAAATAATCACCCGTAGAGGATTAGTTATTTTTCAGTTTAGTATCTCAATTATACTTATCGTCTCGGTTATGGTAATAACCAGACAAATTGACTTTGTACAGTCTAAAAGCCTTGGTTACGAAAAAGACAACATACTTACTTTTGAAAAAGAAGGAAAACTGATTGAAAATATTGAATCGTTCTTACAAGAGGCAAAAAGTACAGTAGGTATCGTAAATGCTACAGTACTTGAAGGGAGTATTTCCGATTTCGACAACTCTGGCGGTGGTTACGGCGGAGAAGGTCGCTCACCAATTCAATATACTTTTACTAGAGTTGGATACGACTATATAGAAACATTAGGTATTGAATTACTACAAGGGCGTTCTTTTTCCAGAACTTTTAGTAATGAAGGTAAAAAAATCATCCTTAACGAAACAGCAATTAAGACCATAGGACTAACCGACCCGATTGGGAAAGTGGTTAATATCAGAGGGGAAAGGGAAATCATAGGAGTTGTAAAGGACTTCCATTTCCAATCACTCTATGAAGAAATAAAGCCCATGTTTTTGATTTTTTTGCCAGAAGATGCCAATACTGTTGTTGTAAAAATACAAGCAGGTAAAGAAAGAGAGACGATAACAAGGCTGGAAAAACTCTATGACAAATTCAATCCAGGTGTTCCTTTTGAATTTAGATTTCTAGATGAAGAATATCAAGCACACTATATATCTGAGCAGAGAGTAGCTAATCTGTCCAAATATTTTTCAGCAATCGCTATTCTTATTTCCTGTTTAGGACTATTTGGTTTGGCCGCCTTCACCGCCGAAAGAAGAATCAAAGAAATTGGCATCCGTAAAATCCTGGGTTCTACCAATTGGGGTATTGTGCGTCTTTTATCCGGTGATTTCACCAAAATGGTGCTGATCGCCATTATAATTGCCTTACCCATCAGCTACTTCATTGTTAAAAATTGGCTGGAAAGCTTTGCCTATCGGATCGAACTGGAATGGTGGTTTTTTGTTGGTACTGGCCTGTTGGCACTGATTATTGCTTGGCTTACGGTGGGATTTCAAACCGTCAAAGCTGCTCGGGTAAACCCAGTGGAGTGTTTACAGGATGAGTAATAAAATACCGATACCACAAAAACAACTTTCAAAATAGCATCTCGCTTAGTATAGTTTTCCTCCTTTTTCTTTAGTCAGTGTAATGTTAGGCAAACTTAATCGTCCTTAATGAAAGGGTGATATCCTTCTCGTTGTGTACCAAATAACTGTTAGTCTGACTTACGGTAGGAAGTTTGAATAAATATCATATATTTGTTATACAAGTATTAATGATATATGATATGCTACCAAACTTAGGTCAATTAGAAGAAAGCGTATTACTTCTGGTGATGATTGTGGACGAAGCTTATGGGGTTTCGGTAGCGCAAGCCTACGAAGAGAAAACGGGTAATACAATTTCTATTCCCGCCATCCATACCGTACT
>CALEMF010000036.1 GCA_937911505.1 uncultured Cytophagales bacterium
ATGGCATGAAAGGAGTAGCACTTAACGATCACGGGAATATGTTTGAGGCTTTTAAATTTGTGGCCGAGGCCAATAAACACGACCTCAAACCCATTGTAGGTTGTGAGTTCTACTTGGTAGAAGATCGCCATAAAAAGAGCTTTGGCCGAGGTACCAAAGATGTACGTTACCACCAATTACTACTTGCTAAAAACGCAACAGGTTATAAAAACCTCTCAAAGCTTTGCTCACTTGGCTTTATTGAAGGGTATTACAGTAAATTCCCTCGTATTGATAAGGAACTTTTACAAAAATATAGTGAAGGAGTGATTGCCACTTCTTGCTGTATTGGCGCCGAAATTCCTCAAAATATCCTAAAAGTAGGCGAAGAAAAGGCGGAAGAGCTTCTAAAGTGGTGGATGGGTGTATTTGGAGAGGATTATTATATCGAACTACAACGGCATGACCTTAAAAACATCGATAATACAGGACTGAGCCAAGAAGATATCAATCAAATCTTGCTCAAGTGGGCGAAGAAGTATAACCTTAAAGTAATCGCTACTAACGACTCTCACTACGTGGATGTAGACGATTTCAACGCACACGATATTTTGCTGTGTATCAATACAGGTGAAAAACAAGCAACACCAGTAGGTATAGGAGCAGGGAAGGGGTTTCGTTTCGGTATCCCCAACGACCAGTTCTATTTCAAAACACAGGCAGAAATGAACCAGCTCTTTGCAGACGTTCCTGAAGCCTTAGACTTTACCAATGAAATTTATGATAAAATAGACCTGTTGGAGTTGAAGCGAGACATTTTAATGCCTCACTTTACCATCCCAACTCAGTTTAAAACACAAGGAGAGTACCTGCGTCACCTTACCTTTGAAGGCGCTAAAAAACATTATGGTACGATCTCGTCAGAAGTAGAGAGCCGTATTAACCACGAGCTTTCTATCATTGAAAACATGGGCTTTCCGGGTTATTTTTTAATTGTACAAGACTTTATCAATGCCGCCCGTGATATTGGGGTAATAGTAGGACCAGGACGTGGCTCTGCAGCAGGCTCAGTAGTAGCCTACTGTACGGGAATTACCAACATCGACCCCATCCAGTACAACCTACTTTTTGAGCGTTTTCTTAATCCAGAGCGTATCTCCATGCCTGATATTGATGTGGACTTTGATGATGTGGGACGTGCCAAGGTCATTGATTATGTGGTAGATAAATATGGAAAAAATCAAGTAGCCCAGATTGTTACTTACGGTACGATGGCCGCTAAAATGGCGATTAAAGACGTGGCAAGAGTACTTGATTTACCTCTAGACGAAACCAATAAGGTGGCGAAGCTTGTACCCGATAAAGCGGGTACAAAACTTACTAACGCCATTAAGGAGGTAAAGGAACTACAGGAAATCTACGAAGGTAATGACCTACGCGCTACTGTTTTGAAAGAAGCTTTAGTACTAGAAGGATCAGTACGAGGGCGTGGGGTACACGCGGCAGGTGTCATCATCGCACCAGACGACATCACCAATTATGTACCCGTTTGTAATGCGCCCGATCAAGACTCAGGATTGGAGTTTGTAACGCAATTTGATGGAAAAGTGATAGAGGATGCGGGCATGCTTAAAATGGACTTTTTGGGACTTAAAACCCTTACCATTATCCGGGATGCCTTAATAATCATCAAAGAAAAACACGGCGTAGACATCGATATTGATCAGATTCCGCTAGACGACCCCAAAACTTTTGAACTTTACCAGCGTGGTGATACCATTGGGACTTTCCAGTTTGAGTCTGACGGTATGCAAATGTACCTACGACAGCTCAAACCTACCAATATAGAAGACTTGATCGCCATGAATGCGCTTTATAGGCCAGGACCGCTTCAGTTCATTCCAGTGTACATCGACCGCAAGCACGGTAGGGAGCAAGTAGAATATGCCCATCCTTTGCTTGAACCTATCTTAAAAAATACCTATGGGATTATGGTATATCAGGAGCAAATTATGCAAACGGCGCAAGTGTTAGCAGGTTATACACTTGGCGGAGCAGATTTACTTCGACGTGCGATGGGAAAGAAGAAAGTAGAGGAGATGAACAAGCAACGGGTCATTTTTGTGAAAGGTGCCAAAGAGAAGAATGATATTGACGCCGATACCGCTAATGAGATATTTGACATCATGCAGCGGTTTGCGGAATATGGTTTTAACCGCTCACATTCGGCTGCATATTCTGTAGTAGCCTATCAGACCGCCTATCTAAAAGCCAATTATCCTGCGGAGTACATGGCGGCTGTACTAACGCATAATATGAACAATATTGAGAAAATCACCTTTTTCTTAGCCGCTTGTAAGCGAAGTGGTTTAGAAGTGCTAGGCCCTGACGTTAATGAAAGTAATATAGGCTTTACCGTCAATCAGCAAGGGAATATTCGCTTTGGTTTGGCGGCTATTAAAGGAGCAGGGGAGGCGGCCGTTAGCGAAATTATCAGAGAAAGACAGGCAGAAGGTGCTTATAAAGATATTTTTGATTTTACAAAGCGAATAAACTTGGGTGCTGTCAATAAAAAGACTTTTGAAAGCTTGGCACAAGCAGGCGCATTTGATGGTTTTGGTATCGCCCGACCTGCCTATTTTACTGAAGAGGACGGACAAATATGGTTAGAAAAAATTATTCGCTACGGTCACGCTATCCAAGCAGAAGAAAATAACGCACAACAATCGCTCTTTGGTAGTACAGGAAGCGATGTATTGATTCCTCCTCCTAGAGTACCACATTTTGAACCTTGGGGTGATATTATGAAATTACACAAGGAAAAAGAGGTAGTCGGTTTCTATATCTCAGGGCATCCACTCGATCAATATGAATTGGAGCTCAAAAACTTTTGCACTTGTAAACTCTCTGAAGTACAGGAGTACAAAGGAAAAGAGATTACCTTAGGCGGTATCGTGTCGCAAGTCAATGTACGGCAGGGTAAAAATGGAGCTTATTTTACTCTTTTTACCATAGAAGATTATGACGGTACCCTCAATTTGGCTCTTTTTGGCAAAGATCACGTTCGTTTGGGTAATTATATCGAAATGAATGCCTTCTTGCATTTAAAGGGGAAGGTACAGCAACGTTACAATAATGAAAATCAGTGGGAGTTTAGACCACAACACATCCAATTACTCAGTGAAGTACGAGAGCAGATGACTAAAGGGCTTTTGATTCGCATTGCGCTTAATCAACTCGATGAAGCCTTGATTGAACGCTTGGAAAAGCTTATCGAAGCCAATCCGGGAAAACTGCCTCTACAATTGGCGGTGATTGATGCAGAAGAGAATATTCAGCTTGATTTCCTTTCAAGAAAGTATAGTATTAGTTTGGATACCAAGCTTTTTCAGCCGCTTACACAGATAGAAGGTCTACAGTATGAATTGCTATCCAAATAAAGGGCTTGGATGTCTTTGAACTGACACTTCTTGAGAATACAAGGTGCTATATTGCAGTCATATACTTCACTTGTAAACTTTTTTGAGGGTTTGTATGTATAGTATTTGTAAGTTTTAATTTTTCATATTTTTAATATTAAGAAAATGGGTAAAGCGTTAGTAGTAACCGATGATAATTTTAAAGAAATCATTAATAGTGATAAACCAGTACTTGTTGATTTTTGGGCTACTTGGTGTGGGCCTTGTCAAATGATCGCACCAGTAATCGAAGAATTGGCAGATGAGTACGAGGGAAAAGCAGTGATTGCCAAAGTAGATGTAGATAGCAATCCCAACATCTCTGCTGAATTAGGTATTCGTAGTATTCCTACCCTTATGATCTTTAAAAATGGTGAGATGGTAGGAAAAGAAGTGGGTGCTGTACCTAAAACAGTACTTTCTGAAAAGCTTGACGCTAATTTATAGTCTTTATAAATACATACATTCATAGAAGCATCTCCTAAGGAGATGCTTTTTTTATGAAACACTCTCCTTTGTAAGGCTGTTTAGCCATAAACGAACGTAGAGAAAAATGAAAATATTTACCGATGGATTGCTTGACGAAATGCGCCAAGTAGGAGATGAGCCAGCCGATCAGTTGATACAATCAGCGATTGCCCCCTTACCCAAGACTACCCTCCAACAATGGATGCAATTTCTTACCCATACCCGTGTAGAATGGCCCGCCTTTATTCCTCAGCAAGTACGTCAATTCTTTGAAGCAGTGCGACTACCCGAATGGGTCGATACCACAAAACTGGAAAAAGGAAGTCGTTTTTTTCAACAACAACAAGACCGCATCTTATTTCTTTTAGGAACCTATTCTTTGCCTTACTGCTATGCCGCGGCAAAGGGGGTGAAAGTATTGTACCTTTCAGAGCGCATCCAGAAAGATACCTATAATCGGTTACAAGAAACAGCCACCTTCATAGAAACGATGATGCAACCTCAGGTATTGGAAAAGCCAGAAGGGCTTATTAATTGTACAAAAGTAAGACTTTTGCACGCTACCATTCGTTATTTTACCTTGAAACATGCGCAGTGGGACAGTACTTGGGGAACACCCATCAATCAAGAAGATATGGCAGGAACCAACTTGGCTTTTTCTTATATTATTTTGAGAGGTCTGCGCAAAATGAAAGTCAACTATACTCCACAAGAAGCAGAAAATTACCTCTACACTTGGCGAGTGATTGGTCATTTACTTGGCGTGGATGAACGTTTGGCTGCCGAAAACAGACAACAAGCCTATTGGTTAGATAAAATGATTGCCAAGCGACAGTTTGCCCCTTCTAAAGAAGGAGCGCTGCTCACTAAAGCTTTGATTGACCTCTTTGAAGAGCAGCATTATCTACTTGGCAAGATAGGAACCAACCAAATGCGCTTTTTACTAGGCGATACCCTCGCTGATGCCTTAAAAGTCCCTCATTATAACTATACCCGTATGATGATTCCGCTCGTGCAGATTCAAAACTTTACCCAGAGTCTCTTTAAAAAAGCATCTTAAATACTATATTATAGCATAACTTATTGTACTTTTGCAGAAATATAAATACATACCAATTATAAGACTATGAAAATTACAGACTATATTAAAAAGAGTAATAAAACCCTTTTCTCTTTCGAAATACTTCCTCCTTTAAAAGGAGAAAGCATTCAATCGTTGTTCAAGGCGATTGAACCCCTGATGGAGTTCAAACCGAAATTTATTGATGTTACTTATCATCGCGAAGAGTTCGTCTATAAAAAAAGAGAAAATGGCCTACTAGAACGAAAAGTAGTACGTAAACGACCTGGTACAGTAGGTATTTGTGCAGCTATTGTCAATCGTTTTAAAGTAGATGCGGTTCCTCACATTATTTGTGGTGGCTTCTCTAAAGAAGAAACCGAAAATGCCCTAATTGACTTGCATTACTTAGGCGTAGATAATGTACTTTTACTAAGAGGAGATGGAATGAAGTCGGAGGGAGGCGCTTTCGTAGCAGAAACAGAAGGGCATAGCTATGCCTCTGAACTGATCCAGCAGGTAGTAGACATGAATCACGGAAAGTACCTAGACGATACCCTCTTAAACATGCACGCCACTGATTTTTGCATAGGGATTGCGGGCTATCCTGAGAAGCATTTTGAGTCGCCCAACATGAAAACTGACCTCAAGCATTTACAGAAAAAAGTAGAGCTGGGATCAGACTATATCGTAACACAGATGTTCTTCGATAACCAGAAGTTTTTTGAGTTCGTCAAAACTTGTCGTGAAGCAGGTATTCAGGTACCTATTATTCCTGGTTTAAAACCTTTAACCACCAAATTACAACTGACCGTACTGCCTAGTATATTTCACATCGACTTACCAGAGGAACTTGTTTCTGAAGTAGAAAAATGTAAAGACAATGCTGCCGTAAAACAGGTAGGTATTGAGTGGGGAATTCATCAGTCAAAAGAGTTAATGAAGTTCGGGGTGCCTTGCCTACACTACTATTCGATGAGCCGCTCAGATGCTGTAAAGCAAATTGCTAAAGAACTATTTTAGCATTGGTACGTTAGCCTTAGTATATGATACAATTAATCGAATGCCCTAGGGATGCCATGCAGGGTATGGAAAATTTCATCCCTACTCAAACAAAAGTAGATTATATCAACCGCCTCTTACAAGTGGGATTTGATACCATTGATTTTGGAAGCTTTGTGTCGCCAAAGACAATTCCCCAAATGAAAGATACGGCGC
>CALEMF010000037.1 GCA_937911505.1 uncultured Cytophagales bacterium
GAGGCCATCTTATCTATAATTGCTAACAGTCGGTCACGCTCTGCCTGTAGATCAGCAATCTGTTTCTGGAAGGTCTCTATTAAAACAGGTGAATCATAATGATTGACATTGTAGCCACCACTGTTGTTGAGGTCGGAGTTTTGAATAGAAACGGTTTTCTCCACCCCTAGCAAATCGACCAGTGCAATGTTGAAGAGTGCCGCAATCTTTTCTAATCGCTCTAGCGTGAAGCTTCTCGTTTGGTTATTTTCAATCTTACTGTATGCATTTTGAGAGATACCAAGTTCCTCAGCTACATACTGTTGGCTGTACTTGAGCATCTCTCTGTATTTCTTAATATTATCGCCTATTTGTACCATCTTCGTCAATAATTGTTTTAAATATATAATATTTTGCGCAATCGCTTGTACGAACTGCTTTAAAATATGTATACCTTTACTAAAGTGAACGCCTAGTTAGTCTATCTACTTCAACCGTTCCTCTCCCTTCTTCAAGAACAGTGAGTTTCTGTGAATCAATTTTTTTCGTACCTTTATTTCATTGCGCTTTAAAAAATCGCGTTTATGAAGATCAAGCTACATAACTTTGGGCATCTCTATCGCTTTGTGTTAGATACACACCAACCCTTTCATTTTATTTATGGAAAAAATAACGTTGGGAAATCCTATGCGCTACGAGCTACCTATTTGATCGTTAAAAATATACTGGAACAAAGCCAATTGTACAAAGCCTACTTGTGGGAGCTGATGGAAACCAAGCATAGCCACGTGCAGTCGCTGGTAGATGATTTGCAATTTGCTGTTGCCCAAAAGAATACAACGCCGATTGATCTGCGATACTGCATTGAAAAGATGATTGATGAGGTGATGAATCGCATGCTTATTCCTGCCTTGCAGCGCTCTTTTCAGCATACCTTCTCTGATGACTTACAAAACAAAGCCTCTGTGGAAGCTTGTGAAATCATTTTGGAAACGCAAGCCTTACAACTACGTATTCGGCAAGGGAGCAACCAACGCTGGCATATTAACGAGATAAAACTTCCTATGCGTTATGAAGCCGCTTTTCATAGGAAACGTAAGAAAGTAACCCAAACTGAACATCAAACCACGCTATTTATTAATCCAGATGAGGTAGAGGTAGAACGCCTGAAAGAAGAAGTCATTAGTGTGACCTTGGCAGTAATCCAGCGCTTTTTTCAAAGCCTTACTAAACACATAGATGGTGTGTATTTCCTACCTGATACACGGGCAGGTTTATACCATACTATGCGCGCTTTTGGAACTATCTTTACGCAGCTTTCCCAAAGACGCTATAGCGACGATATACCGGTTACCATTCCTGCTTTTCCAGAACCTGTGTCAGATTATTTTCTAACGCTCTCTCGCATTCAGCCCAATAACCAACAAGATCGTTTTACTCATTATGCACAGCAGATTGAAAGACATATTTTCGATGCACAAATTGTGTACGATACAACTACCCACGAGCTAGCGTATTATCGTCGTAAAAGCGGCTTACGTTTACGAATTACCGAAGCTTCTACCCTGATCGCTGCCCTTGCTCCACTCGTGGCCTACTTGAAGTTTGAGATTGGACAAGCACTCGATGTAGACCAGTTGGATATTTTTAGCAATATACAAGGTAAAACAACCCCTAAGCAGAAGCTACTTTTTATTGAAGAGCCTGAGGCACACCTCCATCTCAACTTTCAAAACCAACTGCTAGACTTACTCATTCAAATGAGTAGGAAAGACCTCCGCTTTATTTGTGCTTCGCACAGTGGCTTTATGTACCAGCAACTTCTACGCAGAAGAGAAGAAAACAAAGTTATGCGAGATCACTTGAGTATTCTCCCTTTAAAAACCACCTCCTTAGGTAGCATCATTGATATCCCCACGCCAGCTATAGAGGATATTTTCATTGACTTTGAAGATCATAGCAATGAATTAAAAGATAAAATGCGTACCCTAGGTGGGGAAAGTTAAAACCTTGAAACCACGCTAAAATCTATTAAAGGTTATTTCTGTACACGTTTTCTATTTTATCTCTGGTGAGTTTATTGTATCTTTCCTCATCAAACTGTTATCTAGTATACTATCTTTCATGAGATCTCTGCGCTATACCCTCTTCCTTTGTAGCTTACAATTGGCTGCCTTCGGACAATCCTTCCAAACACAGTATGAAGCGATGATTCAGGCTGCTCAACAAAAGAACTACGCCGAAGCCGTTGATATCGGGCAAGCCATTACACCAGAAGCGGTAGAAGTATTGGGAGAAGATAGTAAGCAACTAGGTTCTTTCTATTATAATTTAGGGAACTTTAGCGTCAGTGCACAGCAATGGGAAGTGGCTGAAGGCGCCTACCAGAAATCGTTGGCCATTCGCAAAAAGCTAGGAGGTAATACCCACCCCGATTATCTTAAAACTTTAAATAAAGTAGCACAATTGTACTTACTTACGGGTAAGCCAGAAGAGGCAGTAGCTTTATATCAGACGCTAAAGTCACTTTCAACCCCGGGCGAGCCCGCCCACACAGAAGCTTCTTTACGACTGGCAAGCCTCTATATAAGTGCCCAACAATTTGACAAGGCAACACCACAAGTAGATTCAGCCCTTGCCTCATTGGCACCTCAGCCTAAAAGTCTTTTATATGCCCAAGCTCTCGATCTAAAAGGTACTATTTTATACGAGCAAGGGGCATATGCACAAGCCAATGAACGGTTTACACAAGCCCAAGAGATTTATGAAATAGCAGGAAAAAATAATACTGCAGGCTATTTCAAGGTACTCAACAACCTGCTCGTGACTAACGATGCTTTGGGCAAGCAAGCAGAGACGATTCCCTACTACCAAAAGCTACTTACTTTCCAAGAAAAGCAATTTGGGGTAAACAGCGATGTTTACTTGAGTACGTTACAAAGCTTAGGAAAGGCTTACATTAGTACACGACAACTGATACTCGCGGATTCTTTGCTGGAAACAGCGCTGCAAGGACGTGCACAGAATGTAGGAAAAAACCATCCTAATTATGCAGCAGCACTTAGCGATTTGGGAAGAGCGCACTTCTACCAAGATAAGCTCGATACAGCACAACTGCTTTTTCAGCAGGCGCTAGACATACAACATAAAACTTTAGGAAAAGAAAATAATACTTACGCTGCTACTTTACTTAACCTAGGCAATACTTACTTTCGTAACTACCAAATTGTAAAGGCACAAACGGCCTACATGGAGGTAGCTGACCTACAAAAAGTGCTTTTGGGCACTCAGCATCCTACTTACGCCCGTACCCTACACAGCCTTGGAGATTTAAGCGCTTTACAGCAGCAAAACGAAGCCGCCCTCGACTACTACAAACAAGCCTTTACTATCAGTAATACGGTGCTAGGTAGCCAACATCCTTTTACTTTGGAAAGCCTATATGCCTTGGCCAACCTACAACTCATATGCAACCAATATGAAGAGGCACTTTCCTCTTTTCAGGCCTACATAGAAGCTTCAAAAGTAACTTTTGGAGTTGGTTCTATTAGGTATGCTACCGCTTTAAGCGATCTGGGGGGGCTTTATTATGAAACTGGCGACTACGGAAAAGCAGAGGCACTTTTACAGCAGAGCTTGGAAATTTTTCGTTCTCTTGCTGAGAGCGAAGCAACGGCTTACATCAATGCCATGGAAAACTTGGCTGTTTTGTATAAAAACTTAGGGAACTTTTTGGCCTCAGAGCAGCGCTTTCAAGAGGCGTTAGTTTTTTGTGAAAAAGTATACGGAGAAACCCATCCGCTTTATGCAGGACTTAAAGACGAAATGGCGGTGCTTTACAAAGCCATTGGTAAGTACGAAGAAGCAGAGGCCATTCATCAGCAAAACCTGCTGATTCGCGGTATCAACCTTGGTAAAAATCACCCTGACTACGCCAAGAGCCTTAACAATATGGCGGTATTGTATAAAACAATGGGAAAATACGCAGAAGCCGAGAAGCTACTACAAGAAGCCTTACGCATCCGTAAAGTACAGCTAGGAGAATATACTGCTCCTTATGCGGCTTCTCAAAATCATTTGGGGAGTCTTTACCTCGCTATGGGGCGCTATTCAGAAGCTAAACGGGCCTTCCAACAAGCCTTACAAATCAGAGCGCAAGTAGTAGGAAAAGAACATCCAGATTATGCCTATACGCTGAATCAGTAGGCTTCTCTTTATAAGAAAATAAATAGCAACGCTGAGGTAGAAAAAATTTATAAAGAAGCATTGGCCATTCGTAAGCGTACATTAGGAGAGCAATCACCTGCTTATGCTGCCTCATTAAAAGATTTAGCTGACTTTTACTTACAGAGAAAACGATTTACCGAGGCTGAAACGTATTATAACCAAGCCATCGCTGTCATTAGGACACGTTATGGCGAACGCCACCCTGCTTATGCCTCAGCGCTCAACAACCTCGCGATTCTTTACGAGCAGAATAATCAAAGTACCCAAGCCCAAGAATACTATACTACTTCTTTGTCAATTATTCAAGAGACACTAGGTAATAAGCACCCAAGCTACGCCAAAGCACTCAATAATCTTGCGCTCTTCTATGAAGCTGAGAAGCAGTACACAAAAGCCGAAACGCACTATAAGGAAGCGATTCAAGTGGCCTTTTATCAGATTGGTACTAATTTTAGTGCCCTCAGCGAAGAGGAAAAACGGCAGTTTTTTGAAGCCAATAAGCCTTTCTTCGATAACTTTATGTTGTTTGCTGTAAATCAGGCGCAACGTGCTAAGAAAGAAGGATTTACAACCAATATACTCAGTGAGGCTTACAATGTACAACTGGCTACCAAAGCCATTGTGTTGAATGCTACCAGTCGGGTAAGAAATGGCATTTTAAATAGTGGTGATAGTACGCTGATTGCACAGTATAAAGATTGGCAAAAATTACGGGATGTGATTGCCAGTACATATAACTTGGGAGAGGCAGAGGTAGCACGGCGGAATATCAACCTTGATAGCCTTGAGCAACAAGCTAATTCACTAGAAAAATCTCTTTCTGAGGCTTCTACCTCTTTCGATCAGGCTTTTAACACAAAGATATACCAATGGCAAGAGGTACAGCGTATACTCCAACCCAACGAGGCGGCGATAGAATTTGTACGCCTGCGTATTGATACCAATCGTATTCTGTATGCAGCCCTCATTGTACGTCCCGACCAAACGAGCCCTACACTTGTATTGATGCGCAATGGGCAAGAAATGGAAGAAGACCTTTACTACTACAAGAATACCATCAAGTTTAAGCGAGAAGATAATATTACCTACAACAGATTTTGGTCACCTTTACAAACTGCACTAACCGATATACAAAAAGTATATATCTCGCCTGATGGCATTTATAATCAGATTAACCTTAGTACACTACGTAATCCTGCCACACAGCAATATGTATTTCAGGAAATGGAAGTGGTAATGGTAACAAATACGAAGGATTTACTACTTCCTTCCACGCCAGCTAGCTTACAACAAGCGCTTTTGCTTGGAAACCCAAGCTATACCATCGAAGAAGCTAGCCAAACAGATGAAATCGTCAACTTAGAGGAGCAAAATAATAGTTGGCTTGCCAATGCCTATTTTGGTCAATTGGCTGGTACGGCTACTGAAGTGGAAGCGATTAGTGGGCTTCTTGCACAACAGAATATCACCGCACAAGTTTACCAAGCAGAAGCAGCCAAAGAGGAAGTAGTAAAGCAAGCGATCTCTCCTAGTATTCTACACATAGCTACACACGGTTTTTTTATGCCTTCGAGTACCCGGCCTTCTACAAGTCGCCTAGCACTTACCTCTAATGAAACAATAGAAGAAGCAGTGAATCCTATGCTTAATTCTGGGCTAGTACTTGCGGGGGTAACAGACTATTTTAAGGCATTAGAACGCCCGCAAAGAGAGGATGGTATTCTTACTGCTTATGAAGCGATGAATCTACAGTTAGAAAAAACTGATTTAGTAGTGCTCTCTGCTTGCGAAACAGGACTAGGCAAGGTACAAAGTGGCGAAGGCGTATACGGCCTACAGCGCGCGTTTAGCATTGCAGGTGTGCGTAACATTGTGATGAGCCTATGGCGCGTAGACGACACGGCAACACAAAAGCTTATGGCTTACTTTTACGAAGCTTGGCTTACCAATAAAGATAAACGGGCAGCTTTTAAAGAGGCACAAGAGCGCCTTAGAGCTAGCTATCCACACCCTTATTACTGGGGCGCTTTTGTAATGATTGGTCGGTAAAGATCAAAAGTAGACCAGCACCACTTGTAATTGAACGAAAATGAGGCACTGCTGAACGTCTGTACGCTACTTTACTTTTTTTTTATGTTTTTCTTTCTGAAACTTATCGTCAATCCAGTTACCATTAAGTAATATTTTTCCCTCTTGAGAGTACATTTTTCCTTTTCCGTGACGAAGGTCGTTCTTCCACTCTCCTTCATATTTTACTTGGTTTGCAAAGATATATGTACCATAGCCCTCGCGTTTTCCGTTTGTGTATTCTCCTTCATATACATCTTCGTTCTCCCAAGTGTACTTTCCCTTTCCGTGACGTATATTATTTCGCCAGTTACCTTCATAAATTCCTCCTGACTTAAAAATACCTACACCAAAGCCGTTGGCTTGACCATTCTTTACTTCACCATAATAGCGTACGTTTTTGTGTTCTTCGTTATAGAAGTCAAGTACCTTGTAGCTGTTGCCTACCTCCATTAGCTTACTCTTTAACTCTAGGTTAGTAAGTACAGTATTATTCAGAGCAATGGTTGTTTCGTCGAGCTTATCATTGAGTGTATCGATCTTCATTTCCTGCTCTTCCAATTCTTCTTGTAGCTCACCAATGGCCTCTTCTTTCATCACACTGCCACTGTCTAGTACGTTTAGAATATACTGTAGGCTATCTACATTGCCTTTCATTAGGCGTTGCGACTGAATGAAATCCTTGGCCATCGCTGTCCACTGAAAACGATTCGCCTTGAGTTTATCGGCACGCTGATACCACTGTACCGCTTTGTCATAATCTTTATTGAGTAAGAAATAGCTTGCCTGCGAGATATGCTCACTGTACTTCGCTTGATAAGCGTTGTCTAAATGACTGGCGTGGGTAGATTTTCTCGCCAATAATACGATGCTTAAGCCAATGATCAATAAAACGTTAAGGGCGGCTGATACCCAAAAGAGTTTTTGTTTATTTAACTTTTTCATTTTAATAGCCAAGATTGATTTGAGGTAGTTTGTTTTCTATACTTCTAAAGTCAAGCCCTACGAATACATTCAAGCGAATGATGTGGCTCGACTTGTATTCAAAGCCACTCGGTTTTTGTCCATAGGTCCACATGTGTCCACCAAAAAAAGTAATGTTACGATTTACTACGTAACCAATACCAGTATAGGTTCGAAAATCTTCAAAGGGATTTGACACCACTGATTTTCCTGAGTGCATAAACAACTCTGCACTAGGAGAGATAAACCACGTTTTTACATCAATTTTCTTCTTGTTGATGGGTATATACGCAAATAGTTTGTATCGATAACGGTTGGTATAGTCATAAGGGGCATCAACTTCATTTTTCCTTTTCCAACGATGCTCAAAACGAAATTGATGGTAGAATTTTACACGTCCCATAGGAGGCATGATGAAAAGCCACTGATGCCAGATACGAGGCTCCAAGGTCACTTTTTCATATTTAGGATCGTCAGGATCGGGCGCAAAATTAAGCACTAAGGTAGGACCAATTACCGCTTCAAAGTAAGGACTAAATAGAATGTTAAGTCCTGCGCGGTTATAAATTTGTCGCTTTCTTCCTGCAAAGTCATAGAGATTAGATTCACTATTTCTCATCCGTAGATGATGCTCTCCATAGTAACCTAAATGCTTACTAAAACGGGCTTTCAGGTAGACACCTCCCCAGAGACCGGTCTCTTCCAAACTGGCACTTGAACCGTCTTGGGCAACGCTCTCTTGTACTAATACACATAACAAAATAAGAGCGATAACTCTCTGTAACATATTTGATTCGATTTGGTAATATCTATTTTTAAATTTTTAAGCTGGCAAGGTTCACAGAATAGTCCAAATCTTTACTTATTAATAGGTAGTTTCAAGTATAGTTTTTACAATTATATGCAATATATCAAGGTTTTGGATAATAAGCAATGGAATTAAAAAAAAGAGCGTACAGATGTACTTTTAATAGTATTTTTACAAGATGCAATTAAATTATAACGTGTTTAAAAAAGAGAAGAATCAAGTTTCAGGCATTAACTTAATTTTCATAATTTTGAAACGGCTTTTTTCTTTTTCATAGTAGAATTTTTCCAATACATCAAAGATATCTTTTCCTCTAAACCATGATACCTGCACCTTTGTATTATGTTTGGTATCGAGCCACTCGATGGCGTAGTTTTCTAAGTTGGCTGTATACTCTTTGATGTAAACAATCATCTCTTCAAGAATAGCAATCTTACTTCCTCCTGTAATGGCATGAAAAAGAAATTTCTGATTGTGCTCTTTATTAATTGTGATTAAATCCAAGCGAATCAAGGGTACTTTGTTATCGTCGTAGGGAACAAAGTTATAGTCAAAATATATCTGTGTCTCAGAGAGTTGCTCTCTGATGTAGTTTTCTAAATCAATCTCTTTCAGTAAAACTTCCGTAGGCTGCTGAATAGCATTGGGGCGATTTTCCATACCACAAACATTTAAGTTTTTTAATTATATTCACATTTAATATAATGAATTTACGCTTTTTTTTAATACGCTGCTCTTTCTAAGGAGTAAAAATGGAACGCATCTCGAACTATATTGCTGGAAAGTGGGACAATACATCCACCAATACCTACCTGCCTGTGGTTGATCCAGCCATTGGGGAACCTTACGCTGAACTTCCTAATAGTGATGAAGTGGCCATAGAAAAGGCAGTAAAAGCAGCAGCAGAAGCTTTTCCTGCTTGGGCGCGCCTCCTCCCTGAAGAGCGTGGTAAAATATTACTCTGCATTGCACAGGGAATCGAAGCACAACTAGACGCGCTGGCTTTAGCAGAAAGTATTGACAATGGTAAGCCTGTACATTTAGCGAAGCGGATAGACATCCCTCGTGCTGCAAAGAATTTTTTCTTTTACGGTACCGCCGCCATTCACTTTGCTTCACAAAGTCATATTACTTCTCAAGCAATCAACTATACTTTACGACACCCTTTAGGCGTAGTAGGATGTATTTCTCCCTGGAACTTACCGCTTTACCTGTTTACTTGGAAAATTGCGCCTGCGCTAGCTGCTGGCAACTGTGTGGTAGCCAAACCTTCGGAAATCACCCCTATGACGGCCCATTTACTCACGAAAATCTGCCAAGAAGCAGGGCTTCCAGCAGGTGTTTTGAATGTAGTACACGGTGAGGGAAAACAAGCAGGGCAAGCGCTTGTAGCACATCCCGCCGTTAAGGCCATCTCTTTTACTGGGGGTACACAAACGGGTGCTACTATCGCAAAGATTGCTGCCCCTCGGTTTAAGAAACTTTCGTTAGAACTAGGCGGTAAAAATCCTACCATTATTTTTGCTGATAGCGACTATGAGAAAGCACTAGCTACCAGCGTTCGAGCGGCCTTTACCAATCAGGGGGAAATTTGTTTGTGTGGCTCACGTATTTTCATAGAGCGTTCTGTGTATACAACTTTTAAGAAAGACATCGTAAAAGCAGTTTAGGTATTGGTAGTAGGCGAGCCCCTAGAAACTACTACAGACATAGGCGCAATTGATTCAGAGGCGCATTTTCAGAAAGTATTAGGATATATTCAACTAGCTAAAGAAGAAGGCGGTACAGTGCTCACAGGCGGAGAAGCCCTTTCACTCTCAGGCAGGTGCGCAACGGGTTATTTCATAGCGCCTACTGTTACAGAGGGGTTGCCTTTTGATTGCCGTACCAATCAAGAGGAAATCTTTGGCCCTGTTGTTACGCTGATGCCCTTTGATACCGAAGAAGAGGTACTGCACTATGCTAATAGTACACGTTACGGTTTGGCTACTAGCCTCTGGACACAAGATATTAGTAGGGCTCATCGTATGGCTGCGCAGATAGAAGCAGGCATTGTATGGATCAATTGTTGGATGCTACGTGACCTAAGAACACCTTTTGGAGGAATGAAAGATTCTGGTGTGGGCAGAGAAGGAGGCTTTGAGGCGCTTGACTTCTTTACAGAAAAGAAAAATGTCTGTATCCAATAAAAGCATTACTATTTACATTAAGTACTCATTTATTTTGTGTAGAAACACACACTTAATATTTCTATGAAGCAGTTATTTACTTGGTTTAAAAGGCTTTTAGCGGGATTCCTTCTCCTCAATGCCCTTGGGGTATTGCTCACCTTTTTCTTGTCGAGAGAAAACACTGAGGAAACAGAGGAGCAAGAAGCAACAGAAAATTTTACTACAGACCTGAGAGAAGAATACATAACCAGCTCCTCTTCTTTAGAAGAAAATCACACCTTATTCCCTTGCGAAAGTGATCAGCACTGGGTACGGCATCGTGTGGGCTGGGAGGACTACCAACGAAAGAAGCATCGTGCTGATATAGAAGTAGATGCCCAAGATGCTTGTAAAGCCCACGATGAGCGAGAGTCCTATCCCACCCATTACTATGACGGTCGTAATGCAGCCCCTTATTGGGGAGCTGTTTATGCTAGCTTGGTACGGATAGACCAACAAGCGCTAGTGAAGATTTATAAAGAATTTGAGCAGAAAGCACGAAAAGAACGCCCTACGCGAAAACTGTTGGCAGAAACCATTATGACTTTCATCCAGCATATTCCTTACGTGCTTATTCATGAAGGTACCTGCGAAGAAGACCAAGCCTGGGGAGGCTTTTCAGTTACCTACCATAAAGAGGGAAAGGAGTGTGTACCGAATGTTAAGTATGGCTTGCAGTCTCCTACAGAATTTATGTACAATTTTAAAGGTGATTGCGACACCCGTGCTGTGTTGGCTTATGCCCTTCTCTCCTACTTTGGTTATGATGTGGTAGTATTGGGTTGTGAGGTACACGCTATGCTAGGCATTGCGTTGCCTGCCAACGGAGACTACCTACGTTATAAAGGGAAAAAGTATTACTTTTGGGAAACGACCAATGTAGGTTGGCAAATAGGGCAAGTTCCTCCTAATTACAAACCTTACCACTGGAAGGTATACCTACCTAGCCAAAATGATTGATCAAACTTTTACTTAATCCTGTGTTATGACACTCAAACTATTCATCTTGGCATTACTGCAACTGGGGCTCTCACTAGTGCTTGTCATCCTAGTTACGTTTCTCACCTTCAAGATGATCAAGCTTTTAATCATGAAGAAACACGGTATTACTTACCAGAACAAGGCTTTCGCTTGGCTTGCAGCAGGTATTATTTTCTCAGTAGGCTACATGGTCTCTGGCGTGATACAGCCACTTTTGCACGTGTTGCGTATTTTAGATAACTCAGATAAAGATACTACCGTCGTCATTGGACAGATAGTACTCTACAGCCTTTTGTTTATTGGCTTGGGGTTTGTCATCGCTTTCTTAGTAGTATTGGCAGGGATGTATATTTTCAACTGGCTCAATAGCACCGTGGATGAGCTCAAAGAAATCGCTCAAAACAACGAAGCGGTAGGGATTATCGTAGGGGTGATTGTTATCGTAGTCGCCGTTTTGGTAAAAGACAGTGCTGTGATGCTCTTAGAATCCATGATTCCCTACCCTACGGTACCCATGATTCGTTAACCCCAATCCATTATACATTCACTCATTCACAAACTCACTTATTCACTCATTATAAAACCTATGGACAACAAAGATATTCATCACTCCTCCAAAGCGCCCGACCCTGTTGGATTGTATCCTCACGCACGAAAAGTAGGCAACCTCCTCTTTTTGTCAGGGGTAGGCCCTAGAGAAAAGGGCACGAAAAAAATACCAGGTGTCACCTTAGATCCACAAGGCAATATTATTAGCTATGATATTGCTGCACAGTGTCATTCAGTTTTTAAGAATGTCCGCTACATTGTGGAAGAAGCAGGTAGTAGCTGGGAGCAGATTGTAGATGTAACCGTTTTTCTCACCAATATGAAAGATGATTTTACTATTTATAACCAAATCTACGCGACCTACTTCAAGGATAACCTTCCTTGCCGTACTACAGTAGAGGTCAATGCGCTTCCTACGCCTATCGCCATTGAACTTAAAGTCATTGCAACGATTAAGGAGTAAACTATCTGGATTAAAAAGACGTTTTAATAGAAATAACTTGAATATTTTGATTGATTTTTATGGCAGCTTTTAATGTACACAATCTGCTTCAATGGGTAGAAGAAAATAAAGAGAGCCTACAACCACCTGTAGGAAATAAGGAAATTTATCCAGGAGGTGATTTTATTGTAATGGTAGTAGGTGGCCCCAATATTCGTAAAGATTATCACTATAATGAAGGCCCTGAGTTTTTTTATCAGATAAAAGGAGACATTACACTCAAGATTATAGAAGAAGGTGCCTTTAAAGATGTTCTCATCAAAGAGGGCGATATTTATCTGCTTGCTCCTAAAACACCACACTCTCCCCAACGCCCTGCCAATACCGTAGGCTTGGTGATAGAAGAACGACGAAAAGACTACCAAACAGATGGCTTCCAGTGGTATTGTGATAACTGCCACCATAAGCTTTACGAAGAGTACTTTAAGCTTACCGACATAGAGAAACAACTCCCCGCTACCTTTGCAAAGTTTAAGCAGAACACTCATCTGCATCGTTGTAAAAACTGCGGTACGGTGTTAGAAATTCCGGGGAAGTAGTTAGGGTAGATGTGGTAGGCAAGAGGTAAGATAAAAGACGAAAGAAACAAGATTTCAGACGTAAGAAGCAAGACACAAGACGTTAGAGGCAAGAAAAGAGAAAATTCTCAAGCGTAATGCTTTAGGTATCCATTCAATTACTCGCTCATTCACACAATCACTCATTCAATCTTTCAGTCCATCAATCTATCATTCACCCATTCACTTTCTCACTCCTTCACTTTCTCACTCCTTCACTTTCTTGCAACTCGGCTGGTGAATGCTTATCTTGCCTGTAGCGACTAACTCAAGCGATCATGTGCCTCAAAATTGATATTCACACCCATATTATTCCTGAGAACGTTCCTAATTTTAGAGAAAAGTTTGGGTATGGCGGTTTTATCAACTTAGATCATCATAAGCCTCGCTGTGCACGGATGATGGTAGATGGAAAATTCTTTAGGCAAATCTACGATAATTGCTGGGATGCTGAAGTACGTACCAAAGAGGCCGCCCATTTTGGCGTAGATGTGCAGGTGCTTTCTACCATCCCTGTACTGTTTAACTATTGGGCAAAACCTAAAGATACACTTACCGTAGCGCAATTCCTTAACGACCACATCGCTGAAATTGTACAACGTTATCCGAAACGCTTTATTGGCTTGGGTACCTTACCTATGCAAGCCCCTGAGTTAGCTGTACAAGAGTTGGAGCGTTGCCTAAACATTGGCTTGGCTGGGGTAGAAATTGGTTCACACATCAACGACTGGAACCTCTCTGATGAAAGTCTTTTTCCTTTCTTTGAAGCTGCTGAACAGTTAGGTGCTGCCATCTTTGTACACCCTTGGGACATGATGGGCAAAGAGAAAATGGGAAAATATTGGCTTCCTTGGCTAGTAGGCATGCCCGCAGAGACTTCTTTGGCCATCTGCTCGATGATTTTTGGAGGTATATTTGAAAAGTTTCCACGCCTACGAGTGGCCTTTGCACACGGTGGCGGATCTTTCCCTGCTACTATTGGTCGTATTGAACACGGTTTTAATGTACGCCCCGACCTTTGCGCCATTGACAATAATGTAAATCCTAGAAATTATCTGGGTAAATTTTACGTAGATTCGTTGGTTCACGATCCGAAAGTTTTAGCATATCTCATTGACTTAATGGGAGAAGATTACATCGCCTTGGGCACCGACTATCCTTTTCCATTAGGCGACCTAGAAATGGGTAAGTTGGTAGAAGACTTACCAGTCAATACCAATATAAAAGAGAAGATCTTAGGTTTGAACGCCCTCAATTGGCTCGATTTATCAGCAGAGCAGTTTATACAAGAAGAACAAGATAAGCACAAGTTGAAGGACTGAAGGGCGAATGAGTGAGTAAGTGAATGAGCGCTTAAAGCATTATACTTGAATCTCCTCATTTCTTGTCGCTAAAGTCTGACGTCTTGCTTCTGATATCTTACTTCCTCCCCTTCAACAACGCACCCTGCCAAATCATATGCTTGGCTGTTTTACTTTGGCTTGTAAACATGTAAGTAACAGTAGTAAGCGATGTACCCAAAATAGCGCCTACATATACATCTACAAAAAAGTGTTGCTGTAGGTAGATTCTTGAGAAACCGATTGTCAAGGCAGCGATACAAAAGAGCCAGCCAATTGCTTTATTTTTTACAAACAAGGCAATAAAGCTAAAGAGTGCAAAAGCGGCCATTGTATGACCTGACGGAAAGCTATTACAACAGTGCACCTGTACGCCTTCTACAAAATGTAATATGTCACTCTCTTGAAAATAGCTTTTGGGTCGTGGCGCCTCTGTGAAAATCACCCGTTTGAGAAACTGTGTAGTAAATGAAGTGCCTACGAAGCTTACAGTAGCCACCAGCGCCGCATAATAACTATGAAACAGCAGCACGATCAATGCTAGCGCTGCCAATACCCAGCCATCTCCCAGATGAGTGAGGTAAGGGAATAAGAGATCACCAAAAGAGGTGTGCCAAGCGTTGAAGAGTAAATGGGTAGCTGTTTGGGTGTAAACAGATAGAAAGATTCCTCCTAATACTAAGAAAACGAGAAAAGTAAGATAAAAGCGTTTGTTTTCTTGAAAAACCTGTTTCATAACTGGCGATTCACTACGCGGTCTTAGCTAAACCTCTTTTATTCATTAGCAGTCATTTTTCTGTAGCCTATCACCTGGTCGTAGCGCCCTCCCATAGGGCGATAGTAAACAATGATCTCATAGGCATTTTCGGTCGCTTGGTGCGTTCCTTCAAAAATCGTTTCATCCACTTTGCCTTGTGGTGTTTGTAAGGCGTAGGCGTAATTATAGGTACCTTGCTTGAGCAATACACTGCCCTCGTACCAGTTTTTTTCCAAGTTATAATTCAAGACGTTGTCGTTGGTAAGCGACCAATTATTAAAAGCGCCAATAACGTATAGATTACCTGGCTTGGAAGGTGCAGCCAACTTAAAATGTACACGAACATAATCTGCATCGGTATCGCCGTTGTTGGTTTCATAGTTATTGACCAAGAAGTTTCCATTCAGGTCTTTATTGCGTAAATATGCCTGTTCTCCTCTTGGTTTATCTAACCCCAAGTACACTTGTGCCACTGCACCTGTGACGTCGATTTTGGCAGTATTAAAGCCTAAAAACTGAATGCTTTCTGCTTGAAAAAAGCGATATTCATTGACACCCTTGAAGTTATTTTCGCCATTAAAGGAGCGGTATTCTAATGTTTTATCAAATTCTTTTACGTAAAGCGGTTGTAGGTTCGTAATGGCATTGTCCCAACGGTAGTTTTGTCGTAAGACTACCTTGATCGACAGTTGCGGATCGACTAACTCAAAGTTATTGTAGTTAATTGTAAAATCAATTTGTTGATTGGCCGTCCGCTCGCTAGGCAAATTTGTAAACCCTATGTTAGGGTCAATCATCACTTGGTTAGTGTAGACAACGAACCGTTTGGTTAGGATGAGGTCTGCCTCGTTGCCTTCTCTGTATACTTTTACCAAATAATTACCAGAGACTTTCACCTTAGGTAGCGGTACTTTGTAATGTACATAACGTACTTTGGTATTGAAGGAGAATTGATAGTCTGTAATGCGTACCTCGTTGAAGTCTTGCATAAACTCTAGGTCGGTGAGTACAGATTGGCTCCAGTCGGCATTACAATGCACCAGTTTTAGAATATAGTTATCAAACTCATTCCCCATTTCATCAAACTCCAGTAGTAGTGGCTGTGCCTGTGAAATAGGTATAATGGGGGGAAGTAACACTTGATCGGCAACACCCAGTTGTGGGTAGAGCCTTACCGTTTTAATGCTGTCTTCGTAGATAAAATCTTCTGTACGGAGCGCCTTGCCAGTAATGGCTTCGTTTGTGCCGTATTGCTGCGTAATGGGTACGCATCGCATACACAATAACAGAACGAGAATGTAGAGTAAATAATGCCTCATAGGGTGTTTAGCTATTAGAGAATCAAAGCTACTAAAAAATTTAGGGAGTGTAAAAGTATCTGCGTAAATAAGAGAGAGGTCTTGGAATTTAGTATAGGATGCTCTCAACGAAAGACCAGACTTCGGACACAAAAACAAGCCTTTCTTGGCGGTCATTTGACTGGTAATAAGTGTTCCCTCTGTGCACATCTATTACGAAGAAAAGTATGCGCACTTTCACACGCATGCGCTGCGCAGCAAATAAAGGGTATTATCCGTGTCGGCCTCAGCGCTTATTCATCCATTTAGCAGTACTTTTTACTATCGTAATTTATCACTCGTGGTTAGGATGAGGAAGTCCTCACCTAAAAGCGGGGTAAAGCTTTCAGGTAAGAGACTTGTGTAAGCGTTTTAAAAATGAAATTTAACCTGAATGATATGAGGTAAGTTTGTTTCATATTGTATTAAATGATGTTTGAGATTAATCTATCTAGCTACTACGCAACTTGCGGAAAAATGTTGAGTTGAAAAATACATCTAAGTAACTGTATATGAACTGTCAATCTAAACTATTCATTCCCTTGAGTTTGCTAGAATAGCATCTGCTTATGTTATTAATCTGTAAAATAGTTATCACTCGGTAAAGATTAAAAACGGAGTAGAAATAAAACAATGCCCTACATAATGGTGCTAAATGGAATAATCTGCCAATGCATCCTGTTAGAATAAGATATGTTCGCAAAACTGGCTAGTTATCAGTAACACCAAAACATCAATGGCCGAACTATCAAGATACTCTTCGAGGATACGCATTACAAGTGACTAATTGTTTATGATAGTAATAGAAGAATCTAAAAACATCTCCCTGAGAGATAGGGTAACTTACCTGATGTACTGTATTGAGAAGATATTACGAACAGTTTTCCTTTAATTAAAAGCAGGGTTGGAGAAAATAATTTGAAAGGTAAATCACTTAACTGATGAAGCCCTGCCTTTATTCTAAACAGTTTGAGGTGTTGTAAGATAACTGTGTGCTAGGAAATGGTTAGAATAAGCGAAGAGAAACATCATTTATGAACACTCATTGGTCAAGCTTCTGGATAGCTCTAGGTTCATAGAATAAAAGGAGTTTGTACTTACTTCATTTTATAAAAATCCCTACTTTAGCATACAAAGTATGCTACATATACGTTAGCGTTTATGCAAGCAAAAGAAAAACATATACTACTGATAAACAATGTTTTAACAAATGACAAGTCGTCGAACCCCTATTTTTGAACTTAATGTTTAGTAAAAATGTCGACTTCAAACCCATCATTTCAGGGTTAACTCACTGATTACCAATAGGTCGTCGATCTTCAGGGTAAATCGTATTATTGGAGGTCGACGACAAAAGATCGAAAGTTCAGATTAAAAAACTTGGTCTATCGCACAGAATACCTTACTTTAGAATTTAAATAAACGACTTTTAATCGTACCAGATGGAATTGAAACTCGAGATCAGTTATTCAATTCGTTCAAAAACAGTGACAGCTTTTAATCGTACCAGATGGAAGTGAAACCGCTATCGTCTCGTCTTTCATCTTACGAAACATAGACCTTTTAATCGTACCAGATGTAATTGAAACTTCTTGATGAAAACGGAGAAGCTGACGAGGCTAAAACTTTTAATCGTACCAGATGGAATTGAAACACAGGCCGAGACACCGCCCAAGTAGACACAGAAAACTTTTAATCGTACCAGAGGGAATTGAAACCGCTTACCGATCCGCAGCGTGCCATCGTCACCTCCCCCTTTTAATCGTACCAGAGGGAATTGAAATAGCACTACGAACACGCGCTTATGAACGTGAAGAAGTCTTTTAATCGTACCAGATGGAATTGAAACTTTTTAAATGCATTCATTTCTTTTCCTGTGAAAGTCCTTTTAATCGTACCAGAGGGAATTGAAATTACGTAGAGACGACGGCAGCAGTAGGAACCACTACCCTTTTAATCGTACCAGAGGGAATTAAAGATTTTCACTCATCACTCTTTCACAAAATCAATCCATCAGTCCTTCATCCTCTCTCAACAGTAAATCTTTCTTTTCCCTTGCATCCTAAGCAAAAAAACGTTTATCTTTAATAAAGATATTTGATACACTATCCATGAAAGCATGCAAAAGTTTAGGTGAACAACTTAAAAAATACAGAAAACAATTAGATTTAAGCCAAGGAGAGATTGCCAAGCAATTAGGCGTCAGCCAGAATTGTTACTCCAAGATGGAAAGCAACCAGATCAGAAGATTTACACTAGATCGTTTGGAAGAGATAGCACAGTTATTTGGGATTTCACTCGCCGACTTACTAGGCATTACTTCTAACACCCCTGCTGAGTACCAAACCTTTACCAACGAGCAAGGAACATCTGTTCACCTCATCGAAACAAGTACCCTCTTAAAGGCTTATGAAAAGCAGATCGCCGACCTACAGGCAGAACGCGATAGGCTCCTGACCATCATCGCTCAGATCACTCAGGTTCCGCAGGAAAAGTAGCTTATCAATCTTTAATTGCTTTACTTACCCTTTACTTCCATACAATTAGGTTAAAATTTTAGCAGGATAATGAGGGGAAATGATAACTTTTTCCCAAGCGTATAATTTTTTCTTTCTCGCTACACTCACAAAACTTTGGAAAATTCATATAAAAAATAATAAAAAAATAGTAGGGTATACTTCATTCAAACAGTCCCTTACTGAGCTTTATGCTTCGCTAATTTTTTTGTAATTTAGGCGCTTGACTTAACCTTCTGCTGCTATGTTTCAACTGACCTCCCAATACCAGCCTACTGGCGACCAACCCCAAGCGATTGAACAGAACATACAGGGTATCCAAGAGGGCGAATATGCACAAACCCTTTTAGGGGTAACAGGGTCTGGAAAGACCTTTACTATGGCCAATGTGATCGCGCAGACCAATCGCCCCACCTTAATTATGAGCCATAACAAAACCTTGGCTGCACAGTTGTACGGAGAGTTCCAGCAGTTCTTTCCTGAGAATGCCGTCGAGTACTTCATTTCATACTATGACTACTATCAGCCAGAAGCCTACATTTCCTCTACCAACACTTTTATAGAAAAAGATTTGGCAATCAACGATGAAATTGAAAAGCTACGGCTACGGGCTACCTCTGCCCTGCTCTCTGGGCGCCGAGATGTCATTGTAGTAGCGTCTGTTTCTTGTATTTATGGTATCGGTAATCCAGAGGAGTTTGGTAAAAATATTCTTCATCTCAAAGTAGGACAAACCGTACCCAGAAGCCAGTTTTTATTCGCCTTAGTAGATATTCTCTACAGTAGAACAGAGGGCGAGTTCACCCGAGGAAATTTTCGGGTAAAAGGCGATACTGTAGATGTATTTGTGGCTTATGCAGACTTCGCCTATCGGATTTTCTTCTTTGGGGACGAAATTGAGGCGATTCACCGTATTGAGCCTCAGACAGGAAAGAAAATAGCAGATGAGAAGCAAATTTCTATCTTTCCAGCCAATCTTTTTGTTACAGGGCAAGATGCCCTCCAAGTAGCTATGAAAGAGATTCAAGATGACTTGGTAAAGCAAATCGACTACTTTGAAAAAGAAGGGCGCACAGAAGAAGCCAAGCGTATTCAAGAACGCACGGAGTTTGACCTAGAAATGATGCGGGAGCTAGGCTACTGCTCTGGTATAGAAAACTATTCCCGTTACTTCGATCGGCGACGCATTGGGCAACGCCCCTTCTGCTTGTTCGATTACTTCCCTGACGACTATCTGTTGATGGTAGATGAAAGCCACGTAACCATTCCGCAAATCAAAGGGATGTTTGGCGGCGACCGCTCTCGTAAAACAAACTTAGTAGACTTTGGCTTCCGCTTACCATCTGCTATGGATAACCGCCCGCTAAAGTTTGAAGAGTTTGAGAGTTTGGTGCATCAGGTAGTATTTGTAAGCGCTACACCCGCCCAGTATGAGCTAAAAGCCTCTGAAGGTGTGATTATAGAGCAAGTCATTCGCCCTACGGGTTTGCTCGACCCTGAGATTTTTGTGCGCCCTAGCCTGAACCAAATCGACGACCTGCTAGAAGAAATTGACAATACCATTAAAGAAGATAGGCGCGCGCTAGTAACAACGCTTACCAAAAGAATGGCCGAAGAGCTGAGCAAGTACTTAGAAAAAATTGGGGTAAAAACACGCTATATACACTCTGAGATTAAAACATTGGAGCGAGTAGAGATTCTTCGTGAGCTTCGCTTGGGTGTTTTTGATGTACTGGTGGGTGTAAACCTACTCAGAGAAGGCCTAGACTTGCCTGAAGTATCGCTCGTAGCGATTATGGATGCGGATAAAGAAGGTTTCTTAAGGGATGAGCGATCGCTGATCCAGACGATTGGTAGGGCTGCTCGTAATGAAAAGGGAAAGGTAATTATGTATGCGGATAAAATGACAGCTTCGATGGATAGGGCCATTTCTGAAACCCAACGCCGCCGTAAGTTACAAATGGCCTATAATGAAAAGCATAACATTACGCCTACTACCGTAACGAAATCAAAAGAGGCGATTATGGAACAAACCAAGGTAGCCGATGCCAAGAAGTATAGTAGCGGCAACTACTACATAGAACCCGAAAAGAACAACCTAGCCGCTGACCCTGTGGTGAGCTACATGACCAAAGAAGAGCTGGAAAAACAGATAAAGCAAACCCAAAAAGATATGGAAAAAGCAGCCAAAGATTTAGACTTTATTGAGGCTGCCCGCCTAAGAGACGAGTTGGCCGACTTGAAAAAGCTTATAAAAAATAGATAAATATACCTCTTTTGAAAATGTACTAGCAACATTGCTAGACAGTTCCTTTACACTTTATGGATTACTTTTTACTTATCCTTGCTAGTATTCTTACGGGTTTTATCAACACACTGGCGGGCTCAGGGAGCCTTATTATGATGCCACTACTGATGTGGATGGGTTTACCTGCCGATGTAGCCAATGGTACGAACCGTGTAGCAGTACTTTTTCAGAGTTTCGTAGGCGTAGGAACCTATTTAAGAAGCGGGAAAATCATCATAGGACGGGCTTGGTGGCTGATTGTTCCTTGCGTAATTGGAGCAATGGCAGGTGCTTACATCGCTACAATTGCCTCTGCAGCCACCATCAAATCTTTCTTAGGTGTATTAATGATAGTGATGTTGGGGATCATTTTGCTACAACCGGGTAAGTGGATCAGAGAATTTCAGGCGGCAGACTCGATCACATACGAAAAACGTCCTTTGGTCTTAGTATTGATGTTTATCATTGGCTTCTACGGAGGTTTTATCCAAGCAGGTGTAGGCATTTTTCTACTGGCTTGTATGGTAATGCTGGTAAACTATACCATTACTTACGCCAATGCGATTAAATTAGTCGTAGTGCTCTTTTATGCCGTTCCAGTATTGATTATTTTTATTATCAAAGATCAAGTAGACTGGCCACTAGGTATTATTACTGCACTGGGGCAAGGCGTAGGCGCTTACGTAGGTGCTTTATTTGCCACTCGCTACCCTAAAGCCAACCTCTGGACATATAGATTGCTGATTGTAGTATTGGTGATTACAATTCTCCAGTTTTATCACGTTCCAACACGGGCTTATGAATTATTTATACATTTATTTTAGAAGAAGGAAAAGAGACGAAAGACACTAGAAATAAGACTTATGCGTATCTTTCACCCCATTAGTCCTTCAATCCATCAAATCCTTCACACAATCACTCCTTGATCCATGGATATTCAACAAATTAGAAAAGATACGCCCGCCTGCCAAGACAAGCTCTTTTTCGATAGCGCTGGGGCTTCGCTAATACCACAGGTAGTGGTAGACGAGATGCAAACTTACCTGTCTGCGGAAATACAGGAAGGTGGTTACCGCGTAGCCGATCACTTTGAAAAGGAACTAGCAGCTATGTACACAGCCGTTGCGCAGCTCATTCACTGTAAGCCTTCACAAATAGCTTTTGCTACCAGTGCTACCGATGCTTATGCAAAAGCGCTCTCTGCTATTCCTTTTGAAGCAGGTGATGTTATTCTTACTACTGCCATGGACTATATCTCCAATCAACTTTTTTTCCTCTCTCTACAGCAACGCTTTCCTATAAAAGTCGTAAGAGCTGGTAATTTAGCCAACGGCGATCTTGACCTTGACGAGATGGAAACGTTAATGAAGAAGTACCAACCCAAGCTAACGGCACTCACCCATATTCCTACCAATACAGGACTTATACAAGAGGCAGAGGCAGTAGGAAAACTTTGTAAAAAATACGATAGTTGGTATTTATTGGATGCTTGCCAGTCAGTAGGACAAGCAGTGGTAGATGTAGCAGCCATTGGCTGTGATTTTTTATGCGCCACAGGAAGAAAGTTTTTACGTGCGCCAAGAGGTACTGGCTTCTTGTATGTTTCAACGCGTGTACTGGCCAATGACCTTGCTCCGCTCCTCTTTGATGCGCAAGGCGCTACTTGGGCGGCCACCAATCACTATATGTTAGTGCCCGATGCACGCCGTTTTGAATTCTTCGAGCGCAACTATGCAGCCATGGTAGGCTTAAAAGCTGCCGTTGTTTATCTAAATACGATCGGCATTACAGAGGTATTTCACTATAACCAACAGTTGCTAGAAAGGCTACGAACACAACTCTTGCGCTTACCTAAGGTACAGGTATACGACTACGGAAGCCAACTGGCCAATATTGTTACTTTTTGTGTGGAGGGTTATACATTGGAGGCTATTGCAGAGAAACTACAACAAGCCAATGTTTATTTTTCCATCAGTAGAAAGCATAATGCCTACATCGATTTTGATAATAAAGGAATTGATGGCGTTATTCGTTTATCTCCACATTACTTCAATACATTTGAAGAAATCGATACGGTAGTAGCCATTATAGCTGCTCTACCTTGAAAGGTAATGGTTAAAACTTATAAACAAATAGTAGTGCAGGCTGTTTAGCTTCTGTATGATCCCTGAAATTCTGCTCCGCTACGTACATTTTATCTGTATCTTCATCATTGTAGGAAGCATCGTTGGCCAGCACTTGCTACTCAAGAAAGAGATGCCACCTAGTGCAATCAAGCGACTTTTCTTCTTAGATAATCTATATGGAGCGGCTACCATCTTTCTGTTAGCGGCCGGCTTTACCTTATGGTTTGGGGTGGGTAAACCTGCAGCCTTTTACAGCACTAACTGGATTTTTCACCTAAAGATAGGTTTATTTGGATTGATGGGCATCCTCTCTCTTGTGCCTAGTCTTTTCTTTAGAAAATACCGTAAAGGAACAGAAGCTACCTTGGTTGTTGTTCCTGCCCGTGTTTTTTGGGTTATACGTATAGAGCTATTACTCTTACTGCTTATTCCTATGATGGCCTCTCTGATGGCAAGGGGGATTGGTAGTATTCCTTAAGAAGCTATCAGTAAACACGTGCTTTGTAAAACTTTACTTACTAACCATAGAAAAAACCATCAAAAATTAGCAATTAAACGCTACGAACTACTAAATTGCGTCGTCTTGGAAAATTTCACTTTCAAAAAATGAATATGAAAGTAGGCAACATAAATTCTTCTGTTGCAGTATGAAGATAGAAGAACTTATGTCTTTTATATAAACTTACTGATAAGTCCATGTTTGGAGAGCGATTCTTACAAGAGGTAGGTAACTTCTTTATTTACAATCCAGAAAAGCCTTTTATCTTTACAAGTAGTACCTTTTGGTTGTTTTTCATAGCGATCTTGGCTGTATATCAGTTTACCTATCAGAGTAAATTTAAGCGTAATTTTTTCTTACTCCTTTTTAGCTTCTTTTTCTACTACAAGGCAGGCGGTTTATACTTTTTTTTGTTGGTGTTTAGCACCATTGTAGACCACTTCTTTGGGAAACAGATGTACGAAACGGAGAAGAAAGGCTATCGTACTTTCCTATTGGTTTGTAGCCTTTCGGTCAATTTAGGGGTATTATCTTATTATAAATACGCCTATCTTTTTACTGATTTCATCAATTATCTTTTTCATACTAGCTTTGAGACACAAGACTACTTGGCGCAGCTAGGCAACGTACTCTTAGGAAGGGATATATTTGCCATAGATGATATCTTTCTTCCTATTGGTATCTCTTTTTATACCTTTCAAACGATGAGCTATTCGATTGATATTTATCGTGGAAAACTCAAGCCTGTCGAAAGTGTACTCGATTTTGCCTTTTTTGTAAGCTTTTTCCCTCAGCTTGTAGCAGGGCCCATTGTAAGGGCGTCTGAGTTTATTCCCCAAATTTATAAGAAGTATACCCTCAGTAAGGCGGAATATGAGCACGCAATTTTTCTCATTTTGAATGGGCTGGTAAAGAAGATGCTCATCTCTGACTACATTTCTATTAATTTTGTAGACCGTGTTTTTAGTAATCCAACGGCTTACACAGGCTTCGAAAACTTATTGGCTGTGTATGGCTATGCCATTCAAATCTACTGCGATTTCTCAGGCTATACTGACATTGCTATTGGGATTGCCTTACTGTTGGGCTACCGCCTACCCCTCAACTTCAACTCGCCTTACAAAGCAGACAGCATTACCAATTTTTGGCGCCGTTGGCACATCTCACTCTCCAGTTGGCTCAGAGACTACCTATATATTTCATTGGGTGGGAATCGTACTACTTCTCTGTTTACCTACATAAGTGTACCACTTACTCTAGTCATTTTATTGATGCTAGACGGATGGCATTGGCTCAACGTAGGGCTGTTTGTAGCTATTGGCCTACTCTGGTGGATTTGGCGCAAAACAAAGAAAAATTGGCTCGCTTTTGTGGCGCTGCACGTTGTCTTAGTCAGTATCCTTTACTTGATCCAACGCCAAAGTTGGTACCTAGCAGGTATGTGGGCGGTTATCTTTATTTTTTGGGTAATTATTCTTATCAAACCAGAGAAACAACGTGCTATTAGTACTTATATGAACTTAATGATTACCATGTTGCTTGGAGGGCTTTGGCACGGTGCGCACATTAAGTTTATTATTTGGGGGGCACTTCATGGAGGCGCTTTGGCAGTACATAAGTTTTGGATGGAAGTTACCAACAGCGATAAAAAGTCAAATCATAACCTGTTCTACAGATTTTTTATGCAGGTAATTACCTTTCATTTTGTGTGCTTTTGTTGGATTTTCTTTAGAGCAAACGATGTCAAGATCGGTACGGGCGTCACCTTATCAGCCATGGAGGTAGTTCGTAAAATACTTTGGCAAATAGGTACCAGTTTTCAGCCACAGCTTATCTGGGAGGTCATTGTGGGCTACAAGGAGTTTTTCATCATTATGACCTTCGGTTATATTATCCATTGGCTACCGCAAAACTGGAAAGTACAGTTGCAACAAACCTTTGCCAAAGCGCCTGACTATGCCAAAGCGCTCATCATTGTTGTGATTGTACTGGGGCTATACCAGGCTAAATCTTCTGACATTCAGCCCTTTATTTACTTTCAATTCTAGAGTTTGTTCATCATATTGAAAAACTGCTGCTTATAAGTAGCACCAATAGAAATGATCGTATCCTTTATATACACTTGGGTTTCTTCTACAAAATCAATCTTACGAGTATTGATAATAAAAGAACGGTGTATCCGCATAAAACGATCTTGATAGAGGTTTTTTAGCTCTTCTTCAATGTATTTAAGCGTCGCGTAGGTAATGTATTTTCTGTCTTGCTCTGTATGAATCATTACATAGTCTTTTAATCCCTCAATGAAGAGGATGTCTGATTCGCTAAGACGAATGTATTTGTTATCTACTTTAATGAAAAAATCTTGATTGACAGGAGCATTTGTTTCTTTTCGCGCCGTAGCAATTTTGGTAATGGTTTTGAGAAAACGCGCATACTTTACTGGTTTAATAAGATAGTCGATTACATCTAGCTCATAAGCCTCCAAGGCGAAATCAGTATGGGAGGTGACCAGTACTGTGGGTGGACACTGCTTAAGCGACTTAATCAACTCTATGCCCGATAGTTTTGGCATCTCTATATCTAAAAACAGTAAATCGGGTTGTTGTTTTTGTAAATAGTCTAAAGCCTTCAAGGGATCGTTAATCAACCGATCGAAGGCTAAAAACTCTGTCTTATCTATTAACATTTTCAACGCCAAACCTTCAGCAATGGCATCATCTACTACGAGACAGTTTAATTTCTTATTCATTTTCCCAGGCGTACATCATTATTGCCGCAAAGGTAGTAAAATATTTGGAAGAAGCTAAGGATGAACATCTTGTAACTTGGCGTTATTATTGGCCATCTTGAAGCTATCGATGTACAAAACGATTTTACTTGTTGGGCGATTTTTACCTGTATAAGAACCCATTTTAACATAGGGCCCTGTCTTTCCACGCTCCGCATCACTATAAGCCAGCGGCCGTCCTGAGTAGCTGGTTTTCTTACCATTTAGCCAGACATTGATAAAAGCAGATTTATCCTCAGCAAATTTTACTTGCATCGCAATATCGTTCCATTGTTTGGGCTTATATGTCCCTAATTGTATAATTTTCGCTCCCTGTCCTGGGTGAATAATAAGTTCTACACGCTTGTCAGGATAGAGGCGAAGCTGAAAAGGAGGTGATCCCCAAGGCTTATCTTTATCTGGCTTTTGATGAAACTGAAAGAAGTTGGTAAGCATAGGGATTTTTACAGGATATACACTAAAACCTACCCAGTAAGTCTTTCCCTTACGTGCAAGAGGGGCAGGTTGCTTAATTTCTGCACGAAAGTTACCATCTCCACCGATATTACTACGGTCATCAGGGCGTTGCTCAAAGCGAACGGAGGTTTTTCCTTTTCTGTAAATGGTAGAAGAGAGCATAATGGAATGGTTACAACATTTTTCGCCAGCATCCCATTGGTTAAGATTTTTGAATTCATCAGCTTGTAATATAAAGCTAGGAAGCCGAAAGTTAGTGGTCTCTTCTTCAGGACTGCTCTCTGATACAGTAACTTCTGGAGCAACTTCTTCCCCTTGAGGGGCACATCCTACGAAAGACAAAAGAAGTAATGAGGGTAGGACAATAGTACTACGGTTTAACATCATCTTGTTTGTTTAATTGTACAGGTAGAAAAGTAATTTAACTACTGATACGTATAAACTATAAGGGAAGTTTAGGTAATATTACTATTCAGCTCTGAGCGCTTTTACTGGGTCGCGTAGGGCTACACGCACAGCTTGGATGGTAAGCGGTAGTAAGGCTGCCAATAAAACAATTACAATCGCTATAAGAAAAATACCCCATGACGCTTCTGTTTTGTAAGCGAAGTTTTTTAGCCAGTTGGTAATAAAATAGTAGGCCAGTGGAATGGCTAAAAGTGAAGCTACCAATACCAAACGTAGAAAGTCTTTTGAAAGCAGTACAATAATATTTAAAATACTCGCGCCTAGCACTTTGCGTATTCCTATCTCTTTGGTACGCACCTCGGTGGTGTAAGAAGCCAATCCCCATAACCCTAAGCAAGAGATAAGTATATTAAGCCCAGCAAAATAGCCAAGTAGTTCTCCTAGTTTTTCTTCGGCTGAGTAATGGTCTTGAAAGTTTTCATCTAACAGAAAAAAGCTCAAAGGCTCGCTGGGAACCGTATCTATCCATACTTCCTCAAGGTGTTGTATGACTTCCTGTGTACGCGCGCCCTCGATGTTTAAGAATAAGTTGCCTACCCGATTGCTGAGTACCATCATAGTAGGGACAATGGGAGTATGTAGAGAAGAATAATGAAAGTTTTTCACTACTCCTATTACTACCCGTTCATCGAGTGGCGCACCAGTGGCATCACGTGAAATGATGATTTTCTTCCCAATGGGCTCTTCCCAAGAGAGATATTCTGCGGCCGCTTCGTTAATAATAATGGCACTACGAAAATCATCTTCTTGCTGGCTATCGAAGTGCCTTCCTTTTACAAGTTGAATATCCAATGTCTTCAGGAAATCATCGTTGATAATCATACGTCCTAGCTGTTCTTTTCTCATCTTTCCGTCGGGTGTTTCTACTTCCAGAAATTGTAAAGGAATATTCCCTCCTGGAATGTCTACCGAATTTCCGATCTTATTAAAGTACTCACTCTCCAATAAAGCTTGCTTTAGGGTGGTAAGTTGCTTCGCCATTACTTCGCTTTGTGAGAGGCGTACTACCATCATGTTTGTTTTTTGCAGCCCTAAATCTTGTGAGTGTAAAAAAGAAAGCTGCTGCGAGACCACCCCTGTTCCCACCAACGTGATAATGGCAATCATAAATTGCGAAATGACTAGTAATCTTCTAAAGGAGTTGCGGTTCCTTGTTTTTAATCGTCCTTGTAGCGCCGTAATGGGTTTTAGGTTGGCCAAATACAAAGCAGGATATCCGCCCGCTAAGAACACGATGAGTAAAAATAGTCCAATGAACAACAGCAACATCTCTCCTTTCAAAAGTATTTTTAAGCTGAGTGACTTACCGGTAATTTCGTTGAATACAGGCAGCGTAATTTCGGTAAGTGACAAGGCCAGTAAAAAAGCAATCGAGGTAAGTAAAGCAGCCTCTACTAAAAATTGCCGAATAAGGGTAGTACGATCTGACCCCAACGCTTTGCGCACACCCACCTCTTTGAGCCGCTGCGCGTAGCGTACTGCTGTCATATTGATATAGTTCATACAAGCTACACCAATAATAAAAATCGCTACTATTAAAAAAATGTAGAGATAGTTTACATTTCCTACCGTGTAAAGCTCTGCCATTAAGTTAGAACGTAAGTGTACATCCGCTATATTAAATAAGTGAAACTCTCTGGTAAGCTGCTTGTCGGCCAAGTAGATATTGTAGAAGTACTTCCAGTATTTTTTAAATTGCTTGATGTCATTTTCTGTGTCTAACAAGAAATAAGTATATACCCAAGAAGCCTGTACAAAACGATCTTCTTCGTTCCAACTAATGAGCGCCTTAAAGGGGAGTTGTGTATTGTCGGGTGCGTCGGGAATAACCGCTTTGACGGTATAGGTACCGTCGTACCGAAAGAGATTGATACTTCTGATGTTTACCTGCTTACCAATCGGATTATCGTCTTTGAAAAGCTCTTTGGCATAACTTTCTGTTATTACGAGCGTGTTAGGCTCATGTAAGGCCCGATCGAGTGTACCCGCAATCGGCGCATATTGAAATACTTTGAAAAAGCTACTATCGGCGAAGAAGATGTCCGCACAGAACAAGTTAGTGTTTTCGTAACTCAGAATAGTCCCCTCAGTGGGAAGTAGTTTGGTGACATACTCGATGTTGTCAAAAGCTTCTTGTAGGCTATTGGCTACGGCGGGATGTGCCGCTGCCATGCGGCGGGTTTCGTTGGCTGTTTTAAAATCTATACTTATACGATAAATGCGTTCGTGATCAGGAAGGTAGGTATCGTAGGTAAATTCATTATGCAAATACATAATGATCAGTAAACTACACGCTACACCCACAGACAGCCCAAATACATTGACAAACGTATAGAATTTGTTAATGACAAGGGTACGATAGGCTATTTTAAGGTAAACACTCCACATAGATGCATCCTACTTATTAAGTAGATTAAAAAGCCTACTGCTTAAGCGCAGTAGGCAATATTGATTTTACTCTTTTTCTTCAATTTTTTCAAGAAGCGCCTCAGTTCCTTTTACGTCTCTGTTATTTTCTTTTCCTATCCTAATGGCGCTTTGAGCCGCTTTTTGCGCTTGCTCGTATTTACCTAGCTTGTAGTAGAGGTGCGCTACGGTATCTAGGTTATAATGCGCCTCATCGAATGAAACGGACTTTAGTCCCCATTCAACTGCTTTCTCTAACTTTTCAGTATCTTCCACTTTATCATAGTATTCCCAAGCAATGCTATTGAGTTGCTCTGCGTCTTCACAATGTTGGCCGAAGTATATTTTTGCGTAGTGATAAGCCTTGTCTGTTCCTTTATGGCTCAGGTAGTCATAATACGCCATCATAGCCACCTCTTTTTCGGGTAAATATTTCTTAAACCAACCCTGTAAATTTGTTCTTGCGGCTTCATTATTTGCTCTTATCGCCTTTTCCATTTTTTCCGTTAGTACGTAATCGAAGAAAGAGGCTGCCTTTTCTTCTCCTACATTTTGTGCAAACCCTGACTTATTTTGTACAACGTAGCCCTGCTTGTCTTCAGGTAACTTGGTATATGCTGCCGCCAGTAACATAAAGTGCTCTTCTTTTATCAACGCTTCATTAGGTTGTTTCGACAAGTACATAGCTGCTATCTCCGTAGCTTTTGCTATTTCATCAGCATTTATTAAAGCTTTTGCATACTGTTTTAGAAAGGTAGGTGCTCTTTCACCCGCCTCGTACCTTTTCTGTAGTGCCCCGAGGTGGTTGTCTGGATTGAGCGCAGTTTCACCCAACGCAATGAAACTAGCAGGCTCTCTTGCCCCTATTGCCTTGTACATTAATGTACCATCGGCCTGTAAGTAGAGCATTGTGGGAAAAGTATTGATACCATACTGTTTTCTTAGCTCGATGCCCTCTCCCTTTTCCATATCTAGCTTATAATTCACGAAGTGAGTATTGTAGTAATTTCCTACAGTCGTATCAGTAAAGACCTCCTTATCCATCCACTTACAGGGACCACACCAAGTAGTGTAAGCGTCTAAATAGATAGGTTTATTGGTAGCCTGTGCTTTCTGCTTTACTTCTTCCAAAGTACCTTCTTCAAAGTTGATTTGCGCTTGAAGGGTAGTCATTCCTATTATAAATAATATCCCGCTTACCAATATTTTTCTCATGAATTTATGTAGTTTTTAGATTAAGATGTATAAATTCCTATCAATTTAAGAAAATTACTATAAATTAAAGTAAGACTATTGGTTTTATGGTAACCTGTTGATCGTAAGCGTGGTCTAAACAAGTCCATTAACTTATCTGATATGGCTCTAAAAAACTTTCTTTTCCTAGCGTTGGGGCTCGTAATTGTCGTTTTGACTATTATTTTTGTATTGCCCCCTTCAGAAAAAAACGCCCTACCTAATACCTCTACTACTTCAACCCGTGAAGCCACCACTTCACAACGTGAGGCAACTGACTTTCAGGCGCTTGTAGTAAAGGGTGCTGTAGATGTGGTATTGCAGCAAGATACTTTACCCGGTGTACAGCTAGAGGTAAAGGGTATGGGTACAGAAAAAGTAAAAACCTACGTAAAGGAAGGTACACTTACTATTGAAGTACCTTCTTCTTCTTTCTCTTTTTTTAGCGGAGAGCAAGGTAGTGTGACTGCTTATGTTTCTTATACTACTCTACAACGTCTTGAGGCCAGTGGCGCGAGCTCTATTGAAATAAAAAAACTACTTAAGAGCCCTTCCCTTGCTATGAAGCTTTCTGGTGCGTGCGAGCTAAAAGGTAATATAAAAACCAATCGCCTCATCTTAGAGTTGTCTGGGGCTAGTACAAGTAAACTAGGTGGTATAGCTACCTATCAGCGCCTTGAGGCTAGTGGTGCCAGTGACTTGGCTCACAAAGAGTTGAAAAGCCAAACCATTGAAGTAGACTTGAGTGGCGCCAGTGATGCTACCCTGTGGGCTGAAAAAAGTATTGAAGGGGAAGCGAGTGGCGCGAGCGACATTTCTGTTCGGGGCAATCCCCGCCGTAGAAGTGTAGAAACAAGTGGTAGTAGTGACATTGATTATGATTAACCCTACTGACTACTTCTTTTGATAGAGACGCATCCTTTCGGACAATATGTGCCCCCTAAGGCCAAAAAGCTAATTATCGGTAGTTTTCCGTGTTATAGTGCTGTCCATAAAAGCTATGGGCAGTGGTTTTATGAAGGCAGTGGTAAAAATCTCTTTTGGCGTTTACTAGGGGAAGTGTTTGATCACCCTTTTACTACTTTAGCAGACAAAAAGCTTCTCTGTCAGCAACACGAGATTGCCCTTACCGATATTTTACTACAAATCACGCGACGGCAATGGGAACGCAACCGATGCGCAGATAGTAACTTAATGATTCAGCAAATTAATCTAGAAGGCATCCACCATTGTTTAAAAGCGCCTATTACACATATATTTTTCACGAGTAAGTTGGTAGCACAACTTTTTCAACAACACTTCTCGACTGTCTCACTTCCTACCTTCACGCTACCCTCTCCTTCTCCTGCTGCCAATAGAGCCATTGGTAGTTTAAAAGATTACCAACAGCAAAAGGAAGCTGGTTTGGTAAGCGATACTTATACGTATCGCCTCAAAATCTATAAGAAAGTGCTCTTATGAGTATTTTCGACTTAAACCTCTCGTAAGCAGGCTTGTAATAGCGTATGTAAATACACTTCTCCTTTCTCTCTTGCCAATTGTATATTCTTTTCTGGAATTTGCTCGGGGTGAGGGTGGTGTTGTAGTACCTCTTCTATTTGTGCTTCTCGGAGCAGGTGTGCCATAGGATAGGGCGAGCGATTGGTGTAATTAGCTGGATCATCAAAGGCGGTACCTTCAAAGCAATAATGCGGATGGAAACTGGCGAGTTGATAAGTCCCTTCATAGCCTGTTTCTTGCAGTTGCTGCATGGCTACTTCGAGCCAATCGAGGTAAGTAAAAAAATCGGTAAGGGCTGATGGAAAAATCAATAAAGTGGTAGCTACTTCGGGATGATCATCTAAGTAGGTATACTCTTGTAAGAGTATCGAGGAGATTTCTTCTGGTTCGGTAGTCCAACGTACCTGATAGCGTACTTGATGTGCCCTGTAAACCTTGGCTGCAAAGGGGCAGAAATTCAAACCAATCACTACTTTTTCAAGCCAGCATTGCGTCTGTTGTAGAATAGTTGCTTCCGTGTGCATCGCTTAGTCGTAGTAATGATGAAGCTACAAGATACTACTTTCCTCTAAAACTTAATCCTTACCTGGGCTTTGATTTCACTTCTTGTGTTGCCATCAATCTGCTCTAGTCCTGAACCAATCGTATCTTGGTTCGTCAATTGGGTACGCGCATAGCGTAGCCAAAAGGTGAGTTTCTTGATGGGTTTGTACACCAACAGTATATAACTTCTTGTACCTCTATCTTGGTAGGCGGGAATAGAAAAAGCGTATAGGACATCTTTCTCGTACACATACTGTCGGTTCTGAAAATCATCAGTATCGAAAAGTGCCAAACGCGTGCTAAGCTCCCACTTACTAAATTTAAAATTGACATCCTGTAGTATTACAAAACCTTCTGTCTGTGGAATATCTCCGTGATTAAAATTACTGTACTGTATACGTGACTTGAAGGAAATGATTTTCTCAGCCGCGTAGTTAAGGTTAAAAATGTAGTTACGTCGTAAGCGTTCCGCCAGAAAGTCGATGTTGGTTTCGTTTTGGGGTAAATTTTCTTCCTTCATTTCTTCTCGGTACTGGATGAACATGGAAATCTTACGGGTAGGGGCAAAACTTACCCTCCCTAAGTACTCGTACCCTTGTGAGGGAGCATCTGCTTGAAAGCGTAACCAAGGAAACCAAAACTGGTCGTAATACCCTGCGAGTGTCCAGCGCTTACTAGGCGCTACCTTTATACCCCAATAAATTCCACGCTCGTTGATGTTACGACTTGCCTCCCCCAAAGCTGACCCATAAAAACTGTGAAAATCTCGGTCAAAAGAGCGGTACTGTACTGCCATCGACACTTGTGGCGTAAGACTCGCAATAAAGCCTTGATTGAAACCTATCCCGCCACTTTTGGAACGAGCCGCTTCTCCAAAGAAGTTAAAGTTTTGCCAGTTATAGCTGTAGTTAGCTCCAATATTATGATTGTTGCTGCCGTTAAACTCAAATTGATTGTATACGCGCGGGGTACGTTGTAGTGTTACCCCAAAGTCTGTATACAAAAAAGTAAGCCCTACTTGCAGATTCTTTGCTGCACTAGTAAACCCTACGTTCCCACCAAAAGTCTGCTCTACGATGGCATCTTTAGCGGCAATCTCGGTGGGTGTTCTGTGGAAGCCCGTGATTTGTAGAGAACTAATAAACGTTTCTACCTGATCAAGGCTGTCTGCAGGATTGGTAATTACATTGGCGTCTCTACGCAGGCGCGAATAAAAACCCGTTACGTCTATCTCTCCCCATTTCCGTTCAAGCGCAGTATAGGTCGCTGCTGCTCCTCTAAAAAAGCCTGACTCCAACGCAGAGGTAAAAGGGCGAATACCCAAATTGGAACGCCGTACCGTATTGACGGTTTCGCCACCTTTCCCTACATTAAAGCCTGCCGCCAGCAGTATACTTTGTCCTACTTGGATTTGGTAATCACCGATAGAAATGTCTTTGAAACGCCCCTTGTTTTCAAAATGGGCGTGTACAGAATAAAAATCCATGCCATAACGACGGGTGGAAGGATCCCAGGTGAGCTGCTCTCCAGCATCTTTTTCAACCGTAAAGCCCAGGCTAAAATCTCTTACGTGGCTCGTTCTAAAACGTGCGTACAGACGTTGTGGTGCGCCTGCATAACGACTTTGTCCTTCTTCCTCTGGTGGTGTATAGCCACGCCTCTCTTCTAATACCTGCTCAGTTCGAATAAAGAGGTAATTATTCTTTTCAGTCAGAATACGCTTTAGAAGTGGACGGGCATCGGCATTGAGCCCAGTGTCGGCAATTTTTACAAAAGGAAGCAATTGTTCAATAGAACGTAGATCAAAATGAGGAATGCTCTGCAACTCATAAATGGAAAGAAACTTTCCTGCTTTTGCCCGGTAGTCGAGAAAACTATTGATCTGTAGTTCAGAAAGAATAAATAAAGATTCTAGGTCTTCTCTGCCAGCATTGTTAAGATCGAGTGGTTCTAGATACAACTGGTAAAGTGCCTCGTATAAATCTTCATAATTAATATCTTCGCCTTGGTCTTGTACCGCAAAGATATCGTCAATAAAAGCATCTACGTCTATCTCTTCACGAGGATAATCCTGCGCGAAGAGTGAGGTGGTGATGGTGAAGGCAAATAGCGTAGCGTAAAGTAATTTCATAAGCACTTAGTTTGGGAGAGGTTATCCGTTACGCTTTTTTGGCTTGAAACGATAACGTAAAGAAGCATGGTGTGAGAGCCCTAATTCTGTATTGGTATTGAGCGCATAGTCAAAGCTAAAGCGTTTGGGGGCAAAGCCAATTCCAAAGAAGTTGGTAAAAGGATTGGTATTCACGCCCGCTCTAAAACTCACCTTTTCGATCACTTCAAAGTTGACACCTATCTTTACAAGTGCAGGGTAGTCAATATCTTTCTCTACTTCGGCATTGAGCCATAACTTCTCTATCGGTTTGTAAGAAGCACCCGCTTTTAAGATTACTGGTAGCCGATCACCCTCGCTGGTTTCTGAGCGTAAGGTAGACTGGGTAAGGTTATAAGCGTGTAGCGCAAAGTCTAATTTAGGGGTGATAGTGGCTAAACCACCTACTTCAAAGGTCAAAGCACTTCTTGATCCTTGTACAAAACCTACTTGGTCGTCGATGGCTACCTGTGTGTAATTGACTTTAGCGCCCACCTGCATAAAACTAATACGGTGGCTATACGCCAGTCCTATCTTTTGCTCGTTGTAAATCTCATCACCAAAACGAGAAAAGCTTACACCTGCTACCCCACCGAAACTCATCGGCATTACAAAACCAAAGGAAAGGGTGCTGAACTCGACTACGCCATAGCGTAAATCGAAAGCGAATAAGGCATTCATCTCTTCTACCTCACCCAGCGCGCCTACATTATTGTACAAGGCCCAAGCATCAGCATTGGTGGCAGAGGCATTACCCATACCCACTGCTTTTGCTCCTGTAGCAGGATTATCGGTTTGGGCGCAACAAAACAAAGGAATAGCATAAATGATTAGTAGGAGTAGTAGCTTCATAGGCTCATTTTACGATTAGAAAAGAAATAATGAACATATAAAGTTGAGGAATCAAGTGAGTTGCACATATAGAAATATGTTAAATAATTGTTAAGTTATGAAAAAACGTAACTTGTAGCTATTATACCTTTTAAAGATACTAACAGTACATAAATCTTTTCATTTATGTAGGGATATCTCAGCGTTTGCTTGTTGTAGTTTTCCATTTACATACAAACATATCTGTACCACCTATCGCTTCTAAGGTGTTGGTACTTTCGTTAGGGTCAAAATCAACAATTCCTCCTGAGAGGTAACCTGTAAAGTAGAGGTTGTTAGCTGCATCTAATGTAATACTATGGCCACCTTCTTCTGCATTCTTAGCGCCAACTTGTTTCGCCCATTGGTACTTTCCATCTGTATCTAGTTTACATATAAAAATATCCAGAGCGCCTGCCGCTGTGAGTGGGGCAGTTCCTTCTCCTGGGTCAAAATCAACCGTCTTTTCAAAATTACCTACTAGATAAATATTCCCTTTACTGTCTGACGTAATCCCCAAGCTTTCATTAGAACGTACCATTTTGAAGGGTTGATCGGAAGACCAATTATCAGCGCCTAACAGCGTACGCAGGTACGCCTCAGAAGTGAAATAGAAAGAAGGGACATCTGAGAAGTTATCTTTTTCTTTTGTACCGTTGAACTGCTTAGCCCATAGAAAATTACCCTTTTTATCAAGCTTACCCACAAAAATATCGAAGGTACTGGTGGCAGTAAGCTCATGAGTCTTTTCACTTGAATTAAAATCGATGGTTCCGCTGAACTTACCCGTGATATAAAGCTGCCCTGCTTGGTTCAAAGTAATCCCTGATCCTCGATCCTCCTGAGTGCTTCCAAAGGATTTGATCCACTCATACTCCCCGTTAGTAGCTATCTTACCTACAAAAATATCCGTTCCGCCTAATGCAGTAAGTGGCAGGGCCTCTTCCTCAGTATTGGGGTTAAGATAAACGGTTCCTTGGAACTCTCCTATCAAGTAAACCTGCCCAATATCATCTGCGGTAATTTCCTTGAGGGTAAGTACTTCCAAGTTTCTTCCTCCTAGGTGTTTGGTCCATAGGTAGTTTCCATTGGTATCTAGTTTACTTATAAAAATATCTGTACCGCTCGCTGTAAGAGAGGTGGTTCCTTTTTCTAGGGTAAAATCGATCGTACGCTCAAAACTACCTGCTAGATAAATTTGTCCAGCAGCATCTAGAGAAACACTTTTACCCACATCATTTCCTACTCCTCCCAGTTGCTTTGCCCAAACAGGTTGCCCCTCACTATTGAATTTGGCCAGAAAAATATCAGAACGGCCCTTTGCCACCAGTGGAGGTATACCAGAGGCCTGCGCAAAATGAACGGTATCGCTAAAGCTACCTGTAACATACACATTCCCTACTTCGTCTGAGGCGATGGCGTAGCCTATATCAAAACCTGCTCCTCCCAACTGCGTTACCCAAACGGGTTGCCCTTCAGCGTCTAATTTACCTACAAAAACATCTGATTCCCCTACTGCTCTAAAGAGTTGCCCAGGAGATGTATCCCAAAAAATAGCTACCTCCCGAAAATTACCTACCACATAGGTATTCCCAGAAGCGTCGCTGGTAATGGCTCTTCCCTCACTAAAGCCTTTGCCGAATGCCTTTACCGCCCAACTATATGCCTGTGCCACACTACTTTGATAAATAAATAGACTCAAAAGAACAACTAAAAAGGCTTGCGTAAATGTATTTCTCATGCTTTTATTCCGTATAAAAAGGCATCCAATATAGCCAGAATTCATAGAAAGACCATTAAAGTGTTATGCTTGATTTACGCATGCCTGAGTGCATTTACAGCATCACGCTTGCGCCAGAAAAGCACACCGCTCCTCAAAAGTAGTTTGGTCAATGGGTACGTGTACCGACTCAAATAGAGCCATTAGTTCATCAGAATGGCGAGCGGTACGCTTTTCTTTAAGGCTATAGTGGATGAATTTAATCCAACAAATGCTTTTGAGTTCTTTCTCTGCTCGATCGAACATGCGCATCTCTGCCAATAGACTTTTAGAAGCCACTTGGACAAGTTTACTCTCTATACTCACTTCCTCCATGACGTGTGCTGGCCTCAAATAAGCTACTTGGCTACTACTTACTACCCAGCTCTTACCCGTGGTTTGTACTTCTTTGTATACGTCCAAGTCGTAGTATTCTACGAGTTGATCTTCGCGAGCATTGATAAAGTAGTCAATGTACTTGGCGTTGTTGAGGTGATTGAAGGGGTCACAGTCTTGGAACCGCACTTTCATTTTTTTCTTGAGAATTTTCTCCATACCGATCGGTATATTTTAGGTTAAAAAAATTTATAAAATAATCTGTTTAAAAACTACCTGCTCTATATGATCAAGGATGTCGTCAATATAACTAGGGTCGTCGTGTGTAATAGCCATGAAAACGCTGCCTTCTATCATCGTGTAGATATTTCTAGCGTAAAGACTTACGTTAATTTTAGCGTCAAAAAGTTGGCTGTCTACGCCCTCTTGTAACACACGCGCTAGGCCGGCTATAAGCTTTAGCGAGACGGAACGCGCCTCTTGAAAAAGCCGAGGATTGATGTATTTGGTATCTACACCAACATTCAATACAGGGCATCCTCCAATGTCTTTGATGCGGTCGTAGTAAGTTCTGTAATAATTAATAATGATTGTAAGCTTCTCTACGGCATCTCTTCCTGTTTTGACTTGGGCATTAAGCGGTGAAGTCACTCGCTTAATATTGAAGTAAAATACACGTACGGCTAGCTCTTCCTTACTGCTAAAGTTACCATAGATGGCGCCCTTGGTTAGCTGTATAGCTTCCTCCAGTGCTGAAAGGCTGGCACCCACATAACCCTGCTTATTAAAAACAGGCGCTACTTTTTCGATGATATATTCGGCGGTATCTTTTTTAGACTTCATTATGTACAAATATAACAAAAAATACCGATCGGTATATAATATTCTTATTTATCTATTCAAGCAGTTCTCCAAAGAAGCCATAGCGCTCCTGCGAATAAGGCAGCAAACAACGTATTTAATAAATTTACTTGATGGTTATTTAAGTAGCCTTTTGCCTGAAGCATGGCCCCTGCCAGTGAATCGACAACATTGCCCAAAATTCCCGCTCCCCAAATTAGTAAAACGCTTAGAAAACCATAGCTTGGTAAGCCTATTAGTGCTAAACAGCCACTTGCTAAGAATCCTGCCAGACTCCCTTCTTTGCTTACGACTCCATCGGCGCCTCTCTTTCCTTTTTGCCAAGTAACGATGTGGTAATAGCGCTTCCCAAGCACATTGCCTAGTTCTGATGAAATGGTATCGCCAAGGGCTGCAGATAAACTCGCGGCCATCATCAACTCGAAAAGCGCTTGTTGTGCTGGCCAAATAAAACCTACTATTCCACACAATGCCGCTACGCCTGCATTCGATAGTACATTGCGTACAGAGCGACGCCCTTTATTGGCTTCTTCTAAACCCATTTGGTGCTTCTGCTTACGCTGCCAGTGAGAAGCCAGCGTCCCTAGGATGAAGAAGCAACCAATATAGACAATCCCTCGCCAGCTTGCCCCCAAGAAGAGGCAATAGGTAATCAACCCTCCTACTAAAGCGCCCTTTAAGTCGATCTTTTTAGTAAGTAAACTGCCAAGCGTGAGTAGTAATACAACACCTAGTCCCCAAAAGTTTTGCTCCATAACCAACAGACAGCTTTTGCTTAGTGATAAGAAAGGTGATCTGAATTATCTTTTATTTTTATACTTGGTTAATGATTTTTGTTTCTTTAGTCCAATTGGCACGCCTAATGGCATAAATGAGTTCATCTAAATAGTTACCATTTTTAATCAAGACCCTTTCAAACTTTCCTTCTAACACAAAGTCATTTTTTTCCAAAACTTTTTGTGAAGCAACATTTGTCCCAAATGGTCTTGCAAACACTCTGTCAATTTCAAAGGTTGTAAAGGCAAAATCAATTGCTTGTTTGATAGCCACACTCATAATACCTTGCCCCCAGAATGGCTCTGCTAGCCAATAACCAAGTTCGGCATTTTTTCTATGTATATCATCTTGCGGGTGTATGCCAATGCTACCTACCGCTTGTCCGTCAATATCAATCGCAAAAATATGCACTGGCTTGCCTTTGCTGGCAAACGCTATAAATGCTTTCCCATTACTATCCGTGTAAGGGTAGGGAAATTTATCAGTTAAGTTTTTTGCCACATTCCAGTTGTTGGCGTACTTAACTAAGCTATCTAAGTCCGAAATGTTCCAAGGCCTGAGTTTAAATTGTATCATTTCGATTACTTTTGATTCTTACATTGGAAACTCTCTTCTTAGCAAAACTGCTGCTCCAAAAATAAAAGAAAAAGGTAGCGTTGGCTACCTTTTTCCTAATGAATTTATATAAAATCTGTGGGTTACCGCAGTACTGATTATTGTAGTGCTTCTGCTACATTTACGCTACCCCATCCGAAGCGACTGTTACGGTAAGGATAAAGCTGTGAAGCGCGAATCAATTTATCGAGTACTTGCGAACGTGATTGGTAAGGATCTTTAGACCACACCACTGCTGCAATACCTGCCAAGGTAGCTGTAGCACAAGAAGAACCTCCTACATACTCTATTTTGTTATCAGGGTAATCTGTTTGTCGAGAAAGCGTTAATGAGGTACGATCTCCGTCACCTGCTCTTTGCATAGGCAAGCTAAAATCTACCTTACTTCCATAGTGGCATACCTCACATTCTTCTAAACGAGAAGGATTGTCAGTAATCCCTGTTACGGCTACTGTCTCACTCATATTAGCAGGGAAAATCACCCCATACCAATTAGTAAAAGAAAGAGAAGTACCCGCAGCAGTGAAAATAAGTTTCCCTCTTCCGTAAGCATAACGTATCGCATCTGATACTTGCCCACTAGAGATCACATCTCCTAATGACATACTGATGATACGTACATCACTACGATTGCCTAGTAGCACCAAAGCGTCCGAAACACCTTTCTTTTCATTCCCTTCATTAATTACTACATCATTAGTACCTCTTACGGAGATCAAGTTAGCCCCATAGGCCACCCCAGTTGTACTTCTCAACGACGTATTACGAGGAGCAGCAATAAAGCCCGCCATCGACGTACCATGGCTACAGTCATCATTAGGACCATCAGGCTCATAGTCCCACCACCACCAGAAAGAAGGATCGAACGTTCCGTATCTTTCTACATAACGATAAGGTACAAGACCACCCGTAAAGTTGGTAGTGAGGTTGATTTGACCAGGAGAAATACCTGTATCGATAAGGCCAACAGTAATATTATCACCATTGCTTTGTCCCCAAGCTTGTGGGATACCCATGTTGTAGAAGTTCCAAGGAACAATGGCATTTCCGATAGCGGTAAAGTCTTGGGTAATGCTATTGAGGTTTACAGGATTATCACCACAACCCTTACTAGAACGTTGGTTATCAGCACCTGGATCATCAATTACATAGTCAGCTACCTCTAAGTAGCGTACTTCAGGCATTTCACGTAGTGCTTCTAGTGCATTAAAGCTTTTTACCTGCATCACGAGGTAAGGGAGCGTAGGATCCGCATAGTTTCTCAACGTATTGGCGCCTAACGGCTCATTTTGTTCTGCTTCTACGATCTCACCGACACGATTAACAATTTGTTTACGCGCGTTCACCCATTGTTCATCAGCCATATCTAGGGTATGTATACGGCTGTTAATGTCTTTCTCTCCAGCAGGTTGATAACCAATGGTCACTACCCATTCGTTGTGCGAAAGTGCACTCCATAGGGTGTAAGTATCTACAGTTTCCCAGTTAAACACACCGCTTTCTTCTACTTTTCCTAGAATAAATTGATCCAGCGCTTCTTTGGTCATCGGATCGGAAGGGTTGTTAGATTGAAGTTGAGTTGGTGTAGCAATGTCTACAGGTTTTGAGCAACCGAGCAGACATGCTACCAGTATTAGTAAAGTAGCATAACGCTTCATGAGATTGATTAAGTTTTGGTAAAAGTTGAATTAATTATCCCCGAAATGTAGCTTTTTTATTTGTAATATCCAGCATATGAAGCAACTTTTTATATTATTTTTTTACAATAATTTATACTTAAAGTCCAATTAATGCTTCAAGACTATTTCTACCTCATTATTTAACCCATATTCTATAAATTGCTAGAGATCATCTCTTTAGTCCGACTTGGCCTCATCTAAGGCAGTTTTATAAACGTCTAAGGCTCTTTCTCTGGCTGCTTTGTGATCTACCATAGGATCAGAATAGCTTTCCTCTCCCCATTCTTCTATCCACTGCTTGATGTATTTTTTATCAGGATCAAACTTTTTCATTTGGGAAGTAGGATTAAAAATACGGAAATAAGGCGCAGCATCGCAGCCAGAACCAGCCGCCCATTGCCAACCACCATTATTGGCATATAAGTCATAATCAAGCAACTTCTTTGCAAAATACGCCTCTCCCCAACGCCAGTCGATTAGCAAGTGCTTTGTTAAGAAGCTCGCGGTAATCATACGCACTCGATTGTGCATGTAGCCGATCGTGTTGAGTTGGCGCATTCCAGCGTCTATAATAGGATAGCCCGTTTTTCCTTCACACCATTTTTCAAATTCTTCTTCATTGTTACGCCAAGGAATCTGGTCGTACTCTGCCCTGAAGGCAGTATCAATTACACGGGGATTGTGCCAAGTAATCATCATGTAGAAATCACGCCAGATGAGTTCGTTTAAATAGGCCTCTCCTAATCCTTGTGCTTGACGCGCCAACTCTCTAATGCTAATTGTACCAAAACGTAGGTGCACACTAAGGCGTGAGGTTCCCTTTTGGGCAGGATAATCACGGGTTTCTTTATAGTTTTTAATCAGTTTATTACTCACCGATTTGGCGGGTACTTCTATATCAGCGCGCTCGAAGCCCATCTCTTCTAAGCTTATCAGCTCTTTTTTGAAGTTTTTGAGCTCATCCACTTTGGCAAAGTGCTGGTAATGATCCTCTACCGCATAAGTAGCCAAATGGTCGTCAGTTAGTTGCTCTTTCCATTTACGGCTGTAAGGAGAAAATACACTATAGCTAGTGTCGTTATTGGTTAATATTTCACTTTTCTCAAAAATACACTGGTCTTTGAAGGTATGAAAGGCAATACCTTTTTCCTTTAGTAAATCGCCCACTAGCTTATCTCTATCTCTAGCGTAAGGCTCATAGTCGTGGTTGGTATAGACCGCCTCGATATCGAATTGCTCTATTAAAGTTGCAAAAACCTCTTTAGGACTTCCGTACACTACGTGTATCCCGCTTTCCATCTCACGCAGTTCTGCTTGCATCGCTTCGATACATTGGTGAATAAAGGTTACACGGCCGTCATTCTTATCTTCTAGCTTATCGAGTATTTCTTTATCAAAAATAAATAAAGGTAAGGTGGGTACTCCTGATTTGAGGGCTGCATGTAAGCCTACGTTATCAAATAATCTAAGGTCTCTTCTGAACCAAAAAAGATTAATTCTCATGATTTTCTACTCGGTTTTATAGATATGTTTATGCGTTAGTTCATGAACTAAACCTGTATTAATTAGTTTAAAATGAAAATTAAGTGTAGACAAAGTTTCTTTGTAGGCTAGGTGCAAAAGCATTAATAATTTTTTACATAAAGTTTACACCTGCATAATACATATTCTCTGAATTATCCTCAATTTATATTATCTTTTCATCTAAAAATAGACGCACATGGCCAAAAAAACCGCTTCTACCAAGTCAAAAACCAGTAAATCAAAAACCGACACAAAGAAGTTAGTGAAAAAAGCCGCCCCTAGTAAAGTGGCTACGACGGAAGTAGAAATACCTTCTTTTTTTGTACCTTCTGAGATTTTACGTGTTTTTAAAAACCTCTATCCAGAAGTAGACTTAGAGCGGGTAACGTGGTCGTGGGAAGTCCCTCACAAAATCTATGAGGCCGAGTTTGAATGGCGCAGAAAAGAGTATGAAGTAGAAATCCTTACTACAGGGTATCATTACCTTACCGAGATAAGCCTACAACCAAAAGACTTACCAACGATGGTAAAAGCAGCCATCAAAACGCACTTTGCAGGCTACCAAATGGAAGAAGCTGAAAAGTTGATGTATGCCAACGGTGACGTTCACTACGAGGTAGATTTAGTAAAAGGCGATGAAAGTTTTGAAGTACACGTACGTGAAGACGGCTATGTAGTAGCTACTGGCGAAGACCTGTAATAACCCTTTAACCTTATATTTATGGCAAATTTCGTATCCGCTCAAGAAGCGTTGTCTGTAATCCAGTCAGGGCAACGCCTGTTCGTTCACGGGGTAGCGGCTAATCCCCAATATTTAATGGATGAACTCGTTAAGTATGTAAAAGAAAAGGACGTAAAAGATGTGGAGTTCTTAGCGTTTTGTCCTTTTGGAAGAACACCCTTTGCAGACGCGGCTTATGCAGACAACTTCAAGATCAACTCACTGTTTGTTTCTGGAGGCATTCGCCCGGCACTCGACGAGCAGCGCGGTTCTTACATTCCCGTTTTTTTGAGTGAAATTCCTGAACTCTTTCTCAATAACATCCTGCCTATTGATGTCGCTATTTTCCACGTATCGCCTCCCGATAAGCATGGCTATTGCACCTTAGGCGTTTCGATTGATGTAGCACTCTCTGCTCTTAAAATGGCAAAGGTATGTATTGCCCAAGTGAACCCACAAATGCCACGTACACATGGAGATGGCTTCGTGCATGTAAGCCAATTTAAGTATATGGTAGAAGCCGACGAGGCGCTCCCAGAGGTACCCGTAGGAGAACCCAGCGAAACAGAAATGACTATTGGAAAGTACTGCGCTGAGTTGATCGAGGATGGTTCTACCTTACAGATGGGAATTGGAGGGATTCCCAATGCCGTATTGGCGAGTCTTACCAACCATAAGGATTTGGGAATTCACACAGAAATGTTTTCTGATGGGGTCGTTCCGCTGGTTGAAAAAGGCGTTATCACAGGTAAATATAAGATAAAGCATCCAGGCAAAATTGTGGCAGGCTTTATCATTGGTACCAAAAAGGTATATGACTTCATCGACGACAACCATCTGGTGGTAATGCTAGACTCTAACTACGTAAATGATGATGCAGTTATCCGTCTGAACCCAAAAGTAGTAGCCATTAATAGTGCTGTAGAGATTGACCTGCTTGGGCAAGTGTGTGCTGACACCATTGGAACAAGACAGTATTCTGGGATTGGTGGGCAAATGGACTTCATTAGAGGAGCAGCGCTTTCTCCAGGGGGAAAACCCATCATTGCCATCCCTTCTACCACCAGTAAGGGCGCCTCGCGGATCGTTTCTTTCTTAAAACAAGGTGCTTCTGTGACTACGACCCGTGCTCACGTACATTATGTAGTGACAGAATATGGCGTGGCTTATTTGTTTGGTAAGAATATTAAGCAAAGAGCAAGGGCGTTGATCGACATCGCACATCCTTCGCACCGAGAAGCCTTAGAAAAAGCAGCTTTTGAGCGCTTCAAGACCTTACATCTGTAAAAAACAACACACATTGGAAAAGCTGTACAGATCAAATACAGCTTTTCCTTTAGAATCTGCACTTTTTCCAATAACTTGTGCCTTTAGCAAGTGAATCGTCTCTATGTGTTTATCTGTACTTCATACAGAAAATTGGTTGAGCCTTTCTTGGTTTAGCTGGTCAACTTGGCAATCTTTTACCTGGGAAAACCCACTGTATTTGTATGCGCTTCCGCTAGTACCGCTACTGTTTGTGATTCGCTGGTTGCTTTCTTTACCGCTTAGACAGAAACTAGAAGTTGCTTTGGCCAAAAAACAACTTGCCTCGCACTGGACAAGCTGGCTTCGTTTTTTACCTGATGTATTTATTGGCTTTTTTGTAGCTATGCTGCTGGTAGCCCTTGCCCGGCCTCAGCGTGTAAATGAGCAAGTAAAAAAATATTCAGAAGGCATTGATATTATGCTTGCTTTGGATGTATCGGAATCTATGCTTATTGAAGACTTCCAGCCCAATCGGCTTACCTCTGCTAAAAAAGTAGCCAAAGACTTTATTCAAGGGCGTTTCCAAGATAGGATTGGTACCGTCATCTTCGCGGGCGATGCCTTTTCTTTAGCTCCGCTTACTACTGACTACGACTTGTTGGAAAGCTTTATAGAAGAGATTGAATATGGTATTATTAGAAAGCCCGGTACAGCGATTGGAAGTGCCATTGCGGTGGCGATCAACCGTATGCGCGAATCTACCTCTAAAACAAAAGTTGTCATCTTACTAAGTGACGGCGACAACACAGCGGGTAATTTAGATCCCATCTCAGCCGCCGAGTTAGCTAAATTTTATAAAATAAGGCTTTATACCATTCTAATTGGTAAGGAAGGGAGAGTACCCTATGGCTATGATGTACTAAGACGTAAACGTTACGTCAACAATACCGTGAACGAAACTACATTAAGAAATATTGCTACTATTGGAGAAGGACAGTTTTTTAGGGCTTCTGACGATCGCGCGCTCCAAAAGGTTTTCAGTCAGATTTCTACCCTCGAAAAATCTAAAATTTTAGAATTACATACTTCCTATGCGACAGACTATTATCGGATTTATCTCTTGTGGGGGCTGATCGCATTTTTGATATGGATGGCCACCAAAAGTACATTTCTACAAAATATGTTAGAAGACTAGCTCGCTTGGTTTCGGTAAGATTTTTGAGTAGACAGGTGTAGTTATGGCAATACACTTGTTATATACTTTCATTGATCTATTAATGTCTTTATTATGAAAATTGGATTAGCTTTGTCAGGAGGGGGTGCGAGAGGAATTGCACACTTGGGCGTTTTACAAGCCTTGGAAGAAATGGATATTAGACCTCATATCATTTCTGGAACAAGTGCTGGCGCAATTGTGGGGGCTTTTTATGCAAGTGGTCTTAAGCCTTTAGAAATTATAGAGGTATTTTCCAACACAAAACTTCTTCAATTTATGCGACCCGCCATTGGGAAGGGTGGTTTGCTCAATATTGAAAAGTCGAGAAATTTTTATACAAAACATCTTCCACACCAAACCTTTGAAGGGCTTTCCATTCCTTTACATGTAGCTGCTACTGACATAGAGAAAGGAGAAGCTATCTATTTCTCTGAAGGAGCCCTAATAGAACCGCTACTAGCTTCTAGTTGTATTCCTGTTGTTTTCAGCCGAATGGAGTGGCATGAGATAATTTTGGTAGATGGCGGTATTCTCTACATCCTCCCTGCAGAGGTTATTCGTGACGAGTGCAACTACCTCATTGGTGTACATACCAACCCTTATGGCGATGAGCAAGTGATAGATTCTATGAAAACGATCATTGAGAAAAGTTTGATGCTGGCACTCACCACCAATGCCAGGGTAAGTATGCAGTCTTGCGATTTGGTGATAGAGCCTTTAGAACTTTCTCGTTTTAGTACTTTTGACATGAAAAAGGCAAAAGAAATTTTTGATATTGGCTATGCACATACGCGTCGCTTGGCACATGAATTAAGCCACCTCTCGCAGATACCTTCTTCCTAAGCTATACAAATTTTATATAGCATAACTTTCTTTAAGACCTATATTCAAACTACAGGTTTACAATTAGCTTGTTTTTTAAATTTCGTTTTTGTATTATTCCTTGAATTAATTATAAATGTTGAATAATCTATGGGTCTCTTAAAAAAAATCGGCTTTTTTAGTGCTTTTATTCTTCCCACCTTGGCAGTAGTAGGTTACTACCTGGGGGGCGCTTGGAACTACCTCACGGTGATATTTGCATTTATCATGATTCCTTTGATAGATGCGGTTGTAGGCAAAGACAGAGAGAATATAGAGGAAAGCCAAGTCAAGCTTATTTCAGCAGAACAGTATTACCGATTCATTACCTTTATTTGGACGTTGGTACAAGTGGGGATTGTTGTGTGGGGCGCTTACATCGTAAGCACTGCAACCCTCACACGGACAGAATGGTGGGGCTTGGTATTGAGTATTATGACCGTCACGGGAGGTATAGGTATTACAGTAGCCCATGAGTTAGGGCATAAAAACAATAATTTAGAGCAATGGCTTGCGAAGCTTAACTTGATGACTGTTTGCTACATGCACTTCTTCATTGAGCACAATCGTGGCCATCATGTGCACGTAGCCACGCCGAAAGATCCTGCTACCAGTAGAAGGAATGAGTCTTTTTACGCTTTTTGGGTGAGAAGTGTATTTGGAGGCTTTATAAGTGCTTGGCAAATTGAGAAAAATAGGCTTCTTAAGAAGAAAAAAGCGGTTTGGAGCCTAGAGAACCAAATGATTGGCTTTATTTTGCTTCCTGTTTTATTCTGTGCTTTCTTAACCTTAGGCGGTTCTCTACTAAAAGGAAGCTTTGCTTGGGAAGTGCCTGTTTTCTTCTTTACACAGAGCCTCTTTGCCTTTACACTGTTGGAATTGGTAAATTACATAGAGCATTATGGTATTGTGCGAAAACAACTCGATAATGGTCGCTACGAGCGGGTGAACCCGCTACATTCTTGGAATGCAAATCATTTGGTGAGTAACTTCTTCCTTTTTCAGTTACAACGTCATTCAGATCACCACGCCAATGCCACGCGTCGTTATCACGTACTGCGTCATTTCGACGAAAGCCCTCAACTGCCCCATGGTTACCCTATGATGGTACTCATCGCCTTAGTGCCACCTCTTTGGTTTGCACTTATGAACAGACGCCTTGAGCATTGGGAAAAGGAACGAGGCTTGCAATTGGGTGTACAGTAATTGAAGGACTGAGGGATTGAATGCGTGAAATCTCTGTCTTACTTCTTGTATCTGATGTCTTGTCTCTTGCTTCTGAATTCTTGTGTCTGTTCTCTCCACCAACTACGGTTTCCCTATTAACTCATAAAAGCGATCGGGATAGTCGGTAATGATTCCATCTACTTGTAGGTCAATGAGGGCTTTCATGGCATTGGCATCATTGACCGTCCAAGGAATTACCTTTATCCCTGCTTTGTGAAGTTGCACGACAGTCTCTTTTTTCAATAGTTTATAATACGGGCTATAAACAGCCGGCTTGAAACCCAAGGCAACTAAATTTCTTTCTACAGAAAGAAAATTCTCTACCAACAATACTAGTGGAACGTTTTCGTCTAAAGCTCTCATCTCTTGTAAGCATCGTACATCAAAGGATTGTATAGTTACACGGTCTTTGATGTTTAATTCCACCAGTGTTTGGTAAAGTAGCTGAGCGAATACGGCTGGTACAGGGTGGTAGAGATCGTCTCCTTTGGGACTTGCTTTCATTTCTATATTGAACCGAATGGAAGTATCTAGCTTGTCGATGGCTGCCACTACTTGGTTAAGGGTAGGCTTATGCACGGTAAGCTTCTTTTGCTCAGGAAAGCGTGGATGCTTTTTCGTACCGCAGTCAAAGCGTTGTATCTCTGCAGCCGTCATCTGATAAAGGTTATATTGCTTCCCTTTTCCTTTTATTTTCGCTCCATTCTCCAACAGACAAATGGTAGGATTGAGATAAGGCTCGTGAGAAACGATTATCTGTTGATCTTTGCTTACCACTACATCCATCTCCAATACTTTTACCCCCATTTTAGCCGTTTCTACAAATCCATAGATAGAGTTTTCAGGAAACAGTCCTCGTGCTCCGCGATGCCCGTGCAGCTCAAAGTGGGCGGGAAGTTGTATTTTTGACTGGGCAAAAAGTGTAGAGAAAATACCTGCCCCTAGCAATGAACACAGCAGAAAGGTATACTTTAAAGAGATGCAAAGCATTATAATACGGATAAATGATGTTTTTAATAAAGATAAGGAAGCTACTGCAATAAAAAAAGTGCCTACAGCGTAGGCACTTTTCTCAGAAACAGTATTTTCTATTCATTATGCTTATGACTATAATAACTAGTCTTTTTCATAATGATTATAATAATAGCTATTCCCTTTCATAAACGTGATATTATGCTTTTTAAACAACTTCTTATACTTTTGGTAAGTCGCTTCAAGTTGTTTCTTTTTATTAATCCATAAGCCCTTCGAGGTAATTTTAATACGAAAATTATCCTCTTTATCTTTCATGAAGCCATCTGCTACCAGCATTGCTTTTAACTCCTTTTCGAACGCCTTTTGTTTTTTCTTTACTCCTTTTGCGAGCTTTTCAGCGTTCTTTTCAAGCACCTTAGCATTCTTTTCTATTTTCTTTACCTCTTTCTCAATCATTTTTTCTTGGAGCACTATTCTCGCTTTTACAGCCTGCTCAAGTTCTTTTGCTGCTTGTTCTATTTCTACTTCAAGATAGGCTGTATCGGAAGTATCTGACGTTTCGAAAATATAATTATAATCAAAGTCCTCTCCTTCTTCTATCTCTTTTAGTACTTTCAAACCTTCTAGGTCTTCTAATACTTCTAAGCCTTCTAGTGCTTCCAAACCCTCAAGTGATTCAAGTCCTTTAAGTATCGAAAGGTGACTCAATTGCAGCGCTGCTTTAGCAATTCTTTTATCGGGATCTTCCTTTATAGTATTGGTTACATGTTTGGTAATCTTCGATAAGTATCGATCATGTGTTTCAGCAGGTACTTTTTCACCATCAACATACATCTCCCGAATACCCGATTCGTCTTGTAGGATACGAATCGCTTGCTTTTTACCATCTTTCTTAATCTTATAGGTTACTTCTATCTCATCTGTATCTCTAGGTAAGGTTGTCAAGCGCTCATCTAGCTCACCTATTGTAAGGGCTGAGTGGGTGGCAGGCTTATCTGTTTGTTCCGCTGTGCGGTCGTCTGCTAAGAAAGGAAGCCTCAATGTGTTTTGCCAGATTTCTTCTAAGCCGTTCATAATAGGCGCTGATGACTGCCATTGTGCTTTGGCTGTAAAAGAAAATACCGCTACAATTCCTACCAATATACAGGCCATTAAAAAGCCTTCTTGGAAGTTGTTCTTAGTTCTGGGTTGGCTAAAAAGACGCTTAATACGGTTCAATAGTGGTTTTTTATGACCACTTAAAGCCATCGATAAGTTATAGTTACTTTGCGTTGCTTGAATACTGGTAAGCGCTCTGGCAAAAGCGAGCGAATCGCCCCCCATTACTAATACAGCATCATCGCAGCTATGCTCTCTTTCTTTGCGAATGACGGCTGCCATTAACCACACTGCTGGATGATAGAAGAACAAAGTTTCTATCAACGATTGTATAAGATTTAATACATAGTCGTGGCGCTTAATGTGTGCCAATTCGTGAATCAAAATTGCTTCTACCTGTTGTGCAGAAAGCCCCGCCAAACTTCCTAGTGGCATCAAAATAACGGGTTTCAAATGACCAATGGTCATGGGTGACTTCGCTAAAGTAGATTCTAGCAAACGTACCGACTTATGAACACCCATACGGGCTAGTAGTCCTTGAAACGTCGCCTCCCAGGCTTCTTCTACTGGGTAGGTACCGTATGACTTCATTCTTTGTGTATAGATGAATCCACCTAAAAAACGCAGCAAAAAAGCCAATACGCCCATTGTCCAGAGTAATACAATGAGAGGTAAGTGTTGTTCAAAATGTATTTCCATATGATCCCACCAAGTAAGGGTTGCTTCTGCTAGCGAAGCAGACTGTAGTGTGATCATCACGTAGCTCTCAGGTTCGGTAAGTGCTACATCGTTGGCAGGTGTTACTTCTTGGTATACCTTCGTCCCTGTGATGATAGCACTTATAAAGAGCATCATTAGGGCGCACCAAGCTACCCAATAGCGCATTTTAGAAGTATTTTTGCGTAAAAAATAGAGGATTACGCCTAAGAGGACAACAATAAGGGTTCCTTGCCATAATGTATGTAGGATTGTCCAACCGAGGGTTTTTGCGAGGGTAGTTTCCAGTAAATTCATGACTTTCCTCCTTCCAGTTTATCTAAAAATTGACGAATTTCTTCAAGTTCTTCTTTGCTTGTTTTCTTGTTGCCTAGTGCCTGCATCACCAAGTCCCTTGCCGAGCCTTTGAAGGTCACGTTTAAAAACTTATCAAGTAATGCCTGCTGAGTGGCTTGCTCAGAGATAGCCGCTTCGTAAAGGTGTGACTTAGCCGACTCATCTCGTTTTACAATGCCTTTTTCGTGTAGAATTTGTAAAAGCTTTAAGGTAGTGGTATACCCTACTTTCTTTTCTAGCTTTTCGTTAATTTGCTCATTCACAAACCTTACTGAACTAGCCCCGTGTTGCCAGAGTACCTGTAAAATGTCTAGTTCACTATCGGTAGGCTTATATTTCTTGTCTTTCATGGTCTCATAAATTCATTAAATGTATTTTACTTTGTGCTGCACACAACAATTATATACGATTCTTTTCGTAGTTCCAAATTTATCTACGAATATTTTCGTAAACAAAGTTAAAAACTTCTTCAACTATTGATTCCATCACGACTTTTTTATAAATACAAGATAAATTTTCTACTTTTGTATAGCATTATACATTTCATTAAAGACCTTGATCTATGAAAAAAATATTTTGTATTACAGTATTGGGCATCGCCCTACTTGCCTTCGATCAATCGAAGCCGGTACTGGCCCAAGCAGCCTATTATGGGGATAAAATTACCGCTAAAAAAGCGATGGACGTGAGTGAATTGAAAGAAGCTATGGGCGATCAAGAAGAGCTAACTACCAAGGTAAAAGCAACCCTTATCGAAAGTTGCCCTAAAAAGGGCTGTTGGATGCAGCTCGACATGGGCAATGGAGAAACCATGCGTGTTTCTTTTAAAGATTATGGTTTCTTTGTACCCAAAGATGGCTCTACTGATGGGAAGGAAGTGATTATTGAAGGAGTAGCACGTAAAGAAACGACCAGCGTTGCCGAACTCCGCCACTACGCAGAAGACGCTGGTAAAACAGCAAAAGAAATTGCGGCCATTACCGAGCCTAAGGAAGAATATACCTTTGAGGCAGTAGGGGTTATTATCAAAGATTAAAAGTTTTGAGGGAGAGAAGGCATTTTGTACTTACTCTCCTTCCTTAATTATTTAGCGCATACAGATGTTGATGAGAAAATACATTGTTTTAGCTTCCTTCTTGCTGTGTGGTGTCTACTTCTACAACTGTCGTACTACTGCGCAAACGCAAAAAGTCACCCAATCGGTTGCTTCTGATACCATCAAAGCGATTCGCTTTCCTAATGACGATAGCGAGTTAGCGTTGCTCATGAGAGAAATGTATACCGATACGGAGCAAATACGCCAAGCACTCTTAGCGGGAAAGCTTCCTCCTGATTTTAGAGAAAAATTTGCCCAGCTCCATACTGCTACCCCTACCGATAGTAGTACTAAAAATCCGCAGTATGAAGCGATGGGAGCGGCTTTCTTACAACATACCCAGCGTATGTATGCGGCCAAAGAGGATTCTACTCGCTTACAGGCGTACGGTTTAATGGTACAAATGTGTATCGCTTGCCACCAAAACCAGTGCCCAGGCCCTTTGAAGCGCATACAGAAGTTAACGATTCGCTAGCTGATCCAACTCTCTCGCAATTTGACGTTGCATAAGGCGCAGTTTTACGGCCCCTACCACTACTAAGACTCCCAACGAGACCATCCCTACCTCTATCCACCATACCAACTGCTCCTCTGTTCTTACAGGATGAAAAATAAGCAGCAGGGCTAACAAGTATGAAAGTACGCTAGTGGAAAGAAAGACATATCTAAAAAAGGTTCTTTTACGGATTTTTAGGGCGGTTCTTAACTGAACGGTACCAATAAGAAGCGCCCAGATGGCTAAGGCAATGTAGGCAGCTTGCGTGGTGATAGAAGGAAGCAAAAGAATGAAAAGACTAAATAGTACATCAAAAGCGCCTTCCATAAGGCTAATGTCCCAATAACGCTTTCTTATATGAAAAAAGGAGGCAATGATTGTGAAGATTCCACTAAATAAGATCACCAGCCCAAAATACATCAGTAAGTCTTGCAGAGAAAGGGAAAAAAGGAGGAGCGAACTCGCCCCAAACAAAATGGCTAAAAGTCCTTTCACAATCAATACCCACCAATGGTGCTCATATAAGCGGATGTTAATTTGCATACATTGTATTAGTTGGTTAGCATAGCTTCACGTAACTTCCTAGGCAACGAATCTGTCCCTCATATTTATTAAATATACGTTGTACATTTTCATCTGTAAAATGCCCTGCAAAGTCTATGTAAAACCAATACTTAAACTTTGCTTCGTTCTTAATCGGATGGCTCTCTATTTTATTAAGATTAATGCCAAAACGATCGAACTCCTGCAAAAAGACGGCTAAACTTCCCGCCTGATCGGGTAAGTTAGTAAGAATAGTCGTTTTATCTTGCTCACTTTTGTTATTCACAAATTCCTTACTAATAATTAAAAAGCGGGTGGCATTATGGGCATTGTCTTCGATGTTTTCAAAAAGTACCGGAAGATCATATATCTTCGCTGCAATCGAAGAGCATAGGGCGGCGGTAGCGGGTTGCTGTGCGGCCAATTGCGCAGCCATTGAGGTAGAGTTTACATTTACTTGCTCAGCATGTGGGAAGTACTCTCCCAAAAATTGCCGACACTGCCTAAAAGCAATACCCTTTGAATAGATTTTTTGAATCGACTGTAAAGCTTCTTCCTTACTGGCCAAAGCAAAATGAATGGGCATAGGAATCTCCGCTACGATGTGTACTTCACATTCATTAAGTAGATTGACAGTTTCTACAACCGTTCCTTCTTGATTGTTCTCGATAGGGACTACACCAAAGCGTACCCGTTCGGTATCTACGCTTTCAAACACCGCTTTGATGGTAGAAAGCGGAATGTATTCGCTCATCGCACCAAATCTACTTTCTGCTGCCTGATGAGAAAAGCTACCTGTGGGACCTAAGTAGGCTACTTTCTCTGGTAATTCCACATTGCGACTAATTGCAAATATCTCTAGAAAAATAGCATCAATCGCCGATCTTTTTAGCACCCCTTGGCTCAAGCGCTCGAGTCGATCCAATATCTGTTTTTCTCGCTCAGGCCGGTAAATAATGGCATTGTTGGCTTTTTTTAAGTCACCTATGTGCTGTACTTCTGCCATTCTTTGCTCTAGTAGCTGGAGCATTTGTCGATCAATCTCGTCGATACGTTCTCTTAGTGTCTGTAAGGTCTGATGCAATTCTTCTTGATTCATAAAGGCAATACTTTTTAAGTAATTGGCTACAAAGCTACTTAATCTCAGCTATTTCAGCACTATTCTCCTCTATTATTTCCTCAGGAAAAACATTAGTAGGCATTACGAGTATTCTTGTATAAAACTCATATCAGTATCTAAAGAGTGGCATATAATAGAAGTGCATTACAGGTAATATCGCTTTGAAGCAAAAGGGCTTAACACAGGTAACATACAAGTAGTTTGCTTTTTCAGCGATACAAAATACCACCTATCAATCTTTGGTCATAGGGCTTCAAAACCTACTTTTTAATTATTAAATATAACTTTTCAATTATTAAATTTTGTTTTTTTGATTGAAAGTCTATTTTTGTAGGCAAGGAATACAATTATTAAAATCAACTTAATTTCACTACCTATGACCGCTTCATTACAAAAAATCCTATGCTTTATAGGAATTGTACTTTTACCATATGCTTCTCTTTTTGCGCAGAAGCCTTATTTTCTACCTGCCCCTTCTGAAAATACCAGAGGAGGCCTCATTGGAGGTGCTGACGACGTGGGTACCATCTACTATGGTGCTGTACCCAGTAATGCAGGGACAAAGCCCGTACTAGTATTTATCCATGGCTATACGAGCAATGCCAGTACTTGGTGGGATGGCAACGATATGTACGACCAAGCCTTCAGTGATGGTTATCGTACAGCTTTTGTTTCTGTCCATCCAGATAAATCTATGTGGACAAACGGAGAGCTGTTCGCCTCTATGCTTACCACTATTACCAATTACTATGGTGTCAATCGAGTAGTGGTAGTAGCCCACAGTAAAGGAGGCATTGATACCGACGCTGCGCTTATTCACTATGGTGGGTACAGCAAGGTAGAGCGTACCATTACCCTTGGTTCTCCCCATTTTGGTACCCAGCTCGCTGACTTAGCTCAGAGTGGTTGGGTTTCGTGGCTTTCAAGTGTATTTGGCCAGAATAACGAAGCCACTTTTGTATTACAAACTGGCTACATGAATTATTTTAGGGAAGAAACAGACAACCATCCGAACCGCCCACTGACCAACTTTACTACTTTTGGCACTTGGGGCTATGGAGGTATTCTTTGGTTTTCGGGGGTTTACCTAGAGGCCAATAGTACAGTGCGTAATTCTGGAGGCAATGATGGTGTTGTACCTTATTACAGTACCATACGTCCTAACTCTGCCGTTATTTTTGGTGAGAAAGATGGACGTGGTGATCTCAATCATTTTGAGGTAAGTGAAGGGAATGAGATGTGGCGTTATATCAAGGCACAGCTTCCTAGTACAGTAACCAGAACACAACCTCCCGTGCTTGCTGCTACCAAAACTAATCCTAATGCAGTAGTATATTCTCGTTCTCAGATTATTAGCTCTAACCAAGGAGGGAATACTTTCTTTATTGAGAAAAATGCTAGTAAGGTGAAAGTAGAAGTTTTTCAGTCAAGTCTTTTTGATGAAATACAATTGCTAGACCCACAGAATAAACGCGTAATTGGCTTGAATACTACCGATAAGGAACGTTCTTTATTTGGAGGTGATTTGGTAAAAACAGTAGAGTTAAGCGCTCCTGAGGCAGGTATTTATGAAATACAATCCCAAGAGCCTTTTGTGGCCATTATTACCACCGAAAATGGCGTAAATGCGCGCTTTAGTAGTGACTTAAACGACGAGAAACTGACCTATCAAGAAGGGGAGCCTATGCATTTTGCAGTAAGTTTAGAGGGCGCTACCCAAGCTACGGTTACTGGTTCATTAATCAGAACAGGCTCCTTAGACGGCACCAATGATCGTAGCGAAGAGGCCTTCGTTTTCGAATTATCGCGTAATGCAGCCGGTGTTTATATTGGAACGATCCCTCCTACCCTTCGTACAGGTGTATATTCAGTAAACGTTGCCGCTGTGGGAGAAGGATTTGAGCGAGATATTGCCACGAGTGTAGCTGTCACGCCAAGCTCACAAGGATTACAGGATGCCGAACCTATTGAGAGAGCCCTGCAAGTTTATCCAAATCCTTCTGTAGGCAAGGCTACTTTTAGCTTTGCGATTGAAGAGGCAGGTAATCACGCGCTTACCATTTACGATATCACTGGTAAGCCTATTCAATCTTTCAACTTGTCAGACTTATCGGTAGGACAACACGAAATTGACTGGGAACTCCCTATGGATTTGAGCAACGGGCTGTATTTATACGAGCTGACCGTTAACGGCAAAAAAATAACGAAAAAGCTCCTGTTAAATAGATAATAGTACAGATTTAATCATTGAACTTGTCTAACATTATTTCTTTTTGCTACAAATGGTCTATTTTGAGCCCCACTTCGTTACTTTCTTCGTTAAATAGCGCTGCTATTCGCCTCAAAAAGTGCCTCGTTGGTTTCAAAATATCCTCATTTTCGCACTAAAACTAAAATATTAGACAAGTTCATTAAAAACGGCTTTTCTCGATCAATAAAAGCCGTTTTTTTATTTTAGCTGCCATCGGATACAATTACGTATTGTGCTACTTGTCTATTCTTAGCGATTCGTAGAGCTCTGTAAATTGATCGTAATGAAAATTGGGAGAAATAACAGGCATTACTTCTTTAAAACTCTTTGTTTCAAAGCTTTCTGAACCACTTAAGTGATCTAAAATCACCTTTTGCCAGTACAAGAAGCCCTTGGTAGCTCCTAGCAATTTCATATATCCTTCAAAATCTACGTGTAATGGGCGCGTACTATTCTCAAATTCGAAGTAGTGCATTCCTAGTAAAGATGGCTGCCCTACATAAATACCTACACAGGCTTCGTCTACAAAGAAATCAATAATATAGAAGCTTCTTAATGGCGCGTTTGCAGGTGTATGATCAAAGTATACCAAGTCTACTCCATCAGTAAAAGCATCTTTAGTTTTCAGAATATTGATTGAACCATAATTATCTGGGTTATCGTCATTTACATTCCACTTGAGACGAAAACCGTCCATTTCCTTGTAAAATGCCCTCAATTTTTCATCAACCTGTTCTTTCGAGAAGTCTCTTTTTTTTCCTGTATGAATATCTTTAATAGTTACTTCTTTATTGTTTTCGAAGAAGTTTAAGGTAAACTCATCTATAAAATTTAAGTAATTCATTTTTAAAAATTTATTAGACTGTTTTTAATCGAAAGTCATTTTATAATATCTGAGTAACTAAGCGCTTTATTCTGATTCAATAGACTGTTTCATATCTTCTAGTACTTCTTTGAGCATTTGCGCCGCCACGTTGGCATCAGGAGATAGGCTTTCTTCCATACAAGTTTGTAGATAGGCCGCATAAGCATCAGTATAGCTGGCAATTACTTTTTGTCCTTGCTTTACTTGGTGAATGGGTAGTTCTCCCACACTTGCGAGAGCATTCACGCCAAATACCTTGTTCAGAATATATGCTTTGAATTGACGATCTTTGGTGGCATTAGAAAGACCAATCAGTTGAAAACTCCCTTCAATCTCCGTGAGCACTTGGCTACACTCCTTGACACGACTAGAGAGTTTTTCTTCAAAATCCTGAAAAGTATCGGGTAGTTCTTCGCCGTGTACTTCTCTTAGTTCGCCGTCTAGTAAGATTTTGATAGCTGGGTAAAAATCTTCAAAGCTGGGATTTTGAAAAGTTTTGCCATCGATCATCGTGGTACGATCTTTCAGAATGGTAGCCAAGCGATGCACTGACTTCTCTTCGCCGAGTGTTTTTTGTACTTTTTCCATTAACACCAATAAGTCGGGCTCAAAAGCGGTTTCATTTTCCACTTTCATCTTGATACCTGCTTTATGAATTTCTCGCTTGCCTGTTTTTGGGTTTACTTCCGTATCGTAGGCGTAGCCTGCTCTACCTGTAAAGATGATATGTACGTGCGCCATTACAAATACGTCCGAGAAGTTCTTTTTCCACCTTGGTTTGATGATCCCCCAATCTTGAAATTGTAAGGTATTGCGTTTCTTTTCAGTTTTATAAGCTTCTATAAAATTTTCCCAAACGTGGGTAATGGAGTCAATAATAAGGATGTCTGCGTTGCCTTCTTCACACCACTGGATGGCTTGATTGAGTGCTGTTAAGCTGCGTTGCCCTTCGGCAATCATCACCTCAATACTAAATTTATCAAAGATGTGTTTAAGGGCTTTGAAGGCTTTCTCAGTATCAAAAACGGCAATAGGACGTTTGCTTTGTATGAGCCGATGGATGCCAATCGCTAGTTGTGCAGCAGTATAGGTTTTTCCATCGCCCGCGAATCCCTCAAAGGCCACTTTGGCAAAAGGACGGTTATTTTCGAGTTTTGTGAACATGCTAATTTGTTAAGTGAGTGCACACAAAACTCTTCATTTACTACTGCTTTTTTATGCGGGGTATTAGAAGAAATAAGTACTCAAAGCAAAGGGTTATGTTCAATAATAACATAACCCTTCTGTTATCTTGTCCTAAAAAAGCCAAAGCACTTTACGACAAGCATCCCTTCGAAATATTTAGAGCAGTGC
>CALEMF010000038.1 GCA_937911505.1 uncultured Cytophagales bacterium
TACTCGCTTTTCGATTCGGTAGCACCTTTTTATTACTAGCAACTTGAGTTAATTACACCCGTTGGTGAGCACTTTCAAAGAATTAGTATTAATCTAATAGATGCTGCCAGGAAGGCACAAGTGAAAAGCATTACGAGAATTTCAATAGATAGTGAATTTATTCAAGCAAAAGCGATTTTGGGTCTAGGCCATGCAGCGGCAGATCAACACCTAATAGCCAGTGGTATAGCGCATACCATTCTACGACCAGGAGGTTTTATGCAAAATCTTCTCGCAATGGCACCGATGATCAAGCAAGGGGTTATTGTAGCGCCTACAGCCGAAGGTGCCGTTCCTTTTATAGATGCTAGAGATATTGCAGACTGCGCCGTTGCCGTACTTACAGCATCTTCTGATGTAAGAGGAATTGTAGACATTTCGGGACCAGAAGCTTTCACTTTTTCTGAAATTGCCGATAAAATTTCCAACTTGGTAGGCTACTCCATCAAGCATGTTAGCCCAGTTGGAGAGGAAGCTAGGCAAAGCTTTATGGCAACAGGACTGGATGGTTGGATGCTCGATGCAATGTTGGACGATACAGCCAATGTTGCAAGAGGTGTAGGTGCTACCATTCACAAGGGCGTTAAACATATCACTGGAAATGAACCACGTACATTAGACACATTTCTTGAGGAACATATTCATTATTTTCAAAAATAAATCATGTCAAAGCAGCAATCCTTAGAATTGTATTTTACCACTTGGAATGAGCGAAAGGATGAAGCGCGCGGAAAGTTACTTGCCTCCTGTTTCGCACAAAATGGGAGATACCTAGACCCTCACGTACCAAATCAGACGAATAGTATTGACGAAATGGATGACATCATAAAACTTTTTCAGTCACGACTTCCACATCGCCTTGTGGCTTTGAAGAAAGCCGAGTTTCATCATCATGTGTTTAGAGTTCGCTGGAAAATGGACGATAAAGGGAAGGTGCTGTCTGAGGGTACATTTGTCGGAGAGTTCGATTTGAATGATCGCATCACAAACCTTATCTGTTTTATAGATTCATGATCTTTAAAGAATTAAAATACCTATATAAAGGTACTTCTGATTACCAGAAGGATAGAGAATTTTACCTAAAAGTTCTGGGAGCGGCGCTCATTTGGGAATTTGTAAGATTTGGGACTAAAGTAGTGGCCTTCCAACTTGGTACATCCAATCACTTGACTTTGATTGCAGATCACTTGGCACCTAACAAACAAATCCTTATCTATAGAGCTGAAAACCTAATAGAAGCTATGGAAATCTTAAAAAGCCGCGGATTAAAGTTCACAGGAAGCACGTTTGAAATACCAGATGGGACTTGTGTAAGGTTTGAAGATGAAAGCAGCACACAATATGGCCTTTATGAGAAGGCTAAGCCAGATTTATTTCTCACGGAAGAATACCATAGGCAGCAAGCTGAAAAAACAGTTACAAAGATATAAAAGCACCTAGATAGCCATCTAAACTGCTTTTAAATTTAGTTAAACCATCTATATATGAAACAACTCTATATTTTTGGAAACGGTAATATTACTTGGGCGCATTTTCAAGCTTACTATCTTCCTACGCTTACTTCTATCGACTACAATACTACTTCCTTTCACATTTGTGACTTTAGAGGAGCAGATACCCTAACGATGGAGTTTCTCAAAACGCATACGGGTAAAGTAACGCTATACCATATGGGAGAACGCCCTCGCTACATGCCCGATAAGTACAAAACAAAAGTAAGTCAATGGCAGCTTGCAGGCGGATACACAAACGATGAAGAAAGAGATCGGGCGGCCATAGAGGCTTGTACGCATTACTTGGCTATTGACTTTAACAGCAAAGAGAAATCGCTCAGTGGTACACAGAAAAATATACTGCTTTGCCAAAAGTTACAGAAAGTCGCCCTGTTATGACAAGTCTTACTACTTTAGGTAGTAATTCTTAAAATCTTGTATAGCCTCTTCTGTTCCCATAATGATCAGAATGTCTTCTGGATCAATCGTCTTATTGGGATTAGGATTGAATGTAAACCCACTTGTAGGTTCTTTAATAGCGATGACGGTGGTTGCGGTGATGTTACGAATGTTGAGATCACGTAAAGATTTATGATGAAACTCATGTTTCAACTCGCTGTATTTGATGTCTTCTAAGCGAATTTTAAGGTCACCAACCCCATTCAACAGATTCAAAAACTCAATTACATAAGGTTTGGTAATAATTTGCGCCATGTGCAACCCACCAATGGCATCAGGCATCACCACCTTGTCTGCGCCAGCTCTTTTTAACTTTTTTTCAGACTGTTCTTCTGAGGCGCGTGCAATGATGTACACATAAGGATTTAACTCCCTAGCTGTGAGAGAGATAAACACATTGTCAGTGTCTTTCGGTAAGGTGGTAATAATAGCTTCAGCACGCTCAATACCTGCTTTTTTAAGTACTTCATCTTGGGTAGCATCGCCCAGCACAGTTTGTATGACATTCGGGATATTGTGGTTGATATTATCAGGATCGTTTTCTATCAATACAAATGCCTTATTTTCTTCTAGCAATTCATCGCATACTTTTTTACCGTTTCTGCCGTATCCACATACAATGATATGGTCTTTTAATTTTTGTACCTCTTTAACACTCATATAATTTCTAAATACACGCTGAAGTTCGCCCTCAAATACATACGTTGAGATGGTAGAGATGATGAAGGCAAACAGTCCTAAATTAACAATAATATAGATACTCGTAAATATTTTTCCCGAAACAGAGAGCGGTTCTACTTCTGCAAACCCTACCGTAGCGATGGTGATGACTGACATGTAGAAAGCATTGGTAAAGGTATAATCTTCCAAACTCATGTAACCAGAGATACCTACCAAAATGCTGACAAAAAACATGAGTAAGGCAAAGACTAAACGTTTCAGGGATTGCTTTGTAGACATGAATACTAAAATGAATAATCAGACAAATATAGAGAAAAGTAACTAGGATAAAGTAAACGTCATAGCTTTAATACACAAAGTTATTTGTTTATAATTTTAGAAGCATTTAATTTTCGATAAGGGTAGCGTAGTAGTATATTTTGTACTACGTCTTAACGTTTAACCCTAGTGTCATTTAGATTTTTTGTTTTTGACCAAGCAAGGCGCTTTTTGAAAGGCATAGTAGCGCTACAGCTCAGAAAGGTAACATAGTAGAGGTGAATTTTGGCCATTTTTCAAGAACCGAAACGAAGTGTAGCTCAGCGGAGCTAACCGAAACGAAGTGTAGCTCAGCGGAGCTAACCGAAACGAAGTGTAGCTCAGCAGAGCTAACCAAAACGAAGTATAACGCAGCGTAGCTAACAGTAGATAAAATTTAAACGATTTCCATACAGCAAAGGTATGCATATAATAAGTCAGCAGCACAAAATTACTCACTTTCTCAATCAACCCTACCCTTTTTATTATAAAGGTTTCCCAGCCTTGGTAATTGCCTTATTCATTTTACTAAGCTCCTTTAGCTTCAATTATTTCTTTGAGCCTTTTGAAGTAAATGTTGCTGAGCATAAAATGTCTTTCTTTTGGATTTCTATCGTTCACGCGGGTGTTAGTGTATTTGTTTTCCTGCTGCTCGTATGGCTAATGAGGCAACGTCCACCAGCTATCTGGAAAGTACGCTCCGAGCTACTTTTCATAGTAATTTTACTTCTTTTTATAGGAATTGGACAATTTCTTATCAGAGATATTATTTATGACAATCCTCGTAACTGGTCGCTTAGGTACCTTACAGAAGAAATACGCAACGCTTACTTAGTGGGGAGTTTACTGATAGCTTTGATGATCTCTTTGAATTTCAACCGACGCTACTTACAAAAGAGACAAGATCAAATTGTAACACCGCCTCTTCTTAAAAAAACTGTTTTTATTGCTACCCCTTTAAAAAATGAGGCATTCTCTCTATCCATCGAGCACTTTCTATATGCCAAAGCAACAGGCAATTATGTAGAAATTTATCTTGTAGAGCAGCAGCAGACGGTAAAACTACTCAAGCGATTGTCACTCAAAACCTTACAAACCTTTTTGGTAGCCTATCCTTTTATTATCCAAACGCACCGCTCCTACTTAGTGAATTTACATGCCATAGAACAGTATACAGGAAACACGCACGGCTATCAGTTATCTTTCAGGCAAACCAATACTAGTATACCTGTTTCAAGAAATAACTTACACCAATTTGAAAGGCAAATGAAAAAGCTTGGCCTTGCGTAGGTCAGCGATCACAAAAGCTTGTCATTCATCACACTTTGCAGCATTACAGCACTTTAAGCAGTAAGTTGCTCCCTCATTAAATGTATACAATTATGCGACGACACGATCTCGACTGGGTGCGCATTGGTGCTTTTGCCTTGCTCATCTTTTACCACATTGGCATGTACTATGTACCTTGGGACTTCCACGTGAAGAACGAGCCTACCTACACTTGGCTAGAGATTCCTATGTTGTTTATTAACCAATGGCGCCTGCCTTTGCTCTTTCTGATCGCTGGTATGGGCGCTCATTTTTCATTGAGAAGGCGTACAGGCAAACAATTCATTAGCGAGCGTTTTGTACGGCTGCTTGTACCACTTGCTTTTGGCATGTTGGTAATCGTTCCGCCACAGGTATATGTAGAGCGTGTCTTAGAAGGAGACTTTACGGGCTCCTTCTGGGCGTTTTATCCAGACTATTTTGTGGGTATTTATCCAACTGGTAATTTCAGTTGGCATCATCTCTGGTTTCTCCCTTATTTGTTTATGTATGCCTTGTTACTCTGTCCTCTTTTTGTTTACTGCAAAAAGCACCCTAATAGTATGTTTTTTACTTTTTTTAGTAAGCTGGTTCAATCAAGAGTAGGTTTATTGCTTCTATCACTCCCGCTCATCCTTACCCATCTTTTTCTAAGACGCCTCTTTCCTATCACACACAACCTTGTTTACGATTGGTATAACTTCATTTACCTATTATTATTTTTCTTCTATGGCTATCTGTTTGTTTCAGTAGGTCAGGTATTTTGGAAAAGTATAGCCGTTAACAAAAAAATACTTTTCTACTTTACCATCTTGGTCACACCATTGTACTTGTACTTAGATAAGACGGCTCACACTATCCCTTTTCATTACACACTTTTTTGTATCGCCAAAGGGTTAAATACCAGTAGCTGGCTTTTGCTTATTTTGGCTTATACACAACACCATTTAAATAAGCCTAGCACATTACTTTCTTATCTCAACGAAGCAGTCTATCCTTTTTATTTGGTACATCAAACCATTTTATTGATCCTAATTGGGGTGTTTTATAAAGTACTTCTTACCGACTGGCTCGAATTCCATTTATTGTTAGCAGGAACCCTACTAGGTAGCTGGGGTATTTTTGAACTCGTAAGAAGAAATCGCCTGCTAAGACCACTTTTTGGTTTAAAAACTTACGCCAACACAATATTAAGTTAACTTTTAGTTAACATTAAATTAATATTAACTATATTTGTGCCTTTACTAATTAACACAATAATACAATGGCCAATAAAAAAAATACTAAAGATACTAAATCTTCTGCTTTAAAGGCAGTAAATCAGTCACTTAGCAAAGAGATCAAAAAATCAAATAAAGACCTCTTGAAGGTGATTAAAAAAATGGAGAAAGAGCATAAAAAAGCGCTCAAAAAAACAGAAGAAAAACTTTTGAAGGTAATAAAAGCACAGGCAAAAGAAGTACCTGTAGCAAAAACGCCTGCTAAGACAACCACAACCGTTAAAAAAACAGTACAGCCTAAAACTACCGCTAGTACTACTAAAACCAATACTACAAAGGCAACTACAACCAAGACGACGGCTAATAAGACGGTACAACCTAAGACGACGACCGCTAAAACAAGTACAGCGAAGACGACTACAACCAAGACGACAGCTACCAAAACAACTACTCCCAAAACGACGGCTACCAAAACAACGACCGCTAAAACAACTACTCCCAAAACGACGGCTACCAAAACAACGACCGCTAAAACAACTACTCCCAAGACGACGGCCACAACTACTACTAAAACGTCTACCCCTAAAACCGTTGCTAGTACAACTAAAAAAGAGGTTGCTTCTGAAGAAAAGACCAATAATTAATGTTATACTAACCAGACGCTCTAACAGGTGTCTGGCCGCTGGTTACATACCTTTACTGCGCTATCAAAATATACTGATAAGGTAAAACATCTTTCCTTACCTCAAACTTCTTAAAGCCTGCTTCCAGCAGTTCCTTTTCGACTTGCTCGGCCGGTATACGCATTTTATAAGGAGGTCCTTTAGGCGTTTCTTTCTTAAAGAAATCAACAATCACCAATTTCCCCTCAGGAGCTAGCCCTTGCTTTACCTGCGTAAAGTAAGCCGCCCGGTTTTCGATATGATGGTATACATTGACCGTCAATACCATATCTACTTCTGCTGCTTCAAGTTTTGGCGAGTCATTAGGGAGCTTCCTGTAACTAATCTCAGGAGCACTTTCTGTTTCTTCTTCTACCCGCTTCTTGATATAGTCAAGAAATTCTTGGTTCACATCAGCCGCGATGACAGACGCACCTGCAGCCAACAAACGTACGGTAAAGTAGCCTGAACCACAGCCCAAATCCATTACCTTCTTGCCCTCAAGTGGACCAAGTAGCCGCATCACTTCGTCAGGTTTTTGCCATTTGGCTCGTTTGGGCGATTCAAAGCGTGCTACCAATTCTTCAAACTTGGTTTGATGCATGTAAGCATTGGCTTCTCCTTGGTGGTCGGTCTTTTTTTGTTCGCAACCCACAAAGAGGATTAATAGAGAGAGTGGGAAATGATAAAAGAACTGCTTCATAGGGTTATTATTTTATGTGGTTATTTTGAAATCATTTAGAGTATATTTAGGTCTTTCTTAACTATTTGTTTTTAAGAGCAATATAGGCGTATTGGCCTGAAAATCCAGCGGGGAGGCGGGCTGAACTGTGGGCAGAAGCTTTGGATTTTCTTGATTTTTTGGTTCGTTTTTCATCAAGGAAAAATGAACGAAAGGTAGATTGATGGATAAATGATGAAAATTTCGTGAAATGTTAATTACACAGAATTTACTTTCTAAACATTCTTTTAGTCTTTTTGTTTCTGACCGAAAATGAGTTAAAACTTGATCAGATAAGGTACTTTTTGAAAGCTATAGTAATGCCACAGCTCAGAAAGTAACAAAACTTGATGAATTTTATCCATTTTTTAGAACCGAAACGAAGTGTAGCTCAGCGAAGCTAACCGAAACGAAGTGTAGCTCAACGTAGTTAAAATAGAGAAAGTATAGACGACTTCTTTGTGCTAAGAACGTTCTTAAAAGAAAAATAGTCTCTCTTATTATCATTAAGAGAGACTATGAGTAGGTAATATATTACCTTTTATCTACTTAAAAATTAATTGCTCTATCATCTCATGAGCAACACCATTCATAACAAATGTAACCAGTTGTCTTCTTAATTGCAACAATGTTGCAATATTTTTTCTAAGTACAATCTGCATACGATTTTTTTCTGAAATAAAAAATGATCTCGTAACAAAATTTGTATAAAAATGTTTTCGCAGAAAAGTACTTTTTTTTATCTTTGGTTATCCAATATTCATCAAAGTCTCTCCTCAATGAAACATAAAACACAACATAAAAACCCAGATTGTAGCAACTGCGCGGTAAGGGCTTCTAGTATTTTCTGTGAGCTAGAGCAAAGATTTCTAGACACCACGCCTCATAAGAAGAAATGTAATGTATATAGAAAAGGGGACACCATCTTTTATGAAGATAACCACCCGCTAGGCATCTATTGTATCTATAACGGAAAGGCAAAGCTCTCTAAAACCAATGAGTATGGTAAAGAGCAAATCATACGACTCGCCAAAGAAGGCGACGTTCTAGGCTATCGCTCGCTCATCTCAGGAGAGTCTTATAATGCTACCGCCACGGCACTAGAAGACTGTAGTATATGCTTTATCCCGCAAGATATGTTCTTAGAATTCTTAAAAGATAGCAAAAACCTTTTCTTACAAGTGACGCAACTGCTCGCCGATGATCTAAAGACCGCTGAAAATCACGTAGCAGCCCTCGCTCAAAAAAGCGTAAGAGAGCGGGTAGCAGATACGATCCTCATGCTTAGTACCTTTTACGGTTTAGAAGAAGACAGTCAAACTATTATGGCGATACTTTCGAGAGAAGACTTAGCCAACCTCGTCGGAACGGCTACCGAATCGGTCATTCGTATGCTTTCTGAATTCAAAAATGAAAAGCTCATTGCGCTTCCTAGTAGAAAAATAAAGATTTTAAACATCAACAAGATCAAGGAAATTGCCCACCAGTATGACTAGCCCACAAAGGCTTTCAATTGCTGATTATTAATAATTTGTAACCTTTTTCCTTGCTTTTTGAGCCATTCTCTTTCTGTAAAGTAATTGATGGTTTGTTTGAAAAGCCTTATGGAGATACTGTTCCATTGCGCCATCTTCTTGTAATCGAAGTCTATGGCATTTTCTACTTGTGCTTGGGTATCAAAGGCTTCTTCTAAGGCTAGCAGCATAAGTGCTACTTTTTTGTAGGCATCTTTGAAGGTGATGAGTTGCAACTGCTTGTCGATGATCTCTAGTTCTTGACACATAAGTTGTATCAAAGAGAAGCGAAGCAGATGATTTTCTCTCATTTTATCGTGGAGAAAGTCTTTTTTAAAGCCAATAATGGTGGTAGGCTCTAGGGCTTTGATATTCACGTTCGCAAAGCCATCGTTGATGGCTGTAACGCCTGCAATATCTCCTGCTACCAAAAAACGAATCCAGTGGCCTTGCTTATTTACAACTACACTTCCCTTTGTAATTAAGAAGACTCCTTCGCAAAGGTCGCCTTCCTTACAAAGCCACTCATCTTTTTCCAGTGTAGTGGGCGGGTGTTTCTTTGCTTCTTCTCTTAAGAAGTCAAGGATGTTATTGATATCTCCAATCATCAGGTCAATAAGTATGTATCTCTTATAACAAAAGTAAGGTGTCTTTCCTAAAAGCTAAATGATAAAAATCAACTTGTTTGTTGATTGTCTTTATTCATTTACCTGACAGACAGGTACTTTTGTAGTATTTGATGGCACAGTTGGACTTACATAAGGAATGCCTAGGTTGAGTCCTCTTAAGATAAACAACAGGGCTACCATCACACTCACCCACGGTAAAAAACGATTTACCGAAAGTCTTATCTTCTGCAAACCTGCCATCATCATCACTCCTAAAAGCATAGGAAGCGTACCTATCCCAAAACTCAACATAAACAACGCTCCCTGCCAAACAGCTCCTTGTGCCAAAGCTCCTACCAAGGCGGTATAAACCAACCCGCAAGGCAGTAGCCCATTAAGGCTACCTAGTAGAAACTTCGTAATATACTGATTGTTTTTCAGAAGCGCAATCCAGTGCTTTTTTACCCAAGTGGTACAATGATAAAGGGGACGAAGCCTTTTTATCCTGTATTGATGAATAAACGGCAATGCTGATAAAAGTAAAAAAATACCCAGCAAAAAAGAGAGTTGTTGTTGGGAGATAAATAAGAGTAAGGTTTTACCGAAAGCACCAAATAATACCCCCAAGCCCAGATAGGTGGTTATTCTCCCTGCATTGTACAGCAAGCGGCCCGTCCAAGCGTGACGAGGTGTTTGTGCTGCTACTACCATAGCAAGTGGTCCACACATAGCAAGGCAATGTAAACTTCCTAAGAGTCCTAATACAAAGGCTACAGGGATCATGGGGTTCGATTAGTGGATAACGAGTTTTTGTTCGCGGTAGAACTTCTTCTCTCCTTGTTGAAAACTCATTTTTACCAGCCACAGCCCTTTATCAAACTTTTTTTCTACAATTACTTGCGGCTGTCGGCGTAAATGAAAATCGATGGTCACATCTTTACGAGCATCTGCTGGGCGAAAGAACAGTAGTGATCCTTTTGCTCCTTTTAGCGTTGCTGGAAAGTCAACGATGATTTCTTTGGTTGTTTGTTCAATAGCAATGGCTTCTTTTAGGTGGGCGGCATTACGGGTTTGGTCAATGACTTCTTGGTAGGCAATCTCTTGCTTATAGTAATCTTTACTTACTAAGTGAATATCGTCTTGCATCACGCATAGGGTAACCAAACCCACCATTAGTGCTACAAAGCTACCGTACAATAAAGCTATTTTATATCCCCAACTCATGGCTTCTTATTATTTTATGTTTTATTCTATAAACTACGCTCAAGGCCCTAAAAAATTAGTTTTGGCCGTTTCTATCAATTTACCTTCTTTGTATACTTCTATTTGAATAGGCGTTTTCATTTCCTGAAGCTGCTTTTTTGGAATATCCACAAAGAAAATGAGGTCTACCTTCTCTCCTGCCTCTAGGGTAAGCTGATTAGGCTTCCCGTTTACACGTTCTATGCGCCCAAAATCATCTCTTACTTTAAGATCGAGCGTTAGGGTCTCAAAAGTCTTATTAACTAACTGCGTATTGTAGAGATTACTTAGCACGCCTTCTGTACGCTCATGGTATAGCTGCCCTGGCACACGTAAGACAGTTGCTTCTACAGGACTTCTGCCTAGTAGCAAGAAGCCTTCTATGACGAGAAGCAGCAATAAGAGCGCAGCATAAGCCAGCAAACGCGTATTGAACTTAAAAGGCTTTCCCTTACTGATCATATCTTGTGAGGCGTGGCGTATCAATCCTTTGGGCTTTCCTACTTTTTCCATTACTTCATCACAAGCATCTATACAAGCCGTACAATTCACACATTCTAGTTGTATTCCGTTACGAATGTCTATCCCCGTAGGGCATACTTGCACACACAGGGTACAATCTATACAGTCACCTTGTGTAATTTTTGCCATCAGGTCATCTTCAGGCGGTGCAGCTTTCTTTTTTAATTTTCCTCTCGGCTCTCCTCGTACGAAATCATAGATTACACCTAGTGTATTATTTCCCACTAATACGCCTTGCAAACGTCCATAAGGACATACTGCTATACAAGCCTGCTCCCTTAAATAAGCAAAAACACCATAAAATAAAGCGGTGAACGCTACAAGCCCTATAAAGCCTGCCCAGTGGGCACTTGGTGGTTGTGTAGCAATACTTATTGTGTTGTCTAAGCCTATCAGGTAAGCCATCGCTGTATGGGCAATGAGGATAGCGATTAGCAAGAAAATAGCATGTTTAGCGCCTTTTTTAAGCACTTTTTCGGTATTCCAAGGCTGTTCTGCCAGCTTGCGCTGTTGGTTGCGATTACCTTCTATCCAATATTCTATTTTCCGAAAAACCATCTCCATAAAAACGGTTTGTGGGCAAGCCCATCCGCACCAAATACGCCCAAAAGCAACTGTAAAAAGAATAATGAAAACAAAGAAGATGATCATAGCCAACGCAAACATCACAAAATCTTGTGGATAGAATATCTGCCCAAAGATGATGAAAGTGCGCTCAAAGATATTGAGCATAAAGAAGGGATGTCCATTCACTTGAATAAATGGTATACCAAAGAAAAGCCCCAATAACACAATGGTGAGGGCTATTCTGTAATGGTGCATTCTCCCCTTGGGCTTTTTAGGAAATACCCACACCCGCTTACCACTCGCATCTACTGTAGCGATGCTATCGCGATAAATCTCTTCGTACTCTACCTCTGATAAAACACTCATAGCACTTAGCTTCTTTTATGCTCCCTACTTCTCTTGTTATTCTGACTCCTCAGGTTGGTATATTTCCCCTTGTGCGTCTTTGGCGCCCGGAGGATTCGTACCTTCTAGTGTAAGAATGTAACTAGCCACCCGCTGCATATCATCTGGGCGCAAGTCTTTCTCCCACGCTTGCATTCCTTTCTCAGGAATTCCGTACTTAACAGAGGTAAATACAGCTTGAATACCACCTCCGTGGAGCCAGTAGGCATCAGTAAGGTTAGGACCAATCCCACCCTCTCCTTTTGTACCGTGGCAGCTCGCACAGTGGGTATCAAAGACTTTTTTCCCTTCTGCAATTTCGTTTTCGTCGGTAAGCGCTTCTACATTACTCTCATCAATGCTGTTAGCCATCGTTTCTTTGTAGGCCGCTACTGAAATGGCTGCTTGTTCCATTTCTATAGCCAACTCTTCTTCCATTAGTGGCGCGTAGCCCAATACGTGATAGTTTAAGAAATAGCCTACCCCGAACACGATAGAGGCATAGAACATCCATTTCCACCAAGGAGGTAAGTGATTATCTAACTCTTGAATACCATCATAATCATGATTTAATAGGATGGCTTCTTCTTGTTCAACAGGGACAGCATTCGTCCAGCCTTTCATAATACTTTGGTAGATTGACTCAGGCTGCTTTCCTTTTTTAAGCTGCTCTTTCATCAGCATCTTATTCATTACTTGAATAATCGACCAGCCCAAAACCAGTATCATTATAATGATGATACTAATGATACCTAAAAGCGTGAGTAATAATAGGTCGTTGGCGGTTAATTCGGTGATGGAAGTCATGGCATGCTAGGATTAGAGGGTTGTATATCGTCATCGCCGAGTGGCAGTTGTTCTAGCTCTTCGATATGTTTGGTTTTCATACGCATTACGTGAATACCTAAGCCTATAAAGAAGAGGAAGAAGATAGTAAGCGAAATAATTGGATAAATCGCCACGTTGTCTACTAATTCAAAATAATGTTTAAACATAAGACTTTACTATTTTAATTTTTTATTTACTCCGTCACTGTTGCTTCAGCTTCTGAGGGAGTTTCTTTTTCTTTAATGTCTGTTCCTAAGCGCTGTAGGTACGCAATCAAGGCAACGATCTCTCGATCAGGTTGTGTCTCAATCTTATCTTTCTTCAGATCAGCCACAATCGCTTGCGCTTGTTGCTCCATATCTTTCACTGCCTGCTCCTCATAGCCTGCTGGATAAGGAACCCCTAACGTACGCATCGCGGTTATTTTCTTCTTGATGCCTTCCTTGTCGTAATCATTCTTTAGTAACCAAGGATACGGAGGCATAATAGACCCTGGTGACATGGTAGTGGGATCGTACATATGCTTGTAATGCCAGCTATTGCCGTACTCACCGCCACCTACACGGTGCAGGTCAGGGCCAGTGCGCTTAGAGCCCCATAGGAAAGGGTGATCATATACAAACTCGCCTGCCTTAGAGTACTCACCATAACGCTCTACTTCTGAACGGAAAGGACGTACCATTTGCGAATGACAGTTTACACAGCCTTCTCGAATGTAAAGGTCTCGCCCTTCTAGCTCTAGTGGTGTATAGGGTTTTACTGCCGCAATAGTCGGTACGTTGGATTGTATCAGGAAAGTAGGCACCATTTCAATCAAGCCTCCAATCAAAATGGCTACGAAAGATAATACTGTGAAAAGTACTGGCTTACGCTCTAATACACTATGCCAGTGCCCGCCTGTAACCCGAACATTTTTCTTGAGGGCAGGTGCTTCTGCTTTTTCTTCTGCAATGAATTTACCTTGCGCGGCTGTTTTCCAGAGGTTATACACCATTACAAATACACCGCCTAAGTAGATGGCTCCGCCAATAGCACGCATCACGTACATAGGGATAATCTGCGTAACCGTCTGTAAGAAGTTAGGGTACTGTAAGAAACCATCACCCGTAAACTCTTTCCACATCAAGCTTTGGGTAAAACCGGCCCAGTAAAGAGGTAATGCATAGAAAATAATTCCTAAGGTGCCCATCCAAAAGTGAGTATTGGCTAGTTTTACCGAAAATAGCTTTGTACCCCACATTTTAGGTACTAACCAGTACAACATACCAAAGGTCAAGAAGCCATTCCAGCCTAACCCGCCTACGTGTACGTGGGCGATTGTCCAGTCGGTGAAGTGAGAAATAGCATTCACATTTTTAAGGGAAAGCATAGGTCCCTCAAAAGTAGCCATGCCGTAGGCCGTTACAGCTACTACCATAAATTTCAATACAGGGTCTTCTCTCACCTTGTCCCAAGCACCTCTTAGCGTAAGTAGTCCATTGAGCATCCCTCCCCAAGAAGGCGCAATCAACATGATTGAAAATACGGTTCCTAAGCTTTGTGCCCAGTCAGGTAAAGAAGTGTATAATAAGTGATGAGGCCCTGCCCAAATATAAATGAAGATCAATGACCAAAAGTGAATGATCGATAAACGATATGAGTATACAGGACGATTAGCTGCTTTGGGTAAGTAGTAGTACATCAGCCCCAAGAAAGGAGTGGTCAAGAAAAAGGCTACGGCATTGTGTCCATACCACCATTGCACCAAGGCATCTTGTACCCCTGCGTAAGCGGAGTAACTCTTAAATAAAGCGATGGGTAACTCGAATGAATTGACAACGTGTAGGACAGCTACTGTTACGAAAGAGGCCAAGTAAAACCAGATGGCTACGTACATATGTCTTTCACGACGCTTCAGTACCGTTCCAATCATATTCCAGCCAAATACCACCCAGATCACTGTAATCGCAATATCGATAGGCCACTCTAGCTCTGCATACTCTTTACCACTGGTAAAACCAAGCGGTAATGTAATCGCCGCGGCCAAAATGATGAGTTGCCAACCCCAGAAATGTATCCAGCTTAGTGTTTTACTAAACATAGGTGCTTTGAGCAGGCGAGGCATCGAATGATACACCCCTGCAAAAATGGCATTTCCAACGAAAGCAAAAATTACCGCGTTGGTATGTAAAGGACGAATACGGCCAAAGGAAAGGAAGGAGGTCTCAAAGTTGAATAAAGGATAAAAGAGCTGAATAGCCGCTAATAAACCTACTGACATGCCTACAATACCAAACACAGTGGTAGCAATCATAAAGGCACGTACAATCTTGTTATCGTAGGCAAACTGTTCTAAAACAGGTTTCGTATGTGCATTTTCTGTAGTTTTCTCTTGGGTTATCATATCAATTGGGAGATCATGAGGGTATTTTCTTATAATTCTTTTTGTAAAAGTAGATACCGAACAGAAGGATAAAAATGATGAGTATCTAACACCTTCCTGATATTTATCATATTATTGTATGATTGTGTGTTAAGGGTCTACTTTTCTATTTTTATCAATGAGGATGCGTACCGCGGGCGATTGTGTATCGTCAAACTGACCGTCTTTTACTGCCCAAAAGAAGAGCAATAAAAAACCACCAGCAATCAGCAAAGCAATAATTACTAAAATGATGATGACTGACATAAGGCAATGAGGTTAATGGGTTGACATAATATATTTCCCTGCTACCTTGTCGAAGCGACTATCCATACAAACGCTTAGATCGGTAGTAATAAACTGTCCCTTGTAGAATAAGCTGAAAATAGTAGCAGGCGTCGGTGACTGTTTTGCCTGTTCTAGTGTCTCAATCTTATGGATAGTCAAGGGGAGATTTCTTTTCTCAGCCGCTTCTTTCAAAGAAACATGCATATGGTACTCCGTAAAAGGACAACGATTAGAATAATAAGCAACTAAACCTTCTTTGTCGGGACAAGTCCCTTCAAGCGCCGCTGTATTGAAGGTAGGATCGGGTGCAGAGGGATCCAGTTTTTTTACTAACAAGCTAAAGCCCGCTGGGGTGGTAGCGCAAGTTTCAAAGCCTTGTTTTAGTAACCATTTCGTATCGCTCATAAAGTGAAATTTCTTGGTGCCTACCACGGTTACCAGACCCGCCTTATTTTGTGCTTGGGCGTCGTTGAGGGCTTCTTGTAACAACTGTTTACCATACCCTTGCTTTTTGTATTTTCCTGATACCCAAAAGCAGTTAATGAGTAGATAGTTAGGGGCGGTAATCGGCACCCACCCCTTCTCAGCAGGTACATACTCAATAAATACTTTACCTCTCACATCGTACCGCTTAAAGACATACCCTTCTTGGAATTGCTGCTTTAGCCAATCTTTTTTAGCTTGGTAGCCTGTTTGACATTTCTTATCAGAGATCGCACAGCAGATATGCTCATCGGCAATGTTATTTTCGTTGAGTTGGATAATTTCCATTTGGTTTGTGTTTAAAGTAGTATTGCGCAAGAAAAAGCGTAGCAGCCACTGCTACTACTACCACCGACATTGAACTGAACGGCATGAAGATCGCTGCCAATACAGGTGAAAGCTGCCCTGTAGCAGCCCAACCTATTCCAAAAGCATTGTATACTAGAGAAAGTAAGAAACTTAGTTTGACAATCTGCGTACTCGTCTTACTAAACTTCAAAAAAGCCGTTAACTGCTGGAAATGATTGGCCTCGATAATGGCATCACAGGCAGGAGAAAACGTGTGGGCATCTTCTGCAATGGCCAGCCCCACGTTGGCTTGCTGTAGTGCCCCCGCATCATTCAAACCATCGCCTACCATCAGGACTTTTTTTCCTTCTTTTTGTAGTTGCTCGATAAACTGTAATTTGTCAAGTGGTTGTTGGTGGAAATGCATTTCTGTGAAGTAGCTTTCTAGCGCGGGCTGTGCTGCTTCATTATCGCCCGATAGTAAGTACAAATCATAAGTACTTTTTAACTGATTGAGCGACTGGGCGATAGCTGGACGGTAACGCGCCTCTATTTTAAAATAGCCTTTGTATTCACGGTTGATACTTACATGTACTTCGGCCGTCATTTTCGAAGGCGTATACGCTTCTTGCCCTACAAAAGAGGCTTTTCCTATTCGAAGCCATCGACCTTTTACTTTACCTTCTATCCCCTGCCCAGGATATACTTTGAAAGTATTTACCTCCACTACTTTACTTGCCAGTGCTGTAGCAATTTTTTTACTAAGTGGATGGGTAGATTGTATGGTGAGTGATTTTACTAGTTGATATTCTTCCTCACTGAGTGGAATGCCCTCGTAAGTTACAGCGCTTGCACTTGTCTCCGTGAGCGTACCAGTTTTATCGAATACGATGGTATCAATCTCATTGAGATGCTGGATGACGTTTTGATTTTTTACGTACAGCTTTTGCTTACCAAAAACCGCCATTACGGCGCTCATGGTAAACGGCATTGAAAGCGTAAGTGCACAAGGGCAAGCTACCATCAGTACTGCTGTCGTAGCGATCCACATCAAAGAAGGATCTGCAAAAGCCCAGTAAGCTGCCACTGTAAAGGCAATCAATAAGGTGATATAGGTAAAGTACTTACTAAATTGCGCAGCTATATAGGTAGGGACGGTGCTCATATCTTTCCCAAAGGCTTGGTGATTCCAAAGCTGGGTAAGATAGCTCTGTGAGGTGGGCTTTTGTACCAACAACGTAATGCGCTCTCCTACTTGCCTACCCCCTGCGTAAATGTAATCACCCTTTTTCTTCGTAACGGGCGTTGCCTCACCGGTTACAAAACTGTAATCGATGTAGGCTTTCTCACTCATAAGCAGCGCATCAGCAGGAATCAGCTCCTGATGATGTACAATTACCTGTTGTGAAGGTTGTAAATCATTGATAGGAATGTAGCGCTCTTCGTCTTTCTCTTGTATTTTTATGGCCAGAGGAAAGTAGGATTTATAACTACGCTCAAAAGAAAGGTAATTGAAGGTGAGGGTTTGCATCCACTTCCCTAGTAGTAAGAAGAAAACCAATCCAGCTAAGCTGTCCCAGTAGCCTGCTTGTCCTTGTAGGGTATCTACCCAGCTTCTCACAAAAAGAGCCGTAATACCCAAGGCAATGGGAATATCTACGCTTAGTTCGCGGGTGTGTTTCTTCCAGTTTTCTCTAATGGAACGATAAGCCCCCTTCAGGTAGTCGGCTGCACCGAAGAAATAAATAGGCAGCGCTAACAAGGCGTTGAGCCACAAGAAAAATTGTTGATACTGCCGATCGACGAGGTGTTGTACATCCAAATGGAAATATTCAGGAAAGCTTAGCAGCATAATATTTCCCATACAGAAGCCTGTAACGCCTATCTGCAACAGTACTCTACGGTTGTAAGTACTTTTTTTCTCTTTTTTTTCGGTAACTGCCAAGTTGATCAGTGGTTCATACCCAAGTGTAGCGAGTAGCTCTACGATAGCCCGTAGGTTGGTCTCACTAGGGTCATAAGCAAGTGTTAGCTCTTTCTTTACAAAGTTAAGGCGGGCTTCCTGCACCCCCTCTACTAAGTGAGCGAAGTTCTCCAGTAGCCATACGCAAGAAGAACAGTGTACTGCTGGGATATAGAGACTTACCTTGGCGTAGTTTTCATCTTGGTATAGTAACAGTTGTTGCAACACAGCTTCCTCTACCAAGTAAGCATACTGATCACCCAACTTCTTTCCTTATAGGCTAATACCAGGCTTTTCGTCTAAGTTATAATAGGTACAAAGATCATTGGCTTGTAAAATTTCATAAACCGTTTGGCAACCTATACAACAAAAATGTTTATCTTCTATGGTAAGAGGTTGTGCTGGGCAGTCATCACCACAGTGATGGCATTTTACGGTAGGTTCTACAAAAGAGGAAGTAGCGTTCATACAGGCCTTTCTATGTGTAAGTACTGTAAAGATGCAGAAGGCAGTACGATTTTTGAATGAACTGGCTCAGGGAACTATATGATATTTATCAGTTTTTAAGAAAGAGCAACAAACAATTCTTTCTTCCTAGTAAAACTTTTCTGTTCATGCGACAGTACTTAATAGCAAAACTATTATCCTAAAAAGTAATACCTTTTTATGAAAAAGCTAATCAAGGTATTTCTTGTAGCTAGCTTACTGAGTCATTTACAAAGCATCGCACAAGATAGTACTTCAAAAAAACCACTATTATTGAGCTTTAGGTCTCATTATGGATTCATTATTCCACACAGCGAAGAATTGATAGATGTCTCTGGCTCGTCGCCTTGGGGAGGCGAGATAGCCATAGGCTGGGTACAAAATGGGCAAGAAGCTTGGAACAGTTGCCAGTGTTTTTCTCAAAAAGGGATTAGTATCAAGTACTTCAATTTTGCTAATAAAGACGTGCTGGGTAGTACTATAGCAGTTGTACCTTACATAGAACCGCTTATTGGTGCACGCAATCGTTTCTATGGCTCAATTAAAGCACAACTAGGGTTGGCTTACCTATCGCAGTTGTACGATGCAGAAGAAAATCCTAGCAACTTATTTTTTAGCTTTCCGATTAGTTTCTTTTTGGGTGTAGAAGGAAATCTATACTATAAGCTCGACCCTTACTGGCAGCTAATGGCTTCTGCCAATTACAACCATATTTCTAATGGAGGGCTTCAAGAGCCTAATAAAGGCATGAACTTCCCTACTTTTTCTGTGGGGGTCACAAGGTCTTTTACGCCTTTTTCTTTCCCAAATTATCCTAAGAAAGCCTTTGACAAAAGCCAACGAAAAACACAACTCACTGTCTTGGCCGTACTGAGTGGTAAAAATACCCCTGAGGAAAATGGTTTTGACAGTGAGTTGCGTCCTATTTATGGGGCGGCTGTACAGTGGCGTTATCAGCTAGGAGCTTTGAGCCACCTCAAACTAGGAACAGAAGCACTTTTTAATGGTCATACGCAAACTATGGCAGAACGGCGTGGAGAAAGTGGTAACTACTGGGAGATTGCCGCTCTAGCAGGACACGAGCTAGTGGTAGGAAGAATCGGTTTTTCTCAGCAGCTAGGTATCTACTTACATAAGGATTTCAGAGAAACAGACCTCCTTTATCAACGTTATGGCCTCTCCTATCGACTCAGTGAGCGTCTCAAGATAGCTGGTACACTCAAAGCTCATCGCCATATCGCTGATATACTTGATTTTCGTTTAGGATACATCTTCTAAATAAGGGGGTGTATACCGAGGAAGTACGGGAAAAAATTTATTGGGCTCAGGCTTTCGAAAAAGCTATTTTACTATTCACTTTCACAAACCCTGCTAGTAGTTACAACCTCACTGGTGTAAAATCGTATACAACGATAGAAAAGTTACTTTACCACTTACTACTAATTACTAACCTCTTATTGTATTTTATACTTAATTCACTATTGTTAAACCTGTTAGTTTTATGACACCCACATTTTACTATTCTGCCAAGTTAAATTGGCGACCACTAAAACTTTCTTACACATTCATTCTCGTTAGCTTTTTATTGATAGGTTTCCAGTTGTGTAACTACTCTACACTCTCTGCTGCCATCAAAATATGGCCTGCTCCAAAAGGAAGCCCTATCAGTAAGTTTTACGAAATTCGCGTCAAGCAAGGTTCAGGTACTTGGAAAAAGGTACCCGTATACGACTTCTTCAATCGAAAAGAGTATTCTACTGCTTGTGGTATGAAGAAAACGACTGATACCCATTTTGGTAGTTTCGAGTCTTCTGGTGACATTAAAGTGGAAATCAGAGTAATTGGAACCACAGTAAACAACTACCGTATTCGGCCTACTAACGATAATATAAAGGGTACGCGCAATGGCAATAAAATCACCTTTACGATGCGTGACAAGGCGCGGCAACTGATCCTCGAAGTTAATGGAAATCGCACAAGACCTTTAGCGATATTCAGTAACCCGCCCGAGGTAAACCCACCTACAAAAGGAACCAGTTCTATACGTTATTTTGGTCCAGGTTATCACAAATTAAGCGGCGACCTTACTAAAGAGAATTCTGGGGCTATTTATATTGCAGGCGGCGCTATTGTAGAGGGGCATATTAACTATAGAAGAGCCAATAACATCAAAGTATATGGTAGAGGTATTCTCTTTAATAGCAATGATATTTCCAGAGGACCAGCACTTAAAATAGGCGATGGTAAAGGTGTAGAGGTAGCGGGAATTACTATTGTAAATGAGCAAGACGACTGGGGCTTTTGGTTAATCAATGCCAGCGATGCGCTGGTAAAAAATGTAAAAGTACTCTCAGAAGTACGGGACGGCATAGATATTATCAACAGTAACGACCTCAGAATACAGGACTGCGCTGTGTTATCTTTTGATGATTGTTTGGCTTTTAAAGGTACGAAATGGGGAGATGGCAGAGCCATAGAAGATGTTGAAATTTATAACTGCGTGTTAGGTAAGTTGGGGCAAGGACATCCGTACCGTTTTGGTGGAGAATCAAAAGCGCCGTATATGCGCAGAATTAAATCCCAATACGTAGACATTGTATATAATAACGGTTGTGGGGGAGTTATGATGGTAAAGCCCACCAATGCTATTACTGGCTCAGAAAAGGTGGCTGTCATTCGAGAAATCACCCTAGAAAATCAACGCATAGAAGGAAGCTCAGGCGATTTGATAACGATCTACTCTCATTCGATTCTTAACAAAGACCTGAATAAGTTTGTCTTTAAAAATATTAAAATCATAGCCGATGCCAATGTAAACGCTGGACGGCTCCACGGGGTCTCCAGCAGCTACGTGCGTGATGTAAGCTTTATTAACGTAAACGACAAAGGAACTGTATGGACAAGCGCTAGTCAAGCCAAATTAAACACTAATAATTTCGTGACGGGGGTAAAATTTAGCAAAGGTAACAGTAGATTGATGGCTGCTGGTACAGATGAATCAGTTGCCAGTACCTCCCCTATTGCACCTGTAATCAATGAGCTTCCTAAAGGTGTACAGGTCTATCCAAATCCCACACAAGATATTTTGAAAATTGCCAATACTACAGCAGAAACCTACCAAATCACCTTACATGATCATACCGGTAACAAAGTAAGTGCTTTACAACAAGTAGGTGAAGAGACACAACTTCAGCTAGAAAGCTTACCCGCTGGTATTTACATTTTGAGACTAACGGGCGAAATAGATAGCTATGTGTATAAAATATTGAAGCAATAAAACTTTCTACAATATACACTTGGTGAAAGCCAAGTGTATATTGATTTTAAAGTAACTAGGATTATACGCCTCAACTAGAGGCTGCTACTGATGTTTTATGAAGGGTTTGGGTACGATCGGGCCCTACTGAAACCAAGTGAATAGGAACACCCACTTTCTCTTCGATGAATTGGATATAAGCAGAGAGCGCCGCAGGTATTTCTTCAAAGCTATTGACCTGATCGAGGGATTGTTGCCAGCCTGGAAGTGTTTCGTAGATTGGTTCGATGGGTTCGTGAATGAGGCAGTAAGGCATTTGGTCGGTCACTTCTCCATTAGGAAGGCGATAATGGGTACAAACCTTAATCTCCTCAAAGCTATTGAGTACGTCAGCCTTCATCATAAAAAGTTCTGTAACCCCATTGAGCATCACTGCATAGCGCAAAGCAGGGAGATCGAGCCAACCGCAGCGTCGGGGTCTTCCCGTAGTAGCGCCAAATTCATTGCCCTCTTTTCGGATTTGCTCACCTATGTCATCAAACAGCTCCGTAGGAAAAGGCCCACTCCCTACCCGTGTACAGTAGGCTTTAAAAATACCCATTACTTTCTCGATACGATTGGGCGCAATTCCTAAGCCTGTACAAGCACCCGCGGCAGTTGTGTTAGAGCTGGTTACAAAAGGATAAGAACCAAAGTCGATATCGAGTAGAGAGCCTTGTGCGCCTTCGCAGAGAATCGACTTCCCTGCTTGTAAGGCATCATTGATAAGGTATTCACTTTCTACCAGATTGAAGGTTTTCAGAAAGTCAATCGCCTCAAAGAAGGCAGGTTCTAACGCTGCCAAGTCGTATTCGAATTGATAGTGCTGCAGTAGTCGCTTGTGTTTGGCGACCAGTAGTTGGTATTTTTCTTTAAAATGTGCAGAGAGAATGTCACCAATGCGTAGGCCATTTCTACCAGTTTTATCCATGTAAGTAGGGCCAATTCCTTTAAGTGTAGACCCTATCTTTTCTTTCCCTTTGGCGGCTTCAGAGGCAGCATCAAGGAGCCGATGTGTTGGGAGAATCAATTGTGTTTTTTTGGAAATGAATAGGTTTTTAGAGAAATCTATCTTAAAGTCTTTTAATTTTTCGATCTCTTCCTTAAAAACAACTGGATCTAGTACTACGCCATTTCCAATGATGTTGGTAATATCGTTCCTGAAAATACCCGAAGGGATTTGATGAAGCACATGTTTAATCCCGTCAAACTCTAGCGTGTGCCCTGCATTAGGGCCTCCTTGAAAACGAGCTACTACTTCGTATTGTGGTGCAATATAATCTACGATTTTTCCTTTTCCTTCATCGCCCCATTGTAAGCCTAGCAAAAGATGAACACTCATACACTTATCATTAATTACTGAATATACTTTTATTGAAGTCTTAAAAACAACACTTCCGAAGTGGCTACTTCGGAAGCGGCTGTTTTCTACAAATATACTTATCCTATCGTGAAAAGGCGAATGAAAAGCAAAAAAACCTCTGAATAGTCGACTCAATTAGGTAACATTTCACCCAGTCGTTTTACCTACTTTTCGGCCTTTTTTTCTACCGACATAGAAGCATCTATAGTTTTTCGATCGGGGCAATTCTCTCGTTGGCACTCTCCATAAAAAATCAAGGAGTGATGGAGAATCTTAAAGTTCATTAAATTACCGACCATGTCCTGAATGCCTTGTACCCGTGGATCACAGAATTCCATTACCTTGTGGCACTCTATGCAAATCATGTGATCGTGTTGCTTGTAACCATAAGAGCGTTCATACTGTGCGATGTTCTGTCCAAACTGGTGCTTGGTCACTAGGTCACAATCTACTAGAATATCTAAGGTATTGTAAACCGTCGCTCTACTGACCCGATAGTTTTTATTTTTCATACTGATGTAGAGTGAGTCTACATCAAAGTGCCCTCCTCTTGTGTAGATTTCTTCCAAGATAGCAAAGCGCTCGGGTGTCTTACGTAAGGATTTATTTTCTAGGTAAGCGGTAAATATCTTTTTTACCTCTTCTAATATATTTTTTTCTTCTGCCATGAAACTGCGTTTTAATGGTTTGGCTAAGTAATATCTTAAGGTGACTCAAGTGTATTTATGTATGTATCTTGTCCAAAAGTGCTTTTAAAGATTTCTTTTAGGTACCTTAGCACTTTTTAGGTCTGTACACTGACCTCATTTTTGATCCTGCAAGTTTTAAGTTTGTACGCAATCAAAATCGCCAGTAAAAAATGTTTTCATGTAACTTACGTATAATTAACAAAGAAAATAATTTTTCAGTTTAAATATTTTTCGATTCTCCCAGATGGCCAAAAACTACTTTCAGTTTAAGCAATTTACCGTCTACCAAGAGCGTTGTGGCCTGAAGGTAAGTACCGAAGCCTGTATTCTGGGTGCTTACGTGAAAACTGGTAAGGCCAAAAGTATTTTAGATATTGGAGCAGGTACGGCGCTGCTTTCGTTAATGTTAGCACAAAGAAGCCAAGCAGACATCGTAGCGGTAGAAATGGATGAGATGGCCAGCCAACAAGCCCAAGAGAACATTACCGCTAGCCCTTGGTCTTCCATTACGCTTTTTTCTAGTACTATACAAAACTTTACTTACCAAAGTAAATTTGATATAATCGTTACCAATCCCCCTTTTTTCGATCGTCACGTGAAGGCGCGTGATACACGTAAAAACCAAGCACTCCATACAGACACCCTTTCTTTTGAAGATTTACTCAAAGCTATTAAAAAGCACCTTAGTCCGTTAGGGAAGCTATGGATTCTACTTCCCCCCTATCCTATGCAGCGCTTTACTGACTTGGCAAAAACTATAAAGCTTCATAAAGAACATCTTCTCTTTATTCATCATTCTGAGCAGCACCCTGTGCTGAGAGAGATTGCCGTCTTCTCTTATTCTTCTGCTACCTCTTTTAGTGCGCAAACACTCTACATACGTGACCAGAAGGGCAACTATACCCCTACTTTTCGAGATTTGCTCACCCCTTATTACCTTATTTTTTAATCCCTCACTTTACGTTTTAGGCACACCAATACAAAAGCCTTTCTCGTCAATTCGTATAGGAAATGTCTGGGCATCGGGACAAGCATAAGCAGCGGCTTTTTGTCCATCTTGGATGCGGAAACGGTAGCCGTGCCAAGGACAAATGACCTCTCCGAAATCGTTGATCGCCCCTTTACTGAGATACGCTTTGTTGTGGGGGCAGAAGTCTTGTAACGCAAAAAAGCCCGCTGCTGTACGAATAAGGCATACCCTACGGGCTCCTACTTGCACAGCACGCATGCTCTTTACAGACATTTGTTGTTCAGCTACCACCAGCGACGCAAAAACCCTGTACCAGTCGAAGTGTGTTGTCATCAATTTCTACATTATAGCGAGTTAACAAAATTAGGATTTTTCGTAGATACGTCAGCGATAGACGTAAAAAAAAAACCTTTTTTTACTACAAAATTGTTTTTAAATATTACATTTACGAAATGTTTCAAGTACTAAGTTGTTCTACCTCCAAAATATTTATATCTTGGGTAAGGATCAATTATGGAGTACTTGAACACTATAGGAGTCTTCAGTCACTATAAGTACTTTTGAATATCATCTATGATAAGTAGCGAGTTCATATTTTTTGCGTGTTTTGCAGTATTCATCTGTGGCATGCTCATGTTAGATTTGGGCGTTTTTTCACGTAAAAACCATGTAATTAGCTTCAAAGAGGCCGCCATATGGAGTGGGGTTTGGGTAGCGCTTGCAGTAGGTTTTTATTTTATTCTAAGAACTCATGGTGATTGGATTCACGGTATAGACAACTTTGCGGAGCTGAAAGACATTGTAGAGCGTTATGAGTTGCCCATTAAACTTAATGAAGACAACTTTCAGGCAGGTTTGGAAGCATACCGCTACAATATGTCTTTGGAGTACATCACCATGTACTTATTAGAGTACACCCTTTCTGCCGATAATATCTTTGTGATTATTATGGTTTTTTCAGCCTTTGGCGTAAAAGAGAAGTACTATAAGAAAGTATTGTTTTGGGGTATTTTAGGCGCTTTGATCATGCGTTTTATCTTCATTTGGGTAGGCTCTGAATTAGTAGCTAGGTTCCATTGGATTCTCTGGATTTTCGGAGGTTTTCTCATCTACACAGGGGTTAAATCTTTCTTTGAAAAAGAAGACGACGAACAAATAGAGCCTCAAAAGCATCCAGTGGTAAAGTTTGCTTCGAAGTACTTTTCTGTGTACCCGCGCTACGTACGCGATCGGTTTTTTATACGCCGCCAAGGAACACTAATGATCACGCCTCTCTTTTTAGTACTACTTATTATAGAGTTTACTGACCTTATTTTCGCAGTAGACTCCATCCCAGCAGCCTTTTCTGTCTCTCGTGACCGAATGGTGATTTACTTCGCCAATATTTTTGCGATCATGGGCTTACGCTCTATGTTCTTCTTCCTATCTAATATTATGCACATCTTCCATTATTTGAAGATCGGGTTAAGCTTCTTACTCACCTACATTGGGATTAAGATGATTTTTGCTGAGCAACTTAAAGAAATAGGCTTTAAGAATGTGTATTCTATTTTTGTCATATTAGGTATATTGACTATCAGCGTAGTAGCCTCATTGGTATTTCCTGTAAAGAAAGAGTTAGTAGAAAAAGCAGAAACCTAAACTATACTTTTTTATGAAGTCCCTAAGAATTGCTGGAATCTTATCTTTAATAGTGGTAATACTCATTGGGGTATATACTATTTTTGGTACTTATAGCAGTGGAGAGAGAGCAGGCGTACTTTATAAATTTAGCAAGAAAGGCGTTTTATTTAAGACTTACGAAGGGGAGCTTAACCTTGGCTATGAAAATACTGGTGATACACCCGCTCTTAAAATAGATAAATTCTACTTTTCGGTTAATGCGAACGATAAAGAAACCGTTGAGCAAATCTCAACACATATGGGACAGTCCGTGACAATTTACTACAAAGAGAAGTTCGTTGCTTTCCCTTGGCGTGGTGATACCAAGTACTTTGTATATAAAGTAGAGCCAACTACTAAGTAAAATCGGGATATTGTTTTTTAGCATCATTGACAAAATCCTTCACCCGCTGTTCATCATTCTTATCGCAAATAAGCAACACGTCTTCGTATTCTGCCACAATAAAATTATCGAGCCCATTCACAACCACTAACTTCTCTGAAGGCATCTTAATGATACAATTAGTAGTATTATAGTGCATAATTTTCCCTACCATTACATTATCATTACGATCTTTCGCTTGTATTTCATAAAGCGACTTCCAAGTACCCAAGTCAGACCAGCCCAAATCACAGAGCACTACATATACATTGTCTTGCTCATCTTTTGCTGCTTTCTCCATAAGCCCTATATCAATCGAAATATTCTTACACAAGCTATAGGCTTTTGCTATCGCTGCTGCTTCATCGGGTGTATAAAAAGTAGCTTGTATATCTGAAAAGGCTTCTGCCATTTCTGGGAGGTATTTTTCAAAAGCTTTGATAATGGTTTGTACATTCCATACAAAAATACCTGCATTCCAAACGTAGTCACCACTCTCTAGAAACTGTTGTGCCAATTCTTCTACAGGCTTTTCTACAAAGGTTTTTACTTTTTTTAACGAAAAATTCTTAAAGATACTCAGTAAATTTCTACGTTGATGGTACTGGATATATCCATAGCCTGTGTCAGGTCGGGTGGGTTTGATGCCTAGCGTCACCAACACCTCTTTTTTAGAAGCACTGTGCAGGGTATTTCTAGCTATTTTTTTAAATTCTTCTTCTTTGAGAATTACGTGGTCTGCGGGAGCCACTAAAATATTAGCATTAGGGTTGCGTTGGGCAATTCTATAACAAGCGTAAGCTATACAAGGTGCTGTATTTCTTCTGAGAGGTTCTAGGATGACTTGCTCCTCCTTTAAGAAAGGTAACTGCTGTCGTGTAATCTCTTCATAATCTTTGCTGGTAACAATATAGATATGCTCTTTAGGGCATACACCTTCGAATCGTTCTACGGTTTGTTGAATAAGTGTTTTTCCTACACCTAGTACATCGTGAAATTGCTTTGGGAAATGGGTTCTACTAAAAGGCCAAAAACGCGTACCTACCCCACCCGCCATAATCACGACAAAATTGTTCTCAATACTTACCATAGCTTGTCTTTATTTTTCACTACAAAAAACAACTTTTTATTACTTTTTTGCAAAAAAAATTGGATTTATAGCTAAATTCACTACCCTGTAAAGTAGCCTTGTTGCTTCAAGTAAAGAAGCTGAGTAAGTAGCTAAAGAGAAATTTCAAAACCAAGGTTTTTTAGTTATCTTTGGTTAAGGGTGTGGGAGAAGAATCAATCAATCAATATCGAAAAGTCACTATTATTATCACTTATATAAAATTATTCGCTGAAAGACATGATTACAGGTCAGGATACGAATTTTCTAAAAGATAAGCTCCACGAAGTATTTGGCTATCACCAATTCAGGGGCAACCAAGAGGAAATTATCCGTAGTGTACTTGCCCGCAAGAATACTTTCGTGATTATGCCTACTGGTGCAGGGAAGTCACTTTGCTATCAACTACCTGCCGTCATTATGGAAGGTACTGCTATTGTTATCTCGCCGCTGATTGCACTTATGAAGAATCAGGTCGACCAGATGACAACAGTAAGTGTAGACGCCCGCTTTTTAAACTCTACCCTCACCAAATCTGAGACAAATCGTGTCAAACAAGACATTCTTAGTGGGCAAGTACGAATGTTGTATGTAGCCCCAGAATCTTTGAACAAGGAAGATAACCTAGCTTTCTTAAAGAAAGCCAACATCTCTTTTGTAGCCATTGACGAGGCACATTGTATTTCTGAATGGGGGCACGACTTCCGACCTGAGTATCGTAAGATTAAAAGTATTATTGATAGCTTAGGCAACCTGCCTGTTATTGCGCTGACGGCTACCGCTACCCCAAAAGTACAACAGGACATTGTAAAGAATTTGCAAATGGAAAACGCACAAGTTTTCCAATCATCCTTTAACCGAACGAATTTATATTACGAAGTAAGGCCTAAGAAAAACCCTCAAAAGCAATTAATACGATTTGTAAAAAAGCACAAGGGCAAGTGTGGTATTGTTTATTGCCTAAGCCGTAAAACAGTAGAGGAAGTGGCAGAATTGCTACGTGTCAATGATATCAGAGCACTCCCCTACCACGCTGGGCTAGATGCATCCGCTCGCGTAGCCAATCAAGATGCCTTCTTGAATGAAGACGCAGATGTAATTGTGGCGACCATCGCCTTTGGGATGGGTATTGATAAGCCTGACGTTCGTTTTGTCATTCATTATGATGCCCCTAAGTCGCTAGAGGGTTACTACCAAGAGACGGGTCGAGCAGGACGGGATGGGCTGGATGCCTATTGCTTTATGTTGTACGACCATAATGACATCCAGAAACTAGAAAAATTCAACAAAGATAAACCCGTTACGGAACGCGATAATGCTCGCTATCTTCTACAAGAGGTAGCCGATTATGCTGAATCATTTATTTGTCGTCGTAAGCAACTCTTACGCTATTTTGGAGAGTCTTTTTCACAAAAAGACTGTACCAATTGTGGTGACAAATGCGGTACTAACTTAGAAAAATACAAAGCCACCGAACACCTTTTACTTGCGCTCAAAACTGTACAAGCTACTGGCGAGCGCTTTCGTATCAACCATTTAGTAGATGTCATTTTAGGAGAATACAACGACTACATCAAAAGCTACGACCAAGATAAGCTGGAGATGTTTGGAAAAGGGAAAGGAGAAGACTTAGACCGTCATTATTGGTATACCCTCATTCGACAAGCCTTTATGCACGCCTTTCTAGAAAAAGATATAGAAAACTATGGTGTTATGCGTATTGGCGAGAAGGGGCATAAGTTTTTGGGTAACCCTTTTGAGGTGAGCTTCCCCAAGAGCATCGATCTTGAAAGTACGGTAGAAGACGACCTAGAAGAGCAAGAGACCCATCTACAAGATAATACTAAGGCACATGACGAAGTACTTTTTGATTTGCTCAAAAAACTACGTAAAAAAATAGCGAAAGAGAAGAATTTGCCTCCTTACGTTATTTTCCAAGACCCTTCTATGGAAGAGATGGCGACCGTCTACCCTACTACACGCGACGAGCTTGCGCAAATTAATGGGGTAGGAATGGGTAAGGTAGTGAAGTTTGGAAAGCCCTTCATTGACTTAATTAATAAATACGTAGAAGAAAACGAGATTGAAACTGCCTCCGATGTGGTAGTAAAATCGACCGTTAATAAATCAAAGACGAAGATATTTATCATTCAGCAGATTGATCGTAAAATAGATTTAGAAGAAATTGCAGATAGTAAATCGCTCTCTTTCGATGAGTTGCTCGACGAAGTGGAGCATATTTGCTACTCAGGCACTAAACTCAACCTAGACTACTATATTGACCAAGTCATTGAAGGCGACCGCCAAGATGACCTCTACGATTACTTTATGAGTGCTGAGACAGATAATATACAAACTGCGCTCCGAGAATTAGAAGAGGAAGATTTTTCAGAAGAGGAAATTCGCCTTATGCGTATCAAGTTCTTATCTGAGTTAGCGAACTAAGAAAACCATCATTTTTAAGACTGCTACAAAAGTTAAAAAACTATACCTCCTTCTATGCACGTGCCTATTCAAGAACTAGTTTGAGGTAGATGCTTACAAAGAATTTAATTATTGAACTTGCGGGCGCTTCCATGACCTTTCTAAGCGTGATATACGCTGTAAAAGAACGGTGGATCACTTGGATTTGGGCGATTTTAAGTGCGTTGTTTTATGCTGTCATCTATTGGTCGGCTGGTTTAATAGTAAGTGCGGAGATTCAACTTCTTTACTTCGGTATAGCCGTAGTAGGACTAGCACGCTGGCGGAAGTCTCCTGCGGTACAACAGCCCAAAGAAATTATTAAGAAAGGTACGCCACTGTTATGGATGTACACCTTTTTGGCGATTAGCTTGCTAAGTCTTCTTCTCTTTTGGATCAATAGTTCAATAGAAAGTGGTGACCTGATACTATACGATGCCCTCTTAGTATCTTCGGCTATCGTCGCGCAAGCACTTATGGTAAAGAAGTATCTAAGCTGTTGGTACCTGTGGATTTTTGTTAACATAGGTTATCTTCCTCTCTTTTTCTATCAAAAACTATGGGTAAGCTTAGTGCTTTACGTGATTCTTTTTTACTTTACTTGGAAAGGCTTCAAAGAATGGCACCGTAAATATCAGTTTACTACATAGAAGGAGCATCCACTATGATTCCTACTTTCCAAAAATTTAATGATCTTCATAAGGCCGCTGTTACGGGACTAAGTGCACCGTTTGACGACTTTTATATCTTCAGAAACCAATCTATTTCTGAACATTCCCTGAAGTGTATGTATGCCCACCGGTGCAGTTTTCATCAGGTTTGCTTGGATGTAGACTCAGATTATGAAGCTTCCTTCGATGCCAATGCCTATAGTATTTCCAATAATAGCCTGTACTTTGTTCCAAAAGGAACTATCATTACTTGGACCTCCGAACACGATGCTCTATGGAGCGGCTACACTATTTTTTTTAGATCAGAATTCTTAGGAGCCAACATTTCAAAATTCAGAAGTAGTTTTTTTCGAAATGGCCAGCCCAGTTTATTTTCGCTAAACGTAACCTCTCTGCTACAACTCAGTACTTTTTGTGAACAGATGCTAACGGAACAAGCGGCTAGTTTGACAGATACTAGAGTCATATTACAAGACTGGTTTTCATTGTTCTTATCTTACTGCCAACGCTATTTTTATACGTTTAAGCAGGAAGAAGTACCTTACGAGATGAGTATCAAATACAGATTTCAGGAGCTTCTCAGCTTTCACATAGAAAAGCAGCATTCCGTAACTTTTTACGCAGATGCCCTCAACCTTTCTCCTAGGCATTTCACGCGTCTTATCAAGAAGGCTACTGGGAAGACTGCCAAAGAAATGATAATAAGCAAGATAGTAGAGGTTGCAAAGGCACAGCTTAACAATACTGAGATGAGTATTTCTCAGATTGCCTACCAGCTAGGCTTCAAAAATACCCCTCAATTTAACAGACACTTTAAAGCCTTTACAGGGAAAACACCTTCCGCTTATCGGAAAGCTTCTTAAGACAAGGTCAAAAAAGTCACTTTTTGATAACTATTTGTCTTTTTTCTTTCTAACTACTTCTTTTTTCAACCTGTTTTTTGTGAAATCTTTCAACAATTAAACCATAAAAACTTTATGCGCCACCTCCATTTATTTGCCCTCTTGATTGTCGTCTTTAGCTGTCAGTCACCCGAAGACAATCGACAATCTTCGCAAAAATCAGAAAACGTAGGAGATACACAAGAGAAAGAAGCTTTTGTGCCTGGGAAAAATCGTGTAACATTCGAAAGCGAAGACCAGCAACTGGTAGGTGACTTGTACTTACCTGCAGATTACCAAGAGGGTAAAACCTACCCTGCTGTTGTAGTAGGAGGCTCTTGGACCACCGTCAAAGAACAAATGGCCGGTTTATACGCCCAAGAATTGGCAGAACGTGGCTTTGTAGCCTTGGCTTTCGATCACCGCTACTATGGAGAAAGTGAAGGGGAGCCTCGCTTTGTGGAAATCCCGGCGGATAAATCCGAAGACTTTATTCACGCGATGGATTATCTGACGGGACTTTCTTTAGTAAATACTGAAAAAACAGCCGGCTTAAGCGTTTGTGCCAGTGGTGGTTATATGGCCGCTTCCGTAGCTGAAGACAAACGCTTCAAAGCGTTTGCCATGGTAGTTCCTTGGTTCAATACTGATGAGGTAGTCAACGCCTTTTATGGCGGAGAAGAAGGCATTAAAGAGCGTTTGGCTAAAGCCGCTGCTGCCCAAAAAACTTATGAGGAAACTGGAGAGATGACCTACATTGCTTCTATTAGCGAAACTGACCCTAATGCGGCCATGTACGGCCCTTTTGATTATTATCTTGATCCGAAACTGGGTAAAGTTCCCAACTGGTCGGCTGATAAGTTTGCTTTGGTCAACTGGACCGAATGGCTGAACTACCGACCCGTTGCTTTCGCAGAGAAAATTGATACGCCTACTCTTATTATCACCTCCAAAGAGGCTGCCACGCCCGCTGCTGGAGAAGCCTTCTATGAGTTACTGAAAGGCCCCAAAGATTTGCAATGGATGGAAGGTGGTCAGCTAGATTTTTACCATAAAGACTCCCTCGTAAATCCTTCTATGGATCAAGTCGCTAGTCATTTTGAAAAGTATCTATAATCTAAGAGTGAGAAGCATCCAATGTGCATAGAGGTGGATGCTTCTCATCAATACCTCAATGAAATCTCTGTACACGCTAACCCATTTTTTCATGAAACGATTCATAGTTTTTTGCCTCCTTATTTTCTTGATCAATGTGGCTTTCGCTCAGCAAAAGCAGCAAGTAGAAAGTAACAAAAAGACGGTAGAGGCTTTCTTTATAGCCCTAGAGAAACAAAATTTTGAAGATTTGAAACGCATCTTTACAGTAGACGCAAAGCAAATCAACCCGTATATACCCAATGGCTTTCCGAGTGTATTAGACGGTAGAGAAGCTATCTATAAACAATATAGTAGTTTACCCCAACAATTCAGTCGTATGCAATTTCCGCGTGAAATATACGCAACCGAAGACCCGTCGGTCTTTTTTGTCCACTTTAAAGGTAAAATTGACATCATAAAAGGAGGAATGTATGAAAACGATTATGTGGGCATTTTCAAGCTTCGAGAAAGCAAAATATATGAATATACAGAGTACTTCAATCCCATTGTAATGGCGAATGCATTCGGTATATCGCTCGATTAGGTTGCACGTGATTTTTGACAAGCTAAAGTAAACAAGGCAACTTTTACTGTAAACCTGTACTAATAGGCATCTCTGTCAATAGAACAGCAAAGTTTTTTAATACATATCCACACGAGGCGAGTAAGGTTATTAATCGCCCTTATACTCACTGATAAGTTCAATACCATCACAAATAAAATTTTAAGCATATGAGAATTGTCAAGATAACTTTATCCATAGCACTTATACTGCTCATAAACTACCCCACAAAAACCCAAAATCATCAGAACATGAAAGTAGAAGAAATAAAAGCAATCGCTGATCTAAAGCCCGGTAAAAACAAAGTAACCTTCAAAAGTGGAGGTGAAACGTTGGTAGGTGACCTTTACCTTCCAGATGACTACACAAAAGGAAAGAAATATCCCGCTATTCCGCTACTAGGCCCTATGACCTTTGCTAAAGAGCAAGCACCTACCGAATATGCCAAAAGATTTGCTAAAAGAGGCTTTATCGCCTTGGCTTTTGATCCACGTTACAGAGGAGAAAGCTCAGGAAAGCCACGTGAATTTGAAGATCCCATTGCCAAGGTAGAAGATACACAAGCAGCGGCGCGTTTTCTGTCTTCTTTACCCATGGTAGAGAAAAGTGAGATTTACGGCTTTGCGGTGTGTCAAGGTAGCTCTGAGATGCTTCGAGCAGTGGCCGAAGACGACCTCTTTCAAGGTGTTGTGACGGTAGCAGGTCATTATCGAGACCACGAAGCTGATGTTCAGTGGATGGGCTCAGAAGAAGCCTTGAACCAACGTTTGGCTGAAGGACAATCGGCTAGGAAAACTTTTGAAGAAACAGGTGAGGTGATCAACGTACCTGCGGTGGATAAAACGCGTACAGATGTAGGCATGCCAGGCGAATTTGTGTACAACTGGTACATTGAATGGGCCAATAAAGGTATATGGAAAAATAATTATGCGAAGATGAGCGATGCTAATTTACTTGAGTACGAGTCTTTCACTGCGGCGAAGAAGCTTAACAAGCCCTACTTGATGATTCATAGCGATAATTGTTTCTTACCCGATGCGGCTAAAAGGCAATTTGAAGCCGTACCTGCTAAAGAGAAGAAACTACAGTGGGAAGGTGAAACAGGGCACTTCCAGTATTATGATGATGCAGAGGTACTAGACAGAACAACCGACCAAGCAGTCGCTTGGTACAAGCAAATAGCCAAATGATAGAGGTAACTCAGGAAGCCATTTGATGGCTTCCTGAGTATTTATCTAAGCTATAAAAGTTACCTTTACGTTTATTTACACAGAGGTAGCATTATCTATGGCTTTAGCAAAAGCTGCTATACGAGCCGTATTATCCTCACCTACTACAGTGTGTGCATCACATACGTACTCCATAGCTAAGTATTGGGCTGATTCTTTAAAGGGCAGCCAGAAGAACTCGCCTAGGTTACCACCAGCCGAACAACTCACTACTGCCATTTTTTTACCTTTCAGTTTCCTTCCTAATGCCTTTTCAATGGTTACCAGATCGGTCAATCTATCGAAAAATACCTTCATAATGCCACTCATCGCATACCAGTATACAGGAGTTGCTAAAATCAGCAGGTCGTAGTTTTCAATAATTCTTTCCATCAGTGGCAGGTAGTCATCTGTACGATTAGCATTTTCATAGTCGTAATATCCTATGTTGTAATCATTCAAGTCGATTACCTCACAACCTAGAAGTAATTTCAGTTCGTTGACGACTGCCGCCGTATTACCATCTTTTCGCGCACTTCCAACAATTATCACTTTATTCATTGGCAAAGGAAAGAGGGTTATTGCTTTTTAATGTTTGCTACCTGTTGCGCTGTGATTATTCCCTTGTAGGTATTGCCCCACGTATTAAGGATGTAGTTGGTTACGTCGGCTACTTCTTTATCATTGAGCCCCATCGAAGGCATGTTACCGTCATAGGTCTTACCGTTCACGGTAATTTTCCCTTTCTGCCCGTACTTGATGCCTCGAATACTTTCAGTAAGGTTTTTCATTAGATAATCAGACCCTGCCAAAGGCGGAAAAGTAGGCGCTACCCCTTCTCCTGAAGGTAAATGGCAAGTCATACAGAGTTCGTCGTAGATAAGCTTTCCTCGTTTAATACTTTCTGCCTTCGGATCAGGTTGAGGCGATATTATGGGTAGCTTGGTTGGCTCCTTCACAGAAGAAAGCCCTCCCCAAGTAATTGTTAAGAACAAGCCTGTAGTGGCTATCGAAATAAGTTTGGTCATCATAATAAGCGCCGCGCGTTATGACTTAGGTACTACTTTAAAAATGCCCTCTCCTTCTACTGCTACGTAAATGTAGCCATCAGGTGCTTGCCGTACGTTTCTTACACGACCGATGTTTTCAAAGAGCTTTTCTCGCTTAGTTACCTGATTATTCTCAATGACACACCTTTCTAAATACTGAAATACCAAAGAACCTACTAGTAAGCTTCCCTTCCAATCGGGATACTTATCAGAAGTAACGAAGGTCATACCACAAGGGGCAATAGAGGGAACCCAATAGTAGAAAGGTTGCTCCATACCTGGGAGTGCGGTATCTTCCGTAATCGTTGTACCGTTGTAGTTAATGCCATAAGTAATTTTAGGCCAACCGTAGTTTTTACTAGGTTGTATAAGGTTGATCTCATCACCTCCTTTTGGGCCATGCTCGTGTACCCAGATCACACCTGTTTCAGGATGCTTTACCATCCCCTGCGGGTTTCTATGCCCATAGCTGTAAACGGCTTTTTTGGCGTTGGGCTCATCTACAAAGGGATTATCGGTAGGAATGCGCCCATCATCGTGGATACGATAAATTTTTCCTCCATCACGGGTAATGTCTTGTGGATTTTGATCACGACTGTAGCGATCACCAATAGAAAAATAGAGCAGCCCATCTGACCCAAACTCCATTCTTGATCCAAAATGCGTTCCGCTAGAAGTATTAGGGGTTCCTTTATAAAGTATCTCTTGGTCGGTAAGGCGATTGCCACTTAGCTTTGCACGCATCACAGCCGTGTGTCCTCCATTTCCACCTTCAGGCGATGAGTAGGAGATGTAAATCCAGCCATTTTCTTCGTAATTAGGATGTAGCTCCAGATCAAGCAACCCTCCTTGCCCTCTTGTGTACACGGCAGGTGGATTTTCGATGCTTTGTTTTTTACCTTCCTTATACAATAGTAAAGCCCCTGTTTTTTCAGAAACTAAGATACTTCCATCAGGGAGGAAAGCCATTCCCCAAGGAATCTCCAACTCTGGTACCACCAGTTCGGTGGTATAGGTCATTTCAGTAGGTGTGGCAATGGCAGGCTCATTTTCTTGGGTGCAGCCTATACTAGGTAAAAGAAAAAACAACAATATGATATAGAGTGATTTTAACATATTCTTAGGAATCAATGGTGGTTATTTTGACTACGCTTTCTAAGGTACAATAGTTTAAAGAAATGTCATTCTTCTTTTGTAAAATTTGTAATCTTTTTAATTATTTCTCAGTCGCGCTATCACTGCCAACCGAATTTATTTTTCTAGTGAAAACGAAGAGATAGTTAGGTAAAAGAATGGTCTACTTATAGTTGTCTGCTGAATGCACGTAAGGATAGACGGGCATTTGCAAAAACACGTACAAAGACGCTTTCCTACATCATCATAATGGTTAATTGCCTTTATAAATGTTTAGTCATCAGTCTATTTTTTATGCATTTGGTCACCACCTATTTTTTAGGTAAAAGAAGGAAAACGCTTCTTTAATGAGTGATTAAAAGATAATACATCCTTCTTTCACTCGCTCATTCACACAATCACCCATTCAGTCCCTCAACCCAATCGTCTATTTTTCTTCTATAAAGTTTACTATTGCCTCCACTAGTTGTTTTCTTCCACGCTCAGGTTTATCAAGAAATACGTAGTGCGTACCAGGTAAGGTGATTACACGTTTTCGGGCGGTGCTAGGTAAGTCATCGTTTATGGCTTTTATATCTTCTGGTCGCGACCAAAAATCTAATTCAGTCCTAATGACAAGCGTTGGAGTAGTAATTTGACGAGCGCTCCAGTATTGCTTTCCTAACGACATGTAAAAGCTTTCCTCTCGGTATCCGCCCGGCACTTTCATTTGGGTAGTATCTTCCCCGAAGCTTACGGCTGTATTCCTGTAGTGTTCCATCACCAAGGAATCGCGCCAAAGTTGTTTGTTTGCTACGGGAATGGTAGCGTGCCATTTTCGTACTAACCCTTCCCTACCAGAGACACGATAAGGCTGCGTTCGTTGAAACTGAGTAGTATCTTCTTCCTTCCAAAAGAACTTTCTGAGCTCCCAAGGCGCCTTTACGCCATAGAGCGAGTTTAAAGAAATAAAATGAGCCAGCTTTTTACTGTGCTTTGTAGCATAATAACCACCCCAATGTCCTCCTGTAGCCCAGCCAAAGAGCGAAACCTGCTTTACCTTTTCTCTCTTCCGAATAGCTTCTATTACATGGTCGATGTCCGTGGCAACTTCTTTGTAGTTTCCAATAAGAAGCGTGGTGTCTTGTGCATCATAAGTAGGTAAAGTAGACTGTTCCCACCCTCTAGCATTCATCATGTACACTTTGAAACCTGCCCTTATTAAATCTTTGACAAAAGAACCTTCAGGAACCTCATTATCAAAAGAGGCCAATACGCCTGGCCCACCTCCATGCAATAATAACAACGGATATTTGTACTTAGGTACTGCTTGTGTGTTTGTGAATGCTCTTACAAACAGCTTGACCTTGTCAGTACTTTCTACAAAAAAATCTTCGTAGGTAATATTTTGACCACTCAGTGGTTGCAGAAGGCCCAGCCAAAAAAGCCCCAAAAATAATGTAGCTAACTTATGTCTATGCATCAAATACCGAAGAACCATATTGATTATAACGAGCAAGCAAACAAAATATTTTGAGGCATTACTAGGGTTTCTTCAAAATAGTTAAGCCTTTACCTCCACCTCAATCTTTATCTTTTCCCACTGCATTACAATTTTCCCTTCACCTTTCTCGCCTGGTACCACCTTGTATAGAAGCTGCTCTGTATGATCACTTTCTTGGGGTTTTACCTGAAAACGTAGTACATCTTCTTTGGCATCATACTCGTCGGTGAGGTGTTGCTCCCAGTTTTTATTAAAAATGACCGACCACTCTTCTTCAGAAGGAATGGTAAAGAAAGCATACTTACCTTTAGGAAGTGTTTGCCCATTGATCACTACATCCTCGTAAAAGGCAATAGTGGTAGCATTATGGGCACCTGTCACCCATACTTCGTCGTAGGCCACTAGACCACCCCAGATAGTACGCCCTCTTACACTAGGGGCGTTGTAAGTAATATGTACATGGGTATCGCCGATGTTGTCCATAGCAGTACGTGAAGGGCTTTTTTGCGTACCCTCTTGAGCAGTTGCTTGTGTATGATCGTGCTGATGCTCTTCGCTGGTTGGCTGACAAGCCCAAAGGCTACTGATAATCAATAAACTAGTGAATCTATATTTCATCTTATCTCTCGTTAATATTTATTTACAACAATGTTACTTTATTTTTATAAAAAGGGCTAGCCCAAAAAGACTTACCACCAATACCCCCAACGCCGAAAGCATCGTGGTGAGGTCTCTCACATCTTTACCTGCCCAGGCCATAAAAGAAAATTTATGGAACACCCCAAAAGAGAAGCCCTCTGCCCGATCTATATTTTCGATTTTAGCGGCTAATCTTGCGGTGCTGGTTTCTACGTAATACGCAGTCTGTTGTGGGGTATTATAATGCAGCTTTACAACAGGCAAGCGTTTAAAAACAAAGCCGTACTCTTCATCAAATCTGGTTAATACAGCTTTTTCTACCAGATTTTGAGAAGAGATGACTGTAATTTCTCCTGTCTTCTCTTGTATTTGCTGGTTAAACTGTTCCGCTAGATATACGGCATACCGTAAGTCACCCTCTGGCAATACTTCGCCTGTTTGGAGATGTAGGTAATTTACCTCACTTCCTTTCCCTTCAGCTTTCGCCTGCACAAGGCGAAAGTAGGGTGTTCCTGCGATGGTAGCAAGTCCCATATTTAGCAAGGGGGCTCCTTGTATGGCAGGAAGCTGTTTTGGAAGTGTATTGGTTTCAGTAATAGGTTCGTATACATAGCTTGGTAAATGATTGGGTTCGTATTTACGAGTAGCGTGAAAAGCACCACTAAAAGCGAAGGTAAAAGTTACCAATGCCGTTGCCAATCCTATCTGTCGATGGTATTTTCTCAAAATACCTATACGATTACCAGCTTTTGGCTTTCTAAATTTTTTCCAAAGCATCCCGTAAATAACCAAACCACTTAGCGCTGACAAGATGATAATCCCTAAGAGTACAATCATAAAGGTAACCCGTATGGTATTGTTCGTGATGGCGCCTAAAAAAGACCAATTATGGAAAATATCAAAAATCCACAAAAAGGCTTTTCTGGAGGTAGGATTATACGTACCCAGACGACTAGAAGCGGTCTCTACGTATATAGTCATCCCGTCTGATCGAGCGAAATCTACTTTCCAAACAGGTAGTAAACGGTTGATGGACTTGTAGGTTGCATCGAAATCAGTTTGCAACGTAATCGCCTTGATAGCACTTGTCTGGTCTTCTAAAAAGTACCTTGCTAGCCAGATGGCGTAGGCTTTGTCGCCATTCTCTAATAGTTTACCCGTAGTGGCATCCAAATAAAGCAGTTGGTCTTTAGCACTTTTTACTTGATAGTAAGTTTTCCCCTCAAACGCTACTAGTTGAAAGGCTTTCAGTGCCTCAATACGATTCTTTTCCAATACTTCCCGAAGGGAAAGACTCATCTGGTCTTTGTTGATAGGCTTCGGTACCAAAAAGGTATTAGGAATGGTCGGTTTAAACCAATTGGCCATAAAAGGGTGCATCAGCCCAGAAAGTGTCCAGAAAATAACAGGGATAACAGTGATGATCCCTATGATACGATGCCAGCGATACAAACGACGGCGGAGCCCTGTCGTCTTATTGGATGATTTTACTAATGTCTTTTCCATCTTACATTTGATTAAGGAAATATTTTACACCTACCCCACCATACCACATGGTTTCAGGAGAGGGTTGGAAATAAGGAGGAGGCGCATCAGGCACAAAAGAACGCGCATTGAGGGCGATACGAGAACTGTATTTTTCATTCAGTAAGTTATCTACTCCTACATAGGCATTCAGCCCTACCCGTTTTGCCAGTACTTTTTCATACCCAAGCTTTACATTCAATAGGCGATAGGCAGGATTGAAATCTGTATTGGCATCATTCATAGGCATTTCATCATTATAGAAGTAGGTAGTGTTGAAGTAGAAGCCTGAGCGGGTATAAATGTCTAATCCTACATTAACCACCCAAGGCATGACACCCGTCAAGGCATTGCCTGCGAAATCGGCAGTTACTTCATCATCTGCGTTCAGAATTTGGTATTCCTCAAACTGGAAATCGGAGTAAGCCACCGTTGCAAAAGGTTTGATCGTCTCAATGAAGCCGCTCTCTTCTACCACCCAATCATAAGAAAGACCTAGCTCTACCCCATTACGGCTGGTACGCCCAGCATTGTTGTAGACGGTTACATTTTGCTCTACTGACTGGGGAATGAGCTCGTCTGACACATCAAAGCGAAAAATAGCCGCCTGATAATTCAAACGTTTGTTTAAGAAAGTACCTTTGGCATTTAGCTCGTAGTTCACGCCCGTTTCGGGTCTAAGAGCCGTATTGAGGGAACCATCAACATTTCTGGCTTCTGTAACCGTAGGGGGAGCAAAACCATAACTCACACTGGCATGCAGGGCGTGGTTTTCGCTGACTAGGTACGACAAGGCCGCTCGTGGCGTCCACTCGGGATCGAATGTCCTCACATCTGTACGCTCAGGCTGTAAGTAATCGAGCACATCATACTCAATACGGTTATAACTGATGCCTAGTGTCAGTAGCCATTGGTCTGTTAGTGAAGTCTCTGACTGGTAAAAAAGGCTATACTGGGTATTATTCTGGTCGGCATTTAGAATGATGTCGCCTTCTTCTCCTTCATTATTAACGTAACGCAACTGTCGACTAATACCATTCAAGTATTCTCCACCTACCGTAAAACGTGTTTTAAAACGACTCATATTCGGCTCAAATACAAAGCGAGTGCGGCCACCGTAGCTTTGGTAACCCGTGCGCAAGTAGGCAAAAGCCAGTGGATGGTCTAATTCGTAGAAAGAAGTGAACAAGCTACTGACATTTCTAAAACTTTCTGTAAACTGATAATCGTGTGAAACCCCAATGCGTGTCCAAGTCTGGTCGCGGGCAGCCTGTTGTTCCAAGTTCCTAGGGTCCGCCTGTCTGCGGTCTTCTTCTACTTGTTGCTGGTTGATGAATCCTGGGATCTCAGAAAGTTGGGTCGTTCTATTGATAAACACTGAAACCGTTTGCTGGTCAGAGGGGTAAAACTGTAGACTCGTGGTGAGAAAACGACGCACATCGCTGCTGTAATCTCTGTAACCGTCGAGTTGTTGCCAACCGTAAGTAGCCGCTATGTTCATTTTATCGTTTCCTACCTTGTAGGTAGAAGATAAGCGAGCAAGCCCATAGTCACCTACCAGCGCATCTGTAGAGAGGCTCTGCTCGCCATAGGCTGACTTCTGCACTTGGAAATTAAGCACACCGCCTGTCCCAAAGCCATAAATGCTTGAGGCAGGCCCTTTGATTACTTCTACCCTGCCCAGCGTAGCCACGTCGAGTCCTTCTATTCTTGTAAAACCATCTGCTTCGGTGAGTGGAATATCATTTACGTAAAATTTTAAATTTCTATTACCAAAAGCCGAACGTACGCCTACGCCCCTAATCGAAATACGGGTATCAGAAAGATTACTTTGGTCTACGCGTACGCCTGGAATAGTATTGAGAACAGGTTGTAAAGAAATGGTATTGGCACGTTGTAGCTCTTTTTCTGTAATCAGTCCTACCGAGCCTGCTACTTCTTGTAGGCGCTTTTCATTGGCAAATCCAGTCACCACCACCTCATTAAGGTAAAGGTTGTTGGGTTTAAGACTGATGTTCAGCGAGGTATTATTCCTTATGGGGACAGTTACTGACTCGTAGCTGATATAGCCTACCTCTAAGGTTACTTCTGCTTGGGGTACTTCTAAGGTAAAGTTTCCCTTGGTGTTTGTTACTACCCCCTCGGTAGTGCCTGCTATTTTTACAGTAGCGCCTATGAGTGGTTCTTGGGTTTGGCTGTCTACTACCCTCCCCTTGATAGTTTTTTGTGCAAAGGCAGTATAGTAGCCTAAGCATAGGATAGATATGATGAAAATGTACTTTTTCATGGAAATAAATAACTAAATGATCATTGATAAAATAATAATATGGGCTACTCCTATCCGTCACCTATAAGTAACTGGACGAGTAGCGAAAAGTAAGCATTGGGTTACCCAATAGGCGGGCGAAAGAGCGGGGTAAGGTGCGGTTCTTTACAATGAATGGTAGCGAAGCGCGTCACCTGATCATCTAGTAGTTGAACACTTCTTTCCACCCCAATTGCAAGCCTCGACGATGAAAAATAATTTAACTCTATGGGTCTTTTTGCGCCCTCTGCAGGCTGCTCTTGCTCTTGTGGTGTAGTCTTTTGCAGCCGTTCTTTGAGTTGGCAAACCCCTTTACAGGTATTATTTTCGACCTCTTTCTCTATACAGTAATAGGTAGCGATAAAATCTTGATTGAACTTGAAGGAAATAAGTATCCAAGTTCGACTCGTGATTTGTACGACTAACAAGCCTAGTAACCCTATAGTAATAAGCTTTTTCAAAGTGATGTCATATCATTTAGTTTAGCGGATAATATCGGTACCTGTCTCTGCAAATCGTTTATCTCGTAGAAATTCCTCGTCAGTAAGGGTTTTTAAAAAGGCAATCAGTTGGAGTTTTTCTTCTTGCGTAAGCGGAATACCCCGTTGATCACCACGAATCAGTAAGCTATCTAGGTTAGGCGTGTCTTGCACCCCGCCTTGGTAATGGTTGAGCACTTGCTCTAGCGTGTAAAAGCGCCCATCATGCATATAGGGGAAAGTATTGGCTACGTTACGCAAACTAGGTACTTTAAACTTGTACTTATCACTTTCTAGCTGTGTGATTCTGTAACGTCCTACATCGTTATGGTGACTAATCGCCAGGCCATTATTACGATAGGTCATATCTGAGAATAGTTCTCCACTATGACAACTGGCACATTTCTGTTCAAACAAACGTAAACCTGCCATTTCTTTTTCATTTAATTCTACTTCTCCTCGCTTGTACTGATCGTAGCGAGCGTTGGCAGAAACCATCAACACCACAAACTGTGATAGCGCTTTCGAAAAACGTTCGTAATTGATTTCTTTTGTACCAAAAGCTGCCTCAAAGCGGGCAGGGTAATCGGGATGTGCCCTTAGCCTTTTTAGCACATTTTCCATTGACTCGTCCATCTCTACAGGATCTTCAATAGGTACAATATGGAACATGTCTAAGTTATTTACGCCGCCATCCCAAAAAAACTCCTTCTGCCACGCCATATTCGCCAGCGAAGGGGCGTTGCGCGTGCCCAGGCGATCTTCAATACCATGGCTTACATCATGAAAGTGGTGCGTAAAAGCAGTGCCTTGAATATGGCAACTTCCACAAGCAATGGTGTAGTCACGCGAAAGAATGCCATCGTAAAAAAGCAGCCGCCCCAAGGCAAATACTTCTGACGATACTGGATTTTCACGTAGATTATAGGTAGGCGCAGGAAAGGAAGCAGGTTGCTCAAAAGCAATCGCTTGTGCATCTGTGGCTTCTTCTTGTACTGACTGGCAAGCCACCATTAATCCCAACCAACTCATCCATATCGTTACTAATCTTTTTCTTACAGTCATACCAACTATTCTTCTATACTATTCTTAACAAAATCTACTTGAAAAGCTTCCACATAATTGTTGGCAATTACTTTAGAATATGGGGTGGTCATCACTACTGGATGGGTGGCAATACTCACCTCTTCTTCTCCTGTAAACAGTCGATTTACATCTACCTTCACCTGTACGTTAGAAGGTTGCGCTGAGCGTATTCTTAAAGGGGTATCTTCTAAGTCGAGGGTACGTTTCTTAACATTATTGATGCGTGGCGCGGCATCTGGAGGCATGCTAGCATCGTACCCGCCAAAGAAACCAATATGATATTTCATTTGATTACCAGTGGAATCGGGTGCAGCAGGAGAAGTACCTTCTAGCATGAAGAAAATATACCCTGTGTTCCAACTCCAGTACATGGTTTTCGGATTAGCCACATCCAGCACCCCTACACGCTCTTCTACACCAGCAACACTCTTAGTACTATCTACACCAATAGTAAAAGTAAAGTGATCGTAGTCTCCCTCAGGAATATCCACCAATTTTATTTTTTTTGTAGCTGGCTCAGCTTCACTTATCAGAAAATAGCTTTCGCTCTTAGGGTAAGTAAAGATTTCCCCTTTTGTATTGGTTAGTTGAATATTACTAATATAATACTTAAGAATATTTACTTGATAAGATTCACCTTGTGCGTTGGCATAGGTGGCGGTATCTAACACTAATTCTTGTGTACCTACCACGTGATTGAAATCAATGAGCAGTTCACCTACTGCTTGAGAATCAGCATTATGATTTTGCTCTTTCGTTTGGCAAGCAACTGCAATAAAAACAAGCAATAGCCCACAAATACATTGTATTAAGTTCATGGCGTTTTATTTTTAATGAAAACAAATGGGATTCGCCTTTACACCAAGAGATAATGTGTTAGAGGCATCCAACAGACAAATTTATTAACCATACATCCTTTTGTTACCCACTTTTGTAAGTATGCTAAGGATGAAAGTTATCTTAAAAACAAGCTATAAATGGTAATTATATACGGGGCGGATGAAAAATCTCTTTTCTGAGATCATTTAGTATACTCCAACGGTAATGCTCACACCATGGTGTCACTAGTGATGTGAAGGTAGTGGAAGCCCTTAATGCTTCGTTTTCGATGAACACACTCACTTCAAACTTATCTTTTAGCGAAACAGGGAGTTGGTTTTCTTGCTGTTCCTGTTGTTGAAGTTGCTTTTTTAAGTAGCAAGCACCTTTACAGGTAGCGTTTAGTTCGGCTTTTTTTTCACATAAGTTACTAGCAATGTAGGCCCTGTTTAATTGAAAGCTTGTAAGGATGAAAAGCTTCCCGCCCAATTGCCAACTAAATAGTAGTAAAAATATGTAAGCAAGTCCCTTCAATGAGTAGTAATGAAGTAGTTTGGATCAAAATTAGTAGTAAAATCTTGATATAGAAAATGAAATTGAGCATTTTTTGCTCAGTAATAAACAATTACTACCAAATAAGAATCTTAAAAAGCCTTATAAAAATATGCAAATTTATACCCGACTCCTCTTCCTAAGCTTTACCATAGGGCTCTTATATGGCTGCGGTGGTGATACTAATGAAGATTATCAAGAAGATGACCCACAACAGTCTGCTGTACGGAAAAAATCGCTTACTGACACCTCTCAAAAAGCCTCGAGTGCAGAGGTAGAAGTAAAGCAGGTGGCCCCTTTTGCTGATTTTCCCCTAGCACCTACCCAAGCACAAGTGGGCGATTATGTACTTACTTTCTCACTAAAAGGGCAACAAGAAGCTACACGTATGGGCGCAGATCAGGTGACTTTTACTTTTCAACAAGCCAGAATGCATCTTCCCGGTAAAGCACGCTCTGTTCTTATTTTTGAAAAAGGCCAAAAGAAGAGTATTCCAAACTATATGATTATTCCACTAACTGAAGTACCTGACATCCAAGAAGGTGATATTCTTTTAGGTTGGTGGTCATCAAGAAAAGAGATGCAGCGCTGCCTTGTTACAGATGCTAGCGATCCGCAACGCCCAAAAGTAAGGTACCTAGACATTCGCTACAACGATCCTAGCAGAGATAGGCAAGGCAGGCCAGTTGGACGGATGGAGGAGGCACTTGCTCCCAAAAGTTTTACAAAACTACTGGCCACAGGTGTACCAGGAAGTACCCTAGCGGTCAGAGAGGGAAATAGGTTTAAAAAAGCGACGGTTGTCACACAACACCAAGAAAAAATCTTAGCGATAGGCTTTGCTGGACATATGCAAGTATATGATACTTCTCGTTGTAGGGCGCTACCTATTGTTCCCAACGTCAAAGTGGGCGAGGCAGTACAAGTACCTTACATAGGCATTTACGTAAAAGGGAAAGTCAAAAAAATAGATACTCGTCTTGGAAGGGTCTTTACAGAAATCCAATATGGTGGCAAAAAGAAGATGGTTGCCGTACCCTTTGGTGATGTAGCTACTGATTTATCCTTATAAAGGCTATAAGAGCTTAAAACGTTCCTTTTCCTAATAGAGAGCTAAATCATCAACTTAATAGCTTCTAGATTGAGTTATTTAACTGGAAATAGTACTTATTGTATTACTATTTTGGTTTTCCAAGTACGCTCTTCTGTTGTGACTTGTAGAAAGTAAATACCACCCTCTAAGCTTTCTAAGTTGAGATAATTTTTTGTAGAGGGAGTAAGTGTTTGTGTACTTACACATTGACCAAGCGAATTATATACTTTTGCTTCGACTGATCGAGCGGGTATATTTTCTAAATCTATAGTAAATATGCCATCAGAGGGATTAGGATATATCTGGAATTCCTCAGAAAGTTCTTCTTCTATGTTTGTTACTGCTTGATCAAACCGGACATCAACGATTTTCACTTCCGAAGCAGACTGTAACCCTTCTTTAACAGAAGTCACTACATAAGCAAACCGAACGATTCCTTGGCTAGTTTCTTCTTCTGTAAAGTTATCATCTGTATAGGTAGTGGTATTAGCAGGTAATGTCTCTACCAATACGGCAGGCGCTTCAAAAGAAATAGGCTGTCTGATCACCTGAAAAGCATCTTCTTCTGACTGATCTATCCACCTGAATTCTACCCGTTTGGCCACACGCTCAATGTCATCTACTATTATTAAATCACTGTTTACAATAGCAAGGTCGAGCGGTGGTTGAGGAAGCACATTAATCTCTGCGATACGTTCGTCTGTAGTACTCCCATTACTGATGGTGAGTCGTACACGATAAACACCTACTTGGTTGTAAGTGATGGTGGGCGGGTTCTGGCCATTGAAACTGGAGGGACTTACACCTCCTTCTCCATCTAGGTCAAAGTTCCAGCTCCATGAAGTGATGCTAGTATTCCCTCCTGTGAAAGATAGCTCAGTGATATTGATGGACTCTCCTATTTCTATGGTAAAGCGATCTGCTCTAAAAGCTGCGTATATACCATTAGGTTGTATATCCTCTGCAACATTTGACGAGAGCAGCTCTGTTCTTCTCGGCGAGTTATCAAGCACAGTGATCATTCTGTCTACTTGGCCCTGTGTAAAGAGATTCATACAAACATCCAAAGTAAAATCCATATAGTTCATGAACATATCGGAGGTGTTACCACAAGAAGACTGCGGAAAGCTAGGACAGCCTCCATTAGAAGTTAGCTGTGTGGGAGTATCACTCACGAAATCGTTACCACAGTTACTATCTCCCCATACGTGTCTTAGACCAAAGAAATGTCCTATCTCGTGGGTCAGTGTTCGTCCTCTATCGTAAACATTTAAGTCATAAGGGTCAGCGATAAGTTCACCAGCCGCATCGTAGTTACTTCCAAAAGACTCTGTTAGCACTACTACACCATCTGTATCAGCCGTTTCATTAAAGTTAGGTGAGGGAACGCCATTCAAAGTCGAACCCTCTGGGAACTGGGCATAACCTAGAATACCATCTTCTATGGGTACTACCCAGATATTAAGATATTCCTCTGGATTCCAAATGGTATTTGGTTTCACCACCAACTGCATAAGGTCAACCGAGTAAGGGAACTCACCCCAGCCTTCTGCACTTGCATTTACACGGTTGATGCCTGGTTCTGCCATTTGTGCACCATCAGGATCACGTATGGCCATTTTGAACTCAACACTGATACTACTCGCTACCGAAACGAAGATACCAGGTGTATTGTCAGCATCAATATTCTCTCTATTAAAATCCTCATTGAGCACCCGAATCTGAGAAAGTATTTGTGCTTCAGAAATATTATTACCAACCCCTACTGCCTCTCCTTCATGAATCACATGTACTACCACAGGTATTTCATAGGTAGCATCTCGACGCATTCCCCGCGCTTTTAGCGCTTTCATCCTTGCTGCTATCCAAGTTTCAAATTGCTCATCAGAATGGAGATGTGGATGTTCTTGATGTAAATGCTGCATATATTCAGTTGTATAGCAGCGTATCGGTTGATTTTGCGTGTATCCTATCGTAACAATAAAGGCTACGAGGTAGATAATAAGTAAGGTTTTTTTCATAGAAACAGAGCGCGTTGTATAACAATAATTGTAAGTAGTTTATATTCGTAAATATATCATGATTTAGGAGAATCACCAAGTAAAATAAATAGCGAACCTTTTTACTATATTACTATTACTCCTGATAGGTAAGCTTGGTTTATATTTTCTAACTTAGAAGTACTATCTTTGAACCATTACACATGATGTTTCGTTAAAAAAATACTTTAACACAGGTATTAAAATTAGTACTTCATATGATTACGCTTTTCCTAACATTAGGTATTTTAGCTTTCTTTTTTGTAGCCTTGAGTCTTCGTTTACTCCTTATCAAGGGGGGTGAGTTTAGAGGTACTTGTGCTTCACAAAGCCCTTTTTTGAACAAAGAGGGAGAAACTTGTGGTTACTGCGGTAAAGTAGTCGATGAGTGTCCTAATGAACCCTCCGAGCGTACTCCTACCGCCCTTCCTCAAATTCAAAAGAGTTAATACCCTTTTAGTTTCAATTGAGCGAGCATCAAATGATGCAACGCTAATCTACAAACGTGATACTTTTTCAACATTAATCCAAGTAGATGGTGTTTACTTTTTTTTGAGTTTAAGGCTTCTATTTGCTTAATGGTTAAGCCTGTATAAGGGCAGTCTCTTCATAACTCTTGCCCTGTGCTAAACACCTTTTGGCGATGTCTATTAGTGCTTGTTTTATTCCTTTCTGTACTCCCTTCTCTTCCCCTTTTTTAAAAACGGTAGAATCTTCGATGTTATAGTCAATAGGCATATTCTCAATCATTTTAAGGGTTAAGTTTAGTTTTCATCTTTGAAGGCTTCTTTCCTAGATGTACCACTATCTGTTTCACCTCTTTATCGTACTTCTCTGAAATTAAGCTGTGATAAGTAATAAAACTATGATCGGAGAGGACAAGTAAATTACTACTCTTACATACATACGAATTATACACCGCGTGCTGTGAGAAAATAGCGATTTATTGCTAGCTTTGTAGCCAGTACAAAACTTGCTTTTATTGTGACCTTAATAAAGTCTATATCTGGTATAAGAGGTACGATCGGTGGTATACCTCGTGATAACCTCACCCCGCTTGATATCGTAAAGTATACAGCCGCTTTTGGTACGTGGCTTAAACAATCTACTTCCTCCTCTAGCGTAGTAATAGGCAGAGATGCTAGAATTTCAGGTGAAATGGTAAGCCAACTGGTAAGTGCTACCTTACAAGGCTTAGGACTCCACGTCGTTGATTTAGGGCTTTCTACTACGCCTACTGTTGAGCTAGCTGTGGTACAAGAAGCTGCTAGTGGGGGGATTATCATTACGGCTAGCCATAACCCTATTGAGTGGAATGCCCTCAAATTGCTGAATCAAAAAGGGGAGTTTATCTCTAGTGAAGAAGGACAACAAGTACTTACGCTTGCCAATCAAGAGGATTTTCATTTTGCTGAGGCCCAAGCTTTGGGTACTTATCATACTGATGATACTTATATTCAACAACACATTACACAGATTTTGGCTTTGCCAATTATAGATACAGCAGCCATCCAATCAAGGCAATGGCGCATCGCTATTGATTGCGTCAACTCAACAGGAGGGCTTGCTTTACCGCCTCTTTTAAAAGCCTTGGGTGTAGCACAGATAGGCACTTTTCACTGTGAACCAACAGGCCAATTCCCTAGAAACCCTGAGCCTTTACCAGAAAACCTAGTGGCTTTCTCACAGGAAGTGACAAAGGGTGATTTCGACCTAGGGATTGTGGTAGACCCCGATGTAGACCGCTTGGCGTTTATCTGCGAAGATGGTACACCTTTCGGTGAAGAATATACGTTGGTGGCAGTCGCCGACTATGTTTTACAGCATCAGCCCGGCAATACTGTCTCTAATTTATCTTCTACCCAAGCGCTCAAAGACATTACCGAAAAAGCTGGACAACACTACTTTGCCTCTGCCGTAGGAGAGGTCAATGTAGTAAAGGCCATGAAAGCGCACCAAGCGGTTATTGGTGGCGAAGGAAATGGCGGTATTATTTATCCTGCCTTACACTACGGTAGAGATGCTCTGGTAGGTATTGCCTTGTTTTTAAGCCATTTGGCAAAAGTTGGGAAACCGATCTCTGCTCTTAGAAAGCAGTATCCCGATTATCATATCTCTAAGAATAAGATCACCCTCACCCCCTCCATCGAAGTAGACAGTGTGTTGGCAAGCTTGCAGCACAAGTATCAAGATCACCCCATCGATACAGTTGATGGAGTAAAGGTCATTTTTGAGCAAGCACACGCTTGGGTACATCTTCGTAAATCGAATACAGAACCTATCATTAGGATTTATGCAGAAGCACCCACACCAGAGGAGGCCAACCAGTTAGCAGAACAGTTGATGACGGATGTTAAAGCGATCAGCGTTTCGTAAGTATCCTGTGTAGCTTTTGACCATTTTCGTACTACTTTTCCTAAGATTATTGCTATTTTTGTAGCCAGAGAAATATTTTTTATTTGTATGCGTGTATACCTTGATAATGCGGCAACTACTGCCATCGACCCTACCGTAGTAGAGGCGATGCTTCCTTATATGACCACCGCCTTTGGGAACCCTTCTTCTACCCACTGGCACGGTAGAAATGTACGCTCGGCCATAGAAAAGGCGCGTAAAACAATTGCTGAGCTTCTACAATGTAGTACTTCCGAGATTTTTTTCACTTCAGGAGGTACAGAAGCCGACAATTGTGCGTTGAGAGGAGCTATAGCAACTTTTTCGATTCAACACGTGATCTCTTCTTCTATAGAACATAGTGCTGTACTGCAGACTTTACAACATTTAGCAGGAGAAGAAAAAATTCAATTACACTTCGTTGATTTGGATGAGCAAGGACAAATCGACCTTCAACATTTAACCCTGCTGCTTCAAAAATATCCTAATGCTTTGGTATCTCTGATGCACGCCAACAATGAAATTGGGAATCTCAATCCAATAGAAGAGATTGGTAACATCTGTCGTACCTATAAAGCTTTTTTCCATTCAGATACGGTACAAACGATCGGTCATTTTACCCATAACTTATCGCAACTACCCATTGATTATTTGGTGGCCTCTGCCCATAAATTCCACGGTCCCAAAGGGATTGGTTTTCTGTATGTAAACCGTAAGGCAAAAATACACCCATTGATTACAGGCGGCGCGCAGGAGCGCAACATGCGAGGCGGTACTGAAAATGTTTACGGTATTGTGGGCTTGGCAAAGGCCTTAGAAATAGCCTATGAACATATGTCAGACCATCGTCAACAAATATCACAACTCAAAAAACATCTGATTGAACAACTTCAGAAAAACATTGAGGGGGTAAGTTTTAATGGCACTTCTGCCCATTTAGATAAAAGTCTCTACACTGTATTAAATGTATGCTTACCTGCTTCTGAAGAAAATGACATGCTCTTGTTCAACCTCGACTTACAGGGTATTTCAGCTTCTGGAGGGAGTGCCTGCTCAAGTGGCGCAGCGGTAGGTTCTCATGTATTGGCGGCTCTCCAACATCCTAAAGAGAAAGGGGCGGTACGTTTTTCTTTTAGTAAGTTCAACACCCTTAGTGAAATTGACTATACCGTAGAGCAGCTTATAGCGCTATATAAAGGGATCGCCACTTAAAAAATGATAAACATCATTTTTTGACGAAGGGTTATAAAATATATTTGCTTATTCAGACTGACCCTTTTATTATTTCCTTTTTTATGACAAAACCTCAAGCTATTCTTGCTTCTAAATGCCCAAGATGTAGGAAAGGTAATATCTTTACACATTCTGCACTTCACCTTACCAAATTTGCCAAAACCAACCAACATTGTCCTCATTGTGGCCTGCGCTTTGAGCGTGAGCCTGGTTTTTTTGATGGTGCCATGTATATCAGTTATGCTTTTTCGGTGGCGATTGTTGTTGTTTTTGGCATTGGTACTTATCAAATTAGTAATATTTTTTACCAATACGATCCTGATACTTGGGTGTATTTAACTGTTATTTTCTCAGCGGTTGTACTCTTATTTCGTTTTACCTTTCGCTATTCTCGTACCTTGATGCTATATGGCTTTGGTAACATTAAATATGATCCAACGCTTCAAGATAGAACACCTGATGAACTAGCCCAATAAGAACAACACACTAAAAGCGACTTTCTAAGGGTAGAAAGTCGCTTTTATACTATAATTCAAGTATTTTTTATTTTGCTTCTGAGGCTACCTCTGGCGCACCGCTCAGAATTTCTTCATTGGCAAAGTCTGCGTATTTCTCGAAATTCTTGACAAATTCTCTTGCCAAATGATTTGCTTTTGCATCGTAGGCCTCTTTGTCTTCCCACGTTTCGCGTGGATTGAGTACTTCATTGGGTACTTGTGGGCAATCTTGTGGAATCGCCACCCCAAAAATAGGATGGTTTTCATACCTCACATCCTGTAGTTTACCTTCCATCGCGGCAGTAAGCATAGCGCGGGTATAAGCTAATTTCATACGATGACCAACCCCATAAGGACCACCTGTCCAACCTGTATTGATCAACCAGACGTTTACTTGATGCTTTCTCATTTTCTCGCCTAGCAACTCGGCGTATTTAGTAGGATGAAGCGGTAGGAAAGCAGCGCCAAAGCAAGCCGAAAAGGTTGTCTGTGGGTCTACAATGCCCATTTCTGTACCCGCTACCTTTGCTGTATAGCCAGAAATAAAATGATACATGGCTTGCGCAGGATTGAGCTTAGCAATTGGAGGCAATACACCAAAAGCATCGGCAGTTAAAAAGAAGATATTCTTAGGAATTCCTCCTACAGAAGGCTCTACGGCATTGTCGATATGATGAATGGGATAAGCAGTACGGGTATTTTGCGTAACGGTTGTATTTTCATAATCAGGTACACGCGTCCCGTCATGAAAGCGAGTATTTTCCAAAATAGCTCCAAACTTGATAGCATCCCAAATTTGTGGTTCTTTTTGGCGGGTAATATTGATGACTTTGGCGTAGCAACCTCCCTCAAAATTGAAAACGCCTTCGTCTGTCCATCCATGTTCATCATCACCAATTAGATGACGTTTAGGATCAGCAGAGAGGGTAGTTTTACCTGTTCCCGAAAGACCAAAGAAAATGGCGGTATCTCCTGCCTCCCCAATGTTGGCAGAACAGTGCATAGAAAGGGTATCTTTTTCATGTGGCAAGGTATAATTCAGCACCGTAAAGATACCTTTTTTCATCTCACCCGCGTAGCCTGTACCACCAATGAGGATCATTCTTTTGGTAAAACTGATGATCGCAAAATTTTCTTGTCGGGTGCCATCTACTGCTGGATCTGCTTTGAACTCTGGGATGTTGATGATGGTGAAGGTAGGAGTAAAGTGCGTCAGTTCGTCTTCTGCGGGGCGTAAGAACATATTGTAGCAAAAGAGATTGTGCCACGCTTGAGTATTGACTACACGTAAGTCGAGACGATGTTGCGGGTCAGCACCAGCATACGCATCTCGTACATAAACTTTCTTATCTTCTAAAAATTTTACCATTTTTTGATGCAATGCATCAAATTGTGTAGGTTCAAAGGGAAGATTGATTTCACCCCACCATACAGATTCGGCTGTTTTTTCGTCTTTTACAGTAAACTTATCTTTAGGAGAGCGCCCTGTAAAAGCACCTGTATCGCACATGAGCGCACCGTTTTCTGCTAATACTCCTTCTTTGTTGGCGAGGGCGTGCTCTACAAGGGCAGCAGGCGCTAGGTTCCAGTAAGCTTCCGCAACTTTTTGGATACCGAGTGCTTCTAATCCGCTTGTGGTTGATTTTTTTCCTAATTCTTGCATGCTATTTAAGAGGACCAGGTTTATTTGAAATATTTCGGTAAAGTTAATAAATGTTTGGTTTTATAAACATTTTTTAGGACAAAATTGGAAAAGCACAGGCTAATACTAAGATAGATAGTCTTTCACATATGCCTCGCTTACCTCCCACAAACGCTGTGCTGTTTTCATATTTTTAGAAGCCTCAGAGGCATTGGCTACTTTCTTATCTTTAAAGTAAGCGCCTGATTGCGTCTTCACTTCTGGCGAGGTAGCTAGGTGGACGGTAGTAGCTGCACCCTGCTTCGGCGACTTGGCTACTAACTGGACGATTCCTTTTAATATGAAATTCATATTTCTAAAAAGACTGGAGGCAATGAAACCGGGCATCAGCGCATTGACTGTCACAGGTGTTTCTTTAAGTTTTTCGGCTAGCAACCTGGTAAATAAAATATTACAAAGCTTAGACTGACGATAGGCTTTAAAGCCACTAAAGCGCTCTTTAAACTCGATATCCTCAAAGTATACGCGCCCTTGGTGGAGGTCGGACGCCACATTGACAATCCTTCCTTGAGGCGCTTGCTTTACTTTTTCTAATAATAAGTGAGTGAGTAAAAAAGGCGCCAGGTGATTGACCGCCAATGTTTTTTCAATGCCGTCTTCGGAGGTTTCAAAGCGCTCTTGCCAAACCCCTGCATTATTGATCAGAACATCTAGTTGGGTGTATTGCTGGTTAAATACTTTGGTAAACTCCTGAATAGAGGCAAAGGAAGCGAGGTCACAGCTCAGTAAATCAATCGCTTGGTTGCCTGTTTTCTCTACAAGACGTGCTTTTACTTTTTCGGCTTTTTCTAGGTTACGCACAGGCAAAATGAGGTGATGCTTCCTTTCTGCCAGTAATAGTGCAGTAGCTTCGCCAATACCTGCTGTAGCACCGGTGATTAATATTTTTTTCGTGGGCTGGGTCATAATAGATTGTTCTTTTTAAGAGTAAAGTCGTTTAGGCTTTTTCTATTTTAGCTACGCTGAGCTACACTTCGTTTCGGTTCCTAAAGAATAACAAAAGTCCAAATGGCTTCAGATGTAAAATATTTTTCGGGCTAGAAAAGATAAAAAATCTTTTGTAACTTTAATTAAACCTCATCAAAAAACATTGAGGTTTTACAAACAGTAAGCTACTTACTCTAAAATTTGTTTCGTATGTCAATAGATTTGCTCAACCATACCCCTACTTTTCAGAAAAAACAAAAACAAGATATTTTTGAGTCACCTGACTTTTACCAGCTAGACGATCTGCTCACAGAAGAGCAAAAGTTGATTAGAAGCAGCGTTCGTGACTTTGTCAAACGGGAGATCTCCCCATACATAGAAGATTGGTACGAAAAGAATCATTTTCCTTACGAGATTGTAAAAAAGTTCGGTACGCTCGGCGTATTTGGTCCTACTGTGCCACAAGCCTATGGTGGAGGCGGGCTGGATTACACCTCTTACGGTTTGATGATGCAAGAAATAGAGCGTGGTGATTCAGGGATGCGCTCTACCGCTTCGGTACAAGGCTCTCTGGTGATGTACCCCATACAGGCCTATGGCTCCGAGGCACAGAAGCAAAAGTACCTTCCTAAACTTGCTTCTGGAGAATGGCTAGGTTGCTTTGGCTTGACTGAGCCCGACCACGGTTCTAACCCAAGTGGGATGGTCACCACTTTAAAGAAAGAAGGGGATCATTATGTATTGAATGGTGCTAAAATGTGGATTTCTAATTCGCCCCTCGCCGACGTGGCTATCGTATGGGCTAAAAATGAGGAGGGGCGCATCAAGGGGATAATCGTGGAGAAAGGGATGGAAGGCTTCTCTGCTCCAGAAATTCACGGAAAGTGGTCGTTACGTGCCTCAGCTACCGGCGAGTTGGTGTTTGACGATGTAAAAATACCAGAAGAAAACATTCTCCCACACATAGATGGACTCAAAGGCCCTTTGAGCTGCTTGGATAAAGCGCGCTACGGTATTTCTTGGGGAGCGTTGGGGGCAGCGATGGACTGCTACGACTCTGCCAAGCGCTATGCATTGGAGCGCCAACAGTTTGGGAAACCGATTGCCTCTTTCCAGTTGATCCAAAAGAAACTGGCTGAGATGCTCTCTGAAATTACCAAAGCACAGCTACTCTGCTGGCGATTGGGTAAATTGATGGATGAGGGCAAAGCTACCACTGCGCAGATTTCCCTAGGAAAGCGCAATAATGTACAAATGGCACTAGAGATTGCCCGCGAAGCACGCCAGATTCACGGTGGGATGGGTATTACCAACGAGTACTCTATTATGCGCCATATGATGAATCTAGAGTCGGTGGTTACCTATGAAGGAACCCACGATATTCATCTGCTTATTTTAGGCGCTGATATTACTGGTATTTCTGCTTTCAAATAGATTGATCACACACTGAGAAGCGCTTGGTATTTTACTGAGCGCTTTCGTCTCTGCTATTCCCTCTTCTATGAGTAAAACCACTACGCGCAGTTTACAAGACTACCTTTCTTTTGGCTACTTGTTTTTGCTGTCTTTGGGTATCATCAAAGATTCCATCTATTACAGCTTCTTAGGAATCAACATTTTAAGCTACTCTAATGTACTCGATGTGCTGTTGAGTCCTGTTATTTACCTCACAAGGCATATTATGTTGCCCCTTTTTATTATTGGTACCATCCTTCTTGCTTATGTCACTGTCCACCTCAATCCTTTTCTTTACAAGCGTTTTAGAGATAAGCGTTGGTACATCAAATACACAAAGCGACCCATAGCCGAACTAGATGAGCGCTACGCCAAGCCGATTCCCCCCGAACGATTCTTGTGGATGGCTGCCAGTTTTATTTTCGTATTTTATATAGGGCTAGGTGTAGGGGGCGGTGCTACGATGAAAGAAAAACTACAATCAAAAACGATTCCCCTAGATCATACCATTGTTTTTGTAGATAAAACTGCTGTGAAGGTGACGCTAATTGGGCATAACAATCAGTATCTCTTTTACGCGCAGAAGGGAGATCAACATGTTACCGTTGTGCCTGTTCAAGGAAATGTACGAAGTATAGTGCAGTTATCGCAGGAGTAAATGATTACTATTACCGTATTGATATTACTCATTCAACTTATTAACTATCAAAGTAAAAGTTACTAGCAGATAGCTATTCACCTCACACCCTAATTCTTCAAGCGATACTACTTGCTCATCGTAATCGGGGAAAGTTAACTTTTTGAGTTCATTTTCTAGCGCTAAGATTTCTTCTGCATAAATTTTAGTACTGCGAGGTACAACAAACTGTATTTCTTCCACTTTACTTTTTTCATTGACGAGAATATAGAAACGGGAAAGGCTTTCTCTACCAATCTCGCTGATACGCCTTTGTGAAAAAACATCTTTTGCTAAAGGTGCTACGGTAGTGTAATCATAATGAATTTTACAACCATCACTTACTTCACTCCAATTAAACCCTTGGTTAGTAGTGTTACTGACAATTATTTTATTAGGAAGACTAAAGTCGCATAGATAGGTCGTATTGCTTACTTTTACTTCAGGCCGATTAAGACGGGTCTGCGAGTAAGCAATATGAATAGTAGTATAGCATAAAAGGAAGAGTAGGTACTTCATCATAAACATTTTATAACATTTAGCAATTAAAATCCAACGTCAAAGATGAAGCCAGATCATATTTTAAGTGTTTTGAGCTTTGGAAAGTGCTTTCTTATGGTTTCTTCTTCCTGCTTTAGATCATCATTATTTACATGATTGTAAAGAGATAGATGCTCAAGTTGTACAAGAGTTGAGAGTATTGGAAGTTGCATTAAAAAATTAGCCACCAGTTCATCTTTTCCCTTACCATACGAATCAAAATCATTAAAAGTGAGATGAAGTTGTTGTAATTGCGTTTGTTTTGACAAAGCAGTTAAGAAATTTTGAAAGTCTTTCGTATTAATGTGTAAAACAATGTCTAGGTGAATCAATTGCTTCATTTTAGGAAGTATTTCACAAAAAAAGTCCAAGTTAGCGTACCGTTTATGATCTATTTTGATTTCTAGTACTTGTAAGTTGGGAAGCTTAGAAAAATCAGGCATAGGTACCGCCAATAGATGGTATTTTTTAAAGTAAAATGCTCTTAACGAAGAAAGCCGATAAAGCTGCTCATCAAACTTTTTGATTTTTCCATCCATCTGAAGCAGCTCTACCGCAGGCAAATTTAATTGAAAGAGGGGATGCTTAGCAAAGTTAATGGCGTGTTTACTAAGATATATCTTTTTCAAAGAGGTCAGTGGGGAGCCTTTTATAGCTTGTTGTATGCCTTTCCGTTTGAACTTTACCCGATAGAAGTAGGCTTCCTCAACAGATTCCATCGCTTCTAGCCAAGCAGCTTCGATCTCGCACCTTTGTAGAGATACTACTCTAAGCTTGGGCAAACGAAATACCGCCTGCAAACTAACAGGATCTACCTCACCTTCTATACGAAGTAATGCTAGCTGTTTACAGTTTTCAAAGGTTTTCCCAAAAGAAACTTGCGCAGCTTTTTGGTTACCCTTTGGCACTTTTATATCTAAACGCTTCAGTTGGGTGAGTTTACGCAGTGTAGCAGGAATAGACTGGTTTGAGAGCGTCAATTGAAGCTGTTCTAGCTGCGTCATACGCCCGATACTTGGATCAATTACAGCTTCCTCGATGACAAGTGAGGTGACTTGTCGCATGGTCGAAACGAGTTGCTGTATAGAGGCTTTTACATCTCTTGCTATCGTTACTTTTTTCCAGCGTTCATCGTTCAGTACGGCTGGCACTAGATTGGTAACATTGCTTCGAATATCAAGACAACCTTTGGAATGATGTACCACTTCGTCTATGTAGGTTTTCAACATATAGCTATCAGCGGATAACAGTTCCGAAAAATCTACATAGATACTTAGCCCTCTTTCACGTCTCAGGCTATACAATCGTGCAATAAAATTGATTTTATCGATTTCAGGATGCACTTTTATAAACTCAAAGGCCTTACGAAGTTGGGCTTTCCTGCTGTACTGTCGAAACAAGTCGATGAGCGCTGGAGATAAGTGCTTTTTAATAAATGCCTTGATGTATTTTTTAAGAGGTTGATCGTTGGTATATATCCCTATGGCAAAGATAAAAGCGTGTAAGGTAGGGTCTGGTACATAACTGTTGGAGAGCATCTCTAGCGCCAATATATTATTGGCTGGCTCGCTATTCTTTAAAAGATCGAGTAGGCTTTCTTCTTTTTGTACTTCTCCTTTTACAATCCCTTTTGATGTATTCAAAACTTCTAGAAAGTCTTCTTCTAGTAACAGTCGAGTTTGCAACTGCCCAACCTCGAAAGTTTGTTTTTGCTTGCTTAGGTCACGACATAGCACTACTACATCAGCCGTAGCAATCTCTCTTTTTAGCTGCAAACCTTGTGCAGCTAAGTCATTGGCAACCGCTTGCTTATTAAGCAAGGGCGATTGTCCTATAAGTGCCACTTGTTTCACTGTTCCCTCGAGTAATTTCTTTTTGTTTTCTGTAGAAGTCCTTACCAACAAGGGCTTGATTTTCTCCCAGGCCAACAGGTGGATATTTAAGGTAGTGTGTGTAAGCAAGGAAATATACGCTGCCAGGCTAGGCGTATCTCTTTGATGAGCCAAAAAGAGGTCTAATATCAACGGTGCTTGCGCTTTATGTTGTTTTAAAAGTGCAAAAAGCTTCTTTAAACGCGAGGCGTGCTTATTGGTCTTTGTGGTGTTGATCGTCAGTACTTCCAGTTGAAGCAAATACTTCAGGAACTGGTCTGAGACACCTTCTTCTCCTAAGTGGGTTCCTGTAAGGTGTAACACGCGTAATTGAGGTAAATGAGCAGGTAAATCGAGGTATGGCCATCTTCCTACAGTTAGGTGTAAGGCTTTGAGTTGTGATAAGCCAGGTAGGAGCAACTGCTCTACCGCGACTTTGAAAGTGAGATGAAGCGTTTGAAGGTGAGGGATACCCGCCAAAAAATGTAGTTGATCTAGTTGGAAATGGTAAGCTCCTGCTAAAAAACGTGACTTGCTCAGTAAGCTCTTAAGCGAGTCGATATGGAGTGTATGAAGCTTTTTTAAGGCTTGTATTCCTTTTAAGCTTTGTTGCCAAGCTGCTTCACCTACCTCCACTTGGTGTTTTTCGGGATGGGTACGGTAATCGGCACCTTTGTTATCGACTAAGTGGAGGGCAGTGATGTTTGTCAATTGATCGAGGTAAGCGAGCGGGCGGCTATGGTAGATGGTAAGGGCTTTTAAACGACTTTGCTTTGCTTGCGTAACGAAGTTTTTCCAAAGCTCTTCTTTGAAATAAGCTGGATAGTCGAAGCTTAATGCTTCTAAATGAGGCAGTTTAAAAAGCTCCGCTGGATATTGCTCAATCATACTCTTTTGAAGATCCAAACGCCGCAGTGACTTCAAACCTAAGAGGCTATGAGGAAACCGATTGGTATTTACATCCACACATACGTCTTCTAGACGATCGCACTTCGCTAAGAAGTCAGTATAGAAAGCCTGTGGTAGTGACACCCCTCTAATGTCTATTTTTTTCAATGACTTAGGCGCTTTCAAGCGTTCATTCCAACGGGGAATATAGCGGCTACAATGGATAAGGAGTACATTCAGATTGGGTAATTGTTGGTCAAAAGTATCTATAAAGTACTGAATCTCTCGGGCGTGGGTAAGATGTAGTACTTCAATCGCCTCAGGGCTACCCGAAAACTGAGAGAGTTTATTTTTAATAATCATTTTTTTGATAACAGTATTTTAACTGTATGGACTACCTTACTTTGAGTTTAAGCGCTGTTTAATACTTTCTAACTCTTGCCTGAGTGACTGCATTTCAGCTAAGATGGTACGTACACCTTCTCGTAGTTCTTGTTCGGTTTGGGTAAGCTCTTCCTCGATATGCTTCATCGCCTCGCTTTCTTGCTTTTGTTTCTCTGCTGCCAATTTTTCTTGCACTTGTGAGGTAAGTACAGCTACAAATACATTGAAGCTTACAATGACCGTAAGTAAAATAAAACTAATAAAATACCCTTTGATGAACCAAGAATCTTCATAATAACCGCTAGAAGTATACATCATATCGGGCCACCCTTCGAGGGTCATCATTTGGAAGAGCGTCAGCAGTGCTGCACCCAAA
>CALEMF010000039.1 GCA_937911505.1 uncultured Cytophagales bacterium
TTGAAATAACTCATGATATATCTTTTTAAAACCTTGATAAAGTACTGTTTATCAGCTCACTTATGCTATTTTACTGTTAAAAGGTTGGCACGAAAATACGAAAATAAAGGAGAAAACCCACAAGCATTTAAGCGAGCTGGTAGGTTTTTAAGATATTTTAAGATTCCAGCCAAAAAGGAATGAAGGGATATTATTGTGCCATTAAAAAAGACTTGATGAATGTATTGAGGTCGCCGTTGAGTACATTTTGCACATCACTTCGCTCTGTACCAGTGCGTACATCCTTTACCAGCTTATAGGGATGGAGTACGTAGTTGCGAATTTGCGAACCGAAGTCTATCTTCTTCTTCGTTCCCTCTACTTTTGCTTTTTCCTCATTACGCTTTTCTATCTCTAATTGATAAAGGCGCGATTTGAGCATTTGCAGCGCTTTTTCTCTATTTTGATGCTGTGATCGTTCCTGTTGGCATTCTATAATAATCCCTGAGGGGCGATGCTTTAGGCGTACGGCGGTTTCTACCTTATTTACATTTTGACCACCTGCTCCACCAGATCGAAAAGTATCCCAGTCGATGTCTGAAGGGTTGATCTCAATTTCAATGGAGTCATCTACTACTGGATAGGCGAAAACTGAAGCAAAAGAAGTATGCCGTTTGCCATTTGAGTCGAAAGGAGAAATCCTTACCAAGCGATGTACCCCAATTTCGGCTTGAAGATAACCATAGGCAAAGGGACCGTCAATCTCTAAAGTGGCTGATTTACAACCCGCAACATCACCTGCTTGATAATTGAGCTCTTTTACTTGAAACCCCATACTTTCGCCCCAAAGAATATACATACGCATGAGCATTTCTGCCCAGTCTTGGCTCTCAGTACCGCCAGCACCAGGGTTAATCTCGATGATAGCACTTAGCTGATCTTCCTCTCCACTGAGCATTTTCTTAAACTCTAGCTCTTCAAAGGCATCTAGTGTCTTCTGGTATTCTTGGTTAAGTTCCTCCTCACTGAGCTCTCCTTCTTGGTGAAAAGCCAAAAAAGTCCCTAAGTCATCGTATTTGGTGGCTATACGTTGGTAGTCTTCTGTCCAGCTTTTGAGCCCTTTGATTTCTTTAAGCACTGTCTCAGCGGCTTTGGGGTCATCCCAAAAGTTGGGTTGTACAGTGAGCGCTTCTTTTTCTTTAATAATACTTAACTTACTATCGAGGTCAAAGATACCTCCTTAAGGCTTCTAATCTAGCCTTTAAATCTTTCAACTGGTCGTTGTTCATTGTGTATGATTTAGTTTAAAATAAAGGTGGGCAAAATTACGAATATTTGGTAAGAAAATAAAGGCAAGCAGCTATTTACGCTATGCTATTTACAAAGGATTTACGCTAAGAAGGTAAAGCTTTTAAGCACTTTGGAGGGAATAAGGTAGTATTTTTCTTTTTGAACAGTTGGAAGTTTTTGCTGTCTTAATCAGAAAGAATATTTTCACAAATAGGTAGGATAAGGTATTCTTTCTTTGAACAAAAATAAACCCTTGAAGCGCAGCAGGTCTTCAAGGGTTTATACAGTTAAACGCATTTATTTGAAACCTAACGGTAGCTTCTTCTTCCTTTACGGTAGTTTCTTCCGTAGCTATCCAAAGCATTAAAAGTATAGCCTAACGTAAATTGTAAAGTAATATGCCTTACGTCAATGGTAATAGTTTCGTCGAGAAACTCAATGTCTTGAAAGGGAGAAAGTAGTAAGTAGTCTCCTCTTATACCCAGGTTGAAGCCACCAGGAAAATTAATCCCTAAACCAGCCGCTCCGCCTACATTGACACGTCTCAGATCAAAGGAGTCTTCATAGTTCGTTTCTGTATTCTCTAATCTTCTTTTAGCACTGATAAGATAAGAGACTTGTGGCCCTATAAAGATACTAAAGGCCTCCACAGGAGTGATTTCCACTAAAAGAGGGAGATCTATGTAAGGAAAGTTATTGTGATAGGTAGCATCAAAATAGGTGAAGAATACGTCTCTTGTGGTAGTTCCCTTTAAGGAATATAACAGTTCAGGGCGAAAATAAACTGAATTAGAAATGGGAACTCTCGCATATACACCTCCGTGATAAGCAATTTTATACTCTGCTTCTACTTCTTCTCCCAACTCATCGATTTCATTAAAGATATCAGTATCATCCCCAACAAACATAGAGCCGTTTACACCTCCTCGAATGCCGAAGGTAGTTTGTCCCAAAAGTGTAGTAGAACAGATAAGAAAGAAAGCTACAAATGCATATCGCTTCATTAAATTCATGATTTCCTAGGTTAAATGAAAAATAACGCAGTTACTTAAAGCTAACAAGAATTATTCTATCTTTTTACACAAAGATATTTATTTTTCATAAATTTAAGTATGTTCAATGATTAAATTCCTATTATGGGTGTATTAATACCAATTATTGCTTTACTAATTCCCTTATCGGCTATTGTGGGTGGTTATGTACTTTCCTATCAAAAAATGAAACTTAAAAAGACATCCCTAAGCAACGCAGATAAGCAAAAGATTGAACAGGTATTGAGAGAAAATAAGGTGTTGAAAGGTCGCGTGGAGAACCTAGAAGCCATTATCACAGGTATAGACCAAGAATTATTATCCTTAAAAGCTTTTGATGATACACTCAAAAACCAGCAAAACATTCAACAGCTTGCCAACAAGCTCAAAAAAGAAGATTAACGACGCAATCCTTTTTTAAACATCACTTTTATTGTCTTATCCTACATTAAGATTGTATTACAATTAATCCATGACAAATTCTACTTTTCTCTTTGAGACATTCCTACGATGTAGGCGTGTTGCTACTGACACCCGTACCATCGCACCGGGTGCTATTTTTTTTGCGCTTAAAGGCGAAAACTTCAACGGGAATCAATTTGCCAATGAAGCCCTCGAAAAAGGTGCTGTCCTAGCCGTAGTTGATGAAGAAAAATATGCCAGCCACGAAAAATGCTTGTTGGTAGAAGATACGCTTAGTACGCTACAGGTATTGGCCAGAGAATACCGAGAAACACTCGAAATACCCTTTATCGGGATTGGCGGCTCTAATGGCAAAACCACCACCAAAGAGCTGATTACGGCTGTATTAGGTAAACAATACAATACCTTTGCTACTAAGGGCAACCTCAACAATCATATTGGGGTACCACTCACTATATTGAGTATTCCTGAGCAAACAGAAGTTGCTGTCATAGAGATGGGCGCTAATCATATTGGTGAGTATGCCCACCTGTGTGAGATTGCCTTGCCTACCCACGGCGTGGTTACTAATATTGGCCTCGATCATTTAGAAGGATTTGGCAGCTTAGAAGGGGTAGCCCAAGCCAATGGTGAGCTGTACGATTTTCTGTACGAAAGTCAAGGAACAGTGTTTGTCAATTCTCAAGAAGACTACCTCAAAAAGCTGACTGAGCGTTTTGAACAAGTAATTACTTATCCTAGTGCTGGAGACTATTACCAAGCTAATGTAACGAAACATAGCCCTTATTTACAGCTCACCACCGAAAAGGGAGAAGTCATTGATACACACCTCTTTGGTATGTATAACTTTGCCAATGCTACTACTGCTTTATGTATTGCCAAGTATTTTGGCGTATCTTCTGAAAAAGCCAACGAGGCAGTGGCAGGGTATCAGCCACAAAATAATCGCTCTCAGATAATTCATAAAGAGAGCAATACCCTTATCTTGGATGCGTACAACGCCAATCCTAGCTCTATGATGCGTGCTATAGAGAGTTTTGCAGCCATAGAGGCTTCCCACAGGGTAGTCATTTTAGGAGATATGTACGAACTGGGTATCCATACAGATATAGAGCATAAAAAACTAGGTGAGCTAGTAGCGGCACAGTCCTTCGATCTAGTAGTTTTTTATGGAGAACATATCATTGCCGCTTTGTTGGATAATCCTAAAGCCTACTATTTCCCCGATAAGTTTTCGTTACATAACTGGCTTAAAGATAAAAAACTTGAAGGAGCACATGTACTTATTAAAGGTTCTAGGGGCGCTGCACTAGAGACGGTAGTAGACTTTATTTAAGTTGGTGACCCCTTAGGAGAAAGATCAAAGTGTAATTAGCCGCTCAATTGGAAACAGGTAAATAAAAAATACCTATATTTGCAATCTTAGTAATTATTAAATAGTATAAATGATTGTTAACTAGCTACTTATTTGCTATAGCGCAGTGGCAATCATCTTGTATTTCAAACTCCTGTATTCTATGGCATACAATAGTATCGTAGAAATCTTGGGCTCAGAGGCTGAAAATCTTTTGAGCTACGAGTGTAAAACTATTTCAAAAGAACTTATCCACGCGCCAGGTGCTCACTTCATTGATGACGTTTTTGCGCATTCAAATCGTAACGCACAAGTGCTGAAAAGTCTATCAGCTTTGTACCAACACGGACGTTTAGCAGGAAGTGGTTACTTGTCTATCCTACCTGTAGACCAAGGGATAGAGCACAGTGCGGGGGCTTCTTTTGCGCCCAACCCTATCTATTTTGATCCAGAAAATATTTTACAACTGGCTCTAGAAGGGGAGTGTAGCGGCGTAGCGACTACCTTTGGAAATTTAGCAATCCTGTCGCGTAAATACGCACACAAGATTCCCTTTATTGTGAAGATCAACCACAACGAATTGCTCACTTATCCTAATAAGTTTGACCAAATTATGTTTGGCTCTATCAAAGAGGCTTGGAATCTAGGTGCCACTGCGGTGGGAGCTACCATCTACTTTGGCTCTGCAGAGGCAACCCGACAGATACAAGAAGTAGCTACTGCCTTTGCCATGGCACACGAACTAGGGATGGCGACCATTTTATGGTGTTATCTAAGAAACAGTGACTTTAAGAAAGATGGCGAGGACTATCATGCGGCTGCAGACCTTACTGGGCAAGCCAATCACATTGGGGTGACGATACAAGCAGACATTATTAAACAAAAGCTCCCTACCAACAATGGTGGCTATACGGCTTTGCAGTTTGGTAAAACCCACACAAAGGTCTACGACGAACTTACCTCTACTCATCCGATTGATCTTTGTCGCTATCAAGTAGCCAACTGCTACATGGGACGTGCAGGGTTGATTAACTCGGGAGGAGCTTCTAAGGGCGATTCAGATAAAGCAGATGCTATCAGAACGGCCGTGATTAACAAGCGCGCAGGTGGTACAGGACTTATTATGGGTAGAAAAGCCTTTCAGCGTCCTATGCAAGAAGGGGTTACTTTGCTCAATGCGGTACAAGATGTATACTTAGCAAAAGAGATTAGCTTAGCCTAATACTGATATAGAAGTTGTTTAAACTTTTTCTATTTAGCTACGCTTCGTTTCGGTTCCTAAAAAATGATTAAAATTCGCCCATATTTCGTTACTTTTC
>CALEMF010000040.1 GCA_937911505.1 uncultured Cytophagales bacterium
CCCCGCTGGATTTTCAGGCCAACGCGCTTATATCTATCGTAAAAACATGCAGTTAAAAAACTTAAACACACTCTAACTATTTTGGTTATGGGCAACTGCTCTTTCCAACTTGTGAATGAGTTGATTGATGTAAAGTTCTTTGGCGTTGATGTCTGAAATTTTTCCTTGAAAGGTATTGATCCTCTTTAGGTTGGTGTCTTTGTTAAGCTACTCACTTCCTATTTTCAATCGTTCATTGAGTGCTTGGTTGGTTGTTTTGAATACCGTTTCTTTGGGTACTTGTAGAGCGGTTATTTCCCCTCGATCTATCATCGCCTTTTGCTCCTTCACGAAAGTAGTGATGTCAATAATCTCTTTAATCATATGTTCATTGAACGTTGCTACCAGTTCGTTCTTTAAGCCTAGCTGGATGGCTCTTCTTTGCTGTTTTGCACCATAAATATCGTGGTCAGGATCCCACTGAAGTCTGGCATTCTTTGTATTTAAAGCGGCTTGCCAGTTTTCTTTAGAGGAATAGACACTAGGTTGATAAGAGCTGTAAACCGCTTCTTCCAGTATCTTTGTAAAACCTTCTTTGGTGAGCCAAATGCCTAAGACGCTTTCTTGGTTTACTTTCTCAGCCCAACCACATCGGTACATCATCCACAAGAAGTTGGGCTTTATCCACGTCATTCTGGAAAAGCTATAGTGGTTTCCACCAAATCTTTGATTTTGCACGGCATACTCTGCAATGGAGGGATTGAAGGCTTGGTATACCAATATTTCGTCTGCTCGCTGCTGCCCTAAAATATGATACCCACTTTCAGGTACAGACGCTAGGTATTCGCTATAGGGGATGGTTTCGATTTTCAAATAGAGGGGCGTTTATAAATATGTGTTTATCTGCTTTCTTTTAGTGCTTTTTCAAGTATGATTTTGTGCTTACACAAGATACCATTTTCGACAATGGGGTGCTCATAGTGATGAAGAAAAAAGTCTTTTTCAATACTGCTGATTTCAAATCCTTCCTTTTGGTAGAGTGCCAGTTGGCCAATGCTTGAGTTGCCCTTTCCGATCACTAGCTTTTTGTATCCTTGTGTGATACCTACTTTTTCAGCGTATCTTAATAAGCACTTCCCAAACCCTTTCCTTTGTTCAGATGCTTTTACAGCGATATTTTTAATTTCGAGGGTCGTTGTATTTATTTTTGCCAAGACGATTACCCCAACTGTTTCTGAAGCCAGTTTCGCTACAAAGCAAGTACTGTCGCTCAAATAAGCATCAATCTGTTTTTTGGAAGGGTCAGCCAAGGTAAGAAGCTCAAATGGTACAGGGCTCTTTTCGTCTAGAGGTTCAATATGTAAGCGCAATACAGTCAATTCAGATCGCCTCTCAATGAGCCTTCAAATGTACTATTTTTCTCTTAGTTCATCGAAGATCGCCGTGCTTACCCAATAAATATCTTGATTGCTGGTGTAGAATAAATATTTTCCGTCTTTGGTTACGAAAGGGCAGTACTCGTATTCCGATGTATTGATGGCTTTGCCCATGTTGGCGGCCTTGCTCCAATTACCCTCAGCTTGTTTAAAGCTAATGTACAAATCTCCTCGCCCAAAACCACCTTCTCGTGTTGAACAGAAAATGATATACGACTCATCTGGTGCGATAAAAACGTCGGCTTCGTAGGCATCTGTATTAATGGCACTCCCTAATATCACTGGGGGTTGAAAAGCACCATTGACGAAATTGGCATAATAGATATCGTGATCTGCTTTTTTTCCCTTTTTCGGCGCCTTTCCATTGGAAGAAAAATACATAGTACCTTCTCGGGTGAAAGAAATGTAGTACTCATTCCCCTCCGAATTGATATTTGATCCAGCGTTGATAGGTACAGACCATCCTTTTTTATTTTTCTCGATGTACCATATGTCAATATCTTTTCGCTTTCCTATTCCATCAAGGGCGCGGTTAGAAATACAATACAACCTGTCTTCATTGGGGGATAGGAAAGGATCGTTGTAGCCATAGCGTTCGTGTGAAAGAATGGCTTTAGGCTTGCTCCACTGATTATTAATTATCTGAGAGTAGCGAATTTCATTTTTACCGTTTACATCTACCCCATAGTAGAATTCAGTACCTTCAGCATTGAAGATACTGCCAAATTCGGATTCTTCTGTAGAAATAAAGTTAGGTGCAAATAGTTTTGGCGTGAGGGTAGGAGGTGGCTGCCCCATATATTTCCCTTTCATCGTAATGATACGAATCTTACTTTCATCGGCACCTAGAGACAAGAGTAGTTTATAAATATCGTTTGCCTCCGTGCGTTTTGCGACTTCTAGCGGTGTGCTACCTCTTTCATTTACCTGATTTACCTCTACACCTGCCTCGGTGAGCTTCGCGACCATCGGCTTATTTTTATTAAGTATAGCGAGTACAAGAAGAGACATGCCGTATTGATTGACCCAAGTATCATCGGGTTGTAATTGCTGAAGCTTGCCAAAACTTACTGTATCACTACGCCGAATAGCCACGTGCATAGGGATTTGCTCTTGGTTATCTTCTTGATTGAGAGGGATGCCTTTTTTAATTAAAAAATCAAATATTACTTCTTGTTGACAACCTACCGCCCAGTGTAGGAGCGACCGACCTCGATCGTCTTTAATATCGAGGGGATTATGTTGCAAGAGGCTGTCTACTTTATTTACATTTCCCTGACATACCGCATTGAATATACTTTGTGCCGAGGTGCTAAGGTGGCTCAATAGAAAAATAATAACTATTAGTAAGCTATATCTCATGTCGATTTTAGATTATATACGTTGGTTTATTTAAAATCGTATAGAACTAATCAACTTTTTGCTTCTATCAACACTCACTTTCAGTTTTTAAGGAGTTGACAGCAGGCCAATCTAGGTCATAGCTTTTTCTGGGTTCATTTGCACCTGTAACGTAGAGAAAATTATTTTAAATAGTACCCTTTGCAGGACTCAGCACTATTTTTACAATAGGTGCTATGATTTTCATTATATACTATTTAGAAAAGCTGAGTAAGACTTTCAATAGTATATTTCGCAGCTTTTCATCTTCTTTTTTAGTTTCTCTATTTCCTTTTCGGGAATCCTATTACCCTTTAGGTTAAGTGATTTTAAAGCATTTAGCTTAAGGAGTTGTTTGGGTACTTCTCTCAGATAATTATTAGAGAGGTCGATGGCCTCAAGAGTTGCGGGGAAACTAATGTCATCAGGAATATCCAATACAAAATTGTCAGCAATGAGAAGTTTTTTTAAAGAGGTGAAATCCTCTAGGTTTTTTGGTAAATAGCGTAATTTATTTTTAGATAAGTCTATCACTTCTAGCGTTTCGATGGTAGAGAGAAACGCAGGGATTGCCTCTACCTCGTGTTTAGGAAGCTTAATTTCTTTTAGGTTATTGAAAGCTTTTAGGCAAGTGGGCAAAGAATACATAGTACCTTCCAAGAAGTTGGTTCCCCAAATCCTGGGGAATGCTAATACTTTAGTATCAGTAGCCTCACATTCAAAGTTTTGATAAGACCATTTGCTATTTTTTGTTACCTCAATGTGATGAATATCACTAAGGGCTTTTTTCTGGCTGTCTGTTAGACGCATTTTCGCTAGATTGGGGTATTTTGATGATAGGTAGTTGACCCGCTGGCTGGCTAAACTTCTTTTCTTTTTGATATATTTAATAGCCTCTTCGTTGGGCTCTTTTTTAAAAGATAGGGAGATGATATCGAGCGTCATGTCCATTTCTTCCCAAGATGTTGGGTAGTCTGGCACTTTTCTTTCGTCGAGCTTCTGATCATAGTAGTCCAAATAAATTGAATACTTAAGAGGTTTAAATTGGTGTGTACCTATTAAATCTACTATTCCTACTCTTTTTAAACTTCCATCTTTTTCTAAATTATCATCAGGTAGTGTCCCTATTATTCTGAAGGTAATTTGTGTTACAACAAGGTCTGAGTTGGGCTGTATGAGGTAGTCAACTATTCTATCTTGCTCTCCTGTTGCTTGGATAGGTTTAATTTCTACTACTTTATTAAAAAATTCCTGTAAGGTATCGTTGTATGCAGAAAAATACAATGCTTCTGCGTACTCTTCTTCAATTGTCTGACTAAACGATAGGTGAGCCATCAATAGTAGAGGGAGTAGGTATTTAAACTTCATTTCAATGTGGTTGAATTATAAATAATTTTATTACGCCAGAAGGTTATTTCTTCATCTCTGCTTTTCTCATGGGCATGGCGTCTATTAGCCCAAAGAGCTCTTCTTGTGTTAGTAAGGTTGTTTTTTGGCGTTTTACACCACCATCTAAACCTATGAGAATGACCTCAAACAGCTCTTTTTCTTTTAAAAACTTTTGATTGAGTGCTTGCGATACCTTACCAGATGTATTTGCCTGTGGGTTTTGATAGTCGGTAAGTTGGTAGCTATTGCCAACGACTTGATAAAGAACTAGCTTCCTTTCGCTTAAGCCCTCAGTGGCCTTTTTAAACTCCTTAAGTTGCTGCTGGTACTTTTGTGATTGTTCGTCAGTTGTTTTGACGATTAATACTCTGTTTTCCCATTGATGTTCCTCCAACTGTTGCGCCATTGTGCTTAAGGATATGAAAACGCTGATTATTATGAATGTTAAGCTCTTCATGTCTTTTTCGTTTGACTATTATGTTCCCTGATAGTAAAAAGTACTATCAATACCTTATTTTATTTAACAACGCTGTATAAGGCTCTGCTATAGTTTTTCGTAGCTTATCTAGTAAGTTACTTTCATCAAAAGTTTATACCCAAGACTACTTCTACACCGAGGTCAAAGTTATAAATCCTTGAAGTTTCTAATTGCTGGAAAAAATCTACACCAAAAACTAGCCCGTTCTTTTCCCACGGAATAAATCTTAGTCCTTGGCTGGCACCTACACCGATCACAAAATTTACCGAATTATTCCCCTCGAGGTTTTCAAGTATTTCAAATCCTACAGGTACGTTGGCACTTAAGGTAGCATAAGCTCCTGGGAATAACTTTTTGTAGAAGAAATAGAGCTCTGGTCGAAAAACATAAGCATTTACATCGCTATAGCCATTTTCTGCGGCCACATCTCGTCTGGCCCAAGTAACCTCAAAAGAAGCCTCGTAGGGTCTGATCAAGCCTTTTTTACTGTCAACAAAACCTGTATAGCTAATGCCATATCCTTCAAAATAAGTGCTTCGCATGCCTTTTAAGGTGATAAGGCTAAACCACTGCCCAAGTTTGACTTCGATCTTGTTGTTTTCCTTTTTAGGTTGAAAGTCAGGGTTACGCGTATCGTTTTTTGTTGCTTGGTAATCGTTCAAGAAAGCGTGCATACAGTATTCTAAGGCGGCTCTTATTCTTTTTTCGTGAGTGGCGTATAGCGCTGCTCTATTAGCGAGATCAAACACTTCATCTTCATTGTGTTTGATGCTAAAAGTCTCTACTAGTAAGCCGTCTTGTTTTTCAAAAAAGACCAAAGAGACGTGGGCTCTTGCCACTCTGGCGATGCCATCGTTCATTCTTCGTTTAGATTCCTGTACGTTTAGGGCTTTTATCTCAATGTGAATAGGTGTGCTCGTGCTATCTTTCGAGAAAGATAAAGCATAAAACGCCTTTACTGCTTGTTGGGCTTCTTCTTTTAAAAAGAGTTCTACTTTTTCTGCGGTTAGGTTCTCTTGTATGCCCAAGCGTTTAGTCGTTCGTGTGTCACTCACTGAGGCAACATGGATATTTTCGGAAACTGCTGGAGAGAACGGAATGGCCTTTAAGGTCACCACTTCTTGTGCAGTAGCGGGAAGCGTAGTGAGCGTAAATAGCAATATTAGTAGTCTGTATTTCATCGCCCATTTATTTTGAAGAGATATAATGTACTTCCCAAATTCTGTATTCGTCTGTATCGTAGGTAACGACCATCGACTTACTGGAAAGAAAATAGATGTAAAACTTCTCTTTTCTACCCTTTTTGCTTTTGAGCTCTACGTATTCACCGTTGGCATTGAAAAGCCAGCTTCCAGTCTCAGGTTCTCCTTCAGAGACCAACTGATAGGTCATATCTGTATTTAAGGTTATATAGTCGGTCATTTCTTTTTTAGGAGGAAGGTAATATTGCTCTTCATCAGAATATTTATCTAGGTACCAAGTTTGGTATAAGTCTTCTTGGCTGATTTTCTGGGCATAAGTACTTAAAGAAATGAGGAAAAGTAATAAGAGTAATACTATTTTCATGTTTAAATAGGGTGTTAGTTAAATAAAATTTTGTTTACGCTTTGGGTAGCAGAATGTATGGCATTATGTACATTCCCCCAGTCGTAGCCGTTTGTATAGGCATCGCCAGCAAAGTAGAGTTTGTTGTCTACGGGGGTTTGAAGCTGTGCTACGTTTTTAGGTGCCGAATAATCACTGATGTAAGCACCCTTTATAAATGGTTCGTTAGACCAATTTTGTGTGATGTGTTTGAGGTAGGTGCGACTGGCTTGTCCGTCGAAGATTTTATCAAATTCTTTAAGCGCCTGATTTTTAAATTCGCTATCATTTAAGCTTCCATAAGTTTTAGCTGGCTTACCTACTGAAAATAGACCAAGTATATGTCTATTGCTGGCTTGTCCCCAAGCAGCATCATAGAGAGAGACCTGTCCGTCTATTTCGGGTTGAATAATGTAGTCGACAAAAGAAGGATAAAACTTCTCCTCAAACTCGAAAAAAGCTTTAAAGCCAGGCCAAACGGCTGTGTTTTCGATAACTTTTGCTTTCTCTTTAGGCAGGGCGGGGGTTAACTGAATTTCCTTGTTTTGAAGTATAGATAAAGGTACAGTGAGAATAATACGATCGGTAGTATACCTATCTTTATCAGATACAACGACGATTTCATCATTGGTGTAGTCTATCGACTTAACAGGTTCTTGATAAGAGATATGATCGTAGATGGAAGGAACAATGAAAGTTTCGAAAAAACTTAGCCAAGAGCTACCAATGAACTTCTGATAATTGAGTGTGTCTAGTGTGCTACGAAGTAGCTTTCCATGGTGCCAAACGTAGTATTCATCGTTTTGGGTGTAACCTGTCGTCTTGATTTTCTCCAAAACCTTTCGTGTATCCACCAATTGCCCAAATTGAATGTTGTCTGAGGTGATCCATTCTGCTCCTAGTGGTATGGGGAAGTCCGTAAAAGTATGATTAACTTTCATTCTGCCTCCAGGCTGGTTGGTTGCTTCAATAATCTTAAAGTCAATGCCTTTTTGTTTTAATAAATACCCTGCGGATAGCCCAGCAGCGCCTGCTCCAACGATGAGTACGTTGCCTGTGAAGGTTGATTTTTGGGATGGTTTATCGTTAGCAAAAAGATTAGTGAATGGGATACTTATGCCTAATAGTGTAAGCGCTTTGATAAATTCTTGTCTCGTCATTTAGTGATTTAGCCTTTTTAAGCTAGACTACATATCTACCCAAAAGGTTGCCATTGTAGTTTTCTTCTTAAAAAAGATGGCTCAATATTGATTCTCATTAGTTGGTAGTCATTCATAGATTCTTCCATTTTCTAATAGCTCACCCAAAAAAGACCAATCCAGAGAGTTAAAATCTGTTTCGTTGTCTTCTAGGCACCTTGCGCCACATTCTAAATTAGTGAAGGGGTCAAAGTTGTACCAATAGTTACCTGTTTCTGATCGTATACCAAAATAGCGGGATTCATTTTCTAGCTGCTTTCCCTGCATTTTGTGAAGTTCTGCAATCTGAAATTTTAAAACCTCGATCGTAAAGTCATATGGGGTTAGTTCTGACAGATTTGTTTTATCAATTGTTTGGCTGATCGCTGGATGGGTAAATTTTTTACTTATTCGGTTTTCGTCAGGTGCTTTTTCGCAGGCAAGCCACTCGTCCTGAAATGGTAGCGGCTCACTTATAAAAGCAGTGTTGAGCATCTCGAGCACAAGTTCGTAAGTGAGCTCCTTGGTTTTATTTTCCTTAACTATTTTATACAGAGCCAGCAGGTACACTTCCAAAGTTCTGTTTGGAGATGAATTGGGAAGATTGGTAATACGTGCATAAAACTCTTCTGAATCCATTTTTCATTAATGGTTTAAGGCATTTATTTTTTCCTCCCAACAAACCTGACTACTGAGCCTTTTCCATTATGAAAAAGCCCTTCGCTTAATTCAACTACTGTTTCTTCCAGAACCAGTGCCTCGTAATTGCTGAAATCTGCTTTCAGTTCATCTGTTGAAAACAAAGAGGCTAAGTCGGGTGGCCCGCCAACTTTTTTATTCTTATTTCTATATGCGAGGTGGTTTTTACCAAACGCTTCAAATATTACAGTGCCTCCTTTTTTTAAGTAGGGATCGAGTAATTGATGGTATTCTGACTTTATATTGGGTGGGAAGTGAGCGAAAATAAGCGCTAAAACGTCAAACTGCCCATTTTCAAAGGGCAAGTCAGGTAATAACCCTACGTGATAATCAATTGAGACCTCATTTTCTTTGGCCAATGCTAGGGCTTTTTTCTTACCCTCTCCACTAATATCAAAGGCTGTTACTTCCCATCCAAGCTTTGCCGCATACACAGCATTTCTGCCTTCACCTTCTGCGCCGAAAAGGATTTTTCCTGTAGGCAGTTTATCGATTTGTTCTTTTAGGAATTCATTGGGTTTGGTTCCATAGGCGTACTCTTTTGCACTAAACCTATCGTCCCATCTTTTTAGCCAAGCCTCTTCCATAGGGATGTTTCGTTTTAAGGGTGTATCTTTATCAGACAAACTACTATCTTTTATATAATGTTGAGGAAGAAATACTGACAACGTCAGAGGCCTCATCTAGCTTGGTTAGGACTATTTCGCAAATGGTTAAATAAATGCCTTTTAAAGCCTGATCTGTCATCTCTATTTTGATATCTTCGATACCATCATTATTGAAGTCACCTCTTGCTTTCAGATCAAAACTATAAAACCAATCTTCCTCCTCGATGGTAAGTCTGTTAGGGTGAATACTGATTTCATCCCTTGCGTAAAAATCTGACAAGTATTTCTTATCGTCAGTAATACTAGGCCCAAATGAAGTATCAATCGTACTTAGGTCGAAATGTTTGTAAATCTGCACCATTAATTCAGTAGTACTGTTCGCTAAGTGACTGTCGGAACTGATTTGACCCTGTACGGACATGGCTAATGGCAAAAGAAGCAAACTAAAGTATCGTTTCATTTATGCTTTGCTTTATATAGCAGTTGCTGTAGAAATTACCTTTCGTTTGTGTAACGTTGTAACATTAGAAAACTATATACCATCCTTCTTACTATCAAGAGAACGCTTTCCGAATAGAATCTCAAAAAATAGTTTAAAGTCTGAAATCAAGCTCCACAAAGGATATTTAAAGGTGGCTGGTTTATTTTTTTCAAAAAATGCGTGCCCTACCCATGCAAATCCATACCCTACTAACGGGACGCTTATCCATTGCCAACTCCAGCCGCTGTAAATTCCTACACCAGCTACAATAAAAACCAGTAAGGTACCTACAAAGTGAAGTGTGCGGCTTGTTTTATTTTGATGCTCACTGAGGTAAAATCTGTAGAAGTCACTGTAGTTATCTATCCTTTTTTCCATATGTATTTAATTTTTGTGTTACTCAACAACGCTGTATTTCTGCTATTCAGTTGAGCTTTATTTTCGCAAAGTTACTAAAAAGTGCGTATCTATTGGGTTTTAAAGTGCTTGTCTTTTACTTCATGTAAGAAGAGGCTGATGTTCTTATTTTTAGTAGATTTTGGAGGGTCATTAGCCTTTAAGAGAATGTTTAAGAACTAAATGCTATATAATTAATATTTCAAGAAATTTTCATCACTTATACTTCGACTTATCTTTCGTTCATTTTTTAGCTTCGCTGAACTCCACTTCGTTCCGGTTCTTGATGA
>CALEMF010000041.1 GCA_937911505.1 uncultured Cytophagales bacterium
GCTAATGAGGTATACTTGTATGTTCATTTTGTCTTGACACAAAACGAACCAAAAAAATCAAGCCCTCTCATGCTGCTTACACACAAACCTGCACACCCTCGCGAGAGGCCAGCCTTACGCGCTTTTATTGAGACTCACACAAATATTTCGTATACAAATCTCATCATTCATCTCTTGAGGCAAACGAGCCGAGCTCAACGTACCCAACAAAGAGTGCGATGGGTACAAAGCCCAGCGAGGGTGCGTAGACTTGTGCGCAAGCAGCATTGGGCTTTTTGATTTAGCTTCGCTGAGCTCCCGTTGGTCGGTTTTTGGTTACTTTTTGATCAAGCAACCGAGCCTATGGTGAGCTCAGCAAAGCTAAAAAGTGACAAGCATTTTAGCTTTAATAGAAGCAAGCGAGTTTTGAAAGATGCTTAGATGCTCATTTTGTAGCTACGCTAAGCTCGCCAGAAACTTGTTTTTTGGTTACTTCTTTTATCGAGACAATAAGGCTTCTAGCTCCCCTATCTTCTTGGTTAAGTTTTGTTTGCGCCAAATGAGTGTTTCTAGGGCTGCTTGGGCAAGGAGCCATTCTTCTAAGCGCTGTATACCGGGCTGGGTTTGTAACGCTGTCAAGGCTTCTGTAAGGCGAGCTACCTCGTTTTCTTGTTGTTTTAGAAGGGAGGCAGCGGCTTGGTGATCGCTCAAAAAGGTTAAAATGGCTTGTTGTACTTGTAAAGTACCTTGTAACTTACTGATTGCTTCTTCTCGGTGTTGGTACTTTTCAAGGCTTTCGGCTAGGGCTTGTTGGCGTTGGGTAATGTGGTCGGTAAGTTCTTTTACTTCTGCGAGCCATTTGTTCTTCAAGTAGTTTTTTTGGGCGGTATTGAGCTTATCGAGGTTGAGGGCGAGCGGGTCGCTTGCTAGGGTAAGGGTGCTGCGTTGCAGGGCAGGTTGTGTAAAGTCGTTGTGGTAGAGCTGCGCAATACTATGGCCTGTCAACTGGGTAAGGCGTTTGATAAGTTTAGGGCCTGGGCGTTGCTTGCCTGTTTCTATTTTACTCAGAAGGGAGTAGTGAATGGCCAACTCCTTGCCCATAGCGCGCAAAGAGAGGTTGAGGTGGCGGCGGGCATTGGTAAAAACCTGTTGATGAATACTTGTTTGTTTAGGTAGCATATAGCTAGGTGATAATTGTTAAATGATGGAAGGTGTTGACAAACGTTCGCAGTTTATTTGGCAACACGTAATGGTTTATAAAATTTGTCAACATTTTATTGTTACAATATTTTGTCAACGCTGTTTGGGTGGTGGATTTTGGCAACATTGGTTGGGAGTAATAAGGGAAATCAAGTGAGTTGTTGAAGAATGTTTGGATATTCATTTTGTAGCTTCGCTGAGCCACACTTCGTTCTGGTTCTTGATGCAACCGAGCTCAACGAAACTAGCTGAGCTAATGAAAGATACTTGCATGTTCATTTTGCCTTGATGCAAAACGAACCAAAAGATCAAGCCCTCTCATGCTGCTGCCCACTAGCCTCCCCACCCTCGCGAGAGGCCAAGCCTACGCGCTTTTATCGAGACTTAAATAAAATACCCCGACACAACAATTAGCGCGGTGGGCGCAAAGCTCAGCGAGGGTGCGCAGTAGCATTGAGATTAGCTACGCTGGGCTCCTTCGTCAGTTGCATTAAAAACCAAATAATTAGTCTGTAATCTTGCTTCTTGTCTGGTTACCCACAAGTCCCCGCTACGCTCAGACTTGCGGTAGATGCGCGTAGGGCTGGCCTCTCGCGAGGGTAGGCAGTAGCATTGAGATTAGCTACGCTGAGCTCCTTCGTCAGTTGCCTTAAAAACCAAATAATTAGCCTGTAATCTTGTGTCTTGTCTCTTATCATCTACCCATTACTATCTACTAACCATTCACTCAATCACTCAGTCAATCCTTATCACCTGCTCACTACTATCTACTCCCAACTCATTCACTCAATCGCTCAGTCAATCACTCTTACCACCTGCTCACTACTATCTACTATCTACTCCCGACTCAATCACACAACCGCTCAGTCAATCACTCTTACCACCTGCTCACTACTATCTACTCCCAACTCATTCACTCAATCGCTCAGTCAATCACTCTTACCACCTGCTCACTACTATCTACTCCCAACTCACTCACATAACCGCTCAGTCAATCCTTCAATCCATCAGTCCTTCAATCTGTCCCTCTTACCACTATCTACCAACAACTCACTCATGCACACAATCACTCATTCAATCCTTCAGTCCATCACTCCCCACCTCCTTTCCCTAGCTTAAAATACCCTGAAATGATTCTTCCCGTCACTAGTGCGCCATCTTGGCTGGGTGCAGGAAAGTCGAATTGTACGCCATCGAGGATTTCATAGCCAACACGCTGATGGGTGGCGGCGGCTTCACTTACTACATCTTCGTCTAGCTTGCTGTTGTAGTAGGCAATCTCTACAATCTTTACCTCGTTATTGGTGACGGTGTAAGAATTACCGCTGTAATCGTAGGCGGTGACTTGGAGCGTTACCTTTTCGTCTTCCATTTTGAGATGGGCTTTGGAGAGGTTGTCGATGGTGAGTATACCTGCGTTGGCGTTGCCTACTTTGCCTGTATAGCGTACCTCTTTGGCATCTTTGGTGATGTGTTTACCTGAAACAGGCGACTGGTATTCCTTGCTCTGCTGCGTACCACCTGCCCTTTGCACCGTATTTTGTCTGCTCTTGGGGTGTTCTTGCTCGCCCACCTCGGTATCTTCTGTAGTACCTTGTAGCGCAGCGATGATCTTTTGCAGCTTCGCCAGCGCTACGGAGGGGGTTTCAGTTGCTTCACTTAGCATCGCCGTAATTACCTCGTCGGCTTGCTCCTCGTTGATATTCTTGGGAACGATCTGTAAAAAGCGCTGGGCTTCGGTATCGGTAAGATTACCAGGAGCGCCTTGGTGGGTAATGCTGCTCCAAATGCGCTGTACGGGATCGGGCGCGGTATTGATCTGCTTCATCACGGTTGGGGTGATCCCCACGGAGGCTTTATCTTCAGGCTGGTACTTCTTTTCTCTATCGGGTGGAATCATCGAGCCTTGATCGCTGCCTGTAGCGTAGTTGCCGATGTTTTTGTAGAGCAGCAAGCCGATTTCTATAATATCCCAAGCGGTCATCACCACATTGACGAAGGGGAATACTTTGAGCGCTATTCTGCCTACTACTTTGAGTCCCTGCCGAGCCGAAATTTTCTCAATGATTTTCTTTACGGTGCGCTTATGCGCTTTGTCGAAGGCTTCTTCTTCAAATACCTGTACAGCAGTCTTAGAGGTAAGCTGGGCGATATCATCAGTGAGATGGGTAAGTTTGGTTTCTAGTTGGGTTACTTCCTCAGCTACTTCTTTGAGTTGGCGGGTAAGCCTCTCTTCTGGAATCATCCCTTTTAGTGGGGTGGTTTGCATTTTATCAAGCGTACCTCCTTTAATGCCTTTTATCTTAGTGAGTGGCTCTTCACCAATTCCGCTTGGATATTTTTTTACTATGTAGCTTGCTTTACCCTCTCCAATGCCAATAAGCTTCTGAAGTTGCGCAGTTTTCTTTTCGGGTTTCACTCCTATTGGTTCAAGTACTTTATTCATGTAGTTCCGAATGACCCGCTCATTGTTATTTTTGAGCCTCGTTAGTTTTCTACGGGCATTGGCGAGTTCTTTCTTGGCGGCTTTTTGCTCTTCCTTGCCTATTTCTAGCATTTTTTTTCGGAGTAGCTCTCCCTTGGCGATCTTCTTTTTGGTAGGGGTAGCAGCGTTGTAGATCTGTCTTACTTTTTTTATGGTAGTTTCTTCAGTAGGACTTATGCTGAGCGTGCCGTAAACGTCTGCGGTCACCCCATCGGGATTTTCCAAGCGCCCTACAGCCATTATCTGTAGTGAGAGAGGCGTTATCTTTTGTTCCTCCTCACTGAGCGAAAGCTGTGGCCCATCTAGCAATAGCTTCAAGCTTAAAAAGAGCTTGCCGTAGCTGCCCTCACCGCTCACTTTCCAGTTCTTTTTGGCTAAGTCGATAGAGGCTGTTTTGATGACCCCTGCAATGTCGCCTTTTTGGGTATTTAACTGAGCGCGTATTTCGGGATGTTGATTGAGGTCGAATGCCTTAAACGCTTCTTCGGTATTGGTGCGCTTACCGCTGATGACCGAAAGCGACACTGCTCCCTCCACTTTATAGCCCTTAATAGGTTGTTTCATATTCTTAGGGGTAATCGGAATTTTAAGTACGTTTTTACCTGATACCTGCTTGAGGTACTGGTGGAAGTCGCTGGTTTCTAGTGGAGGGTCTGGATCAGGATCAGGCTCTTTGGTTTGGGCTAGTTCAGGGTCAGCAAGCTTGGCGTTGGTGAGCTTTACTGCTTCTTTACTGATCTGGGGGGTTACGAACAGATCACCCATTGGCTTCTTTTTATTGTCAAAAGATGCGCTATAGTTGTCTTTATCTTTTCTTTGGCTACGCTCAAACATCATAGGAAATAGCTTTATAGATTATAGACTTATATATTTTTAGCTCTATATATTGATTGAGACCTTTTACTGTTTAGGTGCTGTCAATCACCCACTATTCACTCATTCACACAATCACTCATTCGCTTTATCACTCATTCATCTTCAATCCATCAGTCCTTCAATCCTTCGACACTAGGCGTTTCAAAGTATTCTTCTTTAAAGATGTATTTACCTGTGGTGTCAATGTAGGCGTACTCCTCTAGTGGAGACTCCACACGGGCAATCCCCCCCTTGAAGTATCCTACCTTCTCATACTGTGGAGGAACTACTATCTCTCCTTGCTTATTGATAAACCCCCACTTGCCATTGAGCTTTATACCCGCCAACCCTTCTGAAAAGGAGCGAATATCCTCAAAGCGCTGCGCAATTACTCGTTGGTTTTGCCTGTTGATGTAGAAAACATCCCATTGATCAGGATCGTCACCTTCTCCCACAGATACGATGGCTAAACCTTCTTCAAAACCACTTCCGCCTATGTATTGTAAGGGGATCACCTCTTCGCCTTGCTTGTTGATAAAGCCTAGGCTATCCCCGATGGCTACTGCTGCTAGGCCTTCTGAGAAGCTTTCTGCTGAGTCGTAGATAAAATCAATAACTACTTCACCCTTACGGTTGATATAACCATACTTTTTTTGCTTTTCTACTAATGCAAGTCCTTCACTAAAGTCATAGGCAAAGTCATAAATGGGTGGAATGACTAAACGGGCTTTTTTGTCAATGTAGCCCCACAGCCCTGAACCTAACTGCACAGATGCCAGCCCTTCTTTGAAGCTATCACAAAGATGGTACTGGAAGTCAATGACTACCTCCCCCTGCTTGTTGATATAGCCACCTCGCTCACTTCTATATCCTTTTATATAGACATCGGCTAAACCCTCACTAAAGCGGCTATAATACTCGAACTGCGGTTCAATCACCAGCTTTCCTCTAGCATCGATAAAGCCTAGTTTGTTATTTAGCTCTACCATGCATAAGCCCTCGCTAAATTCGCCGCAGCTTTCATAGGTAGGTGGTACAATTACTTTCCCCGTGCGGTCTATAAAGCCAATCAGTTCATTTTCCCTGAAGTAATAAAGGCGTTCGGCGGGTTCGTAGATGTGCTGTACGGGTAGGTCATCGTCTTCTTGGGTGGTTTTGTTTTGGTTGTCTTGGCTCATACAACTGTTGGTAAGGAAGGTGAAAAGGAGGAAATAGATTTGTTTGGTTGTCATGGAATTGTTTTAATTAAATTTTCTTGTTTGCGCGTTTATTCTATAGGTATATAACATTTTATTTCTGTTCTTGATGCCACTGAAGTGTTGAAAGATATTTGAATATTTATTTTATAACTGCTCTGAACTTCCTTCCTACTACCTACTAATTCACTCATGCATACAATCTCTTAGTCAATCCCTCAGTCCTTCAATCCATCAATCAATCTCTCATCACCACAAAAAATTGCTTGATGCCCTCCATCTGGAAGATGTAGGTGCCTTCTGCTAGCCGTGAGGCGTCAATCTCTACCTCCCACGTATTCAACGGCCAAGTACCTCTTAGGTGTGGCTTGCCTAACATATCATAGACTGTCCACTGCTGTTCTTGGGTTAAGGCTGCGGGAATGGCTACCGTAAAGCGCCCATTGGTAAGACCACTGGTAGGATTCGGATAAAGCATCACCTGCTCAAAGCGCTCCGCGAGTCCTTCACGAGAGCTACTTCCTACTGAAGCAGGCAGGTCTACAAAAGCTGCTTGGTAAATGTCTTTGGTCTCCTCGTCTGCTACAAAGACTACCAGCATAAATTCCCCTTCAGTAATGTCTCGATAGGGTTGAAAGGCATTTTGCACTACTACCTGTTCCCCTGCGTTCCAAGTTTGGTCGAAGCGAGTACCTGCGGCGGTGGGTAGCATATTTCTTACTAAGTTGTAGAGCGTACGCCCTCCGTGTTCGGCTTCTTTTTCTACAATCGCCATATGGACAAGGATGGCATTAGGGGTAAGGGTACTATCGCCTACGCTGTTTCTTGTCACGGTTGCCTCTAGGGTAGCAGGATTGCCTGCGGTAGCACCTGTAGGAGGGGTAATCACAATGTCAAAGAGGCTTTTAGTCAGGATGCGTTGGCCGTAATAGGTGGCGGTAGTATCGCTCCAGATGCGAAAGTCTTCCCCTGCTAGATTGACCCGTGCGCCGTCAATTACTACCTGTGGAGGACTCGCTACCTTGTAGTGCAGAGAACGCCCTGAATTGGGCGCTTGGCTGACGCCTACTAAGGTGACTTCATCTTGAAAAGGCAAAATGGTATGGTAGCGGAGGTCTACGATGTTTACCTCCGCTCGGGTACTATCAAGAAATTCTTCAAGAGGAAAATCCTGCTGGTTGTCTTCATTAAGATTAGAGAAGTGTTCAATCAGTACTACCCTTTCTCTATTTAATACCTCGAATTGGTCTAAGATAAAGCCAGTGCCTTTTTCACCGCCCACGTTGTCATTATTACTACCCAAAAAGAGACGAAAGCGTACAGGATCGCCATTAGCGGCAGCTTTTACCGAAGCTAAGTCTAGGGAAGCTTCTACCCAACCCGTGCTGTCTGACCAACCAATGCGGGGTTCATCGTAGCCGGGGAAATCATCTGTGACAGGAAAGCCCGTTACGCCAAGCGTATTGTACCAGTTGAGTCCTGCGCCTTGCTCGCCTAAGCGTTCCCAGACAGTAATGCGACGGGTTTCATCTTCAATGGTTGAATCGCGGTCATAACCTACCTGCATCACCACTCCGTCTGCGCCAGGTTCCAGATCATACCTGATCCGCATATTCACAAAGGGGTTATCGACGTTCGTAAGATCAATACAAGGACTTTCAATCCAACTATTCTCATCATTATTATAATCATTACGCCACACCCCGATCATTCCTGTGGCTACAGTAGTATCAGGAATCATTGTGCGTTCCCAGTTGGCTTCGCGCCCAATGCCATTACCATTCTCGGTCTCTCTAGAAGCCACCCAGCCGTCTTGTCCCTCCTCGAAGGTGGCTACGTAGGCGGTTTCATTGTTAAGGGTTGGGCTTTCATAAACCACTACTTGCTTGGCAACGGTATCACTACAGCCAATCGCTGTTTCGGTAATGAGCGTTACGGTATACACATTGGGTTCATCAGTGTAAACGTGGGTTTGGGTCTCACCTGTAGGTGCATCTACTATAGTACCATCCCCAAAGTCCCACCGCCAGCGGGTAATGACAGAATTAGGGTCGCTATTGTTGATGACAATGGAGGCATCCCACACTTGTACCTCTTGATCATCACAGGCTTCTCTAAAGGTAAAGTCCGCTTGGGGTACTTCGCCTACAATCGCCTGAATGGGCGTGGTAGGGCCAGGACAGCCTTCTGGAGAGATCAGCCGTACCAAGTAGTCATAGGTGCCAATACGGAGATTGGTGATATCTTCAGGTAAGTACCTCCCATTAAAGGGGATGGTATCCAAGGGCAGCCCTGTACTGGTGAGCCATTCGATCTGTTGGGCAGGATCGAGTGCGCCCATCAAGTCAGGTAGCCCTAAATCAATCGGGGTAAGCGGTTCAGATACACAGTAATTAAAGGAGGGGAGATCAGGTATTTTACTTGGAGAAGGGTTGACATAGATCACTTCGCTGCCTTCGTTCACACAGCCTGCAAGGCTGGTAAAGGTGTAATTAATACGGTAACCACTGCCTCCGTTGGGTACTAAGGTGATGCCTTGAGCGGTTGATTCAAAGCTGGCGGGAGGATCGGCAAAGCGAAGGCGACGACTACCACTCTGAAAGTTGAATTCGGTATTCGTGCTTAAATCGGTGACTGAAAATGTCTTTGCACCAATCAGGCTTTGATTGTCTACCTCTCCAAAAAGCTCAATCGGATCGCTGGTAGCGCAGTAGGCTTCTTCGGGGCGTGATCCATCGGTGAGGGTCACTGTTATGTCGGTGGGGGCTTCGATGTTGACCACTTCACAGACGGTGCGTACCCTTCCTGTAAGCACCCCTGTATCGTCTCTGACCTCATACCTGATTTTGACGGCAAAACAATTTCCAGTGAGGCTATTGTACCCGCTGGGATTGATAAAAACACTACTGTTGGTACCGCCTTGGTAGCGGCTACTGTCCACACTACCAGAAATAACGTTGTTGGGGTTAGTGCTACTACAGTTATCGATAGATTCGATACTGATAAGCTTGCCAAAAATACCTTGTCCTACCCAGCCTACTTCGTAAGAGCCGCTGGCATTCTCACAGACAGTACCATCTTCAATCCCGACCAACTGTTGGGGGTTGTTATCGATAATAATCATCGAGAAGGTAGTGCTGATGCAAGCATCCGCCCCCGTACCGCCTATCTCTAGGGTAAAGGACGAAAAAGGCGTATTAGAACCTCCTACCCGAAATTGGTACTGATCGAGATCGTTGTTATAGAGATAAGCGAAATTACTCCCTGTAATGGTGTACTCATCACGAGGAATAAGCTGTCGGTTGGTAGTAGCATCAAAGACCCGAAATGTGCCTCTTCCAGCAGTTTCGCCGATGAAGAAGGTGCTACCAGTGGCCACGTTTGCGACTTGCTCAGGTACATCTGAGTAATCAAACCCAATCCTAAGATCACCATTATTGGCAAGTGGGATATCGAAGCCAGCACTGGTGCTAGGGCAACCGTCGCTGGTAACCTCAAAGATAAGCTGATCGCCTGTTTGCCAGTCGCCACTGGCAGCAGCGGTGAGCGTGGCGGTTGTACCGCTGTTGGGTAGGCTAGCTGCGCCGTAAGTGGCCAGTATCACATTTCCTCGGTTGCGAATGGCACGAGCGCTGGTGACGTTGCTGAAGTCGCCATTGTCAAGGGAAACCTCAAAATCTACGGCACTGCTTCCACAGAGTGGGCCGTTGGTGATTCCATCAATGGTAGGCGCGAGATCTGGGCTGGGATCGATCAGAGCGAGGTCAGTATTTGCTCCAATCCCTAACGGATTGGTACCTGCCCTTTGGCGGATACGCGCACTACCGGGAGCCTCTCTATTGGCTTCTGCTACACTTACCTGCAATCCGCTAATTACAATGGCATCAAGGGTAGCAGTGCCACTAACGGTAATGGTAAAGCTAACTGCCTCTGCGGTGATGCTGGTGTTAGTAATGGTAATATCTGTACTTCCTCCACGTGCCTCCACCCTCCCCTGCCCCGCTACAAAGTCATAGTTCTCTGGATTGAGGCCTCCTCTTAGCTCAAGCGTGACGTTGATGGGACCACCCGAAAAGTCGCCATTCCCTTCTTCTTCAATCTCGATCGCTTGCAAGCTGAGCTCGCTACTTCCTCTACAATACGTATCTGTTTTGGCCGTCACGCTGATCGCGCTAGGTTGTTGTACCACTTGAGGGAATTGCGTAATACCTCGCTGCTGGGGAGCGATTGCTTTGGCGAGTGGGCTGGTAAAAATAGCCTCTTGCTGCCGTTGAGGGGCTACAGGAGAGGAAGTAAAAGAAAATAGGGATTGTAGCACCACCCAAAGTATGAGTAGTGTAGCGTAAATCGCAGGCATAATTGTATAAATATTTGATTATTAGTTGAAAGCTGGCAACGCGTTTATTCTTTTAGCAAGCGTACAAAAAGACCGCTTCCGTGAGGCTCGTCGCCAAGTGATGCCCTCGCGGAAGTACTATTGATCACTCTGAATAATTTATTTCTTCCAGCGCTCTCTTCATCAGATAGCCAGTAGAGGCTGCCATCGCCTAGGCTAGAGTAGGCATCGGCGGCAAAGTCAAAATAACCGCCAAACTGATCGTCCCAACCGCTTGTACCCGCTGGTTGCATGGCGGTATTGGCGGCTTCTTCTCCTTCTTCGCTTGTAGCGCCTCCCAGTGTCATTACTAACGTGTTTCGGTCTGCCTCGCTGGGAATTCTCCAGCCAGCAGGAACCGCTTCTTGTGCGGCAGCCCAGGTATACAGCTTGCCATCCTTGGTGCAGTTTTCATCGTCATCATCGTAGCAGAAGTCACCTTCATTGGTATTATAACGCAGGTTTTCACCTAGCCAAATTTGGTCGCCGATTTTTATTACGCGGTAAGTAGTATTGTCACGGGTATCGGTAAATTGTTCAAGAGAAGTACCAGTGATTTCTACGGTTACTTCACAGTCGTTGGCATCGCGTACGGTGACGGTGTAGTTGGTGGCCTCCTCTACTTCGATGCGGGAGTTTCCATCAAAGTTTTCTCCGTCAATAGCATAGCGGTATGGAGCTGCGCCTCCTGTGGCTACTACGTTGATCTCAAAGGCTTCGGCGGTGGCAGTGGCTGCTAGCGCGCAGGCGGGGGTGTTGTCATCGTCCTGCTGGCAGGCAGTAAAGCTTATGAGGGCTACAACTAGTAGCCAGAAGAAGGATTTGAAAAAAGGTAAGTTACTCATCGAAATTGTTTTTAAGTTTGGTTAATAAAGATAAAAATAGAATAGGTCAGCTAGGTCAAAAAAAGCCTCTTTAAATTTTTCCTAATTGCCTGTTTTTAAGATCGGTATAACTGCGTCGGCCTGAAAATCCAGCGGGGAGGTGGGCTGGACTGTGGGCAGAAGCTTTGGATTTGACTTCGTCGAGCTCCCGCTGGTCGGTTGACTTCGTCGAGCTCGCAAGCTCGGTTTCTTGATTTGGCTGCGTCGGTTCATCAAGAACCGGAACGAAGTGGAGTTCAGCGCAGCTAACCGAGCCTGTGAGCTCGACGCAGTCAAAAAATGAACGAAAGGTAAATAGAAGGATAAGTGATGAA
>CALEMF010000042.1 GCA_937911505.1 uncultured Cytophagales bacterium
TCGTCTTTAAAGACTCCAAACCAAACTTTTTCCGCTCTGGATTCGGAATATCTGTAATTCCATCAGTAAACATATACAAACGATCTGATTTGTAGAGTTCTATCTGTTGATCACTAAAGGAAGCGCTTCCATTGAGTTGAATCCCTCCGATTCCCTTACGATCTCCTTTCAACTCTTTCCAATTACCTTTGTGGTCTAATACGTACAAGGAACGCTTTGCCCCTGCAAAGACTAACTCATAACCAAAGTCTTGCTTCTTGATTCTACATAAACAGACATCCATCCCATCCGTATTACCTGTATCCGACTGCTTCAGTACACTTCTCACTCGCTGATGTAGGGCTTCCAAAATTGCTGAGGGTTCTTCTATTTTTGAAATGTTAATAATTTCATTGAGCAGGGTGCTCCCGATCATACTCATAAAGGCACCTGGCACGCCGTGACCTGTACAATCTACCACCGCCAGATATTCATACTGCAAGCGGCGAGTATGCCAGTAGAAGTCGCCTGATACTACATCACGAGGAAGATTGATGACAAATAAGTCTGAGAAGCTCTTCTGCAATTGCTCGCTAGAAGGAAGAGAGGCATTCTGTATTTTGCTAGCATACTGAATACTCATACTCATGTGGTCGTTGAGCTGGTTAAGCTCTAGATTTTTTTGTTCAATAAAGTCACGCTGAGCGGTAATCTCTTCTTGTTGTTGGTGAAGCTCTTCGTTTTGTACCAGAATTTCTTCTTGCTTCTGCTGTAGCTCATGGGTGCGCTCGTTTACTTTTTCTTCCAGTAGTGTATTTTGCTCTTTAATGATACGCTCGTTTTCTTGGGCGCTAGCAAGGGCAGCGGCTTGCGCTTGCTCACGCTCTTTACGCAAAATATTGATGCGATCTGCTAGGGCCAAAGAGAGAAATACCATTTGTATGACAATCCCTATATAATTAGCGCGACGGGCCAAACTACTGAAAGGTATTGCTCCTGCTACCAATAAGGAAACCAAGATGAGACCTGTCAGGACGGCTGTCCAAGCGGCCACATACAACTTAGCCGCCTTATTGCCTGCATACCAAGCAATTAGACCACTTATCCATAAAACAAATGAATCAACAATGAGTAAAAGGGTAGCAAGGCCAGCAGTGGCATTATAACTAATAAAGCCTATCAATAAGAAAATAACACCCGATAAGATCAAAAAGCCCATCAATACTTTATGAAGAATGGGGGTGTATTGCTTTGTTTGTAGAAAGTGCATGGCAAACAGTAGTGCCGCAATCATAGAAAGCACCATACCATAAGGAACTATCATTTGGCTTAGCCAAGAGGGCTCTTTAAAGATAAAGGTGTAAATATGACCATCCGGCTGAGCGGCCAAAATTCCCAAGAAATACAAACAGTAATAGAGATAACTATTGTTTTTCAAGGAAAAGTAAAGGAAGAGATTATAGAAGATCATAATCAACAAAGAGCCGTACATCATACCAAAAAGTAACTCACTTACACCTATCGACTTGACTAGCTGCGGGGCACTATGGATGTAGGCGGGCATCAGCACGGAGCCGTCTGTGTGCACTTTTATGTATAAGGTAGTCACTTTACCTACTGGTAAGTGAACTGGGGCTATTAAGGAGCGAAAAGGTATCTTTCTTGCCTTAAAAGGTACTTTGTCCCCTAGTAGATGTTTTTTCCAGACTTTCTTTTCTAAGTAATATACTTCTACACTGTCTAAAGCGGCAAAATCTACATCGAGGTACCAGTCTTCGTAACTGCTATGTTGGTTTTCGATCTGTACTTTGATCCAAAAGTTTGAATTTATGAACCCAAAGGAAGGTACGTCTTTATTGAAGGGGACGAACTCTTTTTGAATCTTAGGAGTCTCAATATCTTCAATACCCAATACCTTTTCTTTGTCTTCAAAATAGGCAATAGACTTGCCAATAGACACACTTTCTTTGCTATCGTTGAGCTGTAACACCTTCTGGGCAAAAATAGAAGAAGCCGAAATGAGTATAAAAGGGATTATTAGGAGGTATCGCATATTAAAAATAATAAAATTTCATGTAATATTTGTATTGTTCCAAGATAAGCATTTACTAGAGATTCTTTTTACTTCGCTCTCATAAATACGCTTAGGGAATTTTTAGGTACTAGGATTACACTTAAGTGATATAGAAAACTACTTACTATTGATCATATTTCGATACCTACAATCAAGACATCATCTCGTTGTACGGCATCTCGCTGAAACTTCGCTATCTCCGATAAAACCAAATGCTGTTGTGAACGCATATCTGCTTTGCCAGATTCTATCAGTATCGTCTTTAAAGACTCCAAACCAAACTTTTTCCGCTCTGGATTCGGAATATCTGTAATTCCATCAGTAAACATATACAAACGATCTGATTTGTAGAGTTCTATCTGTTGATCACTAAAGGAAGCGCTTCCATTGAGTTGAATCCCTCCGATTCCCTTACGATCTCCTTTCAACTCTTTCCAATTACCTTTGTGGTCTAATACGTACAAGGAACGCTTTGCCCCTGCAAAGACTAGCTCATAACCAAAGTCTTGCTTTTTGATTCTACAAAGGCAAACATCCATCCCATCCGTATTTCCTGTATCTGATTGCTTGAGTACATTCTTTACCCGCTGATGTAGCGTTTCTAAGATTGCTGAGGGTTCTTCTATTTTTGAAATATTAATGATTTCATTGAGTAGGGTACTGCCGATCATACTCATAAAGGCACCCGGTACACCGTGACCTGTACAGTCTACCACCGCTAAATACTCATACTGCAAGCGGCGAGTGTGCCAATAGAAGTCGCCTGATACCATATCACGAGGAAGGTTGATGACAAATAAGTCTGAGAAGCTCTTCTGTAATTGCTCACTAGAAGGAAGAGAGGCATTCTGTATCTTACTGGCGTATTGAATACTCATACTCATATGCTCGTTGAGCTGGTTAAGCTCTTGGTTTTTTTGTTCAATAAAGTCACGCTGAGCGGTAATTTCTTCTTGTTGTTGGTGAAGCTCTTCGTTTTGTACCAGTATTTCTTACTGCTTTTGTTTGAGTTCGTAAGTACGCTCGTCTACTTTTTCTTCAAGCAATGTGTTTTGCTCTTTAATGATACGCTCGTTTTCTTGGGCGCTAGCAAGGGCTGCCGCTTGCGCCTGCTCGCGTTGTTTACGTAAGATATTAATACGATCTGCTAATGCTAAAGAGAGCAAAATTACTTCTATGACTACACCTACTTGGCTGGCTCTACGGGTGAGGTCGTTATAGGGCAATTGTCCAACAATGACAAGTACTAGGGTAGCTAATCCAGCTAAGACTACCGTCCAAGCGATCACATATAACTTAGCCGCTTTATTACCTGCACGCCACGCTAGTATACCAGTTAAGAGCAATAGTGGAGTACTCACAAGTACGTTTACGATACCAATGATGGCTCCTCTCGTGTAGTCTAAAAGTAGGATGCTGATGGTTGATAGCGCCACAATGATGATAAAGCCTTTCAGTACTCGATGAAGTTTTGGTGTGTACTTTTCAGTCTCTAGGAAGTACATCGCAAATAGTAGGGCAGCGATTGTGCCAATCACCTGCCCCAGGGTAGTCATCAAATGCGTTAACCAAGTGTATTCACCATATAAGTAGTAATAGATGTGCCCATCAATAGCGGACTGTGCCGCCAGAAAGCCTATAAAGTAAATACAGTAATAGAGATAGCTTTTATTTCCTAATGCTAGGTATAAAAATAGGTTGTAAAGTAACATTACGATTAATGTACCGTACATCATACCAAAAAGTAACTCTCGTGTACCAATGGCTTGAATGAATTGTGTTTCACTAAAAATCGTGATTGGTACTAAAGTAGAACCTGTAGAGTTTACTCGAATATAAATATGGGTACTGGCTTGGCGCTTTAATAGGGGCCACAAACGATCGGTGTGGAGTGGGCCAGTCTTCTATAGGAATATGATCTCCCATTAAATGCTTTTGCCAGCTTCCGTCCTTTTGGTAGTATACTTCAAGTGTATCTAGCAGTATATAATCTACATCAAGGTACCAATCTTCTAAAGAAGCATGTTGGTTGTCAATGGTGAGCTTTATCCAGATAGGGTGATTGATATACCCAAGAGAGGGTGTAGTTTTGGGGAATGGCTTGAACTTTTGTTGTGTCGTTTCCTCTAGAATATCATTGAGTGTATACTGGTTAGAAGCATCCTCTAAGTAGGAAAAGCGATTTCCTATCATGACTTTTTCTTTTGAGTCGCTGAGGCTTACTGAGGGCTGTGCCTGTGATTTCGCTACCATTGGCCCTACGAGCACTAAGGCTACTAGCAAGCTATTCACTATTTTATTTATAACCATTATTATTTATTCAAAATTTTGGGCTGTCGTTGTATACCCAATAAAAATATTGTCTCTTTTGTGGCACTTTGTTGAAAGTTAATTTCTATTGCAGTATTCATTGTTTTATTGACCTCAATTCACTTTCTATGTAATTAGCACTTATTTTTTGCATACCTCTCCTGAATCGTTGTTGTCATATCTCTCAAATACAAATAATGGCTACTTTAAATAGGTGACAAAAAGTAAATATGACACTAGTACAAGGTGTTGAGTTGAAGGGTGCTAGTAATTCAATGTCTTTCATTGTTATAGCTGCTAAATTACTACTTTCATAGAAAGCCTTCTACCAACTTATCGAAGTGGTAAATTTGAAATACCAATAAATGATGAATTTTATGAGCTTTTTGTGTAATTCACTTACAAAAGTTACTTTCGTATAGCTCTTGTCATCTCTCTTTTTCCTGGAGGGCCAGACAAAGCTTCTACTTCAAAATCGAGCGCTTTTAGAAGACGTTTAAACTTACCTTTGGCACAGTAGGTAACAAGTACACCACCTACTACCATCGCTTCTTTTACTTTTGTAAGTACTTCCGTTTCCCAAAGTTCTGGTTGTGCACTGGGGGCGAAGGCATCGTAGTACACTAGATCAAATTGCTTTTCCAACTGCGCTAGTTGGAGGGTTTTCTCCTTTTTAGTGAAGAAGAAGTTGTTTTCAAGGCTTAGTGTTTTATTGAACTCACTTAAGTGCATCTTCTCAAAGTGTGTTTGTAGATGAAGGGCATGAAGCTCTGAAAGATAATCTAGTTTTGCTACTAAGTTATATTCCAATGGGAAAGGCTCTAACCCCACATAGTTAACACTGTGGCATCTATTGTAGATGTGTCGGAGGGTCATAAGGGCATTCAAACCAGTACCAAAGCCTATTTCTAGCACATTAAGATGTGGCTTATAGGCAAGACAATGAGCCAAGCCCGCATTAATAAATACGTGAACGGACTCATTAATAGCACCGTTTACAGAATGGTAAGTTTCCTGTAGTATGGGGTGTATAACTGTATTAGATCCGTCTTTAGTAGCTAGTATCTCTATCTGTTTCATTACCGCTCTTTTCGCTCTTTCAAGGCAAGTGATTCATACAAAAAGACAATAAATTTAATAATTATCTTTTAGAATCAATAATCTCTCTATAGCAGTCCACTTTTTAGATAAACATCTTGCACTGCATATGGTTTTGAAATAAGAAATCATAGTAAGAGATAATTTTACAAGAGGTCATTCAGAAATTACACAGACCAAACCAGCGTGCCAGTTCAATGCATCTCTATATTTCTCCCTTCCTTGAAGTCTTCTCTACATTTAATTATTTTAAGTATGATCTTTCTATTTGTTCTAAGAGCAAAGAAACGGAGTTTTATAACTATATGTATTAAAAACTTACAATATACACATAAGTGAATCTTTGGTACAAAAAGAAGAAAAACTAAGGTATTAGTAAGGAAGAATCGCCGTAGCTCAAAAAACGATAATCGTTCGCCAGTGCTTGCTCATAAATTTTACGCCAGTTTTCGCCTACAAAAGCAGCCACCAACAATACCAGCGTAGTAGCAGGTAAATGAAAGTTAGTAATGAGCCCTTCACACATTTTAAACGTATAACCTGGGAAAATAAATATTTCTGTAGCACCCACTAAGGTGGTTACTTGTTGCTGCGCCATGTATTGTTCTACTGCTTGAAGTGCCTCTTCTCTACTAGGCTGCTCTGAGACAGGAATTTGATAAGGGTAAAGTTTTTCTATGTAAAAAGGAGAAGCATAAGCTTCACCTCGCAGTAGTTTTACGCCTAGCCAGTAGAGGCTTTCTAAGCTTCTTACAGAAGTAGTACCCACCGCAAATAGATTTTTGTCTGCATACCCAAGTAGATGTTTGATGTTGGCTTGAGTGATGACCATTTGCTCGCTATGCATGGCATGTTTTGCTACATTTTCCACCTCTTTTACCGGCTGAAAAGTCCCTGCACCTACGTGTAGCGTTAGGAACTCAAGTGATACTTGTCGGGCTTCTAAATCTTGCAGTACTTTTTCGGTAAAGTGAAGCCCTGCTGTAGGCGCTGCAACGGCTCCTTTGGCGGTAGAATATACCGTTTGGTAACGCTCTTGGTCTTGTGTATCTACCGCTCTTTTAATATAGGGAGGCAATGGCATTTCTCCTAGTTGATGAAGAATGTCAGCGAAACTAGTACCAGTATTATTCCAAGAAAACTTTACCAAGTTTTTATCGCTGTCTATCAGTTGGGCAGTAAGTGTAAAGGCTGCTCCCTCCATCTCAATAGTTTGTGTGAGCGGTGCTTTCCATCTTTTTTTATTGCCCACTATACACTGCCAAGTGCAGGTGGTAGTGGCTTGCATCGCCTGTGGTATCAAGGTACTGGGTGCGGTGGGCTGTAATAGGAGTATCTCTATGAAAGCACCAGTATCTTTTTGAAAATGAACCCTAGCAGGAATGACTTTTGTATTATTAAAAACCAACAAGGTGTCGGCTGGTAATAAAGTAGGTAAAGAGAAAAACTGATGATGGTATACTTCCCCTTTCTTGTAGTAAAGCAACTTTGCCTGATCTCGTACGGGTAAAGGCACTTGAGCAATACGTTCTTCGGGTAGTGTATACTGATAATCTAACAGAGATATGGTAGGAATTGAACGCTTCTCTTGCATTTTTAAATAAAATTAAATTATTTAAGTTTTATCATAGACCTTTAGTCAGAAGATAAAGATTTAGAATATGGGAACAAGTTCCAAGAATTATCACTTAGTTTTTGAAAGGTTAAAAAAGCTGGCATTGAGCGATGAGCAGGTTATTACAATTCTTGAACAAACCCTTAAGTCGGCCAAAGTGACACTTACTGAGATAGAAGATACACAACATCAGAAAATACTACATCAGTTGCTATGGCTACTATTTGTAAGAGGCATTAGCATCGATAAAAAATTTTTACTCTTCATCCCCATGTATTTTAATATGATAAGAACTGGAAGTAAAAATTTAAGTGATTTGAAAAATCATCTTATCTTAGCAGAAAATACTTACTATGGAGCCGATTTTGAGATAGACGACTTCACAATTGAGCAACTAAAGACGCAAATAGAAGAAGTACTAACCGACAGTAAAAAAGTACTTGACAAGTAAAATACTTTTCACCCAACTTAAATACACTATTATGGCTTTTAATGGCGCTGGAGGTAGTAGCGGAGGTATAGGAAGATTTCTTGTAGGTTTTGTTATGTTTTTAGTAGGTAGCTACTTACTTCTGAATGCCATTCAAGTAAATATGAACTATGGATTTTATTCGCTTGGCGGTTTTAGAATTACAACTGGTTCTTTATTAATTCCTTTTCTAATAGGTACAGGTATTGTATTTTATAATGCTAAAAACTTCATAGGCTGGTTATTACTAGCAGGATCGCTACTGTTGCTGATAGTAGGGGTCATTTCCAATACCCAGCTTTCCTTTAGAAGAATGCCCCTTTGGGAACTTATCATGATGCTTGTCCTTACCGCCGGCGGAGCAGGTATTTTATTGAGTTCTTTACGTAGACAATAAATAATAACTGAAATATATAATGCTATGAAAACAAGGTATTACTTAACATCCTTACTTTTTTGCCTTACTTTTTACGTACAAGCACAAAGCCTAGAGGAATATATTCCTAGCGATGTGTTTGCGGTAGTAACTTTTGACGCTGAAAGTTATACAAAAAAAACAGAACAGGTAAAGTTTATAGAAGCTGCATTTATTAATAGCTTCAACGAGCAGCTTCGTTACAGCCACCCTGTACAATACACACTTATTACGAAAGCCTACGAGCAACCAGAAACAGTAGGGATTAACCTCCTTCCTAAAAATCACATCTTTTTCCAAAACTTAGATACCCTTTCTACGATAGGTTATCTCTTCCATGTACAAGATAACCAAAAGCTCAGTGACTTTATTGAGCAAACGTTAGAGGAAAGTGAGAAGAACTTTCAGAAAGTCGAAAATGAAGGCTACGCGTTTTTTTCTGACGGTGAAAGTTGCTTTGCTTGGTCAGACGATATCGCCATCCTTATGCAAATTGAAGGAAATGCTCCGCTCAATGATATTAACTATGACGATCCTGACTATTACGAAAAGCTAGAGAAAGCAGAAGAAGACTATAAACTAAAGAAGGCAGTTGTATTGGAGCAACAAATTGCCCTCATGATGACACGAAAAGCCACGCAGGTAATCGGTAATGCTAATTATCAAATCTTCTCAAAAGAGCGCTTTGATGTTGGTGTTTGGGTCGACTTCTCTCAGTTTAATCAAGCTTTCGATGACGCCATGCGCAACCTTAATGATTTAGGAATTAGTGAAAAGCGCTTTATAGAAAGGCTCAAAACCTTCTTAGAGGATAACTACTATCAGTTTCTACTCAATTTCGAGCAAGATGAAGCTCTTTTAGAGCAAAGACAATACACGAGCGAAAAGCTTTTTGAAAGCATCTCGAGCTTATATGACGAACGTGTAGACCCGCGTTTTTTTGAATATGTGGAGGGTAAAAACCTTTTGAGTCTTTTTAGTTTTGCGGTAGACCCTAATAAACTGCTTAAAAGCACTATAGAACTCTATGAGCCTATTCTGAAAGAAACTGACTATGGCGAAACTATCATTGCTGGTCTGGAACTGTTAGACATTGCCATTGACCAAGAAGCAATACTCAGTACGGTGAAAGGCGATGTACTAGTGGCCGTTACAGACGTGCGTCCTATTGAAACTGTATATTATGACTATGAGTACGACGGGGATGTATACCTAGGAAGAGTTGAAAAAAAGAAAGAAAAGAATATGCCCATTTTTGTTATGATGTTGGGTATTGGTAATCAAGATAACATCAATAAGTTAGTACGCTTTTTAGAAGCTACAGATTATCTCGTTAATCAAGGCGAGTATTACCTCATGGATAAAATGAAGGAGTTTCCTACCTTTTTGGCTTTAAAGGATGATATTTTGTTTATTACAAATGATGAAGCACTTGTAAAAAGCAAACTGAAACGAGGTGTGAAGAAGAAAAAACGTGTAGATGAGAACCTACAAAAGCTTACCCAGCAGTATGCACAGACGGTATACGTCGATCTAGATCGGATTTTTGAGGAGTTCCTTAAAGAAGAGGGCCTTTCTGAAAAGGATAAAGAACAGCTCACCAACCTGAAAAAATCATACGACTATTTTGAATACTACGGGGCTAATGTCGGCGACCGCCTTATTACTTATCAGGCGAAGCTCAAACTAAAGAGTAATAAGCTCCATAGTCTCGATGCACTTCTAAAAACGTTGGAACTATTTATACGACCAAGCTATAATGCTTTTGAGGTAGAAGATGTTATTATTGAAGAGAAAGTCGCCCCTGCAGAAGAATCAATAGAAGATGATAATTAAAAAATAAGGTACTTTAGGAAAGGAGGCAAATGCCTCCTTTTTTACTTAAGTAGTAACATAAACTTATTTTCTTCTTCACTGAATTCTATTTCTCTAAAAGGATATGCTTTTATTGCCTGTTCCTCTTTTTTACTCAGTCCCTCATCGTAAGCATAGGCAAATAAAGCGTTATCTGCATTACCTAGCCAAAACGTATCGAAGGGATGTACCATAAAGAATCTTTCTCCACCCCAATTATCGTTTCTATCCAAAATATTATGGGCATGATAAAATAACCCTTTGTCTTTAATCATCTGCAATTTTAAGTCTAGCACCTCTCGATGAGGTATTTCGTACCAACCAATGGTGTAGCCCTGTGTGATACTATCTTTAGCATAATAAGCAAAGGCCATAAACACTTCTTTTCCAGAACGATTGTAGATGCGCACTGCTAGGCTATCGTTTTGTGCCACCAAACTTTGTACAAACAGTGATAAAACTAATATCAGGGGTATTTTTTTCATAGACTGATTTTTTTAAATTACTTTGCAAATAAACCTAAAAATATTGATGGAAACCTACTTAGAACAGTACAATCAACAGCGTCCTCAACCTATTAACAAAAACACCTTTGAGTTGTTACTTATGCTGTTTCCAGTACTAAAAGTAATCAAGGCAGACGGAGACGTAGACCGCTTTGAGAAGGCTTTTTATACAGAGCAGCTACAAAAACAAAAAGCTTTGGATCAACACTTAGACGAAGCACTAGTAAAAGAAGAAATAGAATACATATTAGCCAACCTAGATACCCTTAATACGCTTTTTTTAGAGGCGCTACAGGCCTTCAATCAATTAAATGGTGTAAGTGACCATCTGCTTGACCTTATGTTAGGTGCTTCTCGTGTAAGTTATGATAGCTGGAAAAATAACCTCATTTATGTAGAGCCCGTTTCTTGGTTTAAGATGCCTCAGAAGCTGATAGCGATGTTTTTGAGCCCTGACGAAAATAAAAAGCGTATTTCTGAAGCAGAAAAAAACACCATGCTTACTGTACTCAAAGCAGTAGAAGGACTTACAGAGAGAAACATAAATATTTTACAAACGCTGTGATCTTATTTCTGGAGAGCGGGTTCTAATGGAAGAGTTACAATAAACTTTGCACCACCAAGGACGATACTTTCGAAATGAATAGAGCCTTTCAGTGCTTCTATTTGTGTTTTTAGGATAAAAAGTCCCAGCCCTTTGCCTACTACATGGGTATGCATGCGCTGGTACAAACCAAACACTTTGTGTTCGCTAACATACTGCTCGTCAAAGCCCAGGCCGTTGTCTTCTACGATGAGCTGTAGCGTATCGCCATCGTTGATAGCGCTTACTTTTATTTGTAAAGCACGCCGTGGATGATGGAATTTTAATGCATTGGTAATAAGCTCATTGAAAATATTTCGTACATAAGCCTTTACGAGACGGAGGTATTTGGAACCCTCTATTGACAATGTGATCTGTGCTCTAAGTCTGTCTATATCAGGCTTTAGTTTTTCTACTACTTCTTCGTAGATTTCGTCTAGAATACACAACTCTACTTCTTGGTGCGCCTTGCTTCTCACTGTCAAAATTTTAGTCAAGTCTTTGATAACCGCATCCAAGTTTTGAGAAGATTTATCTAAGTGTCCCAATATTTCCCTATTGTAAGGGTCTGCCATATCATTCCTATTAAAGATGCTACTAAGCCCTAAGATATGCGCTACCGAGGCGCGTATATTGTGTGAAAGAATGAAAGAGAACTGTTCTAAATCTTGATTTTGCTTGGATAAGTCTTTCACGAGCTCTTGGAGTTGCTGTGTACGCTCACTTACAATTTGTTCTAGATTTTCATTGAGGGCTTGTATCTCTGCTTTTTGCTCTTGGAGTTGTTCGTTATTCTTTTGTTTTTGTTGGTTGCTCTTATGTAGTAGGTAACCAATCACCGCAATAACAGCGATGAGAGCGATGTTATTCCAAATGATCCAATTCTGAAGCCTGCTATTCGACTTTACCATCTCATTTTCGCGCTTCAAGGTATTGATCTCCAATATTTTTTTATCAAACTCTACCGTATTGCGCATCTTGTTGATGGCGTTTTCTTTCCTCAATACTTTTAGTGAGTCAGTGGCTTGTTGATAAGCTTTAAAATAGTCCCGCGATAGCTGGTACTCTTCCATGGCGTAGTAGTAGTCTGAAAGTACTCTATAAATAGGATGTGCATGGGATTCACTTTGCTGTACTCTCAGTGCCAGCCCTTCTTCTAGGTATTTTTCAGCTAGCTCGTATTTTTGCTGTATGAGGGCTATTTCTGCTAAGGTTGTTTGCGCGTTGATGGCGCTTCCCCACACTTGGTACTTCAAGCTTAATTCCAAATCCTTATTGAAATAGTGGGTAGCAATGGCGGTATCTCCTCTTCCTAAATAGACTTTCCCTAAGTTACCAGAAAGAATACCAATCCAAGTACTATCTCGCTGCTTTTCGGCAATCTTCATAGCCGTATCGAAGTAGCCCATCGCATTGATGTAGTCTTCGTTACTACTTCTCACAAGCCCTAAACCATTCCATATATTAATACGTGTTCGCGGCTTTAGGGAGTCTTGGCTTACTTCAGTAAGGCGTAAGAAATGCCTCGCGGCGTCATCATAAAATCCTGTTCTGTAGTAAAGGTTAGCTATGAGATGTTCCATTTCATAGAAATCACTCCAATTCCCTAGTTCTTTATAAATTTCAGCCGCCTGTAGCCAGTAGTCTAGTACTTGTGAACTCTTCTGCAGATCATTGTACAGCCACCCTAGCTCTGTAAGGGCTGCGGCTTTTTGTTGACGTAGGTTTTTTTTGCTAGCTGTATTTCTTGCCTCTAGAAAATACTCTAATGCTACTACAAGTACACCCTTCTCGCGATAGATTTTACCGAGATCATAGTATATTTGGAACAGAACGGGTGGTGAAGGTTTTTTTTGTAATAAGGCTTGGTAAATATTATATACCTCTGTAGAATCGTGTACGTAGGCAACCGTGTGTAGATCTTCAAGAAACTTCAGCGTAACTGGCTGTTTCTTAAGCATTTTCATAATACTATCAGCAGGGGTTTGGCCATAGCAATAGCACACATTAATAAATATTAATATGTGCATTATAAATAGCGCTTTGCTGATAGCTGTTGGAAAAAAAGTATTCAATTTACACGTATATCAACTGTAAGAGTAGTAAAACAGAAGCAATTTACTAAAAACTACACACATTAAATAAGGATTTCCTTGCCTTAGCCAAGTCATGTAACTTTCTGTACAAGAAAAATGAGTATAACCTCATATAAGCGTTATACTCATTTGTTTTCTTTCAGAAAATGTGTTGTAATCTTATAACTGGAAAGCTTTTTTCACTTTATCTACGTAATCGAGCTTTTCCCAAGTAAAAAACTCAAATTCTTTCTTTACTACCTTTCGCTCTTCTACCGTTCCTGTATCAGTCGATTTAGTTTCTACTTCTACTACCTCTACTTCTGCCTTGTAAGCAGAGCGCCCCATATGGCCGTAGGCAGCAGTAGGCGTGTAAATAGGGTTAGTAAGTCCCAAGCGGTTTACAATAGCTTTAGGGCTCATATCGAATAATTCGCTTACTACCTTGGCAATTTCACCATCGCTCATCGCTACCTTGGCTGTCCCGTAGGTGTTGATATTGAGAGAGACAGGTTGAGCCACACCAATGGCATAAGCTACTTGTACCAATACTTCCTCTGCTAAACCTGCTGCAATTAAATTTTTAGCGATATGGCGCGCAGCATAGGCGGCACTTCTGTCTACTTTAGAAGCATCTTTACCAGAGAAAGCACCTCCACCGTGTGCGCCTTTTCCTCCATAAGTATCTACGATGATTTTACGCCCGGTAAGTCCTGCGTCTCCGTGCGGTCCTCCAATGACGAACTTGCCAGTAGGATTGATGTGGTAAACGGTTGACTCGTCCAGCAAATCGGCTGGAATTACCTTGGCAATGACGTGTTGTTTAACATCATCGGATATTTGCTGTAACATAGCTTCGTCGCTTCCAAATTCGTCGTGTTGTGTGGAGATTACGATGGTATGTACACGAACGGGCTGGTTATTATCGTCGTATTCTACCGTTACTTGTGCTTTTGCATCAGGACGTAAATAAGTCATTACTTCTCCTGCCTTACGTATACGTGCTAGCTCTTGCACAAGGCGATGCGAAAAAGCTAAGGGCATAGGCATATACTCCTCTGTTTCTTTAGTAGCGTAGCCAAACATCATTCCTTGATCACCAGCACCTTGCTCTTTCTCTTGTGTTTCGTCAACACCCATGGCAATATCTGGCGATTGACTATGAAGGGCCGTAACTACCCCACAGGATTGCGCTTCAAATTGGTATTCTGCTTTGGTGTACCCTATTTTCTCGATAGTTCTTCTAACAATATCTTGTACTTCAACATAGGCTTTGGTGGTTACTTCGCCAGCTACCACTACTAAACCTGTGGTAACGAGCGTTTCACAAGCCACACGAGAACTGCTATCTTGTGCGAGCATAGCATCTAATACTGCATCAGAAATTTGGTCTGCTATTTTATCAGGATGCCCCTCAGATACAGACTCAGATGTGAATAAATATGCCATTATTTAAATTTTAAATGATTTATACTTAGCTTTTTGAAGTGCCAAATTTAAGTAAATGTGGTCTAAATACAAGTAATTTAAATTTTATTGTATGAGGAGCAGCGAAATAAAAATGTAATGGCAGGCTTCCATCAGACCAATTTTATAGGCCCTTCCGTCAACCTGCCATTACTTAGCTTTAGATTTTATTTCAAAAAGTGTTTTCTATACGTATCACTTACTTTTGGATGCTCCAGCGATTGACTTTATACGCACCGTTTACGCCACAAGAAAATTTCCCATCTCCTCTTGGTCCTTTTGTATTTCCTGTGCTAGCATTCTTAAACTTCCCTTTGTCTTTCACATTAGTCAGTTTATTATTGTGAATGACCGCTTTATAGCTTTCGGTATTGCGCATCAATGGACGGGCAGTTCCTTTACACTCGATAATATTATTGAAAATCTTGATAGTACTAAAGTTTGTCTCTTTAGGAAGTCCAAATAGTCCTTCTGTTCGTGGTGTAATTGTAGTATTGGTAATGACGTGGTTGTTGTAAAAGCTTACCCCATTGTAGACGTGAGTGGTCCAGAAAATACCTCTACCTGGATTCTTGATGTAGTTATCGTGGAACTTGACAGGACCTGGCGACTTGGGTGTCCAAGAACTCACAAGGTTTCCGTGATCTTTATCGGTAGAGAAGTCGAAGAGATTGTTGTTTATTTCTAAACCATTTCTTGATCCCTCAATGGCATAAGAAGAAGTGAAGTAATTGTGGTGGATATGAAACGTTGAACCACTTGGTGGTACTTTTCCTCCTTCGTGGCGTGGAATGGAGACCGTTCCTGTAATGTAGTTATGATCGATTTCCATATTTTCATCGTGTTCATGAGGAAACTCAATCGAAAAGTTAACCCTGATGGTGTTTTGATAGATACGACAGTTTTTTCCTTGTCTTCCTTTGATACCGTAGAAGGGACGCTTGCTATTGCTAGATCGCGAGAAATGATTGTTGTAAAAATTTGACGCTTTGACCCAAGTCACATAAATACCCCCTCCTGTACTGTTTCCGAACTTTCCGCCTGCATCTACAAAAGTATTACTGTAAATCGCCGCACCATCCATACGGTAGGTACGAATACCACACCACAGAAAATCTTGAATTTTCACTTGAAATACTTTTAGTTGATCACAGTTATTTCCATAAATACCACCGTGAAGCTGAGGCCCTTGCAGTGTCATCTGAGAAATATTGACTCCGGGTGTTCCGTAACCCAAATTAATAAGATAAGCGCTTGCATTTACTTTGTCTGAATCTACGTGTTCAGGTAGGTTATTAGTACTCGGTTTCCAATCGCTATGTCCTTTGAGTATGGTCTTTCCTATACCATCTCCTTTGAGGATCATTCCATTTTTGGGTTTTAGCGATTTCTTCAAATAATACGTTCCTGCTTTAATGTGGACAATATCCCCCTCTTTTCCCTCATTGACGGCCTTCATCAAAGCGCTCGTATTTTTCACGACAACAGTATTAGCAACTCTTGTATTACTAGTGGTTTCTTCTTCTTCCACCTGTGAAGGAACTGCTGTCTCGACAGGATTTACTTTTTTTGGTTGGCACATTGTGGCTGCTAAGAATAGCATCAAATACCATGCATTGTTACGCATAAGTTTTGTGTTTTACGTGAGTGTTTAAAGTGTAGCCTTTACGGATAAAAAAATAGCTATTAAAACAATAGATTGTGTTACAAGTTACAATACGTAGACAATGCAAAATAGTTGGCTCGTTACTCCAATAGAATAAATTCTTTCATTTTCACTGAAATAGCACCTCATTTCTTGCATTGCTTCTTAGTAGTTTTGGCACCTTGAAGCATTTTTACAATACTTAGCGTTACGTTTCATAAGTACGAAAGTAAAGAAATCTTCTTTTTTTACTTAAAACTTACTTTGTATAAACAATATGCTTTGTCAAAATGTGGAATAATCATTTACTCTTACCTATCTGTAATTATGAAAAAAGTAGATAAAGTGTTTATAATCGATGATGATTCCATCTTCTTATACAGTCTACAGAAACTTCTCACTAATTTTGATTTTGCCAAAGAGGTAAAGACCTTTGTGGATGCGGAAGAGGCGATCATTTTTTTTGAAGATCACGCCAACCAATCTACCCTCCTTCCAGACCTTATTTTTTTAGATATTGCTATGCCAATGATGAGTGGTTGGGAATTTTTAGATGACTTTGAGGTGCTTTACCATCAAATTGCCAAAAAGATGGATCTGTTTGTAGTGTCTTCTTCCATCAGTAAACTAGATATTGAGAAAGCAAAGTCATATCCTGTAGTGGTAGATTATATTACCAAACCGATCACTTCGCAAGTTTTACAACAAATACTACAGAAACAACGAGTGGCCTAGATTTTTATGATGTTGTAAGCCACCTTCTGTTAGTTCCCAGACTATTTCCATTGCTTCTAGCGCCCATTTTTGGTGACTTACTAACAATATGCTAGGCTGGTAAGGCAGTTGTAGTAAATTATGTAAGATATGTTTGGCTACTTGCTGATCTAAATGATTAAAGGGTTCATCTAAAATAAGTAAGTGTGGTTTTTTAAGTAATGCTCTCGCGATGACGAGCTGTTGTATTTGTCCACCTGACAGTAGATGGTTTCCTTGCAAAGGCGTTTCGAAGCCTTTAGGAAGTTTTCGAATAAAGTCAGTAGCCAAGGCTATTTCACAAGCTTCTTGTATTTGAGTTTCGGTACACATAGGTAAGCCATAGCATAGATTTTCTTTTATTGTTCCCTGAAATAGAAGAGGTTGCTGCATTACTACTCCTATTTTTTGTAATACCTTTACCAGATTAATTTGCTTGTAAGGATGGCTGGCTGCATAAATTTCGCCCTGTTTGGGTGGATAAAAACCCAATAGAAGTTGAATAAGCGTTGTCTTCCCTACACCATTTTTACCTCTCAACCCAATCTTTTGCCCTTTTTGTATGTCAAACGATACGTCTTTCAACAGTGTACGATCGCCTAACTGAAAGCTTACCTTTTTAAAAGCAATGTTCCCCTCAAAGTCTATCTCTTTACTGCCTTGATAAACAGATGGTGGCATTTGTAGTACTTGATGAATCTTTCTAAGTGATACACCTCCTTCTAATACTTGAGGAATATTTGTAGCCATACGATACACGTGTGTTTTTAGCAGTGCTAACGCTACATAAAAGCTAAATAACTCTCCCCAAGTCATTACTTCTTCAATAACATAGTAGCCACCTAGTATGATTAACACCACACCACCCACCGCCAGCAGGCTATCTTGCATAACAGTAAAAGCGGTTTGCCACCAAGCGCCTTTGGTGCGCGCTTCTCCGTAGGCGCGATTGATATTTTGCTGCACTTTAGCAGCTTCCTCACCAAAAGCGCGCATTTGTATAAGTGGCCAATGTACTATCAGATGATTAATCCCCTTGCTGAATCGGTCGAAATATTGATGGAACACCTGAATTGCTTTATTTACCAAACCACCAAGCCATTTACTAAGTCCTACAATAAAAGGGATAAGTAAAATAGTAGTGAAGAAGAAAAGCGTATTGAGGTACAATAACCCTACACAAATCGCTATACTAATGACCAAGGCAGGCAGTAGCTGTGCTACTAAAGCATTACCCATAGTGTCTACGCGTTCAGTATCTTGTACAATGCGTGTATGTAAGCCCACCGAAGCCCAGTATTCATATTGCTGCTTGTCAGTTTGTAATAAACGCTGGGTAAGCTGATTACGTATGGTCAAAGTAACTTCCTGCGTAAGCTTTAAGATACGATACCGAACGTACAAAGCCAATAGCGCATTAATAGCATACAATACAATAATGAGCAAACCTATGTATATTAGTTCTTGTAGGTTTTTTTGAGGAATTGTCTGGTCAAACAGGTATTTTACTAGCCAGGTAATCCCTACCAAAGCGGTAGATTGTACAATAGACGTCAATACACAGCTTAGCAGCACCCATTTTTTTCCTTTGAATTGCTGTATGTAGTACTGCCAGCTAGTTTGCATCACTATTTTATTATTTCTTGACAGAGTTCTACTAACACGCCATTGGTAGATTTGGGATGTAAAAAGCAAACTAGTTTATTATCTGCCCCTTGTTTAGGTACTTTATTGAGTAGTGTGAAGCCTTCCTTTTCGAGCCTGCTCATTTCTGCTTCAATATTCTCTACCTCGTAGGCAATATGGTGAATGCCTTCTCCTCGTTTTTTTATAAACTTAGCAATGGGGCTTTCTTCTTGGGTGGCCTCCAGTAATTCAATTTTGGTTTCTCCTAGCTGAAAAAATGAGGTATTGACGCCTTCACTTTCTACTTCTTCTATCTTGTAAGCCGCTTTATTAAAAAGTTTCGCAAATAATTGATTCGCACTTGCAAGGTCCTGTACAGCAATACCGATATGTTCTACTTTAAGCATATGTATATTTTTTAAGTAAAATAATTAATTGCAGGCCAAGTTGTGCCACTCTACGAAATCGTTCACACGTAAGTCATACCTTCTGCTTTCCTTTTTCTCTAGCATTATGCCTTTCATCACTACTCCATCTGATATATCGTTCTCCGCATCAAACGCTACAATTAAGTACCGTTCGTTAGGCCGAAGTGTGAAAAGGCACGGGGTGGTTTTGGTTTGATTTGCCGCTTTTTTCTCACACCATACACTCCACCAACCGTAGTCGCTTTCTTTAGCCGCCTCTTCGTGAATTACCAGTACTTGACACGGCGTGTAACTATTTACCTCTATGATCTGTGCCGGCGCTTTTAGAGCAAAAAAAAGAAAAGAGATGTATAATAAATTTCGCATACGTTCTATTTACTTACTTTACTACTGGCAATTTTCTTGCAAAAGTGGTTCAGCCTGTACAATACCTAAGCGCTGGGCGGCTGTGAGTGCTTCACAAGCCTTTGTTTTTTGTCCTAACTGTAAGGCACAATTCCCCAAGCCATAGTGGGCTTTCCCCAATTTTGGATTGAGTTGCACGGCTTTTTCAAAGTCGCTGAGAGCCTGCTCGTATTGTTGCTTTTCAAAATAGATATTTCCTCTATTAAAAAGCACACCCGCTTGGTTGGGATCTATGTCAATGGCTTTTGTAAAATCTTGAAGTGCTGCCTCTTTTCTCCCTACTTCATAGTAGACAACCCCACGGTTAATATACAGGTCAGCGATATCAGGGGCGCGTTGAATAGCTTCATCGTAAGCTGCCAAAGCTTGTTCTTGCTCTCCTAAGTAACGATGTACCTCCGCCCTATTGTAGTGTGGTTTGTAATTATCTGGATTAAGCTGTAGCGCTCTATTGTAATCTGCTAAGGCATTTTGAAAATCTCTTTGCTCAAAGTAGATGACTCCTCTTAGATTAAAAGCTTGTTCGTTTTGCGCATCTTGTGCGATGACTTTATTCACTAGTGCCAAAGCTTGCTCGTATTCCTCTGCTTTTAAGAAGTTTTTGGCATCAGCCATTCGCTTTTCTGAAGAATTGGTACAAGCTTGTAAGCTACCAATAAGCCAAAGAAGGATATATATTTTTTTCATTGTATTATCAAAGGTATCGTTATTCACTTTCTACTTCAAGACCATATTTTTCAGCAACTTGTTTCATGTAGTGGAAGGCCTGCTCATACTCATTACGTATTTTTCCATCGAGAATGGCCTCTCTGACGGCGGTTTTGATAAGTCCTACTTCCTTGCAGGGCTTTAAGCCAAAAGTTTCCATAATGATGGTGCCTGTGATGACAGGTTGAAAATTTCGTATACGATCGCGCTCTTCTACTTCTTTGAGTTTTTGCTCTACCTTGTCGAAGTTTTTTAGGTAGCGCGCCACACGGTTATGATCTTTCGAAGTAATATCTGCCCTACACAATGCCATCAGTGCTTCTAGATCATCGCCTGCTTCAAATAATAGACGCCTTAGTGCAGTATCTGTCACGGTTTCTTTTACAAGGGCAATAGGGCGTAAGTGTAGGCGCACTAGCTTTTGCACAAAGCGCATGTGCTGGTCCATGGGGAGTTTTAACTTTCTAAAAATGGCAGGAACCATACGCGCTCCCTTATCTTCGTGTCCGTGGAAGGTCCAGCCTACCTTGGGATCAAAGCGTTTGGTAGGAGGCTTGGCAATATCGTGCAAGATAGCACTCCAGCGATGCCATAAGTCGCCAGAATGCTCGCTAAGATTATCGAGTACCTTTAAGGTATGGTAAAAGTTATCTTTATGCTTTTTATTGTTGATCACGTCCACCCCGTGTAGCGCAGACATCACTGGGAAAATAATGGCCAATAGTTTTGCTTGAAACAAGAGCTTAAAGCCATATGATGGTGGATTGGAAAGAATGACCTTATTCAGCTCGTCGGTAATGCGCTCTTGCGATACGATCTTGATGCGCTCGACGTTGTCAACGATTGCCTCGAAGGTATCTGGCACAATATCGAATCCTAGTTGCGAAGCAAAGCGAATGGCACGCATCATTCGCAGTGGGTCGTCAGAAAAAGTAATATTTGGATCGAGTGGTGTACGAATCAGCTTTCTTTTTAAATCCTCTAGCCCATTGAAAGGATCAATCAATGCCCCGTAATCTGCTTTATTGAGTGAGATAGCCAAGGCATTGATGGTGAAGTCACGCCTTTTTTGGTCGTCAGCCAAAGTACCATTTTCTACAATGGGCTTACGGGAATCACGTTGATAAGATTCTTTTCTTGCGCCTACAAATTCAATTTCTACTCCTTGCCATTTGAACATAGCCGTACCAAAGTTTTTGAAATAAGCTACTTCTAGCGATGGGTCGAGCCGTTTGGCTACTTGCTTGGCTACTTCAATGCCACTTCCTACACAAACAAAGTCAATATCTTTGCTATACCTTTTTAGGAGCATATCGCGTACATACCCGCCTACTACGTAGGTTTCTATATCGATCTCCTGTACCACTTGGGCGATTTTCTCAAAGATGGGTGTGCTTTGAAGTACTTCTCTAAAATTCATCATACTCCTTGGTTCTGTATTCAGGTGTGCAAATTATACAGCGTACGTTTACTTTGCAAGCTGTACAGAATAGTCAATACACAAAAAGCCCGCTCAAGTGAGCGGGCTCTTTCCATATATTAAGTGTTAAACAGGTGTGTGAATAAAACTTGCGTTATTTCAGGTTGATACAGTATCTCAAAAGAAGGTAACCGCAAAAATTAAAATATTTTTATTTTTTTAGTATTGTTCTAGTTGAGAGAAGAAAAAGCTACTTTCTATGGCGGCATTTTCATCAGAATCTGAGCCGTGAATCGCATTGGCTTCTATGGATTTTGCAAATAATTTACGAATGGTTCCTTCGGCTGCTTTGGTAGGATCAGTAGCGCCAATGAGCGTTCGGAAGTCTGCCACAGCATTTTCTTTTTCTAAAATAGCAGGTATAATGGCTCCTGAAGACATATAAGTACGGAGGTCTTCATAAAAAGGGCGCTCTTTATGCACTTCATAAAATTGTCCTGCTCTTTCGGCAGAAAGTTGTGTCATTTTGATTGCCACGATTCTGAAACCTGCCTCTTCGATCATTTTTAGAATAGCCCCTGCGTTCCCAGCCGATACAGCATCAGGCTTAATCATCGTAAAAGTTCTGTTGGTTGCCATAGGTTTAATTATTTTGATGGATGGTTTTGCGCGCTAAACTGAGCAAATTAAATTTTTTTTCAAAGTAGAAAACTATTTTTATTCATTAGCCCTTCGAGGTATATAAATACAATAGTCTATAATTCAATGATAACCCTACGACCTGCTACGCTTAACGACCTCGCCTTGGTTTCGTACTGGGATACCAAGCAACACGTCATCGATTGTGATCCAGATGATGATTGGGACTGGGCTACAGAGCTGAACCGCGATCCTGCTTGGCGAGAACAGCTTCTAGCTATGTTAGAAAGTGTTCCTATTGGCTTTATACAAATTATTGATCCTTATCACGAAGAAACGCACTACTGGGGAGAAGTAGCACCACACAAGCGCGCCATAGACATTTGGATTGGGGAAGAGGAAAATCTGGGTAAAGGATATGGTACACAAATGATGCGGCTAGCCATTGAAAGATGTTTTGGTGATCCTAAGGTCAGCGGTATTTTGATTGATCCGCTGGAGACCAATACCAAAGCACATAGGTTTTACAAAAGATTAGGTTTTGTATGGCTAGAAACACGTACCTTTAACGACGTAGCTTGTTATATATATGAGCTGACCCGCCAAGAAGCGCATCGGCTAGGATACAAGGTAAGCCTTGAATGATTGTTTTGAATAACGCAGTGGTTTCTTTAACTTTAATTGAGAAGTCGTTTAAACTTTTTCTATTTCCTAAAAAATGATTAAAATTCGCCCACATTTCGTTACTTTTCTTAGCCGTAGCGCTGCTATGGCTTTCAAAAAGTGCCTCATCTGGTCAAATTTTCCTCCATTTTCGGTTAAAAACAAAAAGTCTAAATGACTTCTGAGTTTTTTCACCCGCAAAAGTATATACAATATGGCAGATCAATTTAAAGTAGGTGTCCTTCTTTCTGGAAGCGGCGTATACGATGGTTCAGAAATACACGAAGCTGTTTTTACGTTACTAATCCTACAAAAACTAGGCGTAAAAACGCACTGCTTTGCCCCCAATGTAACACAACACCACGTGATTAATCACCTCACAGGTGAAGAAATGTCTGAAAAACGCAATGTACTCATAGAGGCAGCGCGCATTGCCAGAGGCGATATTCAAGACTTGGCAGAAATCAACATCGACGAGCTGCATGCACTCGCTATGCCCGGTGGCTTTGGCGCAGCAAAAAACCTTACCAAGTGGGCTTTTTCTGGACCCGAAGGGGCTATTTTAGAAGAAGTACAGCAAACCATCCAAGCCTTTCATCAGGCAAAGAAACCGATTGCCGCTATTTGTATGTCGCCTACTACTGTAGCCAAGGCACTAGAAGGTACACACGCCCACGCCACCCTTACAGTAGGGACTACCATAGAGCAGTCGCCTTATGATATACAAGCCATTAGCGATGGTATGAAAAAAGTAGGCGCCAACCCTTCGATGAAGAGTGTGAAAGAAATAGAAATTGACGAAGAGAACCGTATTGTTACTTCTCCTTGCTATATGATGGAAGCCAGTATTGTAGAGGTATACGAAGGCATCGAGAAAACGATGGAAGCGCTTGTCAACCTCATTCAGGAAGACATTCCTGTGTAAATTATCTGTTGTATGTGGGCATTCCTTATTGCTTATACCCTTTTGTATACACCGCTTACTGAGCAAGAAGCACAGTCGGTAGTAGATTACCTTCAGGTACAGTCAGAAGTAGTTGTCTATACAGACTGTGAGGCAGCTACCTTGGCTAAGGTCATTGTGCTAGATACTGCTTACGCTACTTACAATGAAGCGCATAATAGTTATGAGCTTGTAGTAGCAGGTACGCTAATCAAGACTTTTAAAGTGAAAGAAAATACTTTTACCAAAGTAGCTACTACACAAGAAACTTGGCAAGGTAATGTAGACTTAGCGCACCTTTTTGTTTTGGTGCGCTCCAACGACGATTTCTACAAAGTAAGAAGTAATTTATGGGATGCACGCTGCTTGGGTACCATTTTACCAATCGAAACTTTTCCTTGTGTAGAAGTATTTGAATATCCAAGGCAAGAAAGATAAGTTTTATAGATCGTTTTATTATCATAAACACTTGCAACATTTATGAAACCAGCCGAACAATATATTTTTCAGACGCCAGAGCCTTACAGAAGTATTATGCTCCATCTGGACTTGTTGATAAAAAAGGTGATTCCTGAAATTGACCTAAAGTATAAGTGGAAGCTTCCTTTTTATTATTTAGATGATAAAACGATGTTTTGCTTTTTCAATTTCCGTAAAACCTATGTAGACCTTGGCTTGCCTTATGGTAGTCAGCTTACTGATCAAACACATTTAATAGCAGGAAAGAACAGGAAAATGATGCGTTCGATGCGTTTTACTTCCCTGGAAGAGATAGACGATAAACAGGTGACACAACTACTGCTCGCCTTACAAGCAATTCGCTCCAAATAAGGTATAGTAAGGGTAAAATTTGTATCTTACTATAGTACTGAAAACTTTACTGATTTAACACACCATGACGACAAAGAAGGCAAAACAAATTGGTAGTCAGCAAGGACTATTACTCGCAGGAATTGGCGTTTTTCTAGCTTACTTACTAGTTATGTTGCTCCTTTATCCTTCTGAGTCGCTTTTAAAAACGCTCTTTTGGATACTTGAAGCAGATTACCAAGTGAACCTAATCACTGGAGTGGTCTTCTTCTTATTTTGTGGCTACTTATTTGGGCAACTTGCTGGTTGGCTTATTCTCATCAAGCAATGGAATGCTACCTTTACGGGCGCTTTGCTAGGACTAGCCATCTTATTTACCGCTACCTTTCTTACTAGTTGGGTAGGTTTTTTTCAAGAAGGCATTCACGATCTTGGCACACCCGCCAACTCTTTCTATGACTACATTTTCAAACCTGTATTTTGGGTAACTATGGCTGGCGTCTTCCCCGCTTCTATAGCAGGTGCTTGGTTTGGCTGGCGCATTAAGCGAAAGGGGAAGGGCTATTTGCAGGCTGGTGAAGGATAGATGGACTGAAAGTAGTAGGCTTCAATTCCATAATGGTGCGATTAAAAGAACAGGTAACAACTGTAACAAAATTTAACATAGCTCTATTTCAATTCCGTCTGGTACGATTAAAAGTCTGCATTAAGTAATGTGATTTCAGTCTCCGTGCCGTTTCAATTCCATCTGGTGCAATCAAAAGGCTAAACATCTTCACAAACTTTAGTGCGTTGGCTGGCTGTCCAGCGAGGGTGGGTAAGGCAGTGTGCAAGCAGCATTGGACAGCTTGACTTTTTGGTTCGTTTTGTGTCAAGAACCGTAACGAAGTGGAGCTCAGCGAAGCTACAAAATGAACAGATAGGTCAATATCATCTGTAAGGACTGTTCTTAATCCCTTACGGGGCGATTAAAAGGTTTTAGAGATGCCACTATAGCCACAAGAATCTACAACATTTCAATTCCTTATGATACAATAATACCTAGTTACTTTTTTAGCTGCGCTGAACTCGCAAGCTCGGTTCTTGATAAAAAAGTAACCAAAAAATCAAAAAGCCCAATGCTACCTACACACAACCTACCCGCCCTCGCTGAGCTTTATACCTACCGCACTTTTTCAAGATATTTAATTCCCTGTGGGGCGATTAAAAGTATTTTTCAAAACAGGGAAGGCAGATTGTTAAATGCATTTCAATTCCATACTGGTACGATTAAAAGTATTTTTACAAAGGTATCTCTTGCCTGTATTTGAGCTTTCAATTCCATACTGGTACGATTAAAAGCTGCTCTTCTATTTCTTCAAACTCATTTTTGCCTTGTGTCTTTCAATTCCATACTGGTACGATTAAAAGCAGAGATGTAATGCTATTGCTTCAGAGAAATTTATCTTTCAATTCCATACTGGTACGATTAAAAGTTCGCTCCAGTAGCGCAAGTATGTGTACCGCTCGCTCCTTTCAATTCCATACTGGTACGATTAAAAGCCTCTTAGTGTTTCAGTCTTACACTGGATTAAGCTACTTTCAATTCCATACTGGTACGATTAAAAGCTTCCTTATGTTCGCAAAGTCTTGGTGAGCAAAATCGGTCTTTCAATTCCATACTGGTACGATTAAAAGAAGTGCACCAGTTGCTAGGTCAAATCGCATAATCCTTGCTTTCAATTCCATACTGGTACGATTAAAAGATACGGCGGTGTCTTTTATAGACTTGCCAACATTTGACTTTCAATTCCATACTGGTACGATTAAAAGAACTAAAAAAGAAATGAAGGCGAAGCAAAAAAAGGTGATTTCAATTCAATACTGGTACGAATAAAAGCACAAAAGAAATAAAATAATAAAAATAATTGAATTATCTATAAAAAAAGAAATAAAGAAAGATAGAAAGAAAGAAAGAAAAAAAAAAAAAAAAGAGAAAAATAAATAAAAATAAAA
>CALEMF010000043.1 GCA_937911505.1 uncultured Cytophagales bacterium
GATCGGCGAGGACGAGTTCATCCATTTGGAGTTCGCTTTGGAGCAGGGTGAGGGGCAGTTGTTGGTTTTCTTCGGGTTGGGGCATTGCGCCGCCAAGGAAGTATTGCCAGATGGCAGGGCGAAGCGAGATAAGTAAGTTTTTCCACTCGTCTTTAGAAGCTTTTTCACCTAGCAACGCCTCTTGCGGGCTGTAAAGGTCAATGCCCCAGTCTTGGAATTGATTTCTTTTACTTACAAACTGTTCAAAATAATGTATGCGTCTATCACCGTCCATCCCTCCTAGCAGAAATAAAACCGTCTGTAAACTAGGTAAAAAATGCTTTCCTTCCAGTTGTGTATGCCCCCCTACTACTGTCGAGACAAGCGGCAGCTTCATAAGCGCTAAAAGTGAAAAAAAGAGGCTATCGTCAAATGTTTTAGCCAAAGCAGTTGCCATTAGGAGGCGGTCTTCTGGGGTAAGCTTGTATTTTTTCACCCATTGTCCGTAGGGGCTCTCTTCAGACAAGCGGGGTACTTGAAAAGGTTGCGCTTTGAAGTCTAGCTGTCCTTCAAAATCTTTATAATCTTGCTTACTATCAAAATATAGATAGCGGAAGTAGAGTAACTGCAAGAGCCAATTCATGTCTGCATAAATCGCCTTTCTTTTCTTAGCAGAAGAAGAAACAAGCAGCAACTGATGTTGTTGAAAGGTGTCAGGCGTAATGAGACCTTGTGCCATCTCTTTGGCTGGAGCAGCAGCTTTGTCTGTCTTAGTTTGAGGAGAGAATGATCCTTCTTGTTTAAACGTACTCATAAGTAAAAACTTCAAAAGGTAAAAGGAAAACTTTCTACTTGTTAGAAGAGGGATAGGTTATAAAGTAATCTTTTTCATCAGGAAATGACCTTCCTAAAAAGAAACACCAGACTGAAGAATAGAGTGAGGCTAGCAAATGATTCCATGGAACCCTCCTACCCTTCCACCACCTCAGCGCATAGGAAAGGGCGCACCGATGCTTGTCTAGTGTAAGTGTGTGAAAGGTATACACTTTCTCTATTAATGTATAGTAATCGATCATCTGGCTAGCCCCCACAAAAAGTGTAGAGAGTTTGGTTGTTTCGCTCATGAATGTAATGCCGCTATATGCTTTTGCTGGTTTTGAAAATCGCATAGTCTACTTTTCTGTAAATTACACAGTAGGTAGAATAACAGTATAGCAAAGGTAAATGATTTTTCTAATTTTTGCGAGTTACCTTGTATTGAAATGACTATCGCAATGAGGTAGGTACTCTGCTTAGATTTCCTGCTTTTTTCTTGTAAAGAAACCCTTAGTAGCGTAATTTGTAGCAATAATTGAAAAAAAATAACCACCTGTGACCCAAGAAGAGTACAGACAGCGCTTGCTGTTGTTTAAGCAGCTCAATGCCAACGGGCTTTTCTACGATGAAGACCGCGATCGTGTACTAGCCGCTATGCAAGCGCGTGAAGACTTTCTCTTTGCACCTGGTAATGAGTGGATGCTCGAAAAGCTAGGACTCGCCCCCTCGGTGCTAGAAGAGATGACTGCCATGCCGCTGCTGGTTCCGGAGGGCACCGACCAAGTACAAAATACCTTCTTTAAGCCGCTTTTACTCGCCGAAATTACGGGGCGTATTACCGACCCTGGAGGCTTGGTAGTAGCGGTAGATGTAGACGGCGACCAACGGGTCAATGAAGCAACCGTCATTTTTCGCTTACATGAAAAAGATCCCACCTTACTGCACGTAACCGTACTGTACCCTACAGGCATGGCCACTTACGAAGTACCCCACGGCATGACCGACCCCATGCACTTTAACATTGTGCAAGTAGAAGCCACTGACGGCGTAGAGATTCCGGTACGGCTGCTGAGCAATGGCCCACAACACATAACTATTACACCCAATTACGAAATTTCTTTTAGCTTAGGCGGGCAAAATACCCTGCTCAAAGCCACTCCACTAGATAAAGAACCCACCGTAAGGGTACTCACGCCTCCTGAGCAGCGAGGCAAGCTCTGGTACATGGAGCTACAAGTAGGCGCCAGTACCGACATGGCCCGTGTAGTCTTTGAGCATACGGGTGAGCCCTTCGAGTATACCTGTACCATCTCTTACTTGGTTCTCAATCCAGTGTATTCGGGAATTATCCATTCCAAAAAGCTTACGCTCTCGCTCAGTGAGCCACTCGCTCCGGCAGTACTTAACGAGGCAGGACAGCAAGTAACCCTGGCGCTTACCGCCACCGAAGCCCTCAACAACATAGTAGGGCTGGGCATTAGCCACCAGCTCAGTACCTACGGGCTAAAAGAAAAAAAGAATTTACAAAGCAAGTACCCTACGGCTACCCCCGAAGACTTTGGCGAAAGCAGCCTCTTCTCTCGCCCAGCAGTGGTACTATACTACGGCGAGGAACCGCATATCTTTGATTTCCCTAAGGAAGAGGGACGAGTAGATACCCGCGCCAAAGCTCCCGCCCGTACCGAGGCCAACGCCGGCAACCTTACCAAGCGACTAGCCATTAGGGATTTACCCGAGGTAGATCCCGCCTTGACGATGAACGCAGAGGTGGTCTCTTTACAAACTGCTGAAATAACACTGCTCGAGTATGCAGCACAGATGGGCATCACCGACAAGGCCAACTTCGAGCGGTGGAAAAAGCTTAATGTAACCCTTCGGAAGTCTATCGCCAATAACCAACTTTTACCTGCTGAGGAACTAGCAGCACTTACAGAGATCGCCGAAGCTTTTATTGATGGCTACTTTACAGAGTTCGACGGCCCATTACAGCCCATCGGTGGCCCTAATGACTACGGTGAGTCGGGTTTGGGCGATTACTATAAAAAATACAGCAATGAAGCGACTGGTGAGAAAGTAGAGCGGGTCAAAACCGACAATCCAAATCACCTACTGCCCGATCTCTCTGGTAACCGTATGGATCTTACTGATCTCCCTAGAACTTACGAGGTAGTCCCCGACTACAATACCCCTGGTATGTATATTTCTATCGAAAACTACCTCCCTTCAGCCATAGAGACGCTAGTGGCTCGCTTGCAGGCTCAACGGTGGGATCAGTTGGAAAGCCTACTCAACGATATCCAAAACCGCTACGCAATGGCGGTGGCTTATAAAATGGGGGCTACTAAAGGCGCTTCTTACAGTGCCATACTCAATGCCCAGCGTGACCTACGTACGCGTCTACTAAGGCAGCAGACCAAAAAGGGGCGTAAAGCCCTCAAAAAAGTGTCAGTGGTATTCTATCCTGAGGAATTTATACTCGATAAGGACAAGAGAATGGGAGAGATTGGTATCCCGATGAATGTGTATTACTATGCTGACCTCGACCAAAAGTGTTGGTACGTGATAAACCTGAGTAATTCTTCGGGCTTTGAAGATTATGTCTACTTTAGCGAAGGGCACGACCCCACTGTAGACGAAGCAGCCTTTCCCCCCCAAAAACTCTTTGAAGAGCTAGGCGATAAAGACAACCTGCCTGCTGGATGGCTTTACTATCAAATTCCTGGTGGCCCTGGTGGGGGCTTTGAAACATTAGGTACAAGTTGGCGCAACTGGGAGTGGGAAGACTGGATCAAGATATTCGGCGTAGCGGCCCTTACGGTGGCGGCGATTATCGCTTTGCCTCCTGTGGGAGGCGCCATAGGGGTAAGTACGACGACCGCGGGGTTCATCGGTACCGCAGGTGCTATAACAGTAGGTTTTGCAGGAGGTATGGCCATCTACAAGGCCTCCGAAGAAGACCACCTCGATACCATGACCTTGGTAGGCGGCTTAACCGATATTGCCGCTGCTTTTATGGGCACTCTAGGCGCCTTGGCCAAAGCAGGTAAAATAGGTAAACTGATTGCAGGTTTTAGAACCTCGCAGGCATACTTGGTACTCAAGTATGCAGAAGGCACTGCCGACACGGTAGCCATGGCCGTGACCAACGTGGCCACCCTGGAAAAGATTGCCAAAATTTACGACAATGAGCAAATTACCCCTGAACGTAAAACGTGGGCCATCGCCTGGGAAGTAAGCTACCTAGTGCTTCAAAATGCGCTTACGGTGGTAAGTGTAAAGGGTACCAGCGAAGACATCGCCAAATTTAGAAGGAATAACGTAGGGGAGTTTGAAGGGGCAAGAGCAGGAAGCGACAATCCCTCTCTAGAAGCAGCCGAAAAAGTGGGGGATGTGAAGGATGGCAAGAAGGCACTAGCCCCGCAGGCGGAGAAAAACGATGGAACTGCTGGGTTTAAGAAGGAGAGAGAAGTTATTAATAGGGAGAAAGAAGTTGTTAATAGAGAGAAAGAAGTTGTCAATAGGGAGAAAGAAGTTGTTAATAGAGAGAAAGAAGTTGTTAATAGAGAGAAAGAAGTTGTCAGTAAAGAAAATAATCCTAAAATACTGGATGAAAAAGTTACTCTGAGTGGAAAAGTTAATGAAAGAATACAGCTCAATGAAGAGCAAAAGAAAACACTTAATCTGTTTAGTAAAGAGGATTTAACGCAAGGTAATAGTATTTTTATGGTTAAATTACCCAGAAGAGGCTTAGTAAAAGTGAATCGAGGGGCTAATGGTGGTTGGTACTATCTATCCTCAAAAGGGAGGCCTATCTATATTACTAAACGCCTGAATGAAGGGAAGCTAAAGCTTCAAGAAGCACAGTTAAACTACGGCAATAAAAAGGTTTTAGTAGGCACCCGAGGCGGTTTATACTATAAGTCTATTTTAGGTAATGAGAAAAGATATATTCCTTCTACAAGAAGGAAACATGTTCAACTAGAGGTAAAAGATGTAAATCCATAAGTTTATGAGAATATTGATAGTATGTTTATGTTTTTTATATACTTTCAACGCTTGCTCGCAACAAAAGAGTATAGCCAATGAAGAAAATACTGATACAATAAAAGACGATGTTTTGTTGAAAGATTCTGTAAGACTAAGTCCTGGAAAGCTTTACGAACAGGCGAAGCGAGCGTATGAGGAAGGCTATTATTCCAAAGCAGTACATTTATGTGATCAAGTCATTTCTCTGGATTCTAGTTTTACAGCCGCTTTCTATACGAGAGCCTTAATCAAAGACGATATGGGTAATCTTGAGGAAGCTATTAGAGACTACACAATCGTTATTCAAAGGAATCCGAAACATAGTGTAGCCTACGTTAACAGGGGTGGGGGGTATATGGTTCTAGGGAACTACTCTGCTGGCTTAAAAGATATGGATAAAGCTATCGAAATTAATCCTAATACAAAGGTAGGTTATTTCAATAGGGGAAATATATATGAGTTGTTTGGTGAGTCAGAAAAAGCCTGTGCCGATTGGCAAAAAGCAGCGGATTTAGGGCATCAAAAAGCCGCTATCGAAGTAGAAAAAAACTGTAAATGAAGACGGAGCGATGGCATTCTCTATTACCAGAGAGTAAGCCAGAGAACGCCAAATATTTCTGAAAGTCAAGTTAGGCTCTTTAGTGAAAAAGAGCTAATGAATGGTGAGCGTACTCTTGTGGTTAAATTGAAAACAGGCTACAAAAGAGTATATAAGAGTGATAGAGGAAAGTTCTACTACCTACAAAAAAGTGGTAGAAAGAAATACATAACATCAGATATAAATAAAGGTAAACTTCAACTCCAAGGGGCGCAGCTACGCTATGGAGATAAAAGCGTATTTGTAGGCTCACGAGGTGGTTTATATTATCAATCCACTCAAAAAGGAGAAAAACGTTACATCCCCTCCGTAAGGAGGCAATATGTGCAATTATACACAAAAGACATTAGTCCTTAGCTATGAGAATACTGATTACATTACTGTGGTTATCCTGTGCTTTGCAAGCTTGTTCACAACAGAAAGAGGTCGAAAATACCAATTCACCCGTGTCTATACCTGGTGAAGATACTATTTCATCATTCAATACAATTAAATTATATCAAGAGGCAGAAAATTTATATAGGAAATATGATTATTCTAAAGTAATAGAACTTTGTGATAGGGTAATTACAATAAATTCTGATTACACGAAAGCTTACTATCTAAGAGGAAAGTCAGAGAGGGCATTAGGAAACTACAATGCAGCAATAAAAAACTTTAATGTCGTAATTCAACGAAATCCTGATTATGCAGACGCCTATATCAATAGGGGCGGGGGGTACTATGAGTTAGGTAACTATACCGCTGCACTCAATGATTATAACCAAGCTATTAAAGTTAATCCAAATGATAAGGTTATGTATTATAATCGTGCTTTGGTATATGAGAAATTGGGAGAGATAAAGAAAGCTTGTGTAGATTGGCAAACTTCGACAGAGTTGGGCTACGGAATCTCAGCTAAGGAGCTAGAAAAAAACTGTAAATGAAGATAGAGCAGTTACATTCTCTATATCCAAAAAATAACCCAGAAAACACCAAATATTTCTGAAAGTCAAGTCAAGCTTTTTAGTGACAAAGAGTTAATGAATGGTGAGCGTGTTCTTGTGGTTAAATTGAAAACAGGCTACAGGAAAGTACACAAGAGTGATAGAGGAAATTTTTACTACCTACAAAACAGTGGTAGGAAGAAATATATTACAAAAGATATTGATAAGGGTAAGCTCCAACTTCAAGAAGCGCAACTACGCTACGGGGATAAAAGTGTAATGGTAGGTATTCGAGGCGGTTTATACTATCAGTCTATTCTAGGTAATGAGAAACGATATATTCCTTCTACTAGAAGAAAACACGTGCAATTATACACAGAAGATATAAATCCTTAAATATATGAGAATAATCGTCTTTTTATTCTATTTATCTTACGCTTTACAAGGTTGTTCACAACAAAAAAATTCTTCACAGATAAATAATACATCAGACAGCACATCGTCTATAATGTTTAAGAAACCAAGTCCCGGAAAGCTTTTCGTGAAGGCGGAAAATGCTTATCAAGAGGGTTACTATAAGGAGACTATCGAACTATGTAACCAAATCATCACTTTAGATTCTAATTATACAGAAGCGTTTTACTTAAGAGGTAAGACAAAGTATAGATTGGGAAACTACAGAAGCTCTATAAAAGATTTTAATATTGTGATATACCGAAACCCTGACTATAATGATGCTTATGTAAGTAGGGGGGGAGGGTATCAAGTATTGGGTGAATATCAAGCTGCACTTAAAGATTTCAATCATGTTATTAACAGAAATCCCAATGATAGAAGACCCTATTACAATCGTGCGCTAATCTATGAGCTTCGCAACGAAATGCAAAAAGCCTGTGCCGACTGGAGGAAAGCAGCAAAACTGGGTGACGATGCTGCTGCTGCCGAGGTAGAAAAAAACTGTAAATGAGGGCAAACTCCAACTTCAAGAAGCGCAACTAGTGTATAATGATAAAAAAGTAATGGTAGGTGCTCGAGGTGGTTTATACTATACGCCTCTTTTAGGTAATGAAAAACGCTATATCCCTTCGACAAGAAGACAATATATTCAATTAGAGATAAAAGATACAAACCCCTAAATAGCATGAGAGTAGTTACCCTGTTATTATTTTTATCGTATACTTTACAGGCTTGTTCACAGGAAAAGAGTTCTCCTCAGATAAACAATACGGTAGATAGTACATTGTCTCCAATGTATAATAAACCAAGTCCTGGAAAGCTTTTCTTAAAGGCGGAAAATGCTTATCAAGAGGGCTATTATACCAAGGCAGTTGAGCTATGTAATCAAATCATTGCCTTAGATTCTAGCTACATTGAGACTTTTTATCTGAGAGGAAAAGCTGAGTCAAATTTAGGTCATCATATGAAAGCCATAGAAAGTTTCAGTATTGTTCTTGAGTATAATCCTTCGTACAACGATGTATATGTGAGTAGGGGGGGGGTGTATTATGATATAGGAAACTACCCCGCTGCATTAGAAGATCTTAGTAGAGCAATTAAGGGAAATCCAAGTGATAGAGTAGCTTACTACAATCGTGGAATCATTTATGAGCTTCTTAATCAGATGGAAAAAGCCTGTGCCGATTGGCAAAAAGCAGCGGATTTAGGGCATCAAAAAGCCGCTATCGAAGTAGAAAAAAACTGTAAATGAAGACGGAGCGATGGCATTCTCTATTACCAGAGAGTAAGCCAGAGAACGCCAAATATTTCTGAAAGTCAAGTCAAGCTCTTTAGTGAAAAAGAGTTAATGAATGGTGAGCGTGTTCTTGTGGTTAAATTGAAAACAGGCTACAGGAAAGTACACAAGAGTGATAGAGGAAATTTTTACTACCTACAAAACAGTGGCAGGAAGAAGTACATTACCAAAGATATTGATAAAGGCAAACTCCAACTTCAAGAAGCGCAACTAGTGTATAATGATAAAAAAGTAATGGTAGGTGTTCGAGGCGGTTTATACTATACGCCTCTTTTAAGTAATGAGAAACGATATATTCCTTCTACTAGAAGAAAATATGTGCAATTATACACAGAAGATATAAATCTATAGATCCATGAAAAGATTAATTGTGTTCTTACTCTTTTTTAATATACTCAATGCTTGTTCACAGCAAAAGAACACCTCTGATACTGATAATACAATAGATAGTACCGTATCGATAGATATTGATAAGCCGAGTCCAGGGCGGTTGTATGACAAGGCTTATAGAGCCTATACCGAAGGTTACTATTCGGAAGCTGTGGCACTCTGTACTACCATTATTGAATTAGATGTCAATTATACAGCGGCTTATTTTTTACGAGGTAAATGTCATCGAGAACTTAGAAACTATGGAGCGTCTATAGAGAATTACAATGAGGTATTGATACGTAATCCAGAGGATGTCAGTGCCTATGTAAATAGGGGTGGCGGGTATCTTAATATAGGGAATTACCCTGCTGCTATTGAAGATTATAATCAAGCTATTAAGAGGAATCCGAATAGTAGACTAGCCTATTACAATCGTGCTGTAGTGTACGAGAAGCTTGGTGAAATGGATAAAGCTTGCACTGACTGGAAGAAAGCCGCAGAACTCGGCGATGAGGATGCCGCTGCCGAAGTAGAAAAAAACTGTAAATAAAGGCAAACTCCAACTTCAAGAAGCACAACTACGCTATGGTGACAAAAGTGTAATGGTAGGCTCACGGGGCGGTTTATACTACAAATCTCTTTTAGGTAATGAGAAACGATATATCCCTTCTACAAGAAGAGAGCAGGTGCAATTAGCAGTAAAAGATGTAAATCTATAATTTATGAGAGTATTGATTGGGCTTTTATGCCTATTACAATTACAGGCCTTTGTAGCTTGTTCACAACAGCAAAATACCTCTGATACAAATATTTTAGAGGATAGTACAACTCATAGAGACCTTAATGAGCCGAGTCCAGGAAAGCTTTATGAGCAGGCTCAAGAAGCACGTAAACAAGGTTATTATTCGAAAGCTATCAGTTACTGTAATAGGGTAATAGTGATAGACTCCAACTATACAAAAGCCTTTTATTTGAGAGCCTTATCACAAGATGATCTAGGTAATTATGAAGTAGCTATCAAGGATTACAACCTAGTACTCCAAAGAAATCCAAATTATAGTGTAGCTTATGTTAATAGGGGGGGAGGACACGCCGCTATGGGTAACTACACAGCGGCTTTAGAGGATTTCAATCAAGCCTTGGAAGGAAATCCAAACGACAGAGTGGCTTATTATAATCGTGCGATAGTATATAAAAAGCTTGGTAGAATGCAGAAAGCCTGCGCTGACTGGCAGAAAGCAGCAGAACTGGGCGATGAAGATGCAGCCGCAGAAGTAGAAAAAAACTGTAAATGAGGGCGAACTCCGCTCGGGCATAATTGCATTGTGCCCGCATTTTCTATAGCATTTGTATGCAAACTTTGTAAGATAATACATTTCCCGCATTGAAAATGCTAGTATGAAGAAGCGATCGCAATAAAGTTGCGACCGAGCTTTGTAAGGAAGAGAAATATTTATATCAAGAAAGGTGAAAAAAGAGTAAAGTTATAAATTGTATTTCTGATAAAATTTTAATTAAAGTATTAAGTGAGTAACCGCAAAGCTTATACAGTTGAGTTACCTAGAAAAGGGCAGGTTCAGGTTTATCAGGGCAAGAGCGATGGTATCTGGTATTATCTTAATAAGCAAGGAAGAAAAAAGTACATAACGAAAAGAGTGAACGATCCAACCACCCGCTAGCTATCCACGAAATACCGCTGGCACACAACGAGTTTACTATGACTCCTCAGGACTTAAGCCTGATTCGCCGAAACAGAAACGCAGTAACTAGGGTCAGCTATATTAGTGGAGCTATGTTTATTTTGCTAGGTGTATGCCTTTCTTGCGCTATGGTCTTGGAGGATGTACGTATGTTCATCTATGTTGGCTTGCCTACATTAGTTATATGCTCAGCTCTTGGCTTGCTTTACCTAAGAGGTTGGTGGGAGCACCAAAAATGGGTGAGTAAGCAGTCAATACCTATTGTAAAAAGAATGGTTGATGTAACAATCACTGATATTACTCGCAACAAAGGAGAGGTAACACTATATACTGACAAAGGCTTTTTAAAAGAAAATTGGTTTCCTAAAAAAGTGCATCAACTTAAATTAAAAAAAGGAGACGATATTTCACTATTTTTCAACCTTCAATCTATTGACTATCTTAATGAAAGCTCCTATGAACTTTTTAATATTGAGCGGGCATAAACTCCCACTTGGGCACAATTGCATTGTGCCCGCATTTTCTATCGCATTTGTAATGTAAACTTTGTGAGAGGATACATTTACCGCATTGAAAATGCTATTGTGAAGAAGCGATCGCAACGCAGTTGCGACCGAGCTGCTGTACGAATCTCTTGGTCAACTAAACAAAGCCTGCGCTGATTGGCAGAAAGCTGCTGAACTCGGTGATGAGGATGCCGCTGCCGAGGTGGAAAAGAACTGTAAATGAAGGTAATAGTGATCAAACGAGGCTTCTACCCTACTCTTTCAGATCATATATCCGAAAAAACAAGGCAAACCGAGATGTAATCAATGAAAATTTTGCATAAAGTTAACTATACAGAATTTAATTTTTAAATTATCCTCTTAATAAGATTAATATTTTACTCATACACCAATCGGCGCAAATTTTGTAGTTAGCTCAAGAAAAAACGCACTATGAAACGTACACCTTCCAAACACAACAGCGAAGTGAATACAAGCGCTGTAGCAGACATTGCTTTCTTACTGTTGATTTTCTTCTTAGTCGCTGCTACTTTTCCAAGCGATAAGGGGCTGGTTATGATCTTACCACCTGATGATGAACCTGTTAAAGAAAAAATCCTTGATCGTAATTTGCTAGTGATAGCGATTAATGAAAATGGCGAAATTTTGATGGAAAAGGAACTGGTACCTCGCGCAGTTATCCAACAAAGGGTGAAAACTTTTATCAGTAATGAAGACGCAGATAAGCAACTCTCTAGTTCTCCTCAAGAAGCTACCATCGCTATTGAAGTAGCACGCGGTACGCATTACAAAGATTACATCTATGCGCTCGATCAAATAAAAGCTGCTTATCATAGCCTAAGGGCAGAAGCGCTAGGATGGTCGGTAGAAGAATACTTGTCTTTTAAAGTCCATACGGCTCCTGTAGACGTCAAAGAGCGCTACTATCAAGTAAATGAAAAATATCCTATTAGGATAACAGAAGCACCTACCTACCAGCACGATCAATAGGTAAACTCCCCAAATGCACTTTGGATGGTAAGCTGGGTTTGCGCACTGCTTTCTACGCGCCCAATGACTTGCGCCTCTACCTGAAAGCTACGCGCAATCTCTATTACTTCCTGAGCGCAGGCTTCTGGCAAGTAAATTTCCATACGATGTCCCATATTAAAGACTTGGTACATCTCCTGCCAATCGGTTTTACTTTCTTCTTGAATCAGTTGGAAAAGCGGTGGTAAAGAGAAGAGGTTGTCTTTGATAATGTGAAGCCCTTCTACAAAGTGGAGCACTTTCGTCTGCCCTCCCCCACTGCAATGTACCATTCCGTGTATCTGTGTGCGGTATTTTTCCAGTATTTTCAGCATCACTGGGGCGTAGGTGCGTGTAGGAGAAAGTACAAGCTTCCCCAATGTGATTTCTTCTCCCTCGATGGTGATGGTGTCGGTTAGTTTTTTACTTCCAGCATACACCAGCGCTTTAGCAATATGAGGATCGTAGCTTTCTGGATATTTTTCAGCCAAGTAATGCGCAAATACATCGTGGCGGGCGGAAGTAAGTCCATTGCTTCCCATGCCACCGTTGTAGGCTGTTTCGTAGGTAGCTTTTCCATAGGCACTTAATCCTACAATGACATCTCCCGCTTGAATGGAAGCGTTGGAGATAATATTTTTCCTCTGGGTACGAGCCGTTACGGTACTGTCTACGATGATGGTACGTACTAGGTCACCCACATCGGCAGTTTCACCTCCTGTGGTATACAAATTCACCCCATATTGCCGCATGTTTTCTACGAAGGCTTCCGTACCCTCAATGATGGCTGCAATCACTTCGCCTGGAACAAGTTGCTTGTTTCTACCGATGGTAGAAGAGAGCAGCATATTGTCCGTAACGCCTACACAAAGAAGATCGTCTAGGTTCATAACGATGGCATCTTGGGCAATTCCTTTCCATACGGAGAGATCTCCTGTTTCTTTCCAGTATAAATAAGCAAGCGAAGACTTCGTACCTGCCCCATCCGCATGCATAATGTTACAGTAAGCTTCGTCGCCACCGATCAGGTCAGGAATGACTTTACAGAAAGCCTTTGGGTAGAGCCCTTTGTCTATATGGGCAATGGCTTGGTGGACTTCTTCTTTGGTGGCAGATACGCCCCTATCTGTATACTTACTCATCCGTTTTACCTGTTCTTATTTGGTACTGTACGAAATTAATACAAAAGAAAGACTTCCCCTACAGGAGAAGTCTTTAGTTACAAAACATACTTTAATTTCTTATCGAACCACCCCGATGATCCTAATTTCTGTACGGCGGTTCAACTGGTGCAGTTCTTCTCGCTTATTCTCGTCTCTAAAGCCATTAATGAACCTTTCGGTAAGCTTTGCTCCTTCTTCTAGATCATACTTAAGGGCTAGCTCGTCATCAATGATTTTAGGTACTTCTTCTCCGTACCCTTGCGGGCGAATTCTGCTTTGCTCGATTCCTTTAGAAACAATATAGTCTACAGAAGACTGTGCCCTGTTTTGAGCCAGTATCTCGTTATCGAAGTTAGTTCCTCGAGAGTCAGTGTGTGCACCGAGCTCTACTTTTACCTCTGGGTTATCTTTTAGGAAAGTAACAATGTCATCTAATACCAAGCTGGCATCAGGACGAATATCCCACTGGTCATAATCGAAGAGGATGAATACCTCAAACTTCGTCTTCTCTATTTCAAACTTCTCTAGCTTCAGCTCTTCTAAAATGACAATATCATTCTCTGGTTCAGGAAGTTCTTCGTAAGGTACTTTTTTCCCTGCCATTGTAAAGTTATCACGGGCGGTAAGGTACTGAGACTGGTCGCCGAGATGATCGCCTAGTACAATGAAGGTGGCGTTGTCGTCTATCTTAACGGTATCTGTCAAACCCTGCTCATTAGAGAAAAACTCTTTCACCACTTGCTCGTTGGCGTCGAGAATACGTACACGTGTTTTGGGTAAGGGCTGCTCAGAGCCGTCTAGCTCTATGCCTATGGTCTTAAAGGTGAGGAAGTAGGTAGCCGTTTTGGTTTTGGGGGTTACATCAATGAAGGTATAAATATCATCATCACCTTTACCGCTTTCACGATTAGAGGAGAAATAGCCTGTTGAGTCAGACGTAAATACCAAAGAGAGGTCGTCAAACTTGGAGTTGACAGGTGTACCTAGATTTTTCACATCAACTTTTCCACTTCTTCTGATGGCTCGATAAAGGTCTAAGCCGCCCAACCCAGGATGACCATCTGAGGAAAAATAAAGTCTACCATCATTAGAAACAAAGGGAAACATATCGTCACCAGCGGTGTTAATGGAGGGCCCTAGATTGCGTACATTTCCCCAGGTACCGTCTCTGCGCTTTACTGCACTAAACAGATCGATCCTACCCTGCGAACGGCTCTTGTAATCGTCATACTCTCTGTCTGAGGAGAAGTACAAAGTTTGTCCATCAGGGGAGAAAGTTGGGGAAGAATCCCATACAAAAGCTTTTGGCTCAGAATTCCTGCTTGGTTTACCATAGTAGGCTTCTTCGTCATTGCTACTTACCCCATCGAGGAGCCTAGGAGTCGTCCACTCTCCGTTTACTCGCTCAGTGATGTAAAGTTTTACACCTTTGCTTTTCCCTTTCTTTTGAGAGTTTTTTTCGTTAGAACGGGCAAAAATCATCGTTCTGCCATCTCTAGAGAAAGCGGCGGTTGCCTCGTGTACTTCTTCTAGGTAAATATCTTCGTGAAATAATTGTGCGTTTCCTGCACAGTCGTTGGGGTCATCAAAAGAGTAGGCGTATAGTCCCATATAGTTTAGACCCGAGTTTTTATAGACTCCTTCCTTACGTGAAGAGCTAAAAAGAATTTTATCCCCATAAGGAACAGGTGCAAACTCGGCCGCTGCCGTATTGATCCCATCACAGTTTTGGATGTTGTAGTAGGTCTTTCTGTTTAGAATTTCACCCACCTTATCCAAATTTTCAAGTTCTTGTTTAGCACGCTGAACGTAGTTGACATTTCTACCCAGTTGCAAGTAGTTGCTAAATTGCTCACGTGCTTCTTTGTACTTACCTAGTGATTTTAGCACCATCGCGTAGTAAAACTTCGCGTCATCTTCGTGGTCTTCTTGGTGTGTTTTCGGAAGACGCTTGTTGTATACTTTGGCGTAGTAGGGTTCTGCTTCTCTAAGTCGGTTCGACTTCCGGTAAGATTGCCCTATGTAAAAGTTGGCGAGATTGCTCTTCTTACCAGTAGTAGCTTTTTTGAAGTAAGGGATGGCTTCGTCGTAATAGCCTTTCTTATAGAGATCGTAGCCTTTTTTGAAGGAGCCACAAGCACTAAGTAGACTAATGCCAATGATGCTGATTAATAAGTATGCTCTGAATTGCATAAAACATGGGTATTTTATGAATGAATTACAATTTTGCTGGGTAAATTGTTCCACGAACGGCTAAAAAGCTAATCGTAAAAGAGTACCAAGCCAAAATAGGCTTTTTGTGACTCGGCCTCAGCTAACCTTCGAATATCCAAACGATAACGTTTGTTCTCTTGCCAAGGGATGGACATTAGGATAAAGTTTTGTTCTTCGTTTTCTAATTGCTTTTCAAACAGGCTTTGCCATCTCCCTGCTTGTTGTTGCCTTACGGCCAATTGAAAAGAAGTAAGTTGCTCATTACCGATCGCGAATACACCTACATCTTTGGCTTGAGGCAACGTAGGATAAAAAGCGACCAGAGAATCTATCTGGTCTATGTATACTGTACTTACCTGATAGCCCTCTTTAAGCAACTCTTGCGCTATTTGCTGAGTTTCGTCAAAAATTGACTGCATGGCTTGGTTATTAGCCGTTTGGGCGTTTACGGGGATTGCCCAACTCAAGGTCAGCAACCAAACCAAATACTTCAAAACAGTGTAATGGCCCAATAAAGTGGTTCTTGAATTATCTGACGGCATTCCTAGAAAGGTAAGTCATCGTCGCCATCCTCCTCGCTAGAGATGGTAGCAATGGCATCATTGGCGGCGTCTATGTTATTAGGAGCACTGGCCGTCTCATCTGCATGTGTACCTGCTACCTTTTCAACGGCATAGGCGGTTACATCAGTATACCATTTCTCGTTGTACTCTCTAGAAGCTACGCTAAACATAATCCTGAGTTCGTCGTCTGGCTGTATTGACTCCAACAAACTAAGTTTATCATTCCATACCGTAAAGCATACTTTTTTAGGATACGCGTCGATGGTTTCGATGACGAAGTCTTGTTTTTTCCACTCTCCATTTTTACCAACGCCCTTTTGCTCTTGCAAAACCTTTATCAATTTCCCTCTGAGTTCTAAAGCCATAATTTTAATTACATTTAAATAGTCCGTTCTTACAAAAATAGCGATTACTCATAAAAAACGCTTATATCGGGTAGTTTTTTTCGTGTTAGTTGGGGGACATATACTTCTTCTGCTGGATAACCTACTGGAATCAGTAAAAAAGGGCGCTCATTGGCAGGACGTGCTAGTATTTTACTAAGAAAGTTCATAGGGCTTGGGGTGTGGGTAAGTGCTACCAAGCCTGCCTCATGGATAGCCGCCAGTAGCAAACCAGCCGCCAGCCCTACCGATTCATTCACATAGTAGTTATTTTGCTTATTTTGCTCCTCGTCTAGCTCATAAATTCGCTTAAAAATCACAATCAGGTAAGGGGCAATCTCTAAGAAGGGTTTTTGCCAATCTGTACCAATGGGCGCTAAATCCTGCAGCCACTCCTCTCCCATTCGCCCGTGGTAGCTTTCATACTCTTCTTTTTCGGCTTCTATGCGTATTTGCTTTTTAAGGTCAGGGTTGGCTACTACACAAAATGTCCATGGTTGCTTGTGAGCCCCAGAAGGTGCGGTAGAAGCCGCCAACAGGAGCTGTTCTATAACTGCTTTGGGAATAGGCTTATCCGAAAAATCTCGTACGGTACGGCGTGTATCAAGCCATTCATAAAAAGCTTTACTTCTCTGTAGCATCTCAGGTACTTCGTAGGTTGTACGTTCGTATCTATCGTGCAAGAAGCCATTGATTTCTTTGCTGTCTTTCATGAGATTTTTTTTAGCTAGTGAAGTCATCTAATGTTTCGGTTTAATAACGAAGTCGTTTAAACTTTTTCTATTTTAGCTTCGCTGAGATACACTTCGTTTCGGTTAACTACGTTGAGCTACACTTCATTTCAGTTCTCAAAAGATGACTCAAATGCATCCATATTTCGTTACTTTTCTCATCCATAGCGTTGCTATGGCCAAGAGAGTTTATAAAATTAGGTTTCAGCAGCAGATATTTGCAGCTTAACGATAAGTATTAGATAACTTCAATTACAAAGATAGAATTATTTTAGCATTACAACGATCGTTTTGAATACCATCGCCTATGATTTATCTATCAGCCCCTCACCTTACGGGTGAAGAGCAACCTTACTTACAACAGGTTTTTGAGAGCAACTGGATTACTTCGGCGGGGCACTGTATCGACTTGTTGGAGCAACGCTTTCAAGAAAAACTTTCTGTACCTTATGCAGTAGCGCTTAACAGTGGTACTTCTGCCATTCACCTAGGGCTGAAAGGGCTAGGCATAGGCGCAGGTGATACAGTCATCTCTCCTACCTTTACTTTTGTAGCCTCCGCTAATCCTATCGTCTACCAACAGGCAACGCCTATTTTTGTAGATAGTGAACCTCTTACTTGGAATTTGGACCCAGTCTATTTAGAAGAGGCCATTAAAACCTCTATAAAGAAAGGTAAAAAACCAAAAGCCATTGTAGTCGTGTACCTGTATGGCCAGCCAGCGCAGATGGAGCGCATTCAAGCCATCGCCGAACATTATGATATTCCTATTTTAGAAGATGCGGCTGAAGCTTTAGGCAGTAGCTGGCAACAACAAAAGCTGGGCGGCTTGGGCGATGTGGGCGTTATTTCTCTCAACGGCAATAAGATTATTACTGCCTCTGGCGGAGGAATACTTCTTACCAAAGAGGAAGCAATAGCGCAAAAAGTGAAGTTTTGGGCGACACAAGCCCGTGAGCCTGTACCCTATTACCAACACACAACAATTGGCTACAACTACAGCATGAGCAATGTATTGGCGGCCATTGCTTGTGGGCAAATGGAAGTACTAGAAGATCGGGTAACCAAGAGGAGGAGTATTTTTCAGTATTACCAAAAGCACCTTAAAGAGATCGCTGGTATTCACTTTTGGGAAGAGCCTACTGGTTACTTTTCTAATCGCTGGCTCAGTTGTATTTTACTCTCAAAAGATATCAAGTGTAAACCTGAGCAATTAATACAATCGCTTTGGGAAGCAGGAATCGAGGCCAGAAGGCTTTGGAAGCCGATGCACTTACAGCCTTTGTACAATGCGTATCCCTATTTTGGTGAGCAAGTAGCAGAAGACTTATTTGAGAGAGGTCTTTGCTTACCCTCTAGTTCTAGCCTAACGGAAGCGCAGCTCGATTACATTATCGAGCAGATTAGAACGAATATAAAAAAATAGAGAGGCTATTGACCTCTCTATTTAGGTGAATGCTTATCAATATACTTTTTCGTTAGTTGCCAATAAACTTGTATCCTACTGTCAACTGAAACGTACTAACGCGATCGTCGGTCTTAAACTCTGTTCCACCAATGCGGTAGTTATCTCTCCCTACACCGCTTAGTCCTCCTTCATACCGTAAGTCGATGGTAAGTTTAGAAATATCTAGCCCTACACCAATTTGGTAGCCTATGTTTGCCCCAGAGACAGACTCTTCGTAACGACTTCCTTGTACACCCTCTTCGCTAGCACTGATGGGAAAGCCTAATACAGGACCTAAGTTAGCTCTAAAAATTCCTTGTCCAAACTTGTAACCAATTAAAATAGGCACATCTAAGCTGTTAATGTTTCTTTCAATTTCTCCTAAGCTGCTGAGGTTTCCTTCTGCTTGTAGGTTAGCGCCTTTCTGGCTAAAAAGGATTTCTGGTTGTAGATAAAATTTGCTAATTGTAATGCGTGCAAAACCACCTGCTACGACACCGTATTGAAAACCGTCGTTTTCTAAGTCGTCTTGGGAAGGAATAAGCTGATTGACATTGATTCCTAACTTAGCTCCTACGCTGAGTTGCGCTTGGCTGGCAGAGAACACAAACATACTGACTACTAATAGCAATAATTTTCTCATAGTTATAATAGTTGGTGACGCTTGTAGTTTTTCATAAACCCTGCCAAAGTTTTAAATATCTGATTATCAAATATTTAAAACGCCAAATCGGTATTCTTGTGGGGTTTGATTGGTCCATCTTTTGAAAGCACGCGCAAAAACGCTTGCTTCTGCATAGCCTAATAAGTAAGCGATATCGGCCATCTGTAAGGTGGTATCTTGTAAGTAACTCTTCGCAAACTCTTGTCGGAGAGCATCTACCAACGACTGAAAAGTATAGCCTTCTTCTTTAAGCTTTCGTTGGAAAGTACGCGTGCTTACATTAAAGCTCGCCGCCACCTGCGCTAGGCTAGGCAAAGCCGTGGGCATCATATGGATGAGTGTACGCCTCACGGCATTATGAAAGCCTTCTTCGGTAGCCATTTGCTTTGATTTAGTGTTGGCAAAGCTTACTAAGGTACGTAGCAAATCATAGTTGCTGGTGATGATAGGCGCTGTCACCTGTTTTTTATCTAAGAAGATAGCAGTGATGGGCTTATTAAAATATACAGGTGCTTGAAAAGCTTTCTCGTAGAAATGTACCTCTTGAGAGGCTTGAAAGCCATAATCAATACAAAGTGGTGTATGCTGTTGGCGTGTTAGGGCGCTAAATTGTCTAATGGTAAAGGCAATTACTCCATCTACGGTATGTCTTACAATATCGGGAGAGTGTTGCAACCATAGTGGATGAGGGGTAATGGTAAGCTTAAAGTTATCCGCCTCCTCAGTAAGTGCCATAGGAAGCATACTACAACCGAGATTGGCAAATTCGCAACAGTATTGTAGGGCTTCTTGCACGGTAGCACTGGTCTGGGTGATTTGCCCTACTAAACCTGCGGCCGAAAGATTCAGGTACTCACCAGCTCTTAAGCCAAATAGCTCATCTTGGGTTTGAACGATGATTTCTTGCAATACCCGATCGTATACCTCTGTAGTAATACGTGTATCTTCTTCGTTTAAGTGATCATGAGATAGCGTTGTAAGGGCTACCAAGCTTTCTAGTTGAAGTCCTCTGGTAGTCGCATAATGTATTAAGTTAAGTAGAAATCGTCCGTTAAACCCCATAAGTAAGTAATTATATACTTGGCAGTAAGTGTCAATTGATTGGCAGATGAAGCAAAGTGTCTAGGCTAGTTTACGTGTAAATTTGTATAAAGATTCAAAGATCACCTTTATAACCATGATACAGTTAGAAACACAAATCCTTATACAAGCGCCTGTTGATCAGGTATGGAAAGTACTCACTGACCTTGAAGCTTACCAAGAATGGAATCCTTTTATTATTAAAATTGAGGGAAAAGCACAAAAAGATACTTACTTAAAAAATACGCTTCAGTTTACACCGCAAAAGCAGCAAGTTTTTAGCCCTATTGTACTAGATGCTATTCCAAATCAGTTATTTCGCTGGCGAGGAAAGCTTTTTATCAAGGGGTTGTTTGATGGAGAGCACTATTTTCAGCTTGTACCTATCGATGCTACTCAAACCAAACTCATACACGGAGAAAAGTTTACAGGACTCTTGGTCAAGCCTCTTATGAGAAGTATAAGGGAGCAAACCTTGCACAATTTTGAAGCGATGAACGAGGCCTTAAAGGCACGGGTTGAAAGCCTCTATGTAACTAACGAATAAGTCTTAGCATCAATATACCCAACGATCAAAAAAGGATTGTAAATCTTTGCCAGAGACACGCTCCATTTCTTCTTGAAAATTTTTGGTAACTACAAACTTATCAAAATATTTTTGACTATAGGCTTTCAGTCCTTCCCAAAAATGCGCTTCACCGAGTGTTTCTCTGAGTAAATGTAATACGTAAGCCCCCTTGAAGTATACAATGTCTCGATCGTCTCGGGTGGGATTGTGCCAACTTTCAAAGACCAGTGGTTTGTCTTTTCCTTTGTCTCGTACTTTTAGATAAATCTGACGGTATACTTCTATATCTTCCAAGTATTTTTCTTTTCCAAAGGCTTGTTCGTTGTAAGCAGCAGATAGAAAGGTAGCAAAGGCTTCGTTCAACCAAAAGTGGTTCCACGATTGACAAGTAATACGATTGCCCCACCATTGGTGTGCTAGTTCGTGGGTAATTAAGTTAATTTCAGTTTCATTGTCTATGATATGCTTTCCGTAGCTGCCTTTTAACACAACCATTCCTGCCATTTCTTGGTAATGCGCGCCCATTAAGACCTGCGTGTAGGTACTTTGATAATACGCTACACCAGAAATCTCTTCTAGAAATGCCATTATTTTAGGCGTTTCCCAGAAGATCAGATCTAAATCTAACCCGTATTGCGGAGATAAGTAATTCAACTGAGTAGTCTTGTAGCTTCGGCTGAGTGTCTGAAAATTACCTATCGCGAAGCCATAGGTATAAGGAGAAGTAGCGTAAGACTGCACCCACAAGTAGCTATCTAAGCCTTCTTTGTAGGGTGCTTTCATAAAAAGCTCGCCGCTGGCAACTGCTTGCAGACTGTCGGGAATCACAATTCCTAAGTCTATCAATGCCTTGTCTGCTACCTCATCTCGGCAAACCATCCATTCACTTGTGTGAAATACTGTATACATTTGCTGTGCTGCGGCATCAAAGAGTAAACCTTTTTTTGGGCTTCCTTCATAAAAAATACTGACCTGATTTTGAACAGTAGCGCGCTCAGGTAAATAAATGAAAAGCTTTTGCCCCTTCTGCTCATAGCCTTTTATCTTACCTGTCACTTTTTTAATTGTAAGTGCTCCACAATCGAAAATAACTTCTGTCACTTGAGGGTCGAGGTGAAAGTCGATCATGGAAGACCCTTCTATTGAGCCATCGTTTATATCTGGCTGAAGCCATACTGTATACTTGATCACATCGAGTGAATCATTTGAGCAGCGAGCTTCTTTGGCAAAGAGCAAGCAGGTAAGAAGAAAAAGCGCTATAGGGAATGTACTCTTTTTTGGCTGAATAAGTAAAAAGTAAGCGATTGGCTTCATGTTAATTTATTGACTATCTACAACGTAAATACAGCTTTTCCTGTAAAGCGCTCTTTTCCACTTTCTATTTGTGGTAGTACAGCTTTGATGTCGGTTAGTGGATAAGTTTTTCCTACTTCTACGATGAGATGATCTTTCTCTACGGCTTCTGCCAACGCTTCTAAGTCTTCTTTTTTTACCGCTACACCTAATACTTTTCGCTTACGTGTGCTAAAAGCATTATGAAAAAAACTTCCCATAAATGCATTGATACTGGGTTGTAAATCTACGTAAATACCTTCATCGGAGAGTAAAGAAAGCGCTTTATTGAAAGGGAGTTTTTTAGAGGTATCCAGAATCAGGTCGAACTTCCTTTCGGATTTTGTAATATCTGTTTTATGGTAGTCTATGATTTCATCTACACCTATTTTCTCGGCAAAAGGGATGCTGTGCGTCCCTACTACTCCTGTGACATGTGCTCCTTTTCCTTTGGCCAGTTGTACCGCTATGTGCCCTACCCCACCACTTGCGCCATTAATGAGTACACGCTTTCTATCAATAGATGTAGGTAACAAGGCAATGGCTTGGCGTGCTGTAGCTCCTACCATAGGTAAAGCCGCCGCTTGTTTGAAATGCAAGGTAGTAGGTTTTTTTATAAGTCTTTCTTGTGTTACTAAAGCAAAATCAGCATAAGCACCTAGCTGATCGAAGGGTAACCAACCTAGCACTTCATCATCAGCTTTGAAATCTTGTACTTGATCGCCTACTGCCTCTACGATACCTGCCAGCTCACATCCCATGGCCTTGGGAAAGCCTTTGCCATCAGTTATTTTCAAATCACCATTTCGGATCTTCCAATCTAGTTCGTTGATGCCTGCAGCTTTTACTTTTATAAGTACCTCGGTGGCAGCAGGAACTGGTTTGTCTACTTCGTTCATCTGAATTACTTCTGCACCACCGTATTGTTGGTATTGTACTTTTTTCATAAGATATCAATTATGTGGAAAAGTCAGCATCTATTTGGCAGATGCTGACTACAAAATAACTTTAAAGGTTATACAAAGTTTTATTCACTTTGCTCCATCGCATTAAACATAGCAGGATCGATGTTGATACTATGTCGTTTGATTTTCCAAGCGTCGTTTTCTCGCGTAAATATATCCTGTATCATAGCAGTAGCTACTACCCCAGGCATTTGCTCCCCTTCTACTACCAATAATAGGTAGTCTACTTGGATGTCTTCGCCTACTTTCTTGAAGAGGTGATTCATCGCGAAATGGCGCTTGAGCGTTCCTTCCATTTCAAAAATCTTTTCAAGGTCTTTGGCCATTGAGCCATTTTTTGGCCCTGTACTCATGCCGCCTTCTATAAATCCTTCTTCTGCATAGTAAGCTACGTGTGCTTCTACATCTTTGTTGTCGGAGGCTAAACTGTAGCCCGCAATTAACTCCGTTAAGTGTACTTTTTCTTCTGTGGTTACCATTGTGATTAAAATTTAGATTATGTAATTGAGTACTGATTAAAAGTGATTATAAATTTCCCCTAAGCTTATGCGTAATGGGGTCGTCTTTGGTCTGTTTTAAATATAGTTTCGTAATGTAGTGTCCTATGTCTTCTGCGCTTACCCAATTGGGTTGCACTTGCTCGCCACGTGCACGGGTTTTCACAGGCGTAAAGGCCGCCACTGACCTTATCCGGTAGGAGGCTTTTTTGGCTTCTTCGTGGAGTACGCGTGTCATCGCCTCTTGCGCAGACGAGATGATCGTCATGCTGCCTGCCTTGGGTGCTACGAAGTCTTGTGCCCCGCCATTGATGTTGACGTACAGTCCTTCGTTTTGGGCTTTCAAGACAGGGACAAAGGCACTTGCAAATAAAAAGTGGGAAGTAAGGTTATTTTGGAGAATCTCCTGCCAAAGATCGATGGGTGTGTCTACTAGATCGTGCCCTTGTACCCAACCACCTAAACTAGCAATGGTCATGTCTATCTTACCAAATTCATTGATTACTTGTGTTTTAAAGGCTTTTACACCTTTGGGGTCTCCTACGTTTGCCTTGTACAATACCAGTTGTTCACGTGGACTTTCTGTAAGGTAGTCTTGTAGCTGTTCCTTTTTGGCTTCTGTACGGAAAGGAACAATAATCGTAGCGCCGTCACTGATAAGGGCTTTGGCGATTCCCTCTCCTACTGCCCCTGTGCCACCGGCTAGCACTATTCTTTTATCTGCTAATGGTTTCATTTTGTATATATTTATATTGTATTATATGCAACATTTTATTTAAAAATAAATTAACTCAAATTTTCGATCACCTCTTTTAAAAGTTTCTTGAGGGTAGATTTTTCTTCTTCGCTAAGCGATTGGGTAGATTTTTCCAATACCTCTTTGGCACTTTCTTCTGCTTTTTTTTGTATCTGCTTTCCTAGCTTTGTTAGGAAAATAAGCTTTAAGCGTCGGTCATTAGGATGATCGTGTCGTTGCAGTAATCCTTTTTTTTCTAAGGTATCAATCATTCTTCCTGCAGCAGCCCGATTTCTTCCTACTCCTTTGGCGAGTTCTCTTTGAGAGATGCCTTCTTGTTGCCATAGCCTGCTCATCATCTTAAATTGTTCGGCAGTAATGGGTACTTGTCGTGCTTTTAGTGCCTCTTCAAGATTTTTTTGAAACAGTATGTGCGCCATTCCCATGTACCTGCCTATTGTATCTTTAAAATTCATATATTGTATTATATGCAACATTTATTATACATAACAACTAAAAGATAAAAAGGTTCAAAAATAAATTATTTATCTTCTAGAATGAAGCTGGGAACCTTAGGAGATTCTTTGAGTAGTCCTTTTCCTTTCCCTGTACTCAACGCCCAGCGCTCTAGCCACGAAATTCCCCAATCACCGAATGCAGTAACAGGCGTTTGGTAGGCTTTATCTTTCAGTACTGCTGTTTGTGAGATAAAAGTGTAGCCGCTTTTCTTAAATAGTTGGAGTAGTGACGGCATGTAATCAGCATTTAATAAGTTGACGTGGATGAGTAAGGTTTGTGCTATCTCTCGCTCAAATATTTGTTGGGTAAGGCGCTCGTAATAAGTAAGCTTCTCTTGCGTATATTGAAGGTAAGCCTCACCAATGGTTTTCATTTTTTGGGTGTCTTTTTTTCGAGCTGCCTTGGCGTACGCTTTCGCGAAGAGATAGTCTTCGTTGTCAATAGTGACAGGTGATTCTACATAGCCTTTCTCTACAAGGAAGGCTTGTAAAGAATCGGCTCTTTCTTTGGTTTGACCCATCTTGAGATAAGGATGCCTAAAGTACTTGAGCGCTTGGTTGTATTCCAGTGCCAACGGGCGCGTTATTTTTTCGCCTTTTAGAATATCTGCCTTGTATGCTTCAAAGGTAGATTGATGGTAATTGGTATGCGCATAGGTGTGATTCCCTAGCGACTGTCCTCTTTCTAGCCAGTAAGCAAGTAAGCTCACTTTTGCTGCATCTAATTGCGCCTTATTGTATAGCTGCCTTTCATTGACATAGCCGATAGCGGGTACTTGGTATTTTTGTAGGGTATCGACTAGTTTTTGGGTAATGTATTTTGCAATGCCTTCTTTTTTACTTCCATAGGTGACAACGGGTAAGTCATCGATAGTGATGCAGATTTGCTTATTTTGTGCATTACTAGAAAAGTAAATAAAGCATAATAACCATACTATAAAAGTCTTATACATATTTTGCTGAATCGGCGTTTGAAACTATACTGGTTGTTAAACGCCTTAAAGGAGTCAAAAAGTATATCAACGCAGGAATTACTTGTTCATAGGCTATCCCTCTCTTGGTATAGCTGCTTTCTCATATTGATTGTGAATAAGCAAAATCAACAACCCAAAAATGACTGCACAAATGATGAGTGCTGTATTCACTAAATCTACTACCGAAAAAGAGAGTCGGATGAGTATAGTGGAGATCACAAAACCTGAGTTTCTGATGACTTTATGAAACTGATTGGTCAAGAATAAGGAAAATAATAACAATATGACATCAGCAATGATGAGAATTGTAAAAAATTCGTCAAAAAATATGTTATTAATGTTCTTGAAAGAGCTGTTTTCTTCGTGGTAAGCAAACGTCTCTATGGCCCAATCACTTAGGGTGTAGACCGCTAAGACAAAGAGAATAGGTACGAGCACAATTGCCATCACTTTCTTGAAGTAGACAAAGCGCTGTATATTCATTGGAAGTGCTGCATACTCTTTCTTCGGCTCATTACTACTTTTATTTTTTCGGTGAAAAAGGTAGATGAGATAAAAGAGTAGTATGGCTGCAACGATGTCGTAAGTGAACTGTAAATCATCTCTAATCTGAAACCAATCTGAGGAAAGTTCTATACTGGACAGGTCCTTAAAAAGCCTTCTAATAATGATGAGTGTGATAATCTCGTACTGTTTGCTTATGTAAGTGGTAATAGACTTGGGAAGGTAATAGATCAATAAATAGACCTCAAAGATAAGAATAAAGGAAAAAGGGGTATAAATGGCTGCAATTGGATTCTTAAGTAATTCGTAGTTAGCTCCTACGTTGATGAGGTTGTATTTATATAAATAGATCAAAAGTAGATGTACAAAGAAGCTTATAATAGAAACGGAAAGCATGATCTTTTCAGTACGTTCTTTGGCTTTTTCAGAAAGTAGTTTTTCAAAAATTTTATCAATGGTAGGCTTCAGCATCGTCGTAAAGTTATCTCTTAGAGATCGTCCAATATTTCTTAGAGTAACTGACAGTGTAGTAATTAGTTTTTGATTCAGTAATGCCAGGGCTATACCGTGCCTGTTTCAATACTAAGTACAGTAAACGACTTCGGTATGTAGGTTTATGTCGTCCAGCGTGATAAGCCGATACCCGAAGGTAGTATTTGTTACTTGTAGTGTAGTGGTATGCTGCTCGAATTGGTGTGCTACTGCAGGCGTGACGTACTGTATCACATTTTCCTCTTGTTGTACTGCTTCACAGTGATAATGCCCAGAAAACAAGTGAATATCTTGCTTGCTCTCCTTCAAAATTGAAAGTACTTCTTTCCTGTTTTTTAGAGAGTGCTTACGATCTACGTAGGTATCTACCGATAGCACTGGATAATGCATAAATATCAATACAGGTTTTTCTGTTACGAGCGCCTCTTTAAGCCAGCCAAGCTGCTCAGTAGGTAAGTACCCTGTGCTGGTATCTAGCAAAATGACTTTAAAAGCTACGCGGTCTTGAGCGGCGTAGAAGGTTTTCTCTGTATAATCGTAATGCATCAGATGCGCAATCTCTTTCTTATTCGCTACATCGTGGTTGCCTAAAGAAATAGTAACAGGGTAAGCCACCAAGTCCTCAAAAAGGGCGGGAAGCGCTTCTAATGTACCTAAATCGCCTCCAAGTACTACTTCATCAATGGCTTTACTAGAGAGTTCTCGTAGTACCTGGCGCCAATTTTTCTGTGGATCTACGCCGTATTTTTTTGGGAAAGCCTCGTCTAGATGTAAATCCGTGATATGGGCGATGCTGTACTTCATAGGTATTGTGCTTAAAGCTGCTTGGCAAAGTCTTGTTGGGTAAGTCCGTAGACTACTAGGTTATAATAACGCCCTTCTTTAAAGACGTGTTCTTTCAGCACGCCCTCTTTCTGTAAGCCACTTTTTTGAAGTACCTTTCCTGAGGCAGGATTTTCCTCGAAATGAGAAGAAGTAATCTTATTCAAATGAAGCTGCTCAAAGCCAAACTGTATCAATGCTTTTGTAGCCTCTGTTATATAGCCTTGGTTCCAAAAAGGTACTGCTAACCAGTAACCTATCTCAGCACGATTAAAACGCTTTTCTAAGGTGAGTCCTATACCGCCCATAAAATCTTGTTGTGCTTTCTTTCTAATAGCAAAGATAAAGTGTGTTCCTTCCTTGAAGCCTTCTTGCGCCATATTGAGCCAATAGACTGCGTCTTTTTCCGCGTAAGGAGTGGGAATATTAAGCGTATACTGGGTAATGCGTACATCGGCCGCGTAGGTTACGATAGCAGGAATATCTTTGACTTGTAGGGCGTTCAAGCACAATCTTTCAGTTGTAAGCTGAGGGAAAATTTCCATCTGTCTAGTTAATCAGGAGTTGTCCAATCGTAAAAGTTATGGTCTGCGTTGCGTGTAAAACCTACCGTAGGATAGAGTTGATTGCCTATGTCATTGGTCTGCTCTGTTTCAAGAGTGAGGCCCGCCGCTTGGGTTTCTACTGCTAGTTGTTTAGCACGATTGATCAATTGCTTGCTGATTCCTTTTCCTCTCGAGGCTGGCTGTACAAATAAATCATTGAGTAACCAAAGGCGCTTCATTCTTACAGAAGAGAAGAGTGGATAAAGCTGTGTAAACCCCACCAACTGGTTGTCTATTTCTGCTACAAAGATGACAGATTCTGCTTTGGTTATTCTTTCTTGTAAGAAAGTTTCGGCAGTATTTAAATCACTTTTTTGTCGGTAAAATACACGATAATCGTCAAATAGGCGAACTAATTGAGGCATATCCTGTAAGGTAGCTTGTCGAATGCGTGTCATAGCAATAATCATTAACAATAATTCTACGCAAGATACCACATTGGTATAAAGAAGGAAGTGAAAGTCTATAAAAAAAGCCGCTGTATTCAAGAAAATACAACGGCTTGGAAAGTTTTTCAATAGTAAATTTACGGTAATGATAGAGACACCTCATTTTCCTCTTCGTCTACTGCTTTCTCGGTAAAGAAATCTTCTATTGATTTAGTAAAAACCCCTGAGAGTGTGGTAACGTATACTTTACCATTGAAGGCAGCTACAGAGGTAATCTGATTTCCTTCTAGCCCTTCGTTGGTAAGTTCTACAATGCTAAGTGTGTTGTCTTCTATAGTAAATAGAAAAATTTGATCGGTTCTATGCCCTATGGTTCTCCCTTCAATTTCTACCATGTTAATTGATTGAAAGACAGGATCAATATCAGCTATTTTCGTCCAAGATAGGCCATCACTCGAAGTATACATCTCCTGCCAACCAAAGCCAAAGATTTGTCCATCTACTTTGAAAATACGATAGAGGCGTTCATCAAGCACTTTAGAAATCTCTCATGATTCTTTTACCTACTAGGTTCCAATACTACCAGTAGATAAATAGAAGTAATAATCAAAGAGTTACATAGAGATTAAAATATTACTTAACTCATAAGGTAATTCGATAATTTGCGTCTTAACTGTGTCAATAGCAACATCACGCGCACCAAGTCTTTCAACAGTAAGATCCACTTTTAGGAGATTAGAGTTTATAAGTAGATTGTCTTCCTTTATATAGTAGGGTATTAGACATTCATTCTTGGAGTTGATTAATATGGCTTCACTCGTTAAATAATGAGGAAAATTGAAACTTCCATAATTGGGGATAAATTCCTCTAAGTCTAAAGAGAAGGTAAAGTTTGATATAGGATCTTCTGTAGGAATAAAACGAACCCTACCGCCATCACCTGTAGTAAAAATATTAGAAGAGATAGGCATACGTGCATCTAGTGGATGAAATAAACCAGGGATGAAGGATGAAATACCTTCTTCACCCTCTTCCATTGATATTTTAGAGAAGTACCGACTTCCCATAAAGTAAAGCGCATTCCTCTCTGTGTCTAAGTAAGTATTGTACTGCGCTTTACGATCAAATAAAAACCGCTCGTCCAGTTGCCACTGATCGGTGGCAACCACTTCTGGCATAACTTCCTCGTCTTCTTGCTTACAAGCCAGTAAAACAAGGACTAAACAAACATAAGTAAAAAGGTGAAACAAGTTTTTCATAGGAATTGAGATTGAATGATAAGTAGAGACTGCCTGTAAATAGCGCCTCTTTTACAAGTTTCTGGTTCTATTCTTCTTCCGTCACTTTCTCAGTAAAGAAGTCCTCTATAGGTTTGACAAACACGCCTGAAAGCGAAGTAACGTATACTTTTCCATTGAGTGTAGCCACAGAGGTGATTTGATTTCCCTCAAGCCCTTCATTTACTAACTCTTTAAAAGATAGTACATCATCCATTAAAGTAAATAGAAAAATTTGATCTCCTGCAAGACCCACGGTGCTGCCTTCCACCATCACAAAAGTAAAGCTTCGAAAAAGACTTTCAACTGATAGCCTGGGTGTCCAAGTAATACCATCTATAGAAGTGAACAGTTTATCGTTGTTGATACCAATAACTTGCTCATCGATCCGAAGAATACGATAAAGACGTTCATTAGTAACTTGAGTCAAATTACCTGATTCTTCTAGCTTAAAGGTTCCTGCATCAGAAGTAACTACATAAAAAGTATCATTCAAGGTATGTAAGGTGATTACGCCATTACTCAATTCAGGAAGCTCGATAATTTGTGTAGAGAGTGTGTCTACGTACATGAATCCTAATTCTTCTTGAACGGAAAGGTTCAGCTTCAACAATCTAAAATCATTGCTTCCCTCTTCATCGTTGATAACGTAAGGAACGATACACTCATTCTTAGAATTAATGACGGCTGTCTCACCTGTACGATAATGCTGAAACTGAAAGCGATCAAAAAGTGGGTCTAACCTTTCCATATTGAATGAAAAGTCAGCGCCAAGTACAACTGGATTCTTTGTAGAAGCAAAACGAACGTTTTCGTCGAGTATAGACATGAAGACATCGGCAGAGATAGGCGTACGCACATTTGGTTGATTAGGTAACCAAGAACTAGCGTGTTCCACTTTTTCTTCATTACCATCTATAGAGAGTTGCGAAAAAAGATCCGTACCTATAAAGTAGAGTGCATTTTCCTCTACATTTAGATAAGTGTTATATTGTGTCTTGCTATCAAACAAAAATCGCTCATCTAGCTGCCATTGGTCATTGGTAGCCGATTCTGGTGTAACTTCCTCGTCTTCTCGCTTACAAGCCAGTAAAACGAGGATGAAACAAACATAAGTAAAAAGGTGAAACAAGTTTTTCATAGATGTTGAGATTAAAGTATTGAGATAAAGGGTTAATAAAATGATTGTCTTTAAAACTTATATTGAACATAGTACAAGCTACTTAACTAACAGCGTAAACTTTCAGTGGATTGAAGATTATACTACTGCTCTCACTCATATTTTGGCAAGATATCAAACACTTAATTCATACCTGAATAAAAATACTTGAGAAACTAACAATAGGTAATAGGAGCCTTCCTATTAACTTTAGTGGAGTAGTTTGCTTGAACATAATAGTGTGTGTTTAAATAGTATTTCATTATGTAAAGCTAAAAAAAGTGTGCTTTAGCAGCTAGTCTGGAAGTTACAAAAGCTGCTCCGTAGGTTACAAAATTCTTAAATCATTGTAGTAAAGGGGTACTACGTCACAAAAACAGGATGCCACTACTTTACTAAAGCTATTACCTCGTATATGAACGCTAATGTTGCTTCAGGTGCCTCTAGTGGACTTACGTGTCCTCCTTCTACTAAGGTAGTCTTTAGTGTCTCTGGTGCAGGTACATAATCTTCCTTTCCTTTTAAAGCCAACGCTGGCATTTTCAACACAGGTATTTTTTCACTAGTATCCTCAGCTTGTACGATCACGTAGTGGTCAGTTTGCCTAATAGCTTGATTGCTCAACAATCCCATGCTTTCTTGAAGATAAGTAATTGCCGCTGGCTTGGTTTGAATGGTTTGCTTACTAAACATAGCTTTTGCTACCTGCTGTACGTAAAACTTTCTGAAAGGAAGTAAAAGATGTTGTAGCTTGAATTGTAGTTTTGTCTGCGAAGTAGTTGCCTTAAATGGCATATTACAAAATCCTACTGCCTGAAATTTTTCTGGATATTGATGTGCTGCTCTTAGAAGCGTCATGCTTCCCCAAGAGTGCCCTACAGCTATGGCGCTGTCTATGCGAAGTGCCTCCAGCAAATCTATCAGCATATGGCCACAATCTTCTAAGTTCCACTGTGAAGGTACTTGCTCCTTACTCTTACCGTGTAGCGGCATGTCTATCGTGATGATTGTTCTATCATCAATCTGACTGGCCTGATAGTTCCAAAGGCGATGATCGAAATAGACCCCATGTAGAAAGATAAGAGGTAAAGTATAAGGAACTTTCTTTTCATAAAGTGCTATCTTTCCTAAGCGTGTATCGACTGTTTTAAATACCATAGCTATACAATAGACTGAATGCAACAATTACTTCTGAAACCACTTAATTAGTTCGTTTTTTAGAACCGAAACGAAGTGTAGCTCAGCGAAGCTAACCGAAACGAAGTGTAGTTCAACGTAGTTAAAATAAAAAAAGATTAAACGACTTCACGATATACTACCTTTATTGACCCACTACACCCACTAAAATATGTTATAAATGATCTACTTGGGTAGTTAAAGACAAAGAGTACTAACACAAGGTCAGTACTCTTTATGCAAAAAGGTAGTACATAATTTCTATGTATCGATATTAGCGTACTTCGCATTTTTCTCAATGAATTCACGACGAGGCGCTACCTCATCACCCATCAACATAGAGAAGAGATGATCTGCTTCTGCCGCCGATTCGATCGTTACTTGCTTTAGCATACGATTTTCTGGATCCATAGTCGTTTTCCAAAGTTGTTCAGGATTCATTTCTCCCAAACCTTTATAACGTTGGATGTTCACAGACTCTTCTTTTCCATCGCCTAGCTCTTGAATGGCCTGTAGACGTTGTTCTTCCGTCCAGCAATATTGTTGCTTCTTCCCTTTCTTTACTAGGTACAATGGAGGTTGTGCAATATATACGTACCCCTTTTCTACTAGCTCTTTCATATAGCGGAAGAAGAGTGTCAAAATTAGGGTACGAATGTGGCTACCATCTACATCCGCATCCGTCATAATGATGATTTTGTGGTAACGTAGTTTCTCAAGATTCAGCGCTTTTGCATCATCTTCCCCTTCATCATTCTTCGCCCCAAAGGTAATACCTAATGCTGTGATGATATTTTTGATCTCTTCGTTGTCGTAAATCTTATATTCTTGTGCCTTTTCTACGTTAAGAATCTTCCCCTTTAGCGGTAGAATTGCTTGGAAAAGACGATCACGCCCTTGCTTAGCAGAACCACCTGCAGAATCTCCCTCTACCAAATAGATTTCTGAAGAAGCAGGATCTTTCTCGCTGCAATCTGCCAGCTTACCGGGTAAACTATTCGAACCGAATATGCTCTTGCGTTGTACCATTTCGCGTGCTTTACGGGCAGCGTGGCGCGCCTGGGCAGCTAGTACAACCTTATCTACGATCATCTTTCCAATCTTGGGGTTCTTCTCTAGATAATCACCAAGTACTTCACTTACACACGAGTCAACCGCGCCTTTTACATCAGAGTTACCCAGCTTGGTCTTGGTTTGTCCTTCAAACTGAGGTTCAGCTACCTTTACAGAAATCACAGCGGTTAGTCCTTCTCTAAAGTCGTCTCCAGAAATATCCACCTTTACCTTATCCAACATGCCATTTTTGTCTGCATAAGATTTGAGCGTACGGGTAAGGGCTGTTCTGAATCCAGTGACGTGCGTACCTCCCTCGATGGTATTGATGTTATTTACATAAGAAAATACATTCTCACTGTAAGAAGTATTATAATGTAAGGCTACCTCTACTGGTACAGGCCCTTGTGTATTTTCAATGTAAATCACCTCTGGAATGAGCTTCTCACGTGTATCATCCAAGTACTCTACAAACTCTGTTAAGCCCCCTTCTGACAAGAAAGTATCTGTTATAAAAGCACCCTCTTCATCCTTTTGGCGCTCATCTGTAAGAACGATTTTGATCCCTTTATTTAGGAAAGCGAGTTCACGCAGACGGGAAGCAACGGTCTCGTACTTATATTCTGTTACAGTGAAAATGCTAGCATCTGGAATAAAATGGATGGTAGTACCTGTGATATCCGTCGTACCTGTTTCCTTTACAGGATAAAGTGGTACACCTTGCTTGTATTCTTGCTCGTAGATTTTTCCTTGGCGATGTACAGTTGCCTTTAAAGTAGTAGAGAGTGCATTTACACAAGAAACACCTACCCCGTGTAATCCGCCTGATACTTTGTAGGTATTCTTATCGAACTTTCCTCCCGCGTGCAGTACGGTCATTACTACTTCTAGTGCCGAACGCTTTTCTTTGGGGTGCATGCCTGTAGGAATTCCCCGACCATTATCATTCACAGAAATGGAATTATCAGGATGTACTGTTACGGCGATGGTGTCGCAGTGACCTGCAAGCGCTTCGTCGATAGAGTTGTCTACTACTTCCCAAATGAGGTGGTGTAAACCCTTCATGCCTACGTCGCCAATGTACATAGCAGGGCGTTTACGCACTGCTTCTAAGCCTTCTAGAACTTGGATGTTTTCAGCAGTGTATTGCGTCTCAAGCGTGTTATTTGTCATAATGTACTGTAGGATTTAAAGTAATTTGTAGTCTTCTAAGAACACGTCCTTTGTAAAAACCAGACGTTATACAAATCGACTCCAATTGAGGTATTGATAACAAGCAAAAATACAATATTTTTTTGAAAAAAACTAGTCAATGACTGAAGAAACTGACAAAATTCAATTGAATTTTTCCATTCGTCTCTCATTCTCATAAAAATTCATCCTTGGCGAAGGAAAAGGCGCTTTAAAATTAAAAACCTGCCTCTTGGAGTAGTAAAATAAACTTCTTTTTTTATCACTTATAATGCTGGTTATTCTAAAAAAGTATCTTCTATGAAAAGGTAGCAAGATGTTGATGAATCAGTTGCTGAAAAGCTGCCTCTTCATGCAAAAAATAAACGTGTATAGGTAGAAAGAAAAAATACTTTTGATACGTAGTTGGTACCAGCCTTACTAACTTCACGAAGTCTTTCTCCGTGCAGACCACCGAGGTATTCTCTTCTATCTGCGCAATAAGCTGCTCTACTTCTTTTGCAGTGTAAGTATGATGATCTTTATAAATAAAATGATGCACAACCGTGTAGGGTGCTTGCCAATGTTCCTCAAAACGCTGCGGCTGTGCAATACCCGATACAAGGATAACCTTAGTAGCCAGAGCGGCTTCCTTTCCATCAAAGCGCTGCGGTACACCATATTGAACCCCTGAAAAAAATACGGGAGTGGTTGCGCGTTTGTACGGTTGTATACTTTTCTCAATTACCTGCCTACTTTTTTCATTTAGCCCATCAGGACACTTACTAACAATAATGATGTCGGCTCTTTGAGCACCTCTTCTGCTTTCTCGCAAACGCCCCATTGGAAAAGGAAAGTCTTCATAAAAGGGCCTATGATAGTCCATTAGTAAAATCTGCAATGACGGTTGAATGCGTCGATGCTGAAAGGCATCATCTAACAAGACAAGTGAGGGTGTATCGTTTTCTATTAGTTCTTTTACCCCTTCTACCCTACTTTCACAAACGGCTACCGTAATAGTTTCCTTATATCTCATATAAAACTGTAAGGGCTCATCACCAAGTGTAGTAGCGGTACTTTTGTCATCAGCTTTTACAAATCCTTTAGTAGCTCTGCCGTAGCCTCTACTCAGCGTAGCTATGTTGTGGTGAGGGGTTAGTAACGCTATTAAATACGCTATGTGAGGAGTTTTACCCGTACCGCCCACCGTAAGGTTCCCCACGCTAATAACGGGTAAAGAAAAAGAAGTGCTGGTACGCCACCCTTTGTCGTACAGAAAATTACGTACAGTAGTTACCCATTGATAGAGTAAAGTAAATGGATAAAGAAGCCATCTCATGAAAGTCTTTGTTTGTAAATGGAAGAAGTACCCACTTAGTTTATTGGATGTTTAACTATACTAACCTTACTAAAAAGGTTATAATTTTTCTCCAAAAGCTAAATCGCCTGCATCGCCCAGCCCTGGAATAATGTAAGATTTTGCATTTAGCGTCTCATCTACATCGCCTACCCAAATTTGTACTTCTTCTATCTGTTCTTGAATGTAGTCAATGCCCTGCTGGCTAGCGATGGCTGCTACGACGTGTACCTTTGCAGGCTCTCCAAAATGCCGAAGACGCTTATAAACAAGATGAAGCGACTTACCTGTTGCTAGCATAGGATCAATCAAAATAAGGGTCTTGTCCGAAAGCGATGGGGTGGTGGTATAGTGTATTTCAATATCGTAAGAATTATCTGTTTTGTGTGCTCCTCTGTACGCACCAATAAAAGCACTAGGCGCTCTATCGAAAATATTTAAAAAACCTTGGTACATAGGTAAACCTGCTCTTAGTATGGTGGCAAGTACGGGTAATTGCTTGGGTACTGTAACTTGCTTTGTACCTAGTGGAGTAGTGACGTCGATCGTTTTAAAAGCAAAAGTAGTAGAAATCTCATAGGCAAATAGCTCACCTAATCGCTCCAAGTTTCGCCTAAAGCGCATGGGATCTTCTTGTATATTTACATCTCGTAATTCTGCTAGAAATTGGTTAGTAATGGAGTTTTTTTCGCTAAAAACAAACATAGACGCGCTTTTATAAGGGAAAGTTGTGCATTCTTTTGTGAAAGATAGCAGAAAAAGATAAAATTGAAAAAAGAAAGAAGTAGCTACTTCATAAATGATGAAGCTCTGGCATAAGATAAACATATGGATCGTAGTTTTATGGCTTTTAAAGCTAGAGGTGTTTGCTCAAAATCAGATTGATAGCCTCACTACTCAGTTGGCAAAGGCTACTGGTAAAGAAGCCACCGACCTACGTATTGCCTTAGCACGCGCCTACCTCTTTGATGATTCAAAAGCCAGCTTTCGGTACGCTACAGAAGGACTCCAAAGTGCACAACGGCAAAAATATACCTGGGGACAGATGGCAGCGCGTAACACACTAGGGAATGGTTATTTGTATAGATCTGCTGCAGGAGACGTAGAACGGGCTTTTGAACAATACATACAAAATGTAGATGCCTCCAATCTTACTCAGCGAAAAGAGTACATAGAAAAAGCCAAATCGCTCAATGGCTTAGCTAATATTTATTACCAATGGGGCGATTACACCCAAGCCCTGAAAGATAACTTGGCTGCCCTTAAAATTAGAGAACGCTACAAAGACGAGCGAGGCATCGCGAGGACTAATAACTTGATGGGAAATCTATATGATGACCTAGACGACTATCCAAAAGCCATTGCGTACTATACTAAAGCGCTTAATTTATACGAAAAGCTACAACTAAAGAGAGAAGTAGCAGGTGTACTTGATAACCTTGCTTCTACTTTACAACTCCAAGTAACTACAGGAAACGAAGCGCCCAACTACACACAGGCAATCAGCTACTACCGACGTTCTTTACGCCTCAGTCGAGAAATCGGTGATGCACGAGCAGAAGCACGCACCTACAACAACTTAGGGATGATTGCTTACATTGAAGAGGATTTCGAGCAAGCGTTATCTTACTTTTCTAAGGCATTGGCTATAGATGAGCAATTGGATAACCTGCAAGGGAAGGCGGCTACGCTCAATAATATTGGGCGGGTATTACGAGAAAAAGGTGAACTCACAGAGGCCCTCTCTTATTATCAACAAGCCGTAGAAGCAGGCGATGCACTCAGTACCAAGGCTACTCTACAAATGAGCTTTGAGCAGATGGCACAAATCTCCGCAGCGCTTGGTAAGTTTGAGGAAGCTTACGAATATGCACAGCTCGCCGCCTACTTTAAAGATCAAATAGCTAAAGCAGCTGCTTCTAGGAAAGTAGCCGACCTGACCAGTCGCTATGAAATAGAAAAGAAGCAAAAGGAGCTTGCCTTACAACGTAGAAAAGCTACAGATGCGCAACTGGCACTTACAAGACAGACTAGAATCGTTTATTGGATTGTTGTAGGTATTTTACTCATTGGAGTAATCGCAGTGTGGCAATACTATAGAAACTATTTGGGTAAAAGATTAAACAAGCAGCTCACCTTACAAAAACAAGAAATTCAAGAAAAAAGCCAATCACTTACAGAAGCGCTAGAAAAGCTACAAACCAGCAAACAAGCGGTGATGGATAGTATTGTATACGCGCGACAGATACAAGACGCTGCACTACCTCGTAAGGACGATCTCTTTCAAGCTTTTACGGAGGGTTTCATTATTAATAAACCTAAAGCGGTAGTAAGTGGTGACTTCTACTGGCAAGCAGAACGAGACCATAAAAAGATTATCGTACTAGCCGACTGCACAGGACACGGCGTTCCAGGGGCTTTTATGACGATGATGGGGCACACGTTGCTTAATGAAATCGTTTATGAACAGTATATTGATAACCCCAAGGTCATTTTAAGCGCCTTAGATAGTAAAGTAAAGCAATTACAAGCCAGTAGTACAAAAGAAGTAAGCGACGGTATGGATATTGCCATTGCCTCCTTCGATTTCAAAGCCAAGCAAGTTACCTTTGCAGGCGCTAAAAGTAATCTTTACCAAGTAGTAGAAGGGCAGCTCATTACCCACAAAGGATACAGACTTTCTGTAGGGAGCAACCCATATGGTACTACCAAACAGTTCGAAAATCAGGTCATTTCCTTTCAATCAGGGAATGTGTTTTATCTCTTTTCCGATGGTTTTCAAGACCAGTTTGGCGGAAAAGTGGGTAAAAAGTTCATGTTGAAGCGGCTACGTGAGTTACTGGTAGAAGTACATACACTTCCTATGGAAACCCAGCAGATTCAAATAGGGAAAGCGCTCACCATTTGGAAAGAAAATCACGCCCAAACTGACGACATGCTGATGATTGGTCTGCGTATATGAAATAAATATGGATACACAAGAGCAGCAAGATATAGAGAATATAAAGCCACAACGCTCTTTCAAGTGGAAGAAAGTACTCCTTCAAGTGGTGATGGACATCATCCCAGTAATAATAGGTATACTCATTGCGCTGTACATCGACGGCGTAAAGGAAGCACAGCAAGACGCCCAAATGCTGCAAGAGACTGTTCAAGGGCTTATGAGAGAGTTTCAAGAAAATAAAGGAGAGCTGGAAAAAGCCATTGCCAGCCAAACAGTCCTGATAGATTCTCTTGAGTACTACATCGCAGTTGACTCTGTTACACTTATCCAAGTGCTAGATAGAACGAATGGTGTATGGTCAGCAGATATTTCTAATGTTTCTTGGCAAAACTACCTAGGAACAAGTGGTATTAGCAACTTAAGTTTTGAAGGAAAAAGTTTGTTAGGAAAAATTAATGCTTACCACAGAAATATCATCAAAAAGGAATCGGAGCTTCCAGCACAGATCTATCAAGTCGAAAATTTTAAGATAGGTAAAAAGCAGCGTCAGTTAAAGCAACTCACCATTATGATACTTAATGATATAATAGGCACAGAAGAGACTACCCTACAGCTCTATACACAATTTGAAAAATTAGTAAAAACCAAAAAACACATTCATTGATGTTTAGAAAAATAATCCTTACCCTTCTCGGCAGTTTTTTGCTCCAGCAGTTACTTGCCCAAAGTGTTTATGCACCCCTCAACAGCGATTATTACCATACCGTAGAGCGCTATGAAATTAAGTACGGTAAGGCTGCTTACAAAATGCAAAGTAATGTACGCCCCTACAAACGAAAATACATTGCTGCCCTCACCGACTCTGTCGCGCAACTTCCAGACTTGTCTGCGGTAGACCAGTTTAATTTACAGTACTTGCGCAATGATAACTGGGAATGGACGGAACAGGCAGAAAATGATGCCCAAAAGCCTGTTTTTAATACTTTTTACAAGAAAAAATCAGACTTTTATCACGTACAAACCAAGGACTTCGACCTACACGTCAATCCAGTAATTCATTTCAGTGTAGGCAACGATAACAATTCAGACGACTTCACTTACACCAATACCAGAGGTGTAGAAGTACGCGGAATGATCGACAACAAAATAGGTTTTTACTCTTACTTCACAGATACGCAAGCCAGCTTTCCTAGGTATGTACAAGACTTTATACGAGCGCGTGATGCTGTACCTGGAGAAGGTTTTTATAAAGACGGCGATACCGCAGAACCTACAGATGTAGATTTCCTCACCGCGCGCGGCTATATTACTTTCAAGGCTACCAAGAGTATTGATGTACAGTTTGGGCATGACCGCAATTTTATTGGGAATGGCTATCGCTCTATGATTCTATCAGACTTTTCTAACAACTACCTGTTTTTAAAGCTGAACACCAATATCTGGAAACTCAACTACCAAAATATTTTCGCACAGATGACTGCCGAGACGTTTGAACAGGATGGTTTACGCCCTAAGAAATACTTAGCGCATCACCACTTAGGGGTTAACATTACCGAAAATCTGAATATCGGGATATTTGAATCCATTGTATTTGGCCAGCGAGATACCATTACCAATAATACCTTTGATCTCAATTATCTCAATCCGATTATTTTGTATCGCTCTGTGGAACAACAATTGGGCAGCCCTGATAATGCGCTACTCGGTATCGACTTCCGTTGGAATTTCTTACAGCGCTTCCAGCTCTACGGTCAGTTTGTCATCGACGAGTTCCGTATACAAGAAGTCATTAATGCAAATGGCTGGTGGGGCAACAAGCAAGCAGGGCAAATAGGTTTTAAGTACATCAACGTACTGGGGGTCTCCAATCTTGACTTACAGCTAGAAGCCAACATAGCACGCCCTTATACCTATACACAAGAAAATAACTTTAAGTCATATACCCATTACAACCAGCCTTTGGCGCATCCTTTTGGTGCTAATTTTTATGAGGGCATTAGCATTGTTCGTTACCAACCACTTAAGCGTCTGTCATTGGTTGGGAAACTCATCTACACCCGCTATGGCGCAGACGATGGCGAAAACAGAGGAGGGAATATCTTCTTAGACAACCGTACACGCCCTAGTGAATTTGGCAATACAATGCTACAAGGAATTGAAACGAACGTACTTTTCGCCGACTTTACGGCTACTTACCAACTAATTCATAACTTATTTGTAGACTTTAAGCAAGTAGTGAGAGAGGTAGAAGTAGCTACTGGTGAAGCACCTCCTAATGCGCGTACTTCGTTTACTTCCTTATCGGTCCGTTGGAACATCCCGCAAAGGCTACACGAATTTTAATCACTCATTAGGATATAAATCGTAACTTTTCAATCAGAAACGCGTAGTGGATAGTATCATTTTATGACGCTTTAAAGCAGTAAAATTGTTTTGTCATCACTAAAATCCAACACCACATAGCATATACTGATACTTTTTTCTAAATTTATACGTTTTTATACATCACGCTATACTGGAAAAATATGTTCAGAAATGTGCTTACCATCATACTTCTTACAGGAGGGCTTGTAAGTTGCGGTGGCTCTTCTACAGAAGACCAAACAACAGATCAAAACGAAGAAGCGCTCGAGCGGACAATCGACCTAGAAGCCCCTGCCGCTGCACCACCACAAGAAGCGCCTACCATGAATGCCATTTTAGAGAGTGGTGCAAATTTCCAAACACTCGCTACTGCTATACAAGCGGCTGGTATGGAAGAAGTACTCAATAAGCGCGATATTACGCTATTGGCTCCCAACAATGACGCTTTTATGGCCTTAGGAGAAAGCAAGCTGGCTACGCTACTCGATCCGAGTAAGAAAGAGCAGCTTAAGAAAATCTTACAAAATCACGTAGTACAAGGCGTTTTCACTACTACCGAGCTCAAAAATGGTCAAACGCTTACTACCCTTGGAGGTACTCAACTCTCTGTAAAAGTGAACGATGGGCAAATTATGATTGGCAATGCCAGCATTGTAGCGAGTAATATCGCCTCAAAAAATGGGGTTATTCAGGCAATTGATGGCGTTCTGTAGCTAGAGAGGTTTTGTAAAAGCTCCCTGTAAGTCCACTGCCCAGCAATTAACCTCTAATTGTTGTGCTTCCTTAGCCAGTTTACGTTGAAGGTAGCGTTTGTTAGAACTATCTATGATGAACTGATGAGGTTGATAGTGCTCTACAAGCTTCTGTAATGTATATAGGGCATTATGTTGTAGAATAACGACAGTAGGCTTTACCTTCTTGATCCATTGGTAGTCTTGGTCAGTAGGCTTTTGATTTATGAAAAGCCATAAGTCTGCTTCAGTACGCAGAAGCATATACTTCCCAGAAAAGCTTAGGGGAGAATGATCACTTTTAGTAAAATAAGAAGTGCTCTTTTTCTGAATTCCTTGCTGTACAAAATGACTCTTTACGTGAAATTGATAGAGGCGCTCATTCTCGAAAAAGCTACTGTCCGCTATCAGGTATGCTTTCGTTCCCTCAATAATGCTCAATACTGACAATCCAGGTACTTGATAAAAAGTAATGGACTGTTGTTGGCTCACTTGCCAACCTCTGTATCCTCGCCAACTACTTATTCCTATCACTAAAATACAAGCGATTGATAGGAAATAGAGCCTTCTCCTTGCAAAGAGCAGTATAACACCACCCAGAATACCATACCACAGCCAAGCTTCTAGCGGAGCCAATACTACCTGAATGGTTGCATTGGAAAGTTGTTGTATGTAGAAGATAACGGTATTGGTAATACGAATAAGCCAGGTCAGTAAAAAACCAATTCCCTCTGCCACTACAGGAACAGGCGATGTTAGTACAGTAAGCAGCCCACCTACCAGTATTCCGTATCCTGCTGGAATCATCATTAAGTTGGTAAGCAAGCCATAAGTAGGATATTGGTTGAAGTAATATAATGTAATGGGAAATGTAGCGACTTGTGCTGCTACAGAAACCAAAGTGGTTTGCCAGATAAGATCTACCCAACGATTAGGCGTGTCCCACAAACGGTAAAGCCTAGGGTGTAAATATACAATACCCAGTACGGCTAAATAAGAAAGTTGGAAGCCTACTTGCATAATAAAGTAGGGATTGAAGCAAAGCAAGAAAAAGGCAGAAACAGCCAGCGAATTATATACATTTGTGTTTCTTCGGAGGGTTTTAGCGATCTCCATCAATGAAAACATGGATACCGCCCTCAATACAGAGCCAGAAAGTCCTGTGACGAAGGCATACGACCACAGTATTACCAATACAACAGCCAGAAACAAGTACTTTCCTCTAGGAAAGTGCTTTATGCTACCCAATACACTGCTAATGAGTATATAGATGAGACCAACGTGTAAACCAGAAACGGCTAAAATGTGGGTGGCACCTGCATCTGCAAAAGCCTGCTTTATATCTACATCTAGGTACTCTCTGATTCCAAAGGTAAGAGCTGCTGCCAGTGCGTAGGCACGTGGATCGTCAATAGCACGCTTTAACGCGCGATCGCAATATTTACGTACTGCTAGTGACCAAGCTATAGGATATTGGTAGAAGGCTAGCTGCTTGCCCAGTAAGAAGAATGAGCCTTCAGGAATATACTGTTGATGATAAATCTGCTGAAAGCTTAAGTAGCGAGCATAATTGAAGGCATCGGGATTCTGTGGCGGCTGTAGGCGTTGTAAGTTACTTTTCCAAATCATTTGCTCACCAAACTGTAAGCAATCTTTATTTTTTGTGGCTTTATCGATGTAGAGAAGCACCTTACCACTGGCCGCTTGCCAATCTTGCTTGTGCTTGATCTTACTTACTTGAACTAAAACTTTCAAGCTTTTTTCTTTGACTTCTACCCCCGAAACAATTTGCCCAGCGACGAAGGTGACACTGTCCTGATAAAGTAAATGATCGCGCTGATTGGTGGCATCCTGTCTGTGTACTAATAACCCTCCGAAGGTTACCAAAGTGCTGAGTCCTACAATACCTAATACACTTTGCAGCCAATAGCGTTTTCGTTTCAAATACAGTAAGTACAATAACAAATATGCCCCACTACCTACCGAGAAGGCATACAGAGCTACTTTGAAGGGTAGCCACTCATAAACTCCGAGTAAAATACCTACAATAAGGAAAAAGCTTAGCCTGATGTAGCTGTAGGGAAGCCATTGAATCATACCCTGGATAAGATAGGTTGCTTTCGAAAAGTAGAGATTTTCAGAAAGAAAACAAACCACTAAGGATTAAATTTCTATGGTTTATCTCCTACCAAGGCTATTCAAAAAACTCTTTTCCTTGTTTATTGATGTACCCTTCTTTAAAGTCAATGGCCGCTTGCTTTGCATCCATCACACGATTCCCACTGGCATCATAACTAGGCGGTTTATTATACTCCTCTGGATATACTGGTACGAAGCGCGTAACACGTGCCAGCCCTCCTGAAAAGCTTTCGGCGATGTCATATTTGTATGGAATCACTAGTTCATCTCGATGATTGATATAGCCTGTTTTTGATTGGTAGCGTATGGGCGCCATATCTTCTGAAAAGTCAGCCATTAAGCAAGGTTTATCGTTACAAGAAGGCATCATATCGAGACGCGTAAGCATGGGAGCAGGCTTAAAAGCTCTAAGGGTATCAAGTTGTGCATTGATAATGCCTTCTCTATTCTGCTGATTGGTCACCCGAAAGCGTTCTCTAGAAAGTATTTCAACATTATTGTAAATAGGCTTCAAAATTATTTTACCTGTTAGGTCTAAGAGCCCCTTTTTATCTTTTTGTTCGTAAACAATGAATCCGTGTTTGTATTGTACATAGCTTAGTTCAAGCTGCTTGAGCACTTTACCACTGGTATCTACCTGCTGGAGGTGGTCTTGCCACGTAACCACTAGCGCCTTTCCGTCTTGAAAAGGAAAAGCTGTTTTGTATTGAAGTGGAATCACTATTTTTTTCTGTGCATCGCTAAATCCCCATAGGGTATCTTTTCGATAAGGAATAAGGGTTTGTGCCTGAGTAAATGTTGCCAAAAGATGTACTGCTAAGCAAAGAAAGAAGAATTTTACCTTTTGCATACGATGATGATTTACGGTCAATATAGTTAAATTTATTACTTTTGATACCTTTCCTGCTTCCACCTTGCAACCTTTTAACAGTTGAAAGGTCTTTATAGCAAATGCGTTGATCCCGTCAAAAAATGTTAGTTTATGCAAAAATTACTTTACACCTGTTTACTTACGCTCTTAACCTTTACACTATCTGCTCAGGACCACCCACCTCATAAAGTAGATTATACCATTTCTTCTAAAGCCTTCGGCGACGAACGAAAGATAACCATTTACCTTCCTCCTTCTTTTTATAAGTATCCAGAAGATAAGTTTATTGTCACTTATGTACTCGATGGACACTTTGATCCCTTTATCGACTTGGTAGTAAAGACTCTAGAGTACAACAGCTATATGTACAAGTATATTCCTACGATAGTAGTAGGTATTCACGCCAAACAACGCGGTCAGGAATTCTCTGCTCCCTCTCCCCAAGGACAAAATAAGAATGGGAAAGCTCCTTTGTTACAACAACACTTTAAAAACGAGGTATTTCCTCTGGTAGATTCTATTTACAACGCAAGAGTACTTCCTTTTAAAAGCCTCATTGGCCACTCGTCAGGAGGGACATTTGTACTGTATAACTTGTTTAGTGAGGAGCACGATTTATTCGATGCTTATTTAGCCATCAGTCCGGCTATTCGGCAAAATAATGCGTACATCTTAGAGAAAGCAGCAGCAGACTTGAAGCAAGGAAAGCAGTTTCCAAAGTTTTTATACTGTGCCTCTGGAACAGTTGGTGAGCGTGAAGAACTATTTGGTGGTGCTATCCGTAGGCTAGATTCTACCTTACAAGTTTATCCTAATCATAAGTTACTATGGCGTACCTCAACATTCGAAGGGATGGGACACTGGACTTGCGTACCGCCTGCGCTTAATGCAGGGATGGTGATACTGACAAGGGCTTTCAGGGTAGATGAGAAGATGTACTTTGACTTTGCCAATAATAAGGATGCCACTATGACAGCGCAGATAGAGGCCTTTTACAAAAACAGAAAGGCTACCTATGGCTTTATAGAGATTCCTATCGCTGGGTATTTAAATCAAATAGGGAAAGCTTTAATAAATAAAGAAAAAAGACAAGCCGCGCTAGAAGTGTATGATTGGAGTTTAAAACAACATCCAGCTCATTATAGGTTGACAAGATCGAGGGCGGAACTACTTCTTGAAATGGGGAATGAGCAAGCTGCTTATACTGCTTTTCAGGACTCTTTAAAACTCTTGGAAGGTATGCAAGCATCCATGTCGGCAGAGGACTATGAAGCACACAAAGAATATCTACAAGAAAAACTAGCAGCCGCTAATAATAAAAATTAAAGCGTATGAAGTAAGCGTTGACGGAAATATTCAACTGTCTTTGAGTAGCTCGTCTGTACGCTAAACAAGCAATGACTTCACCTGTGCTTAGATGATACTTCCTACTCATATTCATCTATCTATCGAATAATTGCGTTTACTTATTTTTCTCTAAGATGAGCATATCTCTCAAAGTCTTTTACATATCCAGGCGCTGATTTTCCTACAAGGGTATAATTAAATTTATTTAAAGCTGTACTTTAAGTCAAGAACTACCTTCATTTTTTTGCCTACTTCCCTAGTTCTGTTATTTTTACATGAAACTTCTGATCTTTATGGAGCAAAAGAGTGGAAACAAGTCGCTTCAGACGTTCCAGACAAATAATTACTCTAAAGGTAAGTTTGCAGTATCTCAGGGCAATTTTCCTATCTTAAGTCTTGAAGATTACCTTACTTGGGTAGATATAGGAACGACAGACGACCTTGATGAACATCACCAAGCTATTTTCCTAGAGCTTAACTGGTGGTTGCAAATTGTGTGTTACCGTTACAAGAACCCAGATAGTAAGGTGGGCATTATTCAATTGATGGACGACCCCAAGACCTCTATTCGCCTCCCTCATCTACCCATAAACAGCCACTTTCGACACTGGATCGATTTACACGGACTTGGTACAGAAGAGCGGCTTATGCTTATTACTACCGTAGCGCTAAGTTTGGACGACTTTCTGTTTTTCCCTCTTTTAGAAATGATGCAAACAAATTTTTCATCCATTATTGGGGGACGAATAGTAAATGCCTCAAGGCAGTTTTTACCTAGTATACAAACTGTCTTGTTCTTGCTGGGGGGTATTAGCTTGAAGGAAAGAGCGCATTATCAGAAATATTTTCAAAGCCAGCATAAACAGCTTCCTGCTTGGGGAATAGAGAGTAAAAGTGCTCAAAGCCTGCGTAGTGGGTACGAGACAGAGGTTGAAGACGAGTGGAAAAACTTACTTATCTCACTTCGCCCAGCCATCTGGCAATACTTCCTGGGCGGCGCAATGCCCCAACCCGAAGAAAACCAACAACTACCCCTCACCCTGCTCCAAAGCGAACTCCAAATGGATGAACTCGTCCTCGCCGATC
>CALEMF010000044.1 GCA_937911505.1 uncultured Cytophagales bacterium
CAGCGCAGCTAACCGAGCCTGCGAGCTCGACGAAGTCAAATCCAAAGCTTCTGCCTACAAGCCAGTTCACCTCCCCGCTGGATTTTCAGGCCAACGCACTTATGTCAATCTTAAAAACAGGTAGTTAGAAAAAATTGAACGTACTCTCATTAAAAAAGTTAGGCTAAAAAGCGGGTATCCCTAGCATAAACCACGTATTTGTAAATGTAAAGCCATAAAAATACAAATCTTATTTTATACTAACCCCACCCAAGCTGCGCTTTTACGCCATAAACGGGCGGCCAGTTGCTCATCATAGCTCTCTTCTGAAGAAGGTACTTCTTTCAATCCATCGAAGTACTTGCCGCTGGCTGAGACTTCTTGAAGGAGCGTCACTAAGTGGAGCGCGGAGGTATCTGCTCGTCGCATTTCTTTGACGAGTGGACGCATGAGTGGCATTACGTATCTCAAAAGCCATTTATTAAGTAGGGTTGTATCTCTATCTAGTCCATTTTCAGGCATAAAGCCCGGATTAAAAGCATTGACGATTACTTTTCTTTCCTGTGCCGTGAGTTTTCTGTGCAGCTCGTAAGCAAATAGAATATTACAGAGTTTGGAATTGACGTAGTGCTTTGCATTTTCTTTTCTGAGGTTTTGAATACCCTCCGTCGAAGGGTGAGCCAAGGCGTCCAGATCGCTCAAGTCAGGTGGTGGAAAAATAAACGCCTTACCCGGAATATGCGCACTAGACGACACCATCCAAACCTGCTGGATACTTGGATACTTTTGTAGTAGCAGATTGACCAGTAAGAAGTGCCCTAAGTGATTTACGGCAAAGGTTTCTTCAAAGCCTGCTTTTGTAAAGCGAATGTCTTTCTCGTTGGCAATGCCTGCATTACAGATAATAGCCTCAGGTGGCGTTTTTAGGTGTTTTACCGCTTCTCTGATACTTTGTAAGTCAGCTAGGTCAGTTTGGAGTATGGAAATATCTTTATTTCCCGTACTTTCTATAAGTTTATTTTTGGCTGTCTCTGCTTTGACCAAATTTCTACAAGCCATGATCACAGCAAAGTTATGTAAGAGTAGTTGCTTAGCGAGGGCAAAGCCCAAACCTGCATTAGCACCAGTGACGAGAACGGATTTCATAGTGAAGGTAGTAGTGTAAGTCAAGATTGTAAAATACAGCTTGATGTGTTTTCATGCTATTTTACAACTGAGTATTTTTTATAGCTTATTTCTAAAGCTAAAGGTTGTTTACGGTCAACTTTTACTTCATTAGGTACAAGTGACTTTGCCGACTAATTTCTTATTTGCCTAAGCGCATCTTCTAGGTTACGTTTGGCCATTCGTTGCCTAAAGGTAAGATTATTGGCTGTTAAATTGGTGCTTTCGTAGGGATCTGAAACGAGATCATAGAATTCTTCTTCGCCGCTAGCAGACACAATGAGTTTGTAACTACCATCACTGATAGTCCAAAGGTCATTCGTACCATCGTTCATCTCAGAATACTGAAAATCTCTGTGTGTACCAACGTTGCTAAAGAGATGAGTAAAACTTTTACTGTCGTGAATGTCAGATACTGTAACACCTGCGAGGGTGGCGATAGTAGCAAATAAATCGGTACTAGTAATCAGGTTACTATCTGTCTGACCCGCTCTTGCAATACCTGGTCCAGCGATAAACATAGGGGTATTGATACCCCCTTGGTAGAGTGTTTTTTTAGCAGTAGTGCTAGTGTAGGGTGCTTGTGCTACTTGTTCAGGAGTGCCGTTATCACCTATAAAAATGATGATTGTATTGGCTAGCTCTTCTGGAGGGATACTGTCAAGTAATCTGCCTATTTGGTAGTCCATAGACTCTATCATCGCCATATAGTAGGGGAGAGGATCACTACCACGCGTGTAAGCGGGTAAGTTACCTTGCGAGTGCATCTCAGTAGGAGGCGCGTGGAAAGGCGTATGAGGAGCTGTATAAGCCAACCACAAGAACCAAGGCTTACTTTGTTGATTGACCCAGTCAATGGCTAAATCGGTAAACTTCTCTGTGACGTAAGAAGTCTCTTCTGTCTGCTGCCCATCTTCTGTGAGTGTCCATTCATTATAGCTCAACACACCACCAGTGAGCAGCCCTATGTAGTAATTGATTCCGAAGTTTTCTGGATTGACAAGTGCATCTCCAGAAAGGTGCCACTTACCTACAATAGCCGTAGCGTACTGGTTACCAGTATTTTGATTAATATAGCTTTGTAAGGTAGCTTCTGTATTACTTAAAACGTCGTTGGCCCACTTTACACCCGTTCTATAACCATATTTCCCTGTAATAATAGACGCCCTAGTAGGTGAGCAAGTTGGATAAACCCAGAAGTTGTTAAAGGTGAGTCCTGTATTTTTGAAGTTATCGATATGAGGGGTATTAGGCTTTAGACTACCTTCTGTAAAACCTGCGGTAGCATCTTTCCCCATGTCGTCCGCAATAATCAATAAGATATTGGGCGTAGCACTTGCAGTAGTAGCTTGTAAGGCAGTTGTATCGTCAATGGTGAGGTCTTCTTCTAGTTTACAGCCAGAAAGTGAGAGTAAAAGAAAGCTCGCGATAATGGATAAAACGCTAAAGTTTGTCATGCTGGTTGAAGTGTTTAATGTGTTTATAACTTAGAGCGAGCACTATGCATAAGGTTTAATCAAGCTATCTGTAGTGGCGTAAGCAGGGCTTTCCTCATTTTTTTAGAAGGGAAAAAATAGCCTAATAGTATTCTGCATCAATTGCTCGCAAATCAATATCAGGATAATCAAATTTATCAACTAACGCAGCGATAGATAACTTTTTATCATTAGGATCAATGACCTTACAAACCAACTTTTCAATTTGTTGTATAGCAGCGCGATCAATACTTTTCAGCACTTCTTCCGTTTTACGAATACTATACCTAGCACTTACACAACCAGCTTCTAACCAACCGCTGTTAAATTTTAAGGTATTATGCATGACTTCTAGAAAGTCCATAAAACCTTGAAAAACTGCTTCAAGTGCATACCGATCAACTTGCTTTCCTTCTTCACTAATAAGTCTCTTTTCGAAGGGAGTTGCTTGAATGTATTGTTCAATATCTTCGTAGATGGCTAGGAAGTCAGTAACGTCTCTATTTTTTAAAAAACCTCCCTCAGTAAAATCTTTCCGTAGATGACTACCAAGTTCAAAGGCTTTGAGAAGCGCTAGTAGTGCTTTTAGTCTGTAGTATCGTGGCTCATTATGCTTTAGTCTTCTAAGGCTCCACCTTCTAAGATTAGGCTCCATTGCTTTAAATTCAAAATACTTATGGAGAAAGTCATTGGCTGACAAATGGGTTGGTTCAATCATATTATCTCCAATATAGATACCAAATAATTGATTGCGTTCTATCCACCAGGTAACTACTATTTTCCGTTACTTCCATGTTCTTTGATAAAGTTATCTGAAAAGTATGTAGATTATTATCACTAATCGAGGGATTGGTACTTCGCCATTTGTGATCTCACTGGCTTCAAGCTAATTAACGGGTTGGGGTAGTTTTGTCTCAGCAGGAAGGGTGAGCATATCATACATTAATTTGAACCACACGAAAATACAAGGAACCCCTTTCAGTACATAAGGCGTTACGAGGTGCTCACGTAAATACCTAGGAAAAATATCGGTGGGAGAGAGGGTAGTAAAAAGAAAAGCAAAGGCAAACAAAGCAATGTTGAGTTTACTTTTTTCACTCAGAATAAACCACATCGCTACTCCAGTCATCGCAATGACAAACGTAGGTGATTCTGCTTTGTGGTTGAAGATAACTACCCAAATGAGTACAGAAGCGGCCGTAAGGTAGCGAAACCAATATTGCGTGTAAGCCTTTAATCGTACAAAAGGAAGCATAAAAACAACTGCACCCAAGAGTACAATCAATAACTTGTTGATTTCTAACGAAAACCAAGTATGTAACCAACCCATTACTGAATAACCATAAGAGACAGAGTGGTCGTTGGTAAGTAACGATAAATAACTACGAAACAGAAAAACATACTGCTCGTAGCTTACAAATATTAGTGGTAAGGCTAACATAACGCCCACCCATAGCAACGTATATAGAAGTTGCCTTCCCTTGCGAGGATAAAATAAACACAAGGCAAAGCCTACCACCCCAAATAACTTGATAAAAGCTGAAAATACAATACAGAGCGTAGCCAGCGCGTAATGCCGGCGCTCCAACAGCCCAAAAGCGCACACAAGTAACCCAGCCATAAGGCCGTTCGATTGGTCGTTTTGCATAGCGGTCATAAGCTCTATCAATATAATGACCAGTACGAGCCCCTTTTGGTAGTTGGTAAGTTGAGGAAGGTAGTAAATCCCTGCTAATAGAATTAGGGCGTTGACCAAATTCCATAGGGTAAGTCCTGCCCAGTCGGGGAAGATCGCAAAAAGCCCAAAGAATACAGAAAAGGTAGGCGTATATTTGTACAAGTCCCAGTGCTCTTTAGGGTAAAGGATGTACAAATCTTGGTCATTAAGCAGGTGATAAAAAGACTGCTCGAAGATGGTGTAATTGTTATAATGATTGTAAGCATAGCCGCCTTCTACATAGACATTGTTAGTGCCTAATAATAATGATTGTACACTCGCCACTAGAGCGAAAATAATATAAAGACCAATCAAGTAACGTCGATTACTGATCGCTTTTTTAAGCCACGCTTTCATAGGTGTATCGTTACGATTAGGCGTAAATATAAATGTATTTGAGTATTTATACTAGCGTGAAACTACATTATACATGTTTACACATCGTTTCGTTTTACACAAATTACTGAGCACGCTCCGTACCTCTTTCTCTTTATTTCTTATGTTCTTTGAGCCAGTTGGCTGCCTCTTTTGTATACCAGTTACGAGAGAAGTTCTTGGCGTCTACAATACTTTTATAGTGGAAGGTGGCAGTGGCCTCATCTCCCTTTCTATCGAAATAAGTACCTAGGTAAGTGTGCAAATAGGGATTATTAGGCATTTCTTCCAATAACTTCTTTCCGATTTGCTCAATTTGGGTATCAAACTGATTGAAAGCCCCCAGTTCTCTGTAAAAAGCCACGTCTTTTAAAAAGCTCAAGGTGTGTAATAGGTTAATATTAGTGTAGGAAAGATAATCAGGATGTTGCTTGAAAGTCTTTTCGAGTAATTGAGCACTTTGCTGCATTTTGCTGACGTCAAACCTTGCCATAAAAGAGGCGGCCAGCGCTTGAGCAAGTATCTTTTTTCTATAGAATTCACTTTCAGTAAAGCTGTTATTGGTGTATGCAGCGTTGGGCGCTTCGAGAAGGGGCATTGTAGGTAGGTCAAACACAAAGTTTTTTAAGAAACTCAAAGCAAAAAGCGACGAGGTGACATCGCCCATAATTAGTCTTGCAGGATCGCTCATCAAATTATTATTGGCGAGTAAGACAAGCGTCAAGTTTTTAGAAGGCACTTTTAGGAGTAGGCTCGAATAGCAGTCGTATTGTCCGTAGCTCCATAGGATCTCTATTTCTTCTACTTTTTGGGTAAAAATACCATATCCATAGGGTAGCCCTGGTTGGAAAGCGCTGAACATACGTCCTTTTGATGCTTCGGTCATCAGCTTGTTGGCATCGAGGGCTTGTGTAAAACGTAGCAGGTCGCGGGCGGTAGAGACAATACCCGCTGAGGTAGAATAGCCATAATCGATAAAACCACTACTAACACCCTCTTCTAGTACGTAAGGGGAAGCCAAGTCAATATTTTTTTGTGCTAATTGGGTGGAGTCTTCGAGTAGAAAAGTATGCTGCAGGCCAGCAGGTATGAAAATCTTTTGCTGCATCAGTGCCTTAAAGGGTCTACCAGCGGCTTTTTCAATGATAGCTGTCAGTAGCCCGAAGCGTGCGCTATAGTAGAACTGCTCGCCGATTTCTCCTTGAGAGGTGTGCGAAAGGAGGTGCTTTACTTGAATGGCGTCGTCTAGTGTTGTGTTGGGTAAGAATTGATTGACGGGCGTATCAAGCGATAACTTATTTTGTTCCACTAATTGCATCACTAAGGTGGCAGAAAATATCTTGGTGAGGGAAGCAACGGGAAAGGCAGTTTGCATCTCTACTTTACGCTGGGTAGCTAAGTCAGCGTAGCCTAGGTATTTTTCATAAACGATTTCTCCATTACTTTCGATGAGGGCGCTCATCCCCGGAATAGAAAAATAGGTCTGCAACTCAGTGAGTTCTTTCGTGAAAATCTCAGTAGGGGAGGATTTTACTTGTGCTTGACTGACTGTGCAAACAATAAAGACAAATAGAAAAATGAATGTGAATACTTTACGAATTATTTTCATTGTAGGATAATAGTAATTTGACTCTTTTCTGTATAACAACGCTTGTAGTGGGCCGTTTATTATGACAGTAGCGTGGCTGGCCAGCTCAAACCAACTTAGCTATGCTATCTTTAAAAATAAGCCTAAGGTAGATTACAAAAATCTAAGTTATTGCGGTATGGCTTCTATTTTTCTTTTAGTGCGCTTCTACTTCGTTAATAGGAATACGTTTGTCTTTTCGGTGATTTTCAAATATTTCAATGGACGTTTTGAGCAGACCAATGAAACCAATCCCCAAAACGACTATACCAATAGATACCTCTTTGAGCTTAGTGTTGCCAACACTTAAGTAACCAACAAGGCCGTAGATGATAAAAGCAAATGCCATTACTGCAATGACGATAATAGCAATCTTCCCCCCTTTAGGGTGCTCCCAAATCTTTTTCGACAGCTTATTCTGTACCTTGGTAGTGTCTTGAAGGGTCGAAAAACTGATCCCCAAGCCCATAAAGATAAGTGCGTTGTTAAGATTCTGTAAAATGATACTTGCTTTTTCAGTAGTAAGGTCCATTCCTATAAAGTAAGGCCTGTAAGCAAAAAAGAGGGCAAGAAATAGAAGGGGATACTGCAAGTAACTTACATAATGAAACAAAAGCTTGGCATTCATAGGGTGGCTCTTCTTAGATTGATGGTGGCAGATAAGTGGCGAAACTATTTTGCTGAGTAGCGCATTGACCTATGTAAAATAATTAATGTATCGTTGGTTTCCAAATCGTATTAAGGGGAACACTACTTTTGTCTACAACTTATAAAAAGAGTTTTTTTATAAGAGGGAGCATTGGGCCTTAAAAGCTGCGTTTTGATGAATCTTGCTTCTAGCATAGAAGCAAGTAGTAAAGGTGAGCTTTTCTCACTCACCTTTTATGTTTACGTTACAGGGCTGACTCTAAAGTCTCTTGAAGGCTTCCTTTACGTGCTGCGATATCATCTAGGTTAGTGTCGATTTTATGATCTAGAGTGAGTATACCCTCTTTGAAATCTACCCACTGGGTATAAGAAAAATGGTCATTTTCATCTTTGATAACGATTTTCTTTAGTGCTTCTTTGATGGCTTCTTTTCCCATATCGTCTTGGCAAATAGACTCGAATGCTTCCAAAGTAGGTGTTACAAAAACTTTCTCGAAACCTTCTTTGTAAATATGGTCGCTTCCTTCTCTTGCTAATGATTCCCAGTTGATTTCAAGTGCTACTTCAAAGCCAATAATGTCTGCTACTTTCTGTTTAAATGCTGGATATTGGTTATCTTCTACCTCTTTGATGGCCCTTTTTTCTTTAAGTCCCATAGCTAAATTTGTTATTGTTAATTTGTAAAAAACTTACCTACGAATATAATAGATAATATCATTTTGATAGGCTTTTATGGTAACAGTAATAATTTGTTAATACAGAAAAAACAACAATGTTTTTGAGGAAATCACTACAGATGACTTGTTTACAAATATTTATAATGGCTGCATAAAGGTAAGCGCACGTATGAAGTAAGGACTATTACTACCCTACTCAAAAATGGCATTTCGCTTTTGGTAGAAGTGATTTGACGGCCAAAGTATCTTTTTGAGATAAGTTGTTTTTTTGTAGTTCCAGCCAGCGTAGTGTTTTCAGCTTTGCTATGGTCGTAGGGATTTTACCGAGTCGGTTATTCTTAAGACCCAAAGCGCTTAGACTTTGAAAATCTCCGATCGTGTCGGGTAGGTGGGTAATCTTGTTGTGGTTCAACCAAAGTCTTTCAAGGTGTGGGTTGTTCGATAGGAAAGCAGGAAAGCTATTTATTTGGTTGAGGTTCATAGACAAAATTTTAAGTTCTTTTAAGGCCGATAGCTGTTCGGGTACCGCTTCAAATTGATTATCGTAGAGATTGACGTTGGTGAGGTGTATGAGTTGACTAAAAGAGGCGGGGAGCTGTTTAAGGTAGTTACCACCTAAATATATTGTATGCAGTTTGGTAAGATTACCTATAGAGGTAGGTAAGACAGTTATGTCGTTCCAACCAAGGTTAAGTTCTTTCAGGTGGTGTAGCTGACCAATAGTCTCAGGGACTTGGCTGATACGATTTGCCTGAAGGCTCAATGCTTCCAAATGGGATAACTTCCCTATCTGTAAAGGAAGCGTATCAATCTTATTAAAATTGAGCGATAGTACTTTGAGCTGTGGGAGGTGCATCATAAAGAGTGGAATAGAGCGAATATTATTTCTATCTAAATGAAGCACTGTCAAATTCTTGAACTTGACGATGGCCTCAGGGACAGCCTCTAAAGATTGTCTGTCGAGAAATAGTTGAAAGACAGCGTCAGGTTGTAGTGTAGCTTCTTCTAGAGAATTATAGATACGATCGGGTTGTCCTATGGCTTTTGAGCAAGACAAGAGTAATAGGATGAAAAAAACATACTTCATAGTTAGCGTCATAAAAGTAGATGTTTGACTTCGAATAACTTCAGGCCAAGAAATTATTAAGCGAAAATAACCGTCTATAAAAGGTATAATCACCCGCAATGTCTTCTTTATAGCTCAGCTCGTCGGCTGCGCTGTCATAACTTCTAAAATAAGTAGCAGTGGATAAGTACCCCATCACCAAGCCAAGCCCACCACAAATATTACAACCCCCATCCCCTCCTTTTAGCATACAATCTGCCTGTACTACTTCATACTTGTAAGGGTCGTAGGCAATGCTCAACCCAAATTGATTAGGTATCTCTAGGGTAAGAGGCTGATCTACGGGTGCATTTACTGAAAAATGTGCCAAGTCCATATCATAATCGAAGCTATCGCCCCAGCGAAATAGCGTGCGTGTACCACCTCCGCATAAATATTCCCACTCATCTTCGGTGGGAATCGAAAAGCCTTTATGCGAAGCAATTTTGAGGAGGAAATCCTGATAGTTAATAGCTTCATAAAGATAAGCGACTATACCAGTAGCTGTTTTTTGAAGCTTGAGGGTATCGTGAATAGTCAGTTCTTGATAAGATTGCTTGCTAAAATCTTGTAGCGCTTTCTCAAAGGGCGCTAACGCAGGACTGTCAAGCGGTATGGGTTCCCAACCAATACTGTTGAGTTGCCTTTCTACTAGCATAGGTGAGAGGTTTGCTTTACGAACAGGCGAGGTCGATGCTTGCAAATAGTTGTCTAAGGTGATATCATCTAGGCCGCAGTCTTGTAATGATGCTTCTAAATCTTCTCGGGTCGCTTGATCCATCCCTTCTGCAAAAGTATCCCAGCCCAAAGTAACCTCATCGCCAGGAACGAAGACAAACTCACGCCCTTGATACGAGAAAACAGCAGTAGGGGTATCCATCCCATAACGGCTAAAGTGCTCGAAACGCAGAAAAGAAAAAACTGGGTAGGCTACAGCGATTTGTTTTAAAAGAGATTCTCTCGCTTGAGGAGAAAGTGCCTTATAAGCTTTTCTATAAAGTGGATGAGGCATAAGGTACTCTATTATTTTTTGTTGTGTTATATATCGTAATAAATTAGTTATCAGATTTCATGTAGAATAAAAGTCTTCGCTGAAAAGTATCATGCATTGTGTTGATATCCTGATGCAACTCGTTTATCATTACACCTTTATCAAAGACCAACCTTCTCTTTTTCGATATGCCATTTGAGTATCATAGATACTGCCAATTAGCAACGCTTGTTCCGAAGAATCTCGTGACAGCGCCCATCTGGTTTCGTTGTGGTACGCATATGACTATTTTGACGGCACCTATTGTTCAAGATACTGATTTTTGGAGTGATACTATCGCAATAGGTTTTAATTTTTATTATTATAGGGACTACGGATTTATGCTTGCTTGTTGTGTCGGTTTAAAGGAGGCATCAGTATATCAAGAAAACGATTTTATTTCGTAACTTTCAAAACAAAACCTTCTCAATGAAACTAAAAATACTATTATTTACTACGGTTCTAGTGAGTACCTTTCAGGTTGCTTTACAGGCACAAACCGATAAAACGCTTGATGCTGATACACAACAAAAAATAGAGAAAGTTGAGAATAATCTTCGCCCGTTGGTGTCAAAGGAAGGCGACGCGCGCTGGAATCTTGAAGCACGCATGCGCAAGTACCAGATTGCTGGATTAAGCCTCGCAGTGATCCACAATTATAAAATTGACTGGGCAAAAGGATACGGAACAACTGGCCAGGCGGGAGCAGGAGACGTTACCGCACAAACCGTCTTCCAAGCTGCCTCGATGAGTAAATTTGTGAATGCAGTAGCCCTCCTGAAGCTGAGGGAATCGAAGGCAATAGACTTGGATGAGGATATCAATACTTATTTAACTTCTTGGAAGTTTCCCTACAACAAAAAAATTAGTACAGATCCAATTACGCTTCGGCAACTGCTAAGCCATACAGCAGGCTTATCAACACACGGATTTGGCGGCTATAAAAGTGCAAAGAAATTACCGAATATAGTACAAACACTGGAGGGAAACCAACCAGCAAACTCAGATAAGGTAAAGCAGATCATGCCTCCTAACGAAGCATTTAAATACTCTGGCGGAGGAACTACCATTTCTCAACTCATCCTAACCAATCAGGCAAATACCTCTTATGAAGCTTTTTTGAATGAGAATATTTTCACGCCTTTGGGCATGAACAACTCTTTCTACTCAGTAGAATTCGATAAATATCTAGATGACTTGGCCTATGGCCATTTAGCAAACGGTCAACCTTTAAAGAACCACTACAACATATACCCTGAATCTGCAGCGGCGGGCTTATGGACTACCCCTTCTGACTTGGCCAAGCTCATAATTGATGTGCAACTAAGCTTGAAAAATGACGCTGGTAAAATCCTTTCCAACCCATCAAGTAAAATATTAGTGACACCTCCCTTAAAAAGTAGTAACACCGCCCTAGGGCTTTTTACATCGAAGAAAATGGGCAGCGCCTATTTACAGCATTCTGGTGCTAATAAAGGCTTTAGAGGAAAGCTCTACTTCAGTGCAGAAAATGGAAACGGCTTAGTGGTGATGGTGAATGGTACCAACACAGAAATTATCAGAGAAATCATAAGAAGTGTAGCTTCTGTGTATAAATGGGCAGATTTTAAAACGCTGATAGCCTCGCCAGATTAAACCTTGATTCGCTAGACGTAAGCCAATATGTAGGAACTTATACACGAGAAAATAGAAAAATTGAAGTGAGCCTAAAAAAAGGAAAACTAATATTGAGTGAAGCAGGGAAGTGGCGTTCTAAACTCACTGCTCTACAAAAATCTACATTTGTAATTGATACGGTGTCGCCACAAGCTACCATTGAATTTATTCAAGATAGCGACGGTGTGGTTAGTAAATGCCTTCTAAAACAAAATGAGCTCACTGAATGGCTAAAGGTGAAATAGTAGGGTAAGTGTATGTATCCCATTAATTAGGATCGATTATCATCCATTATTTTCGGGGCAACTAGAAGCTGCGCTCAAAGAAGAGATAAAAGTAGAGTTGGATAGAAACTATGTGGGCGAGTACATAGTAGAGGCATTGTCACCGTTATAGGTCTTGTAAACTGGCTGCCTTACCAAGACAGATCACGACGCCTATGGTCGTTCATTTGAATTTTCTTGCAGGCTAATGAACTTGGGTGAGTAACTTACAAAACCTACGACAATAGCTCGTGATGATAGACTATATAACTACCTTGGAGATCAACGGTTTACTTCATCAGGATTACCCATTTTACCTGATTGGTAATTTTTAATGCATTGAACGATTTGTTCCTTTGTGTTCATAACAAATGGACCGTAAGAATAAACCACTTCATTTAACGGCTTTCCTCCTAATACCAACATTTCAGAAGCTTCTTGGGCATATAACTTGATACTGGATTCACCTCGCTCATACAGCACAATTTGGTGCTCATCAAGTGTCCTTGCACCTTCTACTTCTAGTTTTCCACTTACCAAGTATACGAAAGCATTATGGGTAGGATCAGTTGGAATATCTAAACGGGCATCTTTCTTCATTTTTACATGATAGTAAAAAGCGGGTGTCAGCAACTCAATGTTTGATGTGGTATTATGTAGTGTTCCCAGTACTACTTGAATGGTGTACTGGTCTGTTTCAATTTTTTCTTGAGTAGTAGGGCGATTGATAGTAGTGGTGGGATCGATCATCTTATACTGTGAAGGAATATTTAACCATATTTGAAATCCATGATAGGCGCCTCCTTTATCATATAATTGCTGACCAGATTCTTCCATATGGATCGCTCCACTACCCGAATTAAACATCATAAAGTCACCCTTCTCAATTTGAAAATCATAGTTGAGACTATCCTTATGATGGCCAGTACCTTCTAAAAAGTAAGTGGTGGGAGATACGCCAGCGTGCGGATGTGCCTCTACACGTAGAGGGTCTTGCCCTGCCTCAAGGGTGACAGGGCCAAACTCATCAAGTAATACGTAAGGAGATACATAATCCAGGTGGTTTCCCGCAAAGGCTCTGATGACGGGCAAGGTACCCACTTTGACTTTTTTAGATTTGACAATCCTATGAACACGTCTTTGGGTATCTGCATGGTACAGGCCAGAAGCAGTGACTATTCGGCTGGTTACCAGTGATACTCCTAGTATAGCGGAGCCTTTAATGAATTCTCTTCTGTGCATATCTTAGAAATTCTGTACGTACCTGCTCAAATGATTATTCTTACACTACAAAACAATTGAATTTAATAAAGGTTCGGACTACGAACTTTTCGAATAACTGAATAAAGTTTTCTGCTTGGTCGTAAATATTTACGATGACTGTTTGCTACAGCGCTTAGTAATTACTACAATCCTCGTACTAGAAATACTGATTCAAGATGAAGACTGTAACGACAAGCTACACCTGAGTGGTAGTTTTCACGTTCCCATATTTTCTAAGCGTCTGCTTGGATTTTGTTTATGGTATTGATTACTTAGACACACTGCTTCTGGAGGAGGGTAAGCTTCATAAGTCGGGGTAATCAGTAATACAGCCTAGCAAACTACAGACTGACACGCTTCGCCTCGTCGCGTTTGGTATCGTAAAGGATAAAACCTTGCTTTTCTGTGTCAAGCTCCTCTACTAATTTTCCTTGGCTATTCCATACAGCACTTTTTCCATTACTAAGAAAGTTGTCGCAAAAGCCTACACAGTTGGCCATCAAAACTGGTAGGTGAAATTCTTGGGCTATTGAAGGAAAATGTAGATAAGCTTTATTGAGCCCTCGGTCTGGTTTAGCAACACTGGCTATGTAAATATCAGCCTGCTTGTTGACTGCTTCTTCGAAGTGAGCTCTTTGTAAGGTTTCGTAACAAATGCCGAGCGCCACTTTTTCTCCTTTTATTTGTAAAGAAGGCTGGCTTTTTCCACTTGTAAAATAGGGTAGCTCGTCTTCGTGTAACAGGCTTTTAGTATAAAGACTCCTCTCTTTATATGCTTGAAAAATTAGCATACTGATATTCACGCCGTCAGTAGCTTTTGTGGGTGCCCCTACGCCTATGGCAACCTCATTTTTGTCAGCGAATGCTTGAAAGGGAGTGAGCCGGGCATCGTCCACCTGGACAGCGAGTGACTCTGCCAATGTTGGCTCATAACCAGTAAGGGAGAGTTCTGGAAATATAATAAGGTCAGCTTTCAGCTTGATGATCTGTTCGATTAAATACAGATGATTACTGATGTTGCGCTCGATATTTCCTCTTACAGGGCTGATTTGTACGATGCCTATTCTCATTTGCGTATAGTTACTATCTATTTAGCAACAATTTACGCTTTTTCATAACAGATGTTTTTACTATTCTGTCATAGCAGGTACAATAAAGTCGTTCATAAGTGCATTGGTATAGGGATGAGCATTTCTATTGCCATAGTTGGTAGTAGTAATCACAACCGCTAAGCCCAGCTCAGGTAAAGCCAAAACTTTCTGCCCGCCATTACCAGACATGTAGTAAGATTGATAAAGCTTTTCTTTTCCAAAACTTCTCAGCCAAAGTAAATAACCATAGTCAATATCCTCACGAACCTTGGCTTTAGGCGTAGTGGCTTTTCTTAGCCAAGCGCTCGGAACGATCTGCTGTCCTTTCCAAACACCGTCATTTAAGCACATTTGAATCAGCTTTAGGAAATCTCGGCTGCTGTAGCCGCTCCCGCCTGCGGTATTTAAGATGCCTTCGGGGGTATAGTGGAGTTCGTATTGCTCAATACCAAGTGGCTCGAAGAGGTGTTGCTTGGCAAACTGATCTAAGGGAGTACCAATGGCTGACTGCAAGATGGCAGCTACGGCTGCTGCGCCAGCAGAACAATAGCTAAAGGCTCTTCCGTAAGGCTGCTCGGCTGGTTTTGGTTCAAAGGGGTAAGATCGGATAGGGAGATTAAGAAAAAAGCTTGTCCAATCTTCTATAGGGTACATTCTTTCTTCATTTCCTCTGGAAAAGCTATTAAAATCATTGCATTCCAGTACAGAGCTCATGGTGAGTAGATCCTCTATCGTGACGGCCTCCTTTCTCTTGTCTGGATTTTGTACGGGCATTTTGTGCTGGAGATACTTCATTATTTTATCTTTTTCTGATTGTACGTGACCCTTTTTGATAGCTATACCCGTAAGAAGTGTAGCCATTGTTTTAGTGGCAGAGCGGGTATTGTGTAAAGAATTCTTATCGTTACCATTATAGTATTTTTCAAAAACTACCTGACCTTTTTTGGCTACCAAAACGCTGGTAATTTGCTCGTACTTTCCCGTAGTAATAGCGCTATCCATTTTTTCTAAAAGAGGATAGGCTACTGTGTTTACCTTTGAGAAATCGAGCTGTGCACATGTAGTTTGATGGATAAAGAGACAAAAAAGAAGGTTAATGAGGGTTTTCTGCATAAGAAAGTAAATTTGGTTTTGAAATACTGAACTCATTTTTGACAACCAAAGATACTCCTCCTTTTCTAGGTAAAATAGAACAGGATTAACATCAGATAATAATTACTTGAGTAGTTGTTTACGAAATGTACTTGGGAGATGGTTAAAGTACGCTTTGAAAACACGATTAAAATGACTTTGATCTGCAAAGCCTGCTTGGTAGGCGATTTCTGTCAATGAGTAATGCGTATTTTGTAAAAGTGGGAGGGCTCTTTTTAGCTTCAACTGTCTTACATACTCGCCCAAACTTGAAGAAAAGTATTGCGGAGCAGCTCTGGAAATATGTACTGGGTGAACACCCAATTGGTCGGAAAGGTATTTAAGATCAAACTTGGAAGGGTCATCATGCAATAATTCTTTTAGTTTGAAAATCCAATGAGGCGTCTCTTTAAGACTGACCTCTTTTACCTTGATTAAGGCATCGCATATCTGAATCAATAAAGTTTCTACAGATATTTCACTGTTGGCATCTGCAAGTATAAATTCACGGTATAGCTGTGTAAAAAGAAAGTGTATTCGAGGCTGCTCAATGGGCTGACTCCCTTCAAGCAGTGGTAAGTTGATCTCGTTTTTTTCAAGCCAGTGCTTCTCAAATTCTAAATGAAAGCCTCCTGCTTGTTCAGAGTGTTTTATGCCATAGTGGGCTTCTTGCCAGTTGTTGTACATCAAACTTCCAGTGGGCAACAAGCTTTTCATTCTTTTGTTGCCATCAATCATATTACCGTGTAAGACGAACATGAAGTAAGGATTCTCGTGGTAATGCCATGGGGTTCTATCTACAGGATAGTCATATTTGGACAATAAAATGCCTTCAAAAGATAGCTCCGTTTCTTTTTGTCCGTAGTATTTGCCTTTGGTAGAAATTTCCATTTTGTCAGGAGATTACTCTTACATATAACCGCATGGTGTCAGAAGAGTATTATAGTTAGCCTACTAAAATAAGAAAAAAAAGTTACGATACAATAAAATAGCCCTGTTGGATAATGTGCGTTTATCTGGACGCTGACAAGCGTTAATAGCGGTTCAAATACATAGAGCAGGCCTCCTACCAGACGGGGCTTCTAAGGTTTTAATAAGTTTCTTTTCAAGAAGAATTCTAGTAAAACGAGAAGCTGTTGAGATATAATAGAAAGTAGCTGTATTTTGACGCTCATATTTTCCGTTTATTGAGAATCAAAATACTTTGATGTACATTAATTAAGCACAAAATGTTTTGTTTGTCAAACTATTGAATGGCAAGCGTCGCTAAATAGCTAGAGGTTGGAGATGCCTAACTACTGTAGAAGAAATATATACGTATTCAGGATGTTGGTTAGCGCACCTCTCAACTAAGAGAACGTTTAAAAATTAAACTCTGTATAATTAATATTTTACGAAATTTTCATCACTTGTACTTCGATTTACCTTTCGTTCATTTTTTAGCTTCGCTGAACTCCACTTCGTTCCGGTTCTTGATGAACCGAGCCTCTGGCGAGCTCGGCGTAGCCAAAAACGAACCAAAAACCGACCAACGGGAGCTCAGCGCAGCTAAATCCAAAGCTTCTGCCCACGAATCCACCCGCCTCCCCGCTGGATTTTCAGGCCTGTGCACTTATACCGATCTTAAAAACGGGCAGTTATAAAAAATAAACATACTCTAAACTACCCATCACTTCTTTCCTCAATCATTGGAATAAGATATTTAAGAAGTATCTCAAAGGGAAGTTTTCCTCGCCAATTCCCATAATTACTCCCTGTAAATACCACTTTTGCGTCATAGTCAGGTAGCCACATCATGTACTGCCCGCCATTGCCAGAGGCAAACAAGACTTCCGTGTCGATGTCTTTGTATTGTAGGTGCTCCTTATACCAGAAGAAGCCATAGTAAGCGCTTTCATATTTGGCATTAGGCGTTCTAGCGTATCTGGTAAAAGAGAAGTCTAGGTCGATGGTACAGTCAGTAGATTGCTCAATCCATTCTTTACTTACTAACTGCTTGCCTTGCCAAGTGCCTTTATTACTTACCAAGTCGATGATTTTAAGCATATCCAATGGTTTCATATAAAAGGAGCCTGCTGTCATTCCTCTGCCTTTTGGTGAGAGCGTCCATCGGTAATCTTCAATGCCCAAAGGCTCAAAGAGGTAGCGTTTTGCAAACGCCATGACACTCATACCACTGGCGCGCGCAATGATTTCGCCCACAAGCATTGGCTCGTTAGAATTATAAGACCAGTTTAAGCCAGGCGTTCTGATAAGCTTAACGCCTAAACAGTAGGCGATCCAATCGTTGGTTTCCCACATTTCGCTCTCGCATTCAGGGCCGATGTCATAAAACTCTTCGCAGTTCAAACCCGAACGCATCTCCAGCAGGTTTCGAACGGTGATATTGCGTTTACCTTCTTCTTTGAGTTCAGGGAAAAAGCGCCCCAGCGAATCATCGAGCGCAAAGCGTTTTTGGTCGATCGCAATACCAGCTAAAAGACTTGTGATAGATTTAAAAGAGGAGCGAGTGTCGTGTAGGCTATCTTTACTAAAGTCGTTGTAGTATGCTTCAAAGATGAGGTCATCCCCAACTTTCACTATGATACAGTCAATGTTGGGATAAGTTTTAGTGTTCAATTTTTTGTTTAGCGCTTTCATCAATGTGGAAGCATCTTGCCCTGGGCAAGCCAAAGCAGAGAGCCATACTAATAAGCAAGTAAGCGTTTCTTTCATAGGGTATATAATAAAAAGTTAAAGGTTGACTACTAAATAAAGTTACTTCGTTACGAGAAAGTTGGTAGATAGCTTCACTATTATGCTTATTATCGAGAGGCTTGTCCAGCCTCTTGTAGGTACATAATGGCAAAGTCCATCACCCGGTCTTTATCACTACTTTGGTGTAGCGCCTGATCAATAATGGGGTAGTCAGGCATTATTCCTCTTCCGTACCAATATTCAGTAGTGCCAAGCGCGCTTACATATTTGATTAAGGGAATTTTTACTTGAAGTTTTGAATGGGGTAAAGTTACGTGGTCGTATATACCACTGGTGTTGCCATCAAAGGTACCCCCTGTTTCTGTACCTACAAAAGTTGCCCTTTTGTCTCTTTTCATAATAGCACAGATTTCTGAAGTAGCAGAAAAACTGCCTCCATCTATCAGGACAACTACTTTCCCAGTAAAGTTATTCTCTACTTTTGGTTGTTGCCAAGTGGTAGGATCTAACAAATTCCCCTTCAATGGAGCCAGATCGGTGATGATACGCCTTCCTGCACTATCCAGAGAGACGATGGAGGCAAAGAAGTTGAGCGTTTCGTAAGAAACTAACGTAGATGCTTGCTCAACTTTCTTATGAGGAGCAACATTTACCTCGTACCTGTCATAGTACTTAAAAGGCTTTGTTGTCAAATAAGTATACAAATAAATAGCATTGACTTCTTCTCCACCACCATTTCCTCTCAAATCCAAAATAAGCTTGTCGATTTTTGAGGTGACTAGTTGTTGGAAGCTTTCATCTACAAACTTCTGAAATGCTTTGGGATAATTGAAAGTACGAAGCGTCATGACACCAATGTTATTCTTCAGTTTATAGTCAAATGGCTTGCCTCGCTGAGGCGTTCCTCTGGTTGCTTTTATTTGCTCAAGTGCTGTGGTTGTCAAAAGAGGGATATTCGCGGAAATTACCTTTTGTTGCCCTTTCAGGATGAAGTCGATTTGGGTACTTTCTTCAAGGCCATCTACTAAAGAATAATAAAAATCAAAATCAGCAGCCATTTGATGGTATTTACCAGTCAGGTTATGGCCGTCAGCGGGAATCAGCTCGGCTATGTCGTGTAAAATTTTCTGGATAGCTTGCCCGTTGATGGATACGAGCTGTGCGTCATTCAATAGCGTATCTGCTGAATAGTTTTCGGTAACAAATACACCGTGGGTGGTTGTCTTAAGTTGAAAGGGCAATCGTTTTAAGTCGGCATTGTATGTACTTGCGAAATATGCGGGTAGTTTAACTTTCATATGCCCATCACCAATTTTACTCAGGTACGAAGCGACTATTTTATAAAAGTCAAGCAAGGTGATGGGTTGGGTAAGGGCCTCTAATGTCTGTTGGTAATGATGGTTGATAAAGCTTTCACTACGATAACGGTAAAGGGAAGGGTAGGAGGATTGCAAGGAACGATGTAACCCTGAAAAGTCATTTTGTAGGAGTTTAGCGTCAATTTTATCAGTGGGGAGGAAGCGTTTTGCAACAGGAATACCAGTAATGCCCTGTAGAAGACCAAAGGAAGCCACCCATTGCGCGTCGTCAGTAACCTTAGTCCAAGAAGAATTTTCGTCTAGTCTAGCGATCCTACGGTTCACTTGTAGACCCCATTGTGTCTGCTTGGTGTAGACGGCTAGCGCACTGAGTGGAATTTTTAGTTCAGCGATCCACCCTTGCTCATCGCGGGTCGTTTTGGCCGTCCAGTCGGGGCTCCAATCGTTCAGCCAGTTATTAGAAGTTTGGATATATTCATCTCCTCGTATACCTGCTGCGGTAATGGTAAAAGAAAAAGCATCTTTTTTGTCAAAGTCACTGTCAATATTGATCTCAACGTAATCACCAGCAAAGAAATCCCTTGGCTTTTCTTCCATGACGATACTGTCAGGTTGTGCATCAAACGCTCTGATGGCTACGAATAAATAGTGTTGGTCGAACAGGATTTTGAATTGAGTCGCATAAGTTGGCTTTTCTCCTTTATTAGGTTGGGTTTGAATGAAATCACCTGCCCACTGAACTGCCTCCCAAGACTTTTCTTGTAGCTTACCGTCAATAGTGATTGTAGCTGTAGTTTCATTGGTTTTGTAACGCTTGGTCTCTTGTGCTGAAAGTGTATGAAAAAGCAAGGAGAGTAGTAAACTTATGGTGCTAATTTTTTTCATTTTGTCTTTGTTGATTTATGTAAAGACAAATGCTTGCTTAGGAGGTTGCACGTAGGTAAAGTTATTTACTTATTGACATTAAAAATGTGTGCTCATTTTTCCTGTAAAGTAAGTACAACAATTACTTATTTTACATGGAGGTGAGGGCTTGAATAAAGTAAATAAGCAGCCGTCTAGTATTGGACAGTTGCTATGATTATAGTTACCTCTATCACTTACTTCACAAAAGCGGTATTGATGGTTACTTCCTCCCACTCGTTAAGTTCATCGCTCATAGAGTAAATTTTCTGGCGAATGCTATCTAATGCATCTTTACCAAGCACTAATCGTAAAGGAGGATGCGCTACCGTACCCGCTTTGATAATGGCCCTGGCTGCCAAAATAGGCTTGTTCTCTTGCTTACCATAAGTAGTAACGAAGAAAATTACTAGTCACTAATATTTATTTTAACCTTGGGCGAAAGGCGATAACTGTCCCAAAAAATATTCGGAATGGGGTTTTTATTGAGGTCTACGTACTCTAAACTATTCATATCCTGTAATGATGCTGGTAGTGCTTCTATCTTGTTTTCGTTTAGATACAAGTACCTTAGTTTTCGAAGCGACTTGATACGTTCTGGAAGGGTGTTGAAGCCATCATTTTCAAGGTGGAGCTCATAAAGCTTTGGGATTCTGGCAAGCACATTAATACTCTGATCCAAATCTAAATAGCTATCATTATTTAAATACAGCGTTTGTAGACGCGACAAAGAAGCAAATTCGTCGGGAAGCGTTTTTATAGGATTCCCTGATAAGTCAATAAGCTCCACTTGCTGTAATAGTCGAATGTTGTCGGGTAGTTCGCTCAGGTTATCGTATTTCAAGTCAACGCTCTTTAGCGAAGGAATTCTGGACAAGACGATCAGTGAGCTAGCCAAATCAAAGTTTTCTAGATAAGATAACTGAATGGAAGTAAGCGAGGTAAGCTGATCCAAAGCGTTGGGGAGCGTCACTATTTGCGTACCTGATAAGTTGAGAGATTGTAGTTTACTTAATTTGGCAATACTATCTGGCAGTGAGGATATCCCTGTATTGGAGAGATCTAGGTATTGGAGATTGGTAAAAAGAAGAAGCTCTTCAGGAAACTCTGTTAGTGTATCGGCATGAAGTTCTAACCACTGTACTTCTTCAGGTTTGGTGAGGGCTTCATCAAGCGTACTGTATTGTTTAAGTCGCTGGGCATTTGAAAAAGTAACGCTCAAAAATAGAAGTAAAAAAGTAAGAAACGATAAAAGTACACTTTCAGCTATTTTGTTTTTTGTGCTATTCATAGAATGTTTATTATTTAAACAATAAACGGATCATTAAGTTTACAGCAGGTTCGCTCATTCCTTGGTTTTTTTACAGCTTTTACGTTGCGATGGTTGCATAGAGCTATTTTAAGGGTAGAAAACACCTATATAGAAAACACATCTCTTATTCATAAAATATATGTTTTCTATAGTCAGGTTTATTCTTCTCAATCTTATTTCCTTGAAAATCATAAACATCATGGGCTAGTGCACCCTTAAAAGTCGTCGTGTTCTTTTGGACAAAAATATAGTCTTTCACCCTAAACCAATTGAGCATCAGAGTATCGTATTCGATGGGTACGACTACCGCTCCTTCGATGTTGATTACTCCCCACTTTCCTCCTTTAGCTGTCCAATAGTTTTCTTGGAAATCATCGTTGTAATACACGACGCCTCCGAGATTAACAGCGAATAAGTTTTCACTTATTTCTTCTATCCAATCAAATTTTAACGGTACAGCAACTTCATTACACTTATTAATAACGCCCCATTTTCCTCCCTTCGCTATCCAATTCCCTTCTTCGGAAAGCTCAAATTGTATTTTACCGCTCGCTACTTTATAGTAGTTAGTCGATCTAAAGAAGTCTATAAAGGTATAGCTTGGTGCTATAAGTGCTTCGCCATTACAATCCATAATTCCCCATTTCCCTGAGAGGTTGAAGAAGTCATCTATGTCGTAGTCTTCGTGGATGTTTAAGCCATCCACGACTGTCTTAAACTTATCGAGGTCATTTTTATTGGGTGCGGCATACGTATTACTACTTGCTCTCAATATATGAGAATAAGGTAAGGCAATTCGTTTTAGTTGATAGGGGTTTATATGGTAGAATTGCCCATTTTCCTGAATAATCAACCAGCCGTTTTGAAGGCTTCCAAAAATATTAGAAATAGTAAAATCGTAAATTATTTTTTCTTTGTTATCGATAAGGCCGAATGCATGGTGCTTTTCTGCTTGTAATAGGTCTTTGCTAATCGCTTTTAAGCTTTCATATTTGGGTGTAATTACTTCCTCCAGATCATCATTCAAAAGTCCAAATTGACGGTCTCGCTTACAGATGATATGCCCGAAGGTATCAACGCTAATGGAATCGTATTGATCTGTTTGTACTTTTAGCTGACCATCTACTGAATGAATGAAATATGACCAACGCTTGGTTGTAGACGCTTTATTGAAATTTACGCCAATAAACCAGCGTTTATTTTCTTGATAGCTTATACTGTCGTATTGCGCAACAATTAAAATTTCTGAATCATTTTTTACAACACCCCACTGCTGATTTTGTGCTTTGAATAGGGTAAATCCATCAGCTTTATATTCGCTATAGGTCACCTGAAACTTCTCTTTTATATGAGCTGGTAAATGATTGTGCATTTTGCCTATATAGTAAATATTACCAATTGAAAGGAGCTACTCGCGCTGTAAAGTAACTTATAAAAGTTCATTATTCAATAAGGCAGTCAGCTATAATGATTGTCTAAATTTATGAGAGGTATAGTACCACGATGCATAGAAAACTATTTCAAGACGATTAAGGGATTATAGAAAGTAATAACAACTACTTATTTAGATCACGCTTTCTTCTCTCGCCTTTCGTAGCGGTTCTGTGCAATACACGTAGCGTATTACTATAATTGGGCTTGGCGAAATGTGCTACTGCATAGTTGTCGGCTATGATAAGATCACCTTGTTGCCAAGAATGCTCATAATAGGTGTCTGTTTCCCACATATGATCGTTGAGAAACTGGTGAATTGCTTCTGCTTCATCCTTGGAGATACGATCGCCCGAATCAGCTTTAATAAAACCATTTTTAAAGCCTTCGCTGATGTGTAAAACAGGAGTAGCGGTAATGGGATGTTCCCAAATGATAGGATGTGGTTTATAGCGTTTCCCAAAGTCACTGGTGAGGGTACGTAGTTGCTCCTTCTTAGAGGCAGGAAGTCGCTCGTAGGCATAATGGAGGTTCGAAAAGTAGGTAGAGGCTCCATCGGTAGGAATCGTATTAATAGAAAAGATACTTAAATGCATTCTGATGACCCATCAGAATGCCAAGCTTGCCCAGTATTGGTAAAGCCATCACCTTGTTGATTGGTTACTTTAAAAATTTCTGGGTAATCTCGGTATTGACCAGGCACGTACTCATATTTCCACGGTTCACCTAGTTGCCGTGTAAGCGCTACCTGAGCTGCTTTATCGATAGGATCAGCACTTTTGAGTAACACTATCTGATGCGTATCGATCAGGTCTTCTAATGCCTGAATGGTAGTATCATCCATCGGTTTGTTAGGATCCAAATGAAGTACTTGAACACCCAAATGAGGTGTAAGCGCTCGCGTTGCTAGAGTATTATCCTTTGGAGAGGTCATACTTGACTGGCTTTAAGGTGAAAATTCTATTGAGGTCTGTTTGGTATATTCGCGTAAAAAATGACAAAAGTAACCCTATGGTAAGGGCAGTTACCCAACTTTAGTTTCCTCTGTCGAATAATTATGTTAGCTATCCTTCTAAAAAGCGCCTATAGTATTTTACATTGCGCTTAAACCACCATCGATAATAATTTCTGCTCCAGTAATAAAACTGGCTTCATCCGAAACATCTAACTTGTAGGTTTGTAGCCTTTCGTGGGTATAGTCGATAGTTTTGATGTCAGCCGCGACGATGGTAGCGCCCTTTTCTAAAAGGGCTTGAACAATGGTTTCCTATTCCCTGAGCAGCACCCGTTACGATGCCTATTTTTTCTTGAAAACTCATAGTATTTTTTGGTGTTAAAAGTGCCTAAAAAGAATATATAAGTATTAACTGTAGTGTTCCAATAAATGATTAGAATTTTAATAGCTCTCATAGTAGCAATGGACAGAAAAGAAAACGAATGTATAGGGTATAGCCTCATCAGTACTTGACTACCAACTAACTCCCTTCAAACTTTGCGATGAGCTCTTTTCTGTAAGTAGTACTTACTGGGAGCTGTACCTCACCGATAGTTAGGCGGGCTTGTGAAATATTTTTTACGGCCTTTATATTAACGACATAGGAGCGATGACACTGTACAAAACCATAGGGGGAGAGTTTTTCGACCCAGTTCTTTAAACTATCGTGGATGAGAATTTTCTGATCGATCGTCATGAATGCTAAGTAGTCTACTTGTGCTTGTAAGTAAAGTATATCACTTGTCTTGATTTTATGTAGTGTCTTATCGGTGTATAAGTATTGGTAAGTTTCTTTTACTTCTGAAAAGTAAGTGGCTTGTACACGGGTTACCGCTTTCAGGAATCTCTCGAAGTCGAAGGGTTTTAAGAGGTAGTCGGTTACTGAAATTTCAAAAGCTTCTAGCGCATATTCGGAAAAGGCAGAAGTGACGATCACTTTAGGAGCATTTACCAATGTTTTTACGTAAGCGATACCATTTAACTCTGGCAGTTGAATATCTAAAAATAGGATATCTGCCGCTTGGAGCGTTTCGCTTGGCATATGTAGCCCTGTTTCAAAAATACCAATACAAGTTAAGAAGGGTACTTTCTCTATGTAGCTAAGGAGGAGCGCCTGCGCTGCTTTTTCATCTTCTAATACTACTACCTTCAGCATAATTGAATAGTTAAATTTACCTTGAATAGTGTAGGCTTTGCGTCTATTTGAAGTGAATGGCTGTTAGGGTACAGTAAGGCGAGTCTTTTTTTAATACTGTACAGTCCTATACCACTCTTTCTCCATTGCTCATTTAGCGCCTCTTCAGTGTGAACCTTTCTAGGATTACAACACATCAATCGAAATTGCCCTGCTTGCTCGCTTAAATGTAAACTGATAAGATGTCCATTACCACTCAACATACTTGTGTATTTGATGGCATTCTCTACTAGGGGAATTAGCAGTAAAGGCGCTATGGTCAGGCGGTTGTTTTCAACATCTTCCCTGTAGTCTATCCGAATTTTGTCTTGGAGGCGGTGTAGTTGGAGCGCTAAGTAATTTTTAATATGAGCAATTTCGTCAGCCAGCGATACCTCCATTTGGCGCCCTTGCTCTAAAAAATACCGGGTATTATCAGAGAGCATCAGGATGGTTTTGGCCAAGGAGTGATCAACTTTGAGGGCATCTGCATAAATACTGTTAAGCGTATTGAATAAAAAGTGTGGCGTAAGTTGAGCCTTTATGGCATTCAGTTCTGCATTGTCTTTCTCTTTGTTAATCGCCTGAATTTTTTGCTGCTGCTTGATGGTTTTCTTTAGGTAATAGAAAGCTACAAAAAAGGCAGAGAAGGCAACGTACTTTACGAAGCTAGAGAACATCTGCTTCCACCTGAATGGTTGAAAGCCGTGATCGTGAAAAAAAGCATCTGTCGACTCGTAGCCAACAACACTCCCTACAAAAATCAATACCAACAAAAGGCTATTGGCGGCTCTTTCCTTTTTGGCTAATCTTAACCACCAAAAATAAACAGCATAGCAAGGTATCATCAAAAAGAGCGTTGTATAGAGTTCATGTATAAAACTCCCAGGTTAGCCTCCTTCGCGCTCTAGGTATTTGATATAAGGAAACAACAAAACAAGTAACCAAAGCAATATGTGTAGCCAAGGTTCCCATTTTTGTACTAACTTTTCTGGTTGCTTCATGAATACTAAAAATACAATTTAATCAGTAGTTCCGCCGTGTCGATAATCCCTTTTTTTACGGTTTCTTTGCAAGCCTTTCTTTTCAAACAGCCGGTAGGTAACACTCAGTAGGAAGTTACGGGTTTGGGTAGCAAAAATCCACGTTTCTCTTTGTTCTACCGTCGACGTTCTAGCCACCCGCTTTTGAGGATTATGATTGAGCAGGTCGATCACCCTCAAGTTACCTGATAGTTTCCCCTTGAGGAAACGGGCACTAAAAGCACCATCCAACCTATTTCTAGGCTCGTAATACCGAAAGGCCTGTTGTCTTCTGGGGTCGTGGCGGTAGCTTATGTCGAGCGAGAATTGCTTTGAGAGTTTAAATGTATTGCGCCATTGAATCACTGCGCTATAAAGATGAGCCCAAGTAACTAAGGTCTCTTCTTTAATATGGGTATAAAAATAGTTGCCTGCTATGCTAGAAGTCCAAAAGGGAAGGAGCACATAGTTGAGATTCGCCTCTATACCCACGGTGCTATTGCGTCCACCGTTTACGTAGCTAACGATTTGTACACCCTCTTCATTAAATCGATCAATACGCTGTATTACCTCACTTCTGGCGCGAAAAAAGGAAGAAAGAGAGAAATCGAGCTTATTTGCATTGTATTGATAAGCAATATCAATATTATCACTAAATTCTGGTGCTAAGTCTGCATTTCCTTCAAATCTAAAGTAAGGATTCCCTAGCTGAAAAGGGTTGAGGTGCCTAAAGTTAGGACGCGCTACCCGCCTACTGTAACCAAGATTGAGGCGTTTGCCTTCTGTTAATTGATAAGATAAGTGCCAAGACGGAAAGAGATTTGAAAAGCTTTTTTGTACACCAAGGGGCGGCTGTGTACTTGTACTTTCTGAATGGAAATACTCATAACGTAGCCCTGCTTGTAGCGTGAATTTGGAGAAGCGCCATCGCCCTTGCAGATAACCAGCGTAGATATTTTCACCATAATCAAAAGCATCTTGTGAATTGACAGCCATATCATTAAAAACGTAAGCCGACTGTAGCGACCGTTTGTTCCAAGCAAAGCCTGCCTCTAAAATAAGGGTATTGGTGATTGGAAGTGAATAGTCTACTCCTAGAAAATGCAGCCTATTATCGTAGTCGTAGTCTTCTGCTAGGGTAAATTGATTATTCCTGAAGTCTCTTGCTGGAAACCTGTTGTCATTGCTATTGAGGTTATAGTCTAGCTCAATAAAATGATCCTTTTTGGCAAAAGAATACCGAATGTTGGCGTTGGCAGTATGTGTAAGGTGAAAGTGCTCGGAAGTTCTCAAGTAAACAAAATCATCGACGCCTGTTACTTGGGTATAAAAAGAGGGATTATAAAAGCTATGGTAGTCGTCTATGTACTCGTAATCTAGCGAAGCCTCAAGGGCTTTATGAGGAAAGACATCAAGGCCAAGACTCAATCGATTTACCTCACCGTCAAACTCGTGCGGAGTGAAGATGTTTTCCGTATCCTCATTAGTATACCTTCTACGTAGAGTTTGGTAGCTGGCTCTCTTCTGAAAGCTGCGGTGCCCATTGAATCGTGTATTCAACCAGCTTGTACTGTAATTGCCTGCCACACCATAATGATGACGAAAGGTTCCTACGCCGCCATCGAGGGTTAAATTGAGTCCTTGCGCGGTATCTTTCTTGAGAATGATGTTAATAATTCCCGCAATGCCATCTGCTTGGTTTTTAGCAGAGGGTGCTGTGATGATCTCAATACGCTCTATGGAAGAAGAAGGGATTTGATTGAGTAGTTCGCCAGTGGCCATTCCTGAGGGTTTACCGTTGATCAAAACCCTTACGTTGCTACTACCCCGTAGGGAGAGGTTGCCTGTACTTAGGTCAGTCTGAACATCAGGGATTTGATCGAAAGCCTCTAAGGCAGTAGTGCCTGCCTGCTGGAGATCAGCCCCCAAGTGAATGACCTTACGGTCTATTTCTATTTGGTTAATGGTTCGTTCGCCTTCAATTACTACCTCTTCGAGGTATTCTGTAGAGGCCTGCAAACCTACTTGTATGTCATTGAGTGAAGTGAGGTTGCTTTTGTCGATACGGAAAGTTTCATAGCCTACAAAACTAAATGTGATTGCGGTAAAGGTGGAGGTGACAGGTAAACTGAACTTTCCCTCCTCATCGGTCAGCGTGCCCCCTACAATGGTATCGTTATGAAGCAGTGCAATCGTGGCATAAGGAATGGATGCCTTAGAGGTGGCATCAAAGACAACCCCTTGCAAAGTAGTACTTTGAGCAAAAATGGGGAGGTGACCCAAACAGAAAAAGAGTAGAAAGAGAAACCGCATAACCTTTTTACACGAAGATGCATCTCTCTAAGGCTAGTTGAAAAAAATATCTGTGAGTACCCTTGTTTTTTCTGTGAGTGCCTTAAAAATAGCTAGTGGGTATGTGCTTAATAGCTGCTAAGAAGTTTGGGAAAACTAGGACGATCACGCAGAGGGAAGGGTAAAAGTGCCTAAGAAACACCTGCTGAAATAAAGATGATCAGTGTAGTAACAGCTTGATAGGTTACTCTACCGATAAGTGTTTTTGCAAAAACGAAATAGTAAGATTTATTTTAAGGCTATTCGCCCTCTACATTATTATTGAGAAATTTTATGGTAATTTTAAGAGGTCTCTTTTCATCGTTTCCACTCGCTCCAAGTATTCTTTTATGATGGCTATGCTCGCTTCTTTTCCCCGCGTTAAATCTTGCTTAGTGATGAGGAGCTGTCGCTCAAGAGCGGTTTGCGTAACTTCTTTTAACTGCTTATTGATCCTGCCCGTGATCTTGACTTGTCCGAATCCTGTGGCAATGATAGCCTGATCCATACAACGAATCATCAATGCATCCTGTTGGAGAATATGGCTAATCTCAGAAAGGGTAATCAACTGTGCCACATCTTCACTCTTATATTTGAAGCCAAAGCTATCAATGTACGCGAACATCCAAGGGAGAATACCCTCGTCACTGCTGTTTTCTTTGATCCAATCAGAGAGTGTCATTAGCGTATCTGCACCGGTATCATTTCCGAACGGAGAGAAATCATCCATCAGATCATAGTAAAATGCTTCTTCTACGATAGTATTAAAATTGGGATGACTGGTCGTTTTAGCGAGCCCTATTTCCTCGTCATCGAAGTAGAAATTCTTTTCCATTTTTTTAGCTTTTATCTTGTTACAGCAAAAATAGCTTAAATTATTCTATTCGACATCAACTGATGTGAAGGCTAAGAGATAGATATGTAAATAATTTGACCGCTTTCGATAACAAAGTTGAATCCGATTCCCTCATAATGCAGCCATTTGCTGGGAATATCCGCGCCAGATAAATCACCTTCTTTAAGTGGTTGTCCAAATACGTCTATGACCTCCTCGTAAGTGGCGTCCATCGTGATACTGGGTGCTATTTGGCATTCAAATCTTTGGAATTGCCCTGTTTCATACCCTCCTACAAGACCACTATAAAGAAAAATGACATCTACTAAATTATTGGTGAAGGCTACTGCTATTCCTTGCTTGTAGTAGCTCAAGTAAAATAACTTTTCTTCTTCAAAGCTTTCTTTCTGGTAATCATTCCCTAAAGTACTGATCACTTCGTCTGCGTTCATGCCTAGTAATACACCTCCCGCTCCTACGCCAATCTTTACTTCATTTCGCTCATTCATAATGGATGGTTTAGTATATGGTATTGGCGATCGTATTTTTCTATCTAAGTCAAACAATAAAAGATAACCTACTCGATTTCTACGGCTGGTAGAATATATTTTTCTAGTATTTCAAAGGGTTTTTCTTCCATTTCAGGAAAAAGGTTGTAGTTCCCTCCTGTAAAAGTGAATGTCATTTTAGCTTCAGGAATAATAATCAAAAACTGTCCGCCATTGCCCCAAGCTTCAATGGTTTTCATCGGTTTACCCCCCACGTTTCTTTCTAGTAATCGCCACAAGTAGCCATAGTCTGCGTTTTTCGGCCAACTACTTTTGATATGAGGTTGTGTAGAAGCACTAATCCACTCAGTGGAAACAAGCTGCTGGTCGTTCCATCTACCTTCATTTAAAACCAATAACCCAAACTTGGTAAAGTCAATCGGTCTTAGGTAAAAGTCACCAGGTAAGTATGCCCTTCCTGCTGGAGAAGTTCTCATTTGGAATTTACGGATGTCCATTGGAAGGAGCATCGCTTCGTAGATAAAAAGAGGTAGGTATTTTTCTGTCGATTTTTGGAGGACACCAGTTAGTAGGTTCATTCCACCAGAAGAATACTGGTACTTTTCCCCAGGCTGGTAGGCCATCGGAAGGTTTAGCTTGTAACCCACCCAATCGTTATTGCGCCATTGCATTTCATCTTCGTCCTCTAGTTGTAGGCCTGTACTCATCGTTAAGGCATGATGAATAGTAATTGCCTGCTTGTCTTTGTCTGAAATAGTGTATTCGGGATAATAATGAAGGATGGGATCATTGATTTTGATACGCTCATCTTCCATCATCGCCTTTCCAAGTAGCAAAGAAGAGATTGATTTAAACGAAGACCTGATATCGTGCAGGTATTCCCTATCGTACCCATGAAAGTATTCCTCAAAAACCAGTTTGTTGTCTTTTGTAACAAGGATACTATGGATGTGTTCGTATTTTCCGCTGTTCATAGCAGGCATTAACGCGAGCATTGACGGATTGATACCTACTTCTTCCAAAGTAGCCGTCTCAAAGGAGGCATCTACCGTAGCGGGAACACGATAGGTATAGTTTTGGTCGGAGCGTGGTCGGTAACCCGCTGTATGGCTAGGAGGTAGCTTCGTCAAAATTACTTCTCGTTTGCCACCTGCATTACCATAGGAGAGCAGAAGGTGTTTTTTAACTTCATCAAACTTGGCAGAAATCTCAAACCGCTTATTGGTAATATTAAAATAGAGGTCATAGCCCTCTATCCAAACGGAATCAATCGTAAAATGCAATACTCTATTTTCCTTATTACTCTGAATTTTCGCTTTCAATATTCCTGAGGTATCTTCCTCAAAGGCTAGGTATACATAGTAATCCGTATCGATAATTTCAGGCTTTACGATGTCAGCTACCCACTTGTTCTCGGCTTTTGAAAACTGTAAACTTTGGCTCCAAAGCGCGTCAGTGATAACACCATACAAAGATTGCGTATCCTTAGAAAAAGTGGCATCAAATCTTAGCCCTACCTCACCTTTAAAAGTAAGCTGATCGCCTATTTTCTTTAGGTCGTAGGTGTTTTCTTTTCCATTCTGGTACAAAATGGCTTTTTGGGGGAGTACTACAGGAAGTAAAGCGATTGAGTCGTACTTGGCTTCGGTCTGAAATAGCAAACCCGACCAAACACCTTGTAATTCACGGGTATCAAAACTTGAAAGTGCTCTCTTCTTGCAGGAGGAAAAGAGGAGAAGTATTACAAGGATTTGTGAAATACTTATTTTCATTCTTGTTGTAACGAGCGCTGATCAAATGTATTGTCTAATTGTAAAATTAGGTAGGTGATTTTTATATAGGTCTTATAAACTGGCTATTAAATAATATGCACTTGGTTAAGTAAAGAACGGAGCATCTTTACTTCGCAGCTACATTTTCTTGTAAACGCTCTAAGGAATGATCAAAAGTAGAGCTACAAAACATGTATTTTCCTTCTTTAATCAAACTTACTGATCTTTTTTCAAAGGCAATGCTGGCTTCTTCGGCTGTCTCAAAAGACTGAGCGATGTACAGCGCTTTCTCTTTATTTTTATAGTTTTGCCCTATCCAGTGATTGTTGTACAAGGACAAGCCTTTCCAACCTGAAAAGCCATACCCGATGAATATGATGCCCGCCTTGTTGTCTGTGTAGGAGGTGGTATGGGAAGTGTAGTTTTTAATAGTTTGTATGATTTGTGCTTCCTGTGCTTCAACATTAGTTAAAGTGCTACGTAAGAAGCCCATAATAACACCGGGGCGATCTATGTAAGATTTTGCAAATAAGATCATTACCTCGTTGTCGTATCTGATGTACTGATTGATCGCCTTTTTACCTGTCCAAAAGAAGAGTCTGTTCGTGCTCATTTCCTTGTCCTGCACTATCTCTTCGTGGATTTTAATGGTTTCAGTTGTCCAATAATGAAAGGTAAAACTAAAAGGATCTTTGTCGATCTTTTCAGCATCGAAATAATAGAGGATATCATCTTGGCCAACCGCCCAAAATGCCTTACTTTTCTTATCTATGATCAAAAACTCTTCTAACCTTGTGTTTGCTTTGATTAATAAGATAAGATCAATCTCTTCGTTTTTGTACTTATAACTTTTTTTTCCTTTTATTTCGTCAATGAGGCGCTCCACTTGCGTCTCAAATTCACCTTCTACATAGCTTCGGTAAAACGCGATGAATTTTTCTCTTTGTTTTTTAGTGAGGTAAAAGTCTTCTTTTTGATTTTCTTTGTAAATCGCTAACCACTCCTTGACCGTATCCTTACCTTGCTCTGATTGGGTGGCATATTCAATACCCTCTCTGTAAAGTTTGATCACTTTTGAGGGAGGCGCATTATACCAGTCAAGTGCTGTCTTAATAGCATTGAACCGTTCTTGCATGCTTAAACTCAATACAGCAAGATTACGCTTATCCACATAGTGATTGACAAACTTTTTATTTGAAATCTGCTGCTGCGTCATCCTTTCAAGCACTGCTGTATGATGGGAGGTGTCCCACGCCCTTTGTTGCGCTTCATTTAAGCGACCTTCTTCTATAATTTCATCAAGGTTTATTTTCATAGTACTCTTTAATGAATGCTGATTGAGGTAAAATAATAAAAAGATACGACGCGTTCACCTTATCAATGAAGTATTTTCTGGAAAAATAGAACTGCTTCACTTACTACCTTCCGAGTAGAGACAAACCTATTTTAGAAAAAAAGCGATAATTCAACCATTTTCCATTTTTTTATCTAAAGTTTAGAAGTGTAATACTACATTTCAATCAGTGTTGAATTCGACTGTGCATAAAGTATTTGTCATTGATGAATAATGGGACGCTACAGTCATTATTCTACTAAAACCTTAATAAAAGATGTATAAGTATCTTCTCTGTAGTTTTTTACTGATTCTTGCTAGCTGTCAAGATGAGAGCGAAGAAACAATGATTGTCAGACAACAAGAACTGATCCTCGATCAAAGCTTATCAGTAGGTGAAAACGAACGAGCATATCATATATTTGTCGCTATTCAATGTACACAGCGAGATCATTTCTTCGGCGCTTACAGGTTATTCTTTGTTAGTGGAAAGACTGCCTGAATTTTGAGGGCGTAACACCAGTTTTTGACTTAAATAGTTTGCTAAACGACTGTGAGTATTCAAAACCCAATTCGTAAGCGACCTCACTAATGGATGAATCGCTAGTGGAGAGTTTTTCCTTTGCCTTTTCGATTAGCTTGTCGTGAATATGTTGTTGAGTGCTCTTGCCGGTCAATACTTTAAGTAAGCCACTTAAATAATTGGGTGAGATATTTAATGAACCAGCGATCTCCAAGACGGAGGGTAAGCCGTTGGTGACGATTTCTTCACTGTTAAAATAATTAGTTAGTATTTTTTCTAACCGTACTAAAATTTGATGATGCTCCTTTTCGCGGGTGATGAATTGGCGGTGGTAAAACCTATTGGCGTAGTTGAGTAGTGTTTCGATCTGTGAAACAACAACAGCCTTGCTGAACTGGTCAATAGAGGTATGACACTCTTCTGCAATATTCTGTAAAACGCCTACGATGGTTTTTTCTTCTTTTTCGGATAGATAAAGGGCTTCACTGACAGCGTATCCAAAATACTCGTATTGTTGAATTTGCGTCATTAATGAAGTATTCCAAAAAAAGTCAGGATGGATCGATAGCAACCATCCCGAATGGGTCAGGTTTTTTTCTGCTTGAATAGCATAAACCTGCTTGGGTGCGATAAAAATCATTTTACCTTCCTCAAAATCATAGGTTTGCTGCCCGTAATGCATGGTGGCATTCACATTTTTTTTCAGGGCAATTGTATAAAAATCTTGTATGAGGTGAATGGGTTCATCGTCCCTAAGTCTGGTAATCTCCTCTATACGAAGAACACTAATGAGTGGATGTGAAGGTCCTGATAATCCTCTAAATTTATGGTATTGACTAATGGTCTTTAGTTGGTAGGGTTGCATATTTCTTACTGTTTAGTATGAATCGCTATCTTAGTAAGTTTATCAGTGATCATCCATGGGTTTCAAATTAATTAAGGCTTTACCCGTTTCAAAACTCATAGGAACGGAGACGTGATCGTGGACAATCAGCCATTCACCATTAATTTTACGCATCACGTTGGTTTCACGAGTCCACATATCAAGTTCCTCGCCGTGGACGGTAGTGCCCTGTAGCCTAGTCAGTCCTCTGATAGTCGCTAAATTACCCGATTGAAATACAGTCAAATCTTCGAAAGTTAGCTGGATATCTCCTTTAAAGGCGTTGAAAAAATTGATCCAGTTCTCTCGCCACATGGACGCCCCTTCAAATTGTAGGGGAGCCATTAAATCATAGGATAAGATATCGGGAACATAATAGGTCATAATACTTTCTACGTTCTTAGCCTCGAAGGTTTGTCTCCATTGCTCGCGCTTTGCTAGAATAGCTTTCTTTTCTTTTTCACTTTCGTTAAATCCATCAATACTAGCGGGGATCGTTTTCGAGGTTTGTGCGAGCACCTTCCCGCTAAAAAGACCAACAATGATCAATACTATGCAAGCGCTGACTAAGTAGTGTACATTGTTTAACAAGATTTTGATAGACATTATGGTTTAGGTTTTGTGATAAATAGTAGCAAAGTCCTCTGCAAAATCTTTCAGCTTTACTTTTCCCATTTGTGTAGGTTTATGCAAAAGATAATCTTCGTATAACAATCCACTATGAATGGCTGCATACATTTCTGTCATTTCTTTGGCTATTTTAGATGGCATACCAGTACGCTCCAACCTTTCTTGCAATTGATCGTCGGTAATCTTGACCCATCGTAGCTCGGGCTTGCCAATGGCTGTTCCTAAAGTACTGGCCACTTCTTTGTAAGTTAATTCCTCGCTGGCTACATATCGTACTTTTCGTCCTTGTGAGGGGGTATTAATTTCCTCTGCTACGCAAGCGGCAATATCCTGTGTGGATACCCACACGTTCAAGTCGTCTGCTGCCAAGTTACTGGCCATCATGCCTTGGTGCTTAATCAAGTCGATAAACTGAAATAAGTTGTAGTAGATTTCAGTGGGTCTGATGTGAGTAATGGCTACCTCTACAGGCAGGTTGTTCAAAATATTTTCTACTTGATACGTACCCAGTAATATCCCATTGCCTTTCGCTAAGTGAGCGCCAATACTACTCATATTGACAACGCGTTTAAGTGCTGTTTGCCTAATGGCCTTTGCAAAACTATTTCCGAACGTCTGATAATAGTCTAGTAAGTCAAGGTGAGGGTCAGTATAATTGGGCGGCGGCACCATCGTATAAACAACATCTGCTTCTTTAAAGGTAGAAGATAAAAAGTCGGTATCTTGTAATCGACCAATGGCAGGAGTGGCTCCTAATGCTTCAATAGCTTTGCTTCTAGCTGGATCGCTACTAATGACAGTGACAGTATGATTGGCTTTAATTAAATTTTGCGTTAATGGTTTCCCAATACGTCCTAATGAACCTGTGAGTGTAATCTTCATTTTCTCGGTTTTGAATTTATAAGCTACCCTACAAAGTTCAGTAAGAATAAGAAGATTGATGTGTTGGAATATACGTTATTTGTGTTCAAATATAAGTTTTACCCCTAAGAAAGGCAGCTTTTGGCTATTAGTCCCAGGGATGAGTAGTTGTATTCAGTTTTCTTAATATTGAGTACGGTTCGCAGGTAAAGGACTTCTATCAGGATTGTATAGTTTTAAATTATAAAATTCTATTCAGCTAGCGGAATACCCTTCGACAATCCTTCGATAATATCTTTTGCTATTAATTGGTCAATATCGAAGCTATCTTGCTGGCCAACTTTGTCAAGGTTTTCATTTAACCAAGCTTCTGCTGTTTCGTAACCAATGTCGTGGAGTTCTTTCAGGAAAGACCATCTCGTGTCGTATTTAGAGTCTAATCCATAATCTCTTAGCCTTTCTTCTGCTTCAATACGGTGTAGCCGAATCTCTCGCTTTGGAATATTAGGTAAATGTTGAATACGTTTGAGTGCTGCAATGTTGTAGAGCTCTTTCAGAAGACTGTTATTAAAATTAATCTGATTCATACGACTCATAATCTCACCGCTACCCTTGGGTGTATCACAACTTACAAAAGGATTAATTTGGATGAGCACCAAGTCTACAGAGGTTTCTTCTTGTACTAAGGGCAACAAAGGAGGGTTAGAAGTATAGCCGCCATCCCAATAAGCGGAGCCCTCTATCTCTACCGCCTTGTACACTTCTGGTAGGCAAGCAGAAGCCATCACCACATCTAAGCTGATAGCTGGTTTTGTAAATAACCGTAATTGCCCAGTATGTACGTTAGTAGCGGCGATCCACAGCGCTCGCTTGCTTTTATTGAGGAGATCAAAATCAGCAAGCTCAGCTACAATGTCTCTTAGCGGGTTAATGTCCAAAGGGTTGAATTCATAAGGAGAGAGGGAGGCCAAACTACTGACTTTCTTCCAAAATTTATTGGTGAGTTGGTAGTTGAGCTCCATCAATACCGACCAGAAAGGATAATTACCAAAAAGGTCATTAAATTTTTCTCCTTGGTTAAAAGCACCCGCTTTGTGTAGCGCAAACCAAAATCTTTCTAAATTTTCTTTTGCTGCCTCTTTCCCCTTTCTTTCCAACCCAGTGAGCATAATGGCTGCATTCATGGCGCCTGCACTGGTACCACTAATGCCTGTGAATTCAAGGGAAGGTTCTTCCAATAGTCTATGGAGTACACCCCAAGTATAAGCGCCGTGAGCGCCTCCGCCTTGTAAGGCTATTTTTATCTTTTTTGGATGCGATTTACGAGGCATATGATTGTTTTAAAATGGGTGTTAATTAAAAATAAAGCTATCGACCTATCATTGTTCTAAAATACAGGGGTAGATTGTATTTTACAAACCATTTTACTACAAGCTTTGAAAGCTTCACGTCGTTTGGGGTATACTTGCCTCTAATGTTTCAATAAAAAATGAGAAAAGACAGAGAGGTTCGCTAGATACGATGAAATATAAGTATATTGATGGACTATCTCACAAAAACCGTTTTCAACTACAACAACCTCGGATTTGATTAAATCGGGAAGTATTTAAATATAGATATTTGCATTGTATCACCTAAAAAATAAAAGTATGATGTCAAAAGTTTTCATTACAGGAGCCAGCGGAGGTTTTGGCGCCTTAACCGTAAAAACACTACTTAGTAAAGGACATAGTGTAGTAGCTACTATGCGTAATGTTGAATCAAAAAACAAAGCTGCGGCAGAAGAACTGACTGCTTTAGGAGCTAAGGTGGTGGACCTAGACGTTACCGACGAGGCCAATGTCAATGCTGCTGTATCAGAAGCGATTGAGCTTTTGGGTGGCTTAGACGTCGTGATCAACAACGCAGGAGTGGGTGTGTTGGGGCTACAAGAGCAATTTACCATCGATGATTTTAAACACCTATTCGACGTCAATGTATTTGGGGTGCAGCGTGTAAACCGTGCAGTACTACCACACTTCAAAAGCCAAGGAACAGGTTTACTTATTCATGTTTCAAGCCTTTTAGGAAGAGTGGCAATGCCATTCTACGGACCGTATAATGCCTCTAAATGGGCATTAGAAGCACTGGCAGAGAACTACCGTGTGGAACTATCAGGCTTTGGGATTGATTCGTGTCTTGTTGAGCCAGGAGGGTATGCAACAGGATTCCTGAGTAACCTCATGCAACCTTCTGATCATTCACGTAATGAAAGTTACGGCGAAATGATACACGCCCCCAAGCAAGCTTTTGAAAGCTTTGAGAAGGCCTTGAACGAAAATTCTTCCCAAGATCCACAACAGGTGGCTGACGCCATCGTAAACCTTATCGTTACCCCTGCCGGACAACGCCCTATGCGAACAGTGGTGGACAATATGGGGATGGGCACACACATTGCGCCTTACAATGACCAACTGGCACAAATTCACGAAGGCTTGTATAATGCCTTTGGGATGGGAGACATGTTGAAACTAAAAGTCTAAAATAGTATTATTGTAGACAAATACAGGTGGTTGCTTATAGGCAACTGCCTGTTATAAGTGTATTGGAAGTAACTGCTTCAATCATCCTACATAACTTGGTTACCTGATCTATACAAAAATAGAAAGCATGAAAACCATCAGCGATTTACATCGCTTTAATAATATTACACCTCCAGAATACCCTCAATTTTTTAGTAAACTATTCAAGTCTAAAACCAACCAAACACCTTTGCAATACTGAACCTCTTTTGATTAAAAATTAAAACGACCTCACCAACTATATATTTATGGCATCCTCTATTTATGGTATCAACATTTTGGAAAAGGATAAATCTACCATCGTTTATCGTGTTTATCTTATTTATTCCGACTGGATACGCTTACCCAGAACACATGGATTTGGGTACCTGATGTTAAAAAGTAACTGGAAAAAAGATAATCAATCGCTTGACCAACTAGATACGGTAGACGACTTTGTCTTAGATACCTATCTGAAAGGCAGAAAGATTATTAAAAGTCTTCTAGTGAGTGATTTTCAAAACTATCCTATTCACCCAGATTTTACAAAAGGAGTGTGGCATTACCTAGACGACGCGACCAATACGTTTCACGCCGAAGACATTCTTCCCAATGCCCTGTATCATATGGAAGTAACCGATGCAAAATACATCGCTCATCTGGAAAAGGGAGACGCTTGGGAAACGGCAAGTTGTGATTTGTGGGGCGCTTCGTGGTATTTAGAATACAAGAGTACTAGTACAGCGAAGTTTTATCACTTGTACTTAGACGACGTAGGAAGGTGGACGACCCATTATGGTAAAATAGGTACAAAAGGGCGAAAAGAGTTTCTCGCTATACGCTCACGTGAGACTGCTAAGAAACGAGTCGAAGCCAAGCTGAAAAAGGGCTACGTGATGGTATATCAAAATTACGATACCGCCTTTGGCTACGAGGAAGAACACGCCGTGCAGGTTGTACAACCTGCGGCTACCTTCGACAAAGAAGCGCTGTTGGAGGCCGTCCAGAACAATGATATTGCCGTTATAAAATCACTACTAGAGAACGGCGTCGATCTCAATGACTATGAAGACGAATATGGTAATTACCTAGCGAGTAAATGTCTCAAATACAATAGAAGAGGGGATGCTAAGATTGAAATCGCTACCGCCCGCTTTTTATTAGAGAATGGTATGAATCCTAACTATGCTACTGAAAATATGAGCATTGCTCACGAGCTTATTCAGAATGGAGACGAAGCCCTATTAAAACTATTTCTTGATTTTGGTTTGGACATTACCCTAGAAGACCCAGGGGCGCTGGCCTGCTCGGCTGCCGAGCAAGGATACATTTGGCTTTTAGAAATGGCGCGGGCAAAAGGTATTGATGTGATCAACGCTAAGGTGGACCATGTGCACTTTGCAAATGGCTTTTCTGCCTTACACTTTGCCGCAAGAGGGGAGCGGAACACCTTCGCAACAATTGACTATTTACTTGAGAATGGTGCAGACCTTAATTACAATGCGCCTCGCAATTGGGGAACCCCCTTACTTCAGGCGGCTACTGGAGGAATGAAAGAGGTAGTTGACTACTTAATAGCAAAAGGCGCCGATATACACCTGAAAAATAAGGTAGGAGAGAACGCCTTGCACGCTGCGGCGCGCTTTGGAGAAGCAGCCGTTTTTTCAAGTTTACTAGCGCACGGTGCTGATTATTTAATACCTACTGATGCAGGCGCGTATGCGGGCCAGCTTTTACTAATAAGAATGGTTGGTATTAATGAGAAAAGAAGCCAGCAGTCATTCGATAAGCTCAAAATTTTACTTGAAAAGGGGGAAAGTTTTGAAAGGTTGAATGTATTGCCTTTAAAACCACTTACCTTCTTAGGCGAAAATATTACGAAAAAGAAACGATTGAAACCTTACGAAGAACGTATTATTCTTGAATTAATAGAGGCAGGCTTAGACCCCTCTTTACAAGACAAGCAAGGTAGAAATTTGTTACACTTTGCGGCGAAACTCAATCTAGCGGAGGTGGTGAAGAAGTGCCTTGCCTTAAAGGTATCCACTAAAGTAAAAGACAAGAAACAAATGACGCCCAGAGACTACGCAGAAAGATCTAAGGCAAACGATTGCTTACCGCTACTCTAACAAATACCTTACAATAGCAAGTGGATGTAAAAACCTCTCGTTTGCCTGCTATAATCTGTTGTATTACCATAGATCGCTTAGTCAATATAACTGATCACTTCCCTGATCACTCCGTCATTTCTTAAGATGCGAAAATGGCCTGTTCCTTCAATTTCTTTAAATTGAGAGGCAGGCCAATTATTGTGAACGTTTTTAGAACGCGCAATCGGTATTACCTTATCATTTTTATCGTGTATAATCAAAGATGCTTTTACATTAATTTCTTTGACAAAGTCACTGACATTAAGCGTGTTTATATCAAGGTTTATCTCTTTTTCTAATCGTCCAATGAGCCGATTTTTAACTTTGTCAGTAATGCCTACTGTAGCGGAAACATCTTCTATCCGTTCCGCAAATCTATCGGGTGTGGTGAGGAGTACATATTTGTCAATCTCTAAATCTTTGTTGTTAAAAAGGGCATAAGTAGTTGCCACACCTCCAAAAGAATGACTTACTAATTGACGAACTTGAAGCTTTCGTATTAAGATACCTACCAGCTCGGTAAATTCAAAAAGGCTTGTTTCTCCTTTTGAACTAAACCCGTGTGACGGTGCATCGAAGGCATAAACCGTATAACCATTCTCTAAAAGCTTTTCAACTAAATCTGAAAAGTTACCTGCTTGGCCTTCCCACCCGTGAATAAGGAGTATTTTTTTGTCGCCACCTTGCCAAGTGTAAAGTTGAATGTCAAACGTCTTGAACTTGTATTGTTCTTTTTCTGATTTGTCAAGGACAACCAATTCATTTTCTCGAAGTTTTCGAACTTGCGGATTGGTGAGTTGATTATAGGCAAACGAGGTGACGGCTTCTGGGAATAGATTGGAAGCGGCTTTCACTAAAAATTTTTTCATTTTGTATGCTATTCAGTTTATGGACAACAGTCTTGTACAAGGTCAATTATGTATTTAGAGAATGTTTAAGGATTAAATTCTGTATAATTAACATGTCGTGAAATTTTTATTGTTTATGCCTCGACTTACCTTTTGTTCATTTTTCCTTGATGAAAAACGAACCAAAAAATCAAGAAAATCCAAAGCTTCTACCCACAATCCAGCCCGCCTCCCCGCTGGATTTTCAGGCCGACGCACTTATATCAATCTTAAAAACAGACAGTTAAGAAAGAATCAAACATGTTCTTAAGCAATTAATTTAATGAAAATAAACCGAATAGTAATCTTTACACGCTTTTATAAGCAGGAAAATATCAATCAATTGATTAGTACTTTTATAGTAACTATTTATTAAAACTATCCTTTTTTGAATTACCTATTGATGTTTTTTACTTCACACCGTTTTAGAGAATAAGTTAATTACCATTACGCCAGCTATAATCAGTACAATACCTGCTATCGCAGCTAAGTCTAGCTTTTGGCCAAACCGAAAGTAGGCTATTGTAGCCACCAGTACGACGCCCACACCGCTCCAGATAGCATACGTTACCCCAACAGACATTTCTCGTAATACAAGGGATAAGAAGTAAAAAGCACTACCGTAGCCGAGCACGGTAACGATGGAAGGAACAAGTTTTGAAAAACCGTCGCTCTGTTTTAAAGCTGTAGTGGCGATTACCTCACTGACAACCGCGATAATTAAATATAACCATTTCATACTTTTTAGTTTTATTTTTAAAATTCTAGTCTTACAAACAGCCCAGGATCACTCTCGAAGTCACCCTCTTCTCCAAACTGATAGGTATTGATCCCTAGCCCAAATTGAAGCTTTTGCAAACTTAGCCCCACGCGTGTTCGCTGAAAACTGAGGCTATGCGCATCGTTATTAAAATTGGTTGAGTTCTGAAATTGACTAAAGAAGTTGAGCTTTTTACTAATTGGAAAACGATATTGTGCCAATAAATAAAACTCGTAGAAAGGATTATCTCGTAGCTCAGTAGTGATGTTAGTACTGATCAAAAGCTGTTCTCCAGCCTTTACCCACTGAATACCAGCCAGCGCACTCGCACGACCGTCAAAAATACGCCCTCCTACTACGGGGCCAAAGCCTTTCCATACATCATACCCCAAAATGGTGTAAGAGACAAACTCCGAACCTTCTGTCTCGTAGTCGACTACAACATCATTGAGGCTAAATATACTAAACTTGTAGTCGTCGGTAAGTGGTTTAAAGAACCAACTTTCTACTACCATTTCCTCTGTAGCTGCAAAGGTTTCGAGGGTAGTTTGTGAATAACCCATTTGGGTCAAAAGCCATAGTATTCCAAAAAGAAAAAGTGATTTTAACTTCATCGTATAAATTTATTTTATGAGATGAATAACATAACAACCAACCAATATGATTAGTATTTAACGAGGTGAAAATGGTAAAAATTAAGGTTTTTTACGATACATACTAGGCGTAATACCCACAAGCCCTTTAAAATATTTTACAAAGTTGGAAGCATCTTCAAAGCCTAGCTCATAAGCAATGGTGGCAATCGGGTTACTGGATTGTTTTAGTAAAGTTTTGGCTTTATAAATAACCATTTCTTGAATCAATACCTTGGCGGATTTTCCTGTGGTTTTCTTGACCACTTCAGATAAATAAACTTTGCTGATATTGAGCTGTGAGGTGTAGTCGGACAGGCGACTCTTGTAATGGGCTTCCTCTCTGAGGGCTTTTTCAAACAAGAAGGTGATTTCTTCGGCGCGGTTGATAAATACCTTATTAGCCGTACCCTTGCTGAACATAGCATTGACTTTTTCCAAGAGGATTGTGAGGTAGGCGCCAAGAATAATCTCCTGTCTGCCTTCTCGGTTTTCGTTAAACTCTTCCAATAGGGTTTGCATCAGCTTGACAACGATGTCTTTCTGAGCAGCAGAAAGGAGGAGGAGTGGAGAAGTGTAGAAATTAAAAAATGAAAACTGTTTGTAGAGATCAAACGTATCGTGAGAAAAATGAAGGAGCTCAGGCTTAAATAGGATCATATAGCCGATAGAGTCTTCTTTAAATGAATTGATACGCCAAGAGGAAGTCTGATAAGGAGTAATAAAAGAAATGGTATTTTCGATTGACTTGAAGGTTTCGCTACCAATAGTGATGTCTACATCGTGGCCGCTGCCAAAGGTTAGCTCAAAAAACTCATACTGAAAAGGACCCACTTCAAATTGTTCTCCCCAAAAATAATCTTCAATTCTATAAATGAAGAAGTTTTCGTGCTCAGAAAAATGCTTAACGCCAATCGCTTTTAAAAAACTACCAATTGATTGAAATGTCTGCATCTTATTTACGTGCTATCGAGGGTTTATAATGTATAATGATAGAAGTAGGTTGATATACCAATCCATAAAACTACATAGGAAGTATAACATATCAAATGAAGTGAAAAGTTGATTAGAATATTACATTTTATAGTAACCACACTTGTTTTACTGATTTTATTGACATTATTTAACTATTTTGAAAGAAGAAATAAGGAACTAGTATTGACGTAACGATAACATTATTCAATTGTTCTACATCAGTGTTCCTATTATTATGAACTTTAAAATGATAAAATGCTATGAGACAAGAAATTAAAAATGATCAAGGTGGTGTATTGCTCCAAATCGAATACTGGGAAGAAGAGCAAATCCTCTATAGTAACTGGATGGGTACTTATCTGACGGAAGAAGGAATGCAGTCGCTTGATAGGTATACTACCACCGTAGTTGAAACGAATATTGTGGGTTTTGAAGATGTAAAGCGAGGTGCCTTACTACTCTTGGATAACATTAAAGTATACGAAGCCAAACTGCTCCTTAACGATAACCGACAAGTACAAGGCGTATGGGATGAAATTAATGACTGGATAGCCTCCGAGTGGATGCCTCAGATCGTACAAGCAGGCCTTCAAAAGTTTGCGCATATTTTATCAGAAGAGTTTTTTGCGCAGTTATCAGCAGAAATGATGGAAGACGATAGCACAACTCCTGAAGGTGCCTTTGAGATGAAGCTTTTTAATGACTACATATTGGCTAAGGGTTGGCTACTAGAAGGGTAAAGAAAGTATAACAATACAGACTTGAGAGAGCAAAATCAGGTAAGCATAAAAGCTAAAATCTTTGTTAGGGGCAAGAAAATTTGTCCCTTTTCTTTTGAGGAAGGGCCTTTTTACTATTCAGGTGTTAATCATTGAAGTATTCTTTAAATGTTTTGATGTCTAGCCAACCCACCTTATCGTCTCTTTTGATGCTGAAAAACGAATTGGTTACTTTTTCAAGGTATTGATAAGGTGCCGTTTGATGTTGAGGGAAAATACCTACTTGCTCTTTTTCATAAAAGAGAACGAGTTTGTCTTTGAATACAATAGAATCCTTGTCGATAGGCAGTGCTATTTTAGGTTCTATGAGCGATAAATGATAGTAATCAGGCGTTGTTTCTCCAACCTCAAAAGGGTAACGATAAATCCCCGACTTCCCTTTTCTAATGACTTTTAGTAAGGTAGGAGACAAAAAGGTATTGTTCACAAAATCATCGTTCTCATCCCAAACGTGCATGGTAGAGTTATCTAAAAAGGTAATGGAGTCTTTTTTCTTTAAGCCCCCTAGGCGGTAGGTAATGGTAGGGTTATTCGAAAAAGCATAGCCCACTTCGTGGGTAAGGTAGTAATCCTGCTTCGTTTTACTGATTTCAGTAGCGATGAGAGAGACTGTGCCACAAAGCGCATAAGAAAGAGGAGGAAACTCATCTACTTTTTCAAGGTTGGCATTGTAATAACTGGCTCCTTCGGCAGTGAGAATCTCTAAGCCATTTCTGTAAAAATAGGCACTCTGTACGGGGTCGATATTGGCTTTGTGGTAATAAGAATCATAAATATGGGTTTCACCATTCTTGTTCTTTCCAATGATAAATAAAGAATTATACCTCAGAGAGTCGTAAGGGGGGATGAGTGGCTCATCAAATGCGTTTTTCAATATATATTGTGCCTTTTCATTTTGGGTAAAAACGGTAAAATCGGCAGGTTCGTATTGAGAGAATCTTTCAGCATAGCTTATATCATAGGAGGGGTTTGGAGAGATTTTACTTGTTCCTTTGTCATCAGAAATCAAATAAGTAACCTCTTCTAAGGGCAAAAAAATATACGACAAATCACTCTCTTCGCAGAGAAAGTAAATATGTTTATTGTCACCAAAGTCTATGTCTATCACATTGTAATAATTGACCCACGCTGCTCGCCATCTATGCTTTTGATGGGTAGGGTCGTTTTCGCGGACTCCAAAGCCACCTCGTCGCTTTTTCTCTCCAAAATATAGTTCTTGAATGGTTCCTAAATGAGTAGAAAGCATCTCAAATACCACTTGATGAGTAGAGTCGTTATATTTTACCCAGTCTTCTTCTACTTCAAAAGGTTGATTGATGAAGCTGGTACGAGAAGTGGGCTTTACGTCTTTTACGTAAACGATTACATCCTCTTCATCCCTTGTCAGTTCTTCGAAAGGTACCGTCTTTTCTGCATAGGCAAGGGTATGCGTGATAACGTATTGCCCGTTCTCGTACTTTTTCTCTTCATCAAACTCAATCCATACTTCAAGAAACTGATTGTTGCCTTTGTCTTGATAAAAGGCAATGTTGTCCGTATCTTCTTTATCGTAAACCAGGAGATCTACCTCGTTTAATTGGACAGTAGACTGAGCGAATACGAAACTTGTACTCAATAAGCAAGTGAAAAATATAGCAGCGAGTTTAATCTTCATCTAAGTTGGTTAAAGCATAGTCTTCAATTTTTAAGCGATTGTAAAATAAAAGCTCGCAATCACTGTGCCTTGAAGGTGATTTTAGTCTTTGTTATATCTTTAGTCAGCACGCGGGTAAACACAATGCTCGTTTCAGGGTGTGAGGAATGTCTCATTGATTGATTTTTCCAAATGGGCCTTGAACGCTACATACTGATCTGTAGATGCAAAGAAGTCATGAAAAAATGCATAGCTTTTTTTACCATTATGAGAATAGATAATGAGAGCCTCTCCGTCATCTGAGCTATTTTTTATGTATAGTTTGGTAATCTCCTTAAAGTCAATACTCATATTTGATTTTTTATAGGGAAAAACCAAACAATTTTCGCTCACTTTAATACTGCTACCGTGCTGAATAGCTACATAGTGCGCCCTTAATTTATAGATGGCATACATCAAAAATAAAAAGCCCAATATACCCGTATAATAGAAGCTATACGGAAAAGTTATTATGTTTTTCCCTTTGTAAATTATGTTGGCATTGTACTGATAACAATACAAAGCTACACATAACAAGACAATAGCTGGTAAGAAAATCCAGTACGAAAATCTACTTTTATAGGCGAATATTTTTTGCTCCACTATTGCGCTTGTATTTCTAGTAAACAGTTTTCAACTTCATTGGCTATTTTGTTTTGCGAACTGGATATAAGGGCATGTACGATAAAAGCTAATATGCCTCTTTGGGTCATGTTATTTACAAACCTACTCGGCGGAACAGGATGAATATCAACAATATTGGATGCCAGTAAATTGATTTTTGCGCCAGCCGTAGCACTTTTTTTAACAAGAATACATTTTTTGCCTGGTGTAATAGCCAAGGAGCCATCAGTGACCCACTCATCTTGAACAATGGATAGCGCTAAGTCTGTTTTCGTTTCTAAAAACGCCAAGATTTTCTCCAGAGAATTGTACGGAGCTAATAACTTTCTTTTCATTTAGATCATGTTTAAAAATTAAATTCTGTATAAATAACATTTCACGAAGTTTTCATCACTTATACTTCGATTTACCTTTCGTTCATTTTTCCTTGATGAAAAACGAACCAAAAAATCAA
>CALEMF010000045.1 GCA_937911505.1 uncultured Cytophagales bacterium
TCTACAATTTCACAAATCTTTACATAATGATTGATAATGTTCTCTTGGCCAGTAATACCCTCTTTGGCCATCAAAGAAGGGTTGGTAGTAACCCCATCCAAAATACCTAGGTCATGGGCTTCTTTGATTTCATCAAGGTTGGCTGTGTCTATAAAAAACTTCATAAGTTTGCTCAGTAATAAGTGAATGTTGTGTAATTGCTTTGATGTAAATTTAGTAAAATTGTGTTTGGGCTGGTACTGCTTTTGTGCTTTTATCAGAAAATTCTTATCTCTGTGTATCGTCTGTTTTCCCTACTTTCTTTATTTATACTTTTATGGTTGTACGCTTGCTCTTCAAGTGATTTGGAACGCCTCTACTAACAAAAGCCACAAATGATTGTCATACAGCCTTTTGCTACTGTAGATACAGCTCACGTGAATGAGGTAAAAAAAGCGCTTTCGCAACACTATGCCCTTCAAGTAGTAATACTTCCTACACAACCCCTTCCACGTACTGCCCAAACCCAATACATTCCTGAGATTGCCCGATTGGGGCTAGGCAATCGCTATCGCGCTGATACACTGCTTAGACACCTCAAAGCTATGAAGCCCAAAGGTGCTGATTACATTATAGGACTTACCAATCAAGATATTTCTTCTACCAAACGGATAAAGGGTAAGATTAAACACCCTACTTGGCTTTATACTGACTGGGGACTTTTTGGTTTAGGGGCTAGACCTGGTGAAAGTTGCGTGGTATCTACCTTTCGATTGTATCGATATACTGACGAAGCGGGTATGCGCAAGCGCTTGAGGAAAATTGCTATACACGAAATAGGTCATAATATAGGATTGAGGCACTGCCCAAAGGCACATTGTCTTATGCGCGATGCGTTAGAAAAGATGCAAACCATTGATGAGGCAAAAGAAGCGCTGTGTGATAGTTGTAGAAGGATTGTAAAAAAGCGCATTCAATAAAAAAGGCGAAGCCACATCACACCGCTCAACCACTTACCCTTGCTGTATATTCCAACCCTGGGGGAGTTCAGCAGGAGCTGGTTGTGCAGCTCGCCATTACAAAATTAGTAATTTATATTTGAAAACCCAAACCAAAAAAGCAGGCTATTTGTACTACTACACTCTATTTTTTCGCCAATTGGAAGTAGTAGCGACACCATTAGGAGAAGGTTGTGCTGTTGTTGCTTGACGCGCTTCTAAGAGCTTGGCAGCAACGATGCTAACAACTTCTATTTCTTCTTGTGTAAGTGTTACTTGTAGGGATGCAGGGGTAAAAAACTTCTGCACAAAGTTCGTATCAAACTTACCCGATACAAACGCCTCGTGTCCTAATACGAAATCGCAGAAAGGCAATGTAGTTTCTATTCCCGTAATTTTGTATTCTGCAATAGCACGGCGCATTCTGGCGATGGCTTCCGTACGGTCTTTCCCAAAAGCAACCAGCTTGGCAATCATGGGATCGTAATAAATAGGTATTTCCATCCCCTGCTCGAAGCCATCATCTACCCGTACGCCTAGTCCTTGTGGACGTACATAGGTTTTGAGCTGACCAATGTCAGGTAAGAAATTATTCTTGGGGTCTTCTGCATATACACGTACCTCTAAGGCGTGACCTCGAATCTGTAAATCTTCTTGTTGAAAGCTGAGTGATTCGCCTTGAGCTATTTTGATTTGTTCTTTTACCAAATCAATCCCAGTGATCATTTCTGTGACAGGATGCTCCACTTGTAGGCGTGTATTCATCTCCAAGAAGTAAAAATTGAGCTGCTCATCCATCACAAACTCTACAGTACCTGCATTATAGTAGTTACAAGCCTGTGCTACTTTGATAGCGGCGTCCCCCATCGCTTGTCGAACGGCAGGCGTAAGCACCGCAGAAGGCGCTTCTTCAATTACCTTTTGGTGGCGTCGCTGAATAGAACACTCTCTTTCAAATAAATAAACTAGATTTCCTGCTTGATCGCCTAGTATCTGAATCTCTATGTGCTTGGGAGAAGTAATGTATTTTTCAATAAACACGGAGTCATCTCCAAAGGCAGATACTGCTTCACTGACGGCTCTTTCCATTTGTTCGTCAAAATCTTCTTCTTTTTCTACCAAACGCATCCCCTTTCCACCACCGCCTGCACTGGCCTTTATCAAAATAGGATAGCCTATTTCCTTAGCTATTTTTTTAGCTGCTGCTCTATCAGTAATGGCACTAGGCGTACCGGGAACTAACGGAACGTCAAACTTACTGACAGCTTCTTTTGCGGCTAGTTTACTACCCATTACCTCAATTGCCTCAGGAGAGGGCCCGATAAAAGTCAACCCAGCTTCTGCTACCTGCCTAGCAAAGGTGGCGTTTTCTGACAAAAATCCATAGCCTGGATGGATGGCATCTACGTCGAGTTGTTGGCAAATGGCTATGATGGCTTCACCCTTAAGATAGGATTCAGCAGAAGGTGCTTCTCCAATCCATACTGCCTCGTCAGCGAAGCGTACATGCAATGCCTCTCTGTCGGCTGTACTAAATATCGCTACCGTCTTGATTCCCATTTCTTTTGCTGATCGCATTACCCTCAACGCAATTTCACCCCTATTGGCTACTAGAATTTTGTTTATTTTTTTCATTATGCTGTTTATTTGAAGATGAAAAATAAGGATTTAATTTTTTAAAAAGAAAAAGAGTTTTAACTTCCTCAAAATAGCCTAATACCTTATGAAACGACTCACAAGCTTATTATTATTTGCTTTACTTCCTTGGATGGGCTGTAAAGAAGAGAACCAGATTTACAAAAACATTATTGATGATTTTCCGCAGGGGGAGTGGTTACCAGATCGAACGCTTTCCTTTGAATTTGAGGTTGACAATGCAGAAACAGCTTACAACTGTTTTATTTTGTTGAGGCACGCTTACGGATTCAGGGAGACTACCATTCCACTTGATGGTCTACTCATTACACCTTCAGGGGAGGAGCAACCTTTTTCGACGGTAGTAGCAGTAAGAGAGGGAGAGGAGTATTTATCTTCTTGTATGGGTGATCTTTGTGACTTGGAAATGATCCTTACTAATCTTTCTCCTGTAGAGCAAGGTACTTACAAGATAAGTCTTTCTCAAGAACGCCAGCTTGCTGGTATTCTATCCATTGGTTTACGTGTTGAAACCAAGGAAAACTAAGAAGTCGTTTGAACTTTATTTCTCAGTTTTCTTAAGGGTTCTTTTCATTTATGTTTCCCGATTTTATCAGACGCTCGCTGTGTCTTGCGGGCTGACCCAAACACTTGCGATGTTTGTCCTCTCATAGAAGTACTTCGCCTAAACAAAAGTACCTCCTCATAAATACAAAAACCAAGCAGCCTCTAAGGGTAGCCTCATACAAGAAAAAAGGCACTCTCGTAAGAGTGCCCTTCCATATAAAATATTGTATTTCTACTTATGTAGTGACTAGTCTAGAATCTCAGTGATCTGACCAGCACCTACAGTTCTACCTCCTTCGCGGATCGCGAAACGTAACCCTTTTTCCATCGCTACAGTATTGATCAACTTCACTTCGATGGTAAGGTTATCACCAGGCATCACCATCTCAACACCATCAGGTAGTTTGATTTCTCCTGTTACGTCAGTAGTTCTTAAGTAGAACTGAGGACGATACTTGTTAAAGAAAGGTGTATGACGACCACCCTCTTCTTTAGAGAGTACATATACCTCTGCCTTGAAGTGAGAGTGAGGAGTAACTGTACCAGGCTGGCAAATTACCATTCCTCTTTTGATTTGCTCCTTGTCGATACCTCTTAGTAGAAGTCCTACGTTATCACCAGCTTCTCCTCTATCCAAGATTTTACGGAACATCTCTACCCCTGTCACAGTGGACTTAAGGTTTTCAGCACCCATTCCTAGGATATCCACAGAGTCACCTGAGTTGATTACACCTCTTTCGATACGACCAGTTGCTACTGTACCACGACCTGTGATAGAGAATACATCTTCTACAGGCATCAAGAAAGGTTGGTCTACCAAACGCTCAGGAAGAGGGATAAAGCTATCTACTGCCTCCATTAACTCGTCTACTGTTTTCACCCACTGATCTTCGCCATTTAAAGCACCTAATGCCGAACCTTGGATAACAGGAATGTTATCACCGTCAAATTTATAAAAGCTTAGTAGTTCACGAATTTCCATCTCTACTAGTTCTAATAGTTCAGGATCGTCTACTAAGTCTACTTTATTCATGAAAACAACGATTTGAGGTACCCCTACCTGACGAGCCAATAGAATGTGCTCACGAGTTTGAGGCATAGGCCCATCCGTAGCCGCTACTACTAGTATAGCACCGTCCATCTGCGCAGCTCCTGTTACCATGTTTTTTACATAGTCAGCGTGACCAGGGCAGTCTACGTGTGCGTAGTGTCTGTTATCTGTTTGGTACTCTACGTGAGAAGTATTGATCGTAATACCTCTTTCTTTTTCTTCAGGCGCATTATCAATAGAAGAGAAATCCTTTAGTTCTGCTAGTCCTTTATTAGAAAGTACAGTTGTAATAGCAGCCGTTAAGGTAGTCTTTCCGTGGTCTACGTGACCAATAGTTCCAATATTTACGTGAGGTTTAGAACGGTCAAAAGTTTCTTTAGCCATATTTGAAAAATCCTCTTTTTAAAATTTATTTTGATAAACTTGTTTAATTTAGTTAAACTGCCTTTGAGCCAATGACGGGATTTGAACCCGTGACCCCTTCCTTACCAAGGAAGTACTCTACCCCTGAGCTACATCGGCTTAAGAAGAGTATGTATGCTTTTTCCTAGAAAAATACTTTTATACTTATTAAAAAGAGCGGGCGACGAGATTCGAACCCGCGACCTACAGCTTGGAAGGCTGTCGCTCTACCAACTGAGCTACGCCCGCTTATTAAAAGTATTCTAGTGTGGGGAGTGGAGGATTCGAACCTCCGAAGGCATACGCCAGCAGATTTACAGTCTGCCCCATTTGGCCACTCTGGTAACTCCCCTAATACCTTATCATCGTTTCAAAGAATATACAATCTACTTCATAGATTGTTTTAACGAGTTGCAAATTTAGACTCTTTTTCATTTTGATCAAATATTTATTTGACTTTTTTTCATCTGCGTTTTAATATGAGATAAGCCTTCTTTCTCTAGGGGAGTATTTATAAAGTTTTTTTAATATAAAAGGTTTCTTTACCAATTTCTAGAATAGGTTGCAAAAAAGACAAATGTTTTATTACTTTAGCTCCATGAGTTTACGCTTAATATTATAAAGTATGTCACATTTAGATTATGTAAAAGATGTAGAGGAGGCCTTAAAGCAATTGGGGGCAGACCCCAAAGATGCGAAAGCCAGCCTACCTGGTAGTTGGATTGTGAAGAAAGGTTCTGCAAGCATCACTATTACGCTCAACTCCTCACCTGGTGCTGAAGGTGAGCAAAATACTATCTCTATGAACTGCCGCCTAATGGATGTACCGAGACGCAAACAAAGAGAGTTTTTTAGACGATTGTTAGAGTTGAATCATTCTTTTATTAGTGAGCGTTTCGAGCTCTTTGATGAGGGCGTATTTCTATCATCCGTTCGGCATTTGGAGGGTCTGGCTACCGAAGAGGTAATTGCTATGATTAATGATATTTCCGAGACTGCAGACTTCTGGGATGACAAACTAATTGCTGAGTTTATGTAACATACAACGTTGAAAAGATTTTTTTACTTTCTTTTGAGTACACTTAGTGTGGTATGTAGTGGCTATGGACAAGTCGAGCCACTACCTGTTTATACCTCATCAAGTTTAGTCATTCAACCCATCACCCCTCAGGTTTTTTTACATACTTCTTATCTAGCTACTGACAAGTACGGCAAAGTGCCCTGCAATGGTATCCTGTACAGAGAGGGCAATACAACCGTTGTATTTGATACACCTACGGATAATGCTACCTCAGAGGAGCTTATTAGTTGGATCAATGACGAATTACAATGCCAAGTAAAAGCAGTGATTGTCACCCATTTTCATGCAGACTGTCTGGGAGGGCTGGACACCTTTCATAAACGGAAAATTGCCTCTTACGCCCACCAGCATACCATTGCTTTAGCGAAGGAAAAAGGAAGTAGTGTTCCTCAGTATGGTTTTGAGACGTCACTTGTAATGGTACTAGAAAATAAGAAAGTAGTAAGTAGCTTCTTCGGGGAGGGGCATACACCAGATAACATCGTTGGGTACATTCCAGATGAGTCGCTTTTATTTGGAGGTTGCCTTATAAAAGCATTAAACGCCACTAAGGGTAATCTAGCGGATGCTAATACGGAAGCTTGGTCAGCTACTGTATATAATATTAAGGAGCATTACCCTTCTCTCAAATATGTAGTACCTGGACACGGTAAAATGGGTGATACTACCTTACTAGACTACACTGTACAGTTGTTTGAGTAGCTCAACTTGCTCACCCTAGTAGCTTTCCTTATCGTTGGGGAAGTCCACTTCTTTGATATCTTTAATGTAATTTTTTACAGCATCACTCATCACTGTATGTAAATCTGCATAACGGCGTAGAAAACGAGGACTAAAGTCTTTATTAATCCCTAACATATCGTGTAAAACCAACACTTGACCGTCCACACCATTACCAGCACCGATCCCAATAACAGGAGCATCGATCGCAGTGGCTACTTTTTGCGCCAAATGTGCAGGAATCTTTTCTAATACAATGGCAAAGCAGCCTGTGTCGTCTAGTAACTTACCATCGTGGATGAGTTTAGCTGCTTCTGCTTCTTCTTTGGCTCTCACCGTATAGGTACCAAATTTATAAATAGACTGCGGAGTAAGTCCTAAGTGCCCCATTACAGGAATACCTGCGCTCAAAATACGCTCGATTGATTCTTTCACTTCAGCGCCTCCTTCTAGTTTTACGGCATGCGCACCAGATTCTTTCATGATTCGAATAGCAGAGCTGAGGGCTTCTTTGGAATTACCTTGGTACGAGCCAAAAGGGAGGTCTACTACCACCAGTGAACGCTTTACGGCTCTTACCACCGAAGAAGCATGGTAGATCATCTGGTCGAGTGTAATAGGAAGGGTAGTTTCATGACCTGCCATGACATTAGAGGCAGAGTCACCTACTAAAATTACATCTACTCCTGCCTCATCTACGATTTTGGCCATAGAAAAATCATAGGCGGTAAGCATGGAGATTTTCTCTCCCTTCATTTTCATTTCTTGTATAGTATGCGTAGTAACACGCTTTATGTTGGTATGTACTGACATAGGTTTTTAGGGTTGCTGTTCTATTCTTAGCCCAATTGTTAGTAGATCAGGTAGCGGACTCTGTCGCATATACTGCTTTACTTTGAAGGTATATTCTCCAGCCGCTGGGAATTTATAGTTGGGTAATGCCATTAGCTGATGTTCGTATATATCACCAATCCCTCGACCATAAGGCTTTCCTGTTTTCTCGTCCATCAACGTAATATTTTGTAATTGCTGATCGATCACTTTGCCAGTACTATCTTCGAGATAGTAAGTAACATACAGGTTGTAGTAAGGGTAAGAAAGCGTATTACGAATATTATAGTAAAGGTTGTAAGGTACAGTGGCCTCGTCGATCTCAAAACGAAAGGTCATCAAGGAATCTGCATACCATTTTCCTTCTTTTATATCAATGTTTTTTTCATAAAAACGTGCTTGGTCGCAAGCAGTCATCCCTGCCAGAAAAATCACACCCAAGCATAAAAAGTAGTTTATACTACGAGCGCTTCTTAACATTTTTCTTACGTTGGTTCTGTGCTTTCTTATTAGTTACCTGAGGGTTTTTCTTATCTTTTTTGACTTGCCCTCTTTTGTTTCGCCGCTTTCTTTTTCGGTTTCTGTTAGCATCTATTTTTTTGTGGAAAGCTTCTGCCTCTAGTTCCATGACCTCTTCAAAGTCCTTCTTCACTTCCTCTACTACATTTCCTAGGTTTTCAGGCATTTCTCCTTTCTCATTCATAGCTAAGATTTCTTTTACCTGCTCTATGGTAAGAGGATGCCAGCTATTTTCTGATTCATAGCCAAACCACATCAACTTCTTAAAAATATCTGTTTTTTTGAGAAAAGCATTGCCTTGTGCAGTTTTAAGAGGCTTTTCTATAGTGGGAATATCCTTAAGCGCCTCTACATAGGTTTCCAACTCATAATTAAGGCAGCACTTTAACCGCCCACATTGCCCTGAAAGCTTACTAGGGTTGAGCGACAGGTTTTGGTAACGGGCGGCAGAGGTGGGTACGTTCTTGAAATCAGAAAGCCAAGTAGAACAACACAGTTCACGACCACAAACCCCTAGCCCTCCTAGGCGACCTGCTTCTTGGCGTAAGCTGATCTGCCGCATTTCTACACGAATTTTAAATTCAGCAGCCAGCACTTTAATTAATTCACGAAAATCTACCCGCGCATCTGCTGAGTAGTAAAAGGTAGCTTTGCTGTTATCTGCTTGGAACTCCACATCTGAGAGTTTCATACTAAGCTTAAAGTCTTGAATGATTTGCCTTGTGCGAAACATAGTAGGCATTTCTCTCGCCTTTGTTTCTTTATGTCTGTCTAGGTCTGTTTCGGTAGCAAGGCGGTATATTTCCAGCACGACGTCTTCTTCTTTTATCTTCTTCTTGAGCATTTGTAGCCTTACCAGTTCTCCTTGTAGAGAAACGTGCCCTACATGATAACCCGTACCCATATTTACCGCTACGGGATCTCCCGGAAAAAGGTCTAGTTGATGTGTATTTCGAAAAAACTCTTTCCTTCCATTCTTAAACCGTACTTCTATCACATCAAATTGCTGATCGACTGGTAAGTCCATGTTACTCAGCCAGTCAAACACATTCATTTTATTACATCCACCAGAGGCACACCCGCCTTTTTTTTTATCAGAAGACCCACAGCCTCCAGTAGAACAACTTGTACATCCCATTTTTCTTCTTTTTATAGATTTAAAGAAAAAACCATTACACTTGTGTGCATTAAACTTCTTGTAAATCTGCTCCTATATCTTTTCTATAATATTTTCCTTCAAATTGGATTTGCTCCGCTACCTTTCTAGAGGCTTGAAGCGCCTCGTCCATACTTTTTCCTAAAGAGGTAATCGCTAATACGCGCCCTCCGTTTGTTACGAGCTTCTCGTTATGATAAGCTGTACCAGCATGAAAAACGATGCTCTCTTTTACCTGTGCTAGCCCTTCGATTACTTTCCCCTTTTCATAGGCTTCTGGATAACCTCCTGATACCAATACTACGGTCGTTGCCGTTTGTTCCTCAACCGTAAGTGGTGTTTTGTCGAGGGTCTGTTGTGCAGTAGCCTGCAATAAAGTAACTAAGTCTGTTTGTATACGTGGTAATACTACTTGCGTCTCTGGATCGCCCATACGTACATTATATTCAATGACATACGGTTCATCTCCTACCTTCATCAGCCCTATAAATAAAAATCCCTTGTAGTTTATTTGGGCTGCTTGTAACCCTTTGAGTGTAGGCTGAACAATTTTTGCTTCCACCTTTTGCATAAAAGCGGCATCGGCAAAAGAGACGGGCGAGATAGCTCCCATTCCACCAGTATTTAGTCCTGTGTCTCCCTCACCAATGCGTTTGTAATCTTTGGCTGATGGTAGTATTTTATAATGTTTACCATCTGTAAGTATGAATACAGATAGTTCTATGCCTGAGAGAAATTGCTCTATCACCACTTTTTGACTTGCTACGCCAAACTTTTCTTCCAGTAGCATTTCTTTAAGTATTTCTTTTGCCTCCGTGTGTGTGTCACAAATGATCACGCCTTTACCGGCTGCTAACCCGTCTGCCTTTAGTACAATAGGCAGTGGATGTTTTTCTACGTAGGCTATTGCTGCGTCATATTGAGCAACGGTGAAAGTGGCATACTGCGCAGTAGGAATTGCCTGTTCTTGCATAAAACGCTTCGCAAAATCTTTACTGCCCTCTAGTTGGGCTCCTGCTTGGGAAGTACCAATGATTTGTACGGCTTGTAGCGCAGGTTGTTGTTGAAAGAAATCGATGATGCCATTTACCAAAGGAGCCTCTGGCCCTACGACTACTAAATCTATCTTTTTTTCTATGCAGAGTTGCGCAATGGCTGTAAAATCATCGAGGAGGATACTTACATTTTCAGCTATTTGTGCTGTACCAGCGTTGCCTGGCGCTACATATAGTCTTTCACAAGAGGTACTTTGTTTTATTTTCCAAGCAAAAGCATGTTCTCTTCCACCACTGCCCAGTATGAGTATATTCATCGTTTATCCAAGCTAACTTTATGTTATACTATCTACAAATTTAAAATTATTTTGGTAAAGCCCCGAAGATTCCTCTCTTTGAAGTAATAAATTGAAAAATGAGGGTTTAATATCTCCCTGATCGTTCATATTCGGTTACTTTTCCTTTTGTATTCCACTCTCTGAGGGTGTAGGGTTCAACGTTTTCCACCAAGGCGTTTTTAGGATGTTGTATTTCTCGCTTTCGTTGACCACTGGAGTAATACTCCATCCACCTACCTACTTTTTGGTCGTTTTCGTAGGCGCCCTTTTCTGCTAGAAAACCATTTTTGTAGTAGCGATAATACATGCCATCGCGTTTACCATACTTGATAGGAATGACTTCTTTTAACTTTTTTTGTTCTGTATCAAAGTAAGTACGTTCTGAATCTTTCTGCCAACCCCTGAAATAGGTAGTCTTATCGAGCAAAATATGGTCACGGTCCATCGCATCTCTGCCGTATTTTTCCCATCGGCCGTGTTTGGCGCCTATATAGTAAAAGCCTCTTTCTACTACTTTGTCACCTCTTCTACGTTCGTAAGGGCCATGCAGTATTCTAGCGCTTCCTTTTTTTACTTTTTTATAGTTGGTTTCATAGATCGCACGCTTTTGTGGGTAAAACCAAGCAATATTTTCTATGTACTTATTAGGTGCTTCGAACTCTTTGAGGTAGTGAAATATCTCGATGTAGCTTCCGTTCTTTACGAAGCTTTTACGCACTTTTTTTCCGTAATAAACTTTTTTCTTAGCTTTCCGCTTCTTTTTTTTCTTGTCTTTCTTCTTCGTATTTTCCAGCTCTACTTGTAAATCTGGAATACTATCTGTCTCTATGGCATTAATACTTTCTTCCTGCGCATAGGCACTATTGAAAACTACCAATAAGATGAGTATATATAGTCGAGAATTCATGTGAATGTATTTACTCAATCAAAATGAATGATTTTTATCTGACTTACAAAGAAACAAAAATTATACGATAGTAGGTTGCATAGAAAAGCTATAAAAGTGAATACTTTTATAGCTAGTAAACGATCAGTCTTTTATGGTGCGCTATTATCTACCGCTAAACTGGTTTTTGAGTTGATCATCGAGTGTCTCTGCCCAGAACTCCAAGTCGGCAATACAGGTACGCACCTCTTCGTAGTCAATACCATTAATATCTCTTTCGTAAGTGGCACATACAGTATCTGAATCAGGCATTACAGTAAGCTTTACACCTAGCTTAGAGTCATTTAGCTCTAGTAGATGTCTGTAAAACTTTGCCTCATCTGTTGCAGGGATTTGTAGCAAAGGGGAGAAAACTCTAAGAAAATAACGTTGAGAACCATCCTGCATAGAGACACCTTGTATTAATACTAACACCTCTATTTCAGCAGAGCCGAGTGTCCAATACCACGCTTTGCGCTCAACATTGTAAGTATCTTCTACGCTCAAACCTACAGACTGTACGTACTGATTGATCATACCTTCTACTTGCTGTAATGTTGCCATTTTTTTGATGTAGTTAGTTTTGAATAATTCACTTGAATTAGCGTATAAAGAACAAGTAGAAATACAAACTTGCTAGAAAGTTCCTTAGGGTTAGTGTACAGATGGCATAAAAAAACTACAAAAGTAGATGCTTTTGTAGTCTGTTTGTAGATTACTAATATGTATTATCTACCGCTAAACTGATCTTTAAGTTGGTCATCGAGTGTGTCTGCCCAAAACTCTAAATCAGCAATGCAAGTGCGTACCTCCTCATAATCGATACCATTAATATCTCTTTCGTAAGTTGCATACACCGTGTCTGAGCCAGGCATTACGGTAAGCTTTACGCCTAATTTAGAGTCGTTTAATTCTAGAAGATGTCTGTAAAACTTCGCCTCATCCGTTTTAGGGATCTGTAGCAAAGGGGAGAAAATTCTGAGGAAATAGCGTTGAGAGCCATCTTGCATAGGGATACCTTGTATAAATACCTCTATCTTAGCAGAGCCGATTGTCCAGTACCACGCTTTACGCTCAGCATTGTAAGTGCCTTCTACCGTTAAGCCTACAGACTGTACGTATTGGTTAACCATTTCCTCCACTTGTTGTATTGTTGCCATCCTGCTGATTTAGTTAAGTAAGTTAGACATGAATGATTTAAATAAAACTACAGAAAATAAATGGAAATGCAAACTTATTGAGGGAGTTCCGCTATAATCGTTTCGCCCCCTACTGTTTTGTCTCCTATCTTTACCTGAACTTTTGATTCTAGTGGTAAAAAGACATCTACACGAGAGCCAAATTTAATGAAGCCAAACTCTGCCCCTTTCGCTACAGGCTGACCCTCTTTTACATACCATTTAATGCGTTTTGCTACTGCACCTGCAATCTGACGCATCAGTACTTTAATGCCTTTCGGAGAAGTAATGACCAAGGTGGTTCTTTCATTCTCCGTACTCGATTTAGGGTGCCAAGCGACCAAATATTTCCCCTTGTGGTATTTGAAATACTCAACAGTACCATCTATAGGATTTCGGTTGACGTGTACGTTTAGCGGAGACATAAATATAGATACCTGAATACGCTTTTCATTCAGATACTCTGGTTCTTGTGTCTCTTCTATTACTACTACTTTTCCATCTGCAGGAGCAATTACTTGATGCTCCCCTTGAGGTATAACTCTACGCGGATTACGGAAAAATTGTAGGGTAAATAGGTAGAAAATGAGACTCACTATAATTACTATATTCTGCACCACAATTTGCGTGGGGAAAAAATAGATAATCGCCACATTGATAGCCGACAGCAAAACTAAAAGTGTAAATAGTAAGGTATGCCCTTCTCTATGAATCATATGTATGTCGTTTACTACTAATTATCTGTAAAATTAGTAAAAATTGAGGTTTGAAGTCAAAATAATCTTAAAAATAAGGCAATGAAAGGAGCCGCCAGCAATAGCCCATCAAAACGATCGAGAAAGCCACCGTGTCCAGGTATTACTGAACCAGAGTCCTTCACTTGGGTACTCCTTTTAAGTAAAGATTCTACTAGGTCGCCATAAGTTCCTGCAATGGTAATAATAACGCCCAAAACGTACCATTTCCAACTAGCTAAGTGGGTAAAGTAAATGGCTAGCATGGCCGCTACAATAGTGGCTAAAACGAAGCCTCCAATACTCCCTTCCCAAGTTTTCTTGGGAGAGACGCGCTCGAAGAGCTTCTTCTTACCAAATGCTTTTCCTACAAAATAGGCACCTGAGTCATTGGCCCATAATATAAAGAAAATACCCAAGGGTACTTGATAGGTATAGGTACTCTTGTTTAATAGCCACCCCGCTGCTTGAGGAGCCTGCTTAACAAAAGCCGTTTGTATAAAAAGTGCCCACGAAAAAGCGACATACAATACACCTAAGAAAGTGAAGGCTAAATTGAGAAAGGGCTGTTTGTCATCCTTATCATAAAGTTTTCCTACAAACGATAAGAAAGCTAAGCAAGGTACTATGTACCATAAAAGGAGGAAATCACTATTTTGAACGATCTCACTACCAAACACTACCCCTGTGACAATCCCTATCCCAAGTAAACAGCCCCATAAACGCATGGGCTTATAGCCTGCTTTCATCAGTAATGTATAAAACTCCCATTGGCTCAACAAAGCAATCAGAAGGAATAACAGGAAGAAGCTCCAAGCACCACTATAGATAGCACCTACGAGCATACCTGCTCCTATTAATCCTGCTATCACTCTTTGCCCTAGGTTGGAGAGCTTACTCAAAGGTGATTTCATCTTGTATAATTTTAAGCGCTCTGATCACGTCTTCTGCTTTTACAAATATTTCTTGTCCGCCAAACATGTTATAGGAAGAGTCCTGCTTATTAATGATGACTGCTATAATCTCACTATCCTCTAGTACTGCTTTTACAATACCTGCTTGGTAAGACTTGTCTGTCTCATATATTTTCTGCCAACGTACCATGAAACTTATTCTCTGGTTAAATAAACACGTTTCTTAAAAAGAAAAACAAGCGCTCCCGTCAATAGTAAAGAGACAAAAGCCGCCCACCAAGAAACTTGGCTAGAATCTTCTAAGTTGACAGAGGTAGCGCCTTGCTGATATAAATAAAGCGCTAGCAAGGTAGCACCATTATTAATAAAATGAGCAACGATAGGATACCACAGGTTTTGGGTCCATAAATAAAGGTAGCCAAAGAGCGCCCCTAGCAGTAAACGTGGAATAAAACCATAAAACTGTACGTGAATGGCCGAAAAAATAACGGCTACAAGCCATACAGCCCCATGATGATAGCGACGACCAAAGTGCTGTATGAGAAAATTCTGCAATAAACCTCTGAACAACAGTTCTTCACCGACGGCTGGGATCACTGCAATGACTACCAGCGCTATTAAAAACTGGGTCACACTAGGAAAGTCTGTCAAAAATATGGTAAGTGCCTTTAGGTTTTCTTCTTTTTGCTGAATGTAGCTTTCCACCTCGCTTAGTGCTGCTGGCAGTTGCATTTGCGCATTGAGGTAAGCAGTATAGCTGATGAAGGGCACTACGAAGAGAACCATCAAGACCACCAACATCACTAGAAAAGCACTGGTTCGCGTTTGTGCTACCAAAGGATTCTCTACATTTTTTTCTATGAAATGGACATAAATAAGTGGAGCTAATACAAAACCACCCAAGGCTGTAAAAGCTTGTAGTAGCATAATGCCCGTCCAAGCACCGTCTACTTCTGTACCTAGTGTGGGGTTATTCAAAATGTAGGCAATTTCTTCTGTCTGTAGAAGGTCGGTGACAGTTACAAGATAAGTAGCAATCCCTTGCATCAATAGCATACAGCCAAATACCAACAGCGTAAGTACCAATAATCTAAATAATAACGGGCGATACAATCTTTCTGTAGAATTGTTCGTCATCTCGTGTAAATGTGTTAAATTTGCCTCTGCAAAACTAAGTAAAATTGTCAGATTGTAGGTGATAAGTGTTTGAAAATTCCTGATCAAGCGCTTTATCTCTCCTTTCTCAATTGACTATTTGGGATAACTATGATTAAAATTGGCTCTATTCAACTAGGTGAATTTCCTTTATTATTAGCTCCTATGGAAGATGTAAGCGATCCTCCTTTTCGTGCGGTATGCAAGGCCAACGGAGCAGATATGATGTATACAGAGTTCATTTCTTCGGAAGGACTTATCAGAGATGCTGTAAAAAGTAAGCAAAAGCTTGATATTTTTGAGTACGAACGTCCCATTGGGGTGCAACTGTTCGGCAGTGACGTTGAAACGATGTCCACCTGTGCCGAAATCGCTACACAGGTGAACCCAGATTTAATTGATATTAACTATGGTTGCCCTGTGAAAAAAGTAGCTTGTAAAGGTGCAGGAGCTGCTTTGCTACAGGACATCCCAAAAATGGCGGCGATGACCGCTGCTGTGGTAAAATCTACCAAGCTACCCGTTACTGTCAAGACGCGGCTAGGTTGGGATGACTATACGAAAAATATTGAAGAGGTAGCCGAGCGCCTACAAGATGTGGGTATTCAAGCGCTTACCATTCACGGGCGTACCCGTAAACAAATGTACAAGGGCGAGGCGGACTGGACACTCATTGCGAAGATCAAGGAAAACCCTCGCATTCACATTCCTATTTTTGGGAATGGCGACATTGACTCGCCTGAGAAAGCACTCTTGTACAAAAATAAATACGGGGTAGACGGGATTATGATTGGTCGGGCAGCGATTGGCTATCCTTGGATTTTCCGTGAAGTAAAGCACTACCTCACAACAGGAGAGCACCTAGCCAAACCTACGCTCGAAGAGCGCTTGGCAGTTTGTAGACAACATCTTGACTTTTCGGTACGATGGAAAGGTGAAAAACTAGGTATTTTTGAGATGCGCCGTCATTACACGCAATATTTTAGAGGTTTTCATCATTTTAAACCTTTTAGAATCCGTCTAGTAGAAGCCCCTACGCAAGCAGAAGTATTGACTATTCTTGAGGAAGTAGAAGCGTATTATGGAGAGGTGTATGTGTAATGGTATAGTTGATAAGTAGCAGCGAGTCTTAGAGTGTGTTTAAATTTTTCCTAACTACCTATTTTTAAGATCGGTATAACTGCGTAGGCCTGGAAATCCAGCGGGGAGGTGGGATGGTTTGTGGGTAGAAGCTTTGGATTTTCTTGATTTTTTGGTTCGTTTTTCATCAAGGAAAAATGAACGGAAGACAAATTGAAGCATAAGTGATGAAAATTCCGTGAAATATTAATTATGCAGAATTTAATTTTTAGACACTATCTTAGTCATTTGTTAGAACCGAAACGAAGTGTAGCTCAGCGTAGCTAAAAAAGTTTAAATAACCTTTCAGTTTCAACACATATTCTTCGTCTATTCTATCATAAAACAATTGATTTTTTTGTGCAAAACCTATGAGTTTCTCTGTTTCTTTTGCTTTGTTTTGGTGTTTTGTTTCAGCCACTGGGCTTGCTTTCTGGCTTGTTCTAAGGTAACGGGTAACTGCTTGGATAATTGGATCATGGCTAATACCGTTCTTTCCTGAAAGGATATTTTGTAATTCATTTTTTATTCTATGCCTAATCATACTAAATTTAAAAGTGAAACAGTCAGTGATATTTTTCAAATTCCTTCATGTTGGTTATCCTACTTCTTCACTATTGACTTTTTTTGGAATACCATGCTCCACTATGATGTCATAAACTATACTGGTTCACCACCCTCTTTGACAAGCTGCTTGCGTGCTTCTTGTAGTTTTTGCTTTTGCGCATCGCTTACAATAGGATAGCGAATAGAAAGCTGTCCAAAGCGATGACAGATGATGTTGGCAATCACCAAGCGGGTATACCACTTGTTGTCAGCAGGTACAATAAACCAAGGCGCTTCTTCTGTAGAGGTTTTACTAATGGCCTCTGCATAGTATTGCTGGTACTGCTCCCAGTAACCTCTCTCCTTCAAGTCACTCAACGAAAACTTCCAGTTTTTCTCTGGATTGTCTATCCTTTCTAAGAATCGAAGCCGTTGCTCTTCCTTAGAAAGATGCAAGAAGAACTTAACCACGATTGTACCGTTCTGTGCTAGGTTTTTTTCAAAACGTCGTATTTGCTCAAAACGATTTTCCCAGAAACGGTCGTCTATTTTATCCACGCTGTCTACGTAAGGAATATTTTCTTTTAAAATATACTCAGGATGGACGCGGGTCACAAGTACGTTCTCGTAGTGTGAACGGTTATGGATGGCGATTTCACCTCTTGCAGGAAGGGCTTGCATGTGCCGCCAAAGATAATTGTGGTCTAGCTCTTTACTATTGGGTGCTTTGAAGCTGTATACTTTCACGCCCGAAGGGTTCAACCCAGCTATTACGTGTTTGATAGCGCTGTCTTTCCCCGCAGCATCCATCGCTTGGAAAACGATAAGTATGTTATAACGGTTGTGCGCGTATAGGGTATCTTGTGTAGCGGCCAAGCGTTGTTTACTGTCTTTGAGTAATAATTTCGCCTCTTTCTTGTTAAGCTTTTCCCCTTCATAAGCCGTTGGGCGATTGGCTAAATCAATCACCTGACCCGGTACAGCTAAAAAATTTTCTACGTTGATTAATTTTTCTTCTGTAATCATATGCTTAGTATTTTTACCATATCGATCAAAGTTTGGCTAATTGGTTTTTCTTTACCAATCGCTTCTTCAAAAGGGGTGTACACCAGTTGGTCATTACAGACACCCACCATTGCATTTTTCTTCCCCGAAAGTAGTCCCTCTACTGCTCCTAAACCCAAACGACTTGCCAAAATACGATCGCGTGCGGTAGGAGAGCCTCCTCGTTGAATATGCCCTAGCGTAGTCACACGCATATCGAACTGATCAGAGACTTTCTGTTTGATTTTCTTGGCGATTTCAGTAGCATTTCCCTCTTCATCTCCTTCGGCTACGATGATAATAGAAGAAGTCTTTGAACTGCGCCATCCTTGCTTTAGGGTTTGTATTACTTCTTCTATCGTAGTGGTTGTTTCTGGTACCATCACCAACTCTGCGCCTCCTGCAATCCCACAAAAAATACCGATGTAGCCTGCATCACGCCCCATTACTTCTACAAAGAAAATACGGTCGTGAGAATCAGCCGTATCCCTAATTTTATCAATGGCTTCCAAAGCGGTATTGACTGCTGTATCATAGCCAATGGTGTAGTCCGTACCGTATAAATCGTTATCAATAGTTCCTGGTGCGCCGATGGTTGGAATGCCAAACTCTTCATAAAAAGCCTTCGCCCCTGTGAAAGTACCATCTCCACCAATAGCTACCAATCCCTCTATACCTCTTTGTTGAAGTTGCTCAAAAGCCTTTGCACGCCCTTCCTTCGTCATAAACGCTTTGCTTCTAGCACTTTTTAAGATGGTACCCCCCTTCTGAATAATGTTACTTACGGCGGGTGAATCTAGGGGCATCAAATCCCCTTTTATCAGGCCGTCATAGCCTCTCAAGATGCCGTACGCCTCTATCTGATGATAAATAGCGCCTCTTACGGTGGCTCTAATACAGGCATTCATACCGGGAGCATCTCCTCCTGAGGTAAACACTGCGATACGTTTCATATATCATTTTTATGCTAAAACAGATAACAATTCACCGTCTTTCTCGTAGTTAAAGGTAGACTGGTACAGTTTATGTAAATTACGCCATTAAACCAAATTATATAATATGCTTTCCATACGAAAATATACGAAAGATTTACTGCTGTTTTTAGGGGTAAGTATTTGGTTATGGTCTTGTGTTAGTAGCAAGACTACGATGTTTCCAGAAAGGAAAAAGAAAGACAAGACAGCCGTAGCCAGTAGCAAGGGGAACAAAGCATCTGGTGATGTAAAAACGGTCATCAATACGGCAAGAAAGTACAGCGGAACACCTTACAAGTGGGGCGGTAATACCAAAAAAGGCATTGATTGCTCAGGGCTTACGTGCCAAGCCTATCAAGCGGTAGGCATCACCTTACCGCGTATTGCAGGCGACCAAATGAGAATGGGTAAAGCGGTAAACGCTAGTAAAGTACAACCAGGCGATTTGGTATTTTTTAAAGCGAGTAAGAATAGTAGTAATAAGATTACCCATGTAGGCATCGTGACGGATGTGAGCGATGGACAGGCCACTTTCATCCATGCTTCTACGAGTAAGGGCGTAATGGAAAGCCCACTCTATTCTAATTATTGGAAGCCACTGATTGTACGAGCGGTGAGGGTACTTTAATCTTCTAATCGAAAGGGACTAGCTTATAAAAAATTATGTGCGGTGGTCCTTCCCATCCCCTAAGTTTTTCTGCTAGTAACAAGAATTGTTTATTGAGCCCCGCAAGGGCGAAGACTTCTACTACCTCTATTTCCATAGGACGCTTGTAAACGTTCTCATAACGATGTTCATAAACTATCTTTTGCGTGGCTGGATCGGTAACCTGTATTCGTTCAATCACTGGTACAATCGTTTCTGCTATGTGATTGGTATCTATGGTAGTTGCCACCTTATAAGGTACTGGCTCGGTAGTTCTTATCTTATGTATAGGCTGCGTTATTTTATATTGCTTAAGCTGACTGCATAGCAGGCTTTCATTCGCTTTCCAAAACTCTTTTATATTCGAAAATTGATCTTCGTGTTCTGCCTCTATACCGCCATTGTAATTGTAGAGGACGGTATCTTTTTGAGTAGCTAGATCCAATACATGTAATTTAAAAAAATAACAACCACAGGCTTCATCAGGTGGCTCTACACCGTAGACTAGGTAGGTTTTATTCCAGCCTATCAGAAAGAGACGACTAGGCATAAGGTTTATATTAAGGGGAATGTATTCTCTGTAACGCTCCACGACGTACTCTGTGGGTACATCACAAACGCCTTGTGCCTTAGTAGAAGTATAAGCAACTAACAATAAGCTACTTAGGAGAAGCATTCTGATTATTTTCATATTACAATTTACACATTAATCACTAGTTTTGGTATAAAATAAGTCCTCCTCTCGTATTTATTTCTCGAAATTTTTACATTTACGTATACATCATTGAAAAGATTTATGCTTTTAGTAGGAGATCGTATCAGAAAAATACGGGAAGAACGTGAATACAGTCAAGAATACGTAGCAGAGCAATTGGGTATTTCGCAGAATGCTTACAGTAAGATAGAAATTAACCAAACCCAAAATTTTACACTGGAGAGATTAGAGAAGCTAGCGCAAATCTTTGAAGTGAGTATTGCTGATATATTGGGTGTAGAGCGCTCCTTACATATTTATAGTAATTCTGACCAACATTCAGATCAGATTAATAACCAAAATCAAGGCGATATTAATAAATATGAGTCACCTGAAGTGCTTGAGCTACTTCGTGCGGAGCTAAAAGCGATGCGTGAAGAGCGTAATAAGCTTTTGGAGATTATTAAACAGCTTACGGGGAAGTAGGTTTTGTTAGGAGTTGCATTTATCCCATCTTCAAGAAAAAATACCCTATATTTTCATTATAGGCGCTTGGCCCCTATCAAGTTATGACGAGGTCTCTGTTGTGGATAAAAGGCTTGAACTCTAGTTGATATGCTTTATTATGTTCTTTTATCTTGATATAACCGAGCCTTGCGAGCTCAACGAAGTTAAAAGAACCAAAAACCGACCAAAGGGAGCTCGGCGTAGCCAAATCAAGACTGTGGTGAAATTTGCTAAATTTTATTCGTTTCGCAGGAAAAGGCTAAACTCGCTGCGCTCAAACAGTAGCCTTTTCTTCACTGCTACACTTCTAAAATTTTTGACGCAATTTCACTAAGGTCAGAATATTGCAACTTCTTGGCAAGGTTTTACGACTTTTACAGTCATTGAGCTTCTGATAGGTAATACTTGTGTATTAGACGTATTGGAAAATGAGTTATATACATTAAACGATTTCTAAAACTTCTAAAGAAAAACCCTTGAAGGTCTTGAAGACCTTCAAGGGTTGGTGAAATGACAGCTTTATTATGTTATCTATACCTAAGAGCCTACACTTTCAAGCGTTTCTACTTTTACAGGAAGGGTGAAGTCATCCATGTCGAGTGTTACGCCTTCTTCTAATTGCTCTACTACCTCAAATTGAAGGGCTTGTACCTCTTCTGTGATGTAAGCTTTTTGGGTTACAAAGGCTTCGTTAGCTAGTGGATAGTCTACTTTTTGAAGTGTTATTTTAATTTTATCCACTACGTCTAGATTCATGTCTTTACGTAGGTTCTGAATACGATTGACCAGATCTCTAGCAATACCTTCTTGCTTTAGTTCATCGGTTAGCGTGATGTCAAGGGCTACGGTCAGACCTTGCTCGGTAGCTACCGACCATCCTTCTATTTCCTTGGCTTCAATCACTACGTCTTCTTGGGTAAGGGTAATGAAGCCGTCTGATATTTCAGCTTCGTAAAGTCCTTCTCGTTCTATTTTGGCGATGTCTTCCTTAGTAAATTGATTGATGACTGCTACGACTTCTTTCATCTTCGCTTTGTATATCTCGCCTAAACGCCTAAAATTTGGCTTGATACTCTTTACCAATATACCAGATGTGTCATCGATGTACACAATCTCTTTTACATTTACCTCTGCTTTGATCAGGTCTTCTACTTCTTGTAAGTATGCTTTAGTTGTGTTGTCTAAAACAGGTACCAAAATACGCATGAGCGGCTGCCGTACTTTTAGCTTTTCTTTTTTCCTGAGTGAGTGGGTAAGCGAACAAACACGCTGCGCCAAATCCATTTTCTGTTCTAAAGCTTCGTTAATGACTGCCCGATCGGCGGCTTGCCACGCTGTAAGATGTACTGAAAGCAAAGTAGCTTCCTGATGCTCGGTAAGGTTTTGGTAAAGCCAATCGGCAAAGAAGGGCGCAATGGGGCTCATCAGTTGTGATACACGGTACAAACAGGTGTACAATGTTTCGTAGGCAGCTTGCTTGTCAGTGGTCATCTCGCCTTTCCAGAAACGACGACGACTCAGCCGCACATACCAATTAGAAAGTTGCTCGGTAACAAAATCTTGGATGGCTCTGGCAGCTCTAGTAGGTTCATAAGCATCCAAAGCTTCTCCTACTTCTGTCATCAAAGAATTGAGCTTGGAAAGAATCCACTGATCGAGCTCTGTACGTTCCTGTACAGGTACTTGCTTTGCTTCCTCCATTCGCCAACTGTCGAGATTGGCGTAGAGCGCAAAGAAGTTATAAGTATTGTATAAGGTACCGAAAAAGCGACGTTGTACTTCGCCAATACCTGCTTCATCAAACTTTAGGTTGTCCCAAGGGTTGGCATTTTCTATCATATACCAGCGGGTCGCATCAGGGCCATATTTGTCTAGTATTTCAAAAGGATTGACAGCATTGCCCTTCGACTTAGACATCTTCTCACCGTTTTTATCCAACACTAAACCCGTAGAAACTACATTCTTAAAGGCTACTTGATCAAACAGCATAACCGCAATGGCATGAAGCGTAAAGAACCAACCTCTGGTTTGGTCGACACCTTCAGAGATGAAGTCCGCTGGGAAAGTAGGCGTTTCGCCAAATGGACGCTCGGAATTATCGCCCATATAGTGCCATTGGGCGTAAGGCATGGCACCTGAGTCAAACCAAACGTCAATCAGGTCTGTCTCTCGGTACATAGGCTTTCCTGTGTCGGATACCAACACTACTCGGTCTACATAAGGCCGGTGTAGGTCCATTTCGGTTATATTTTCAGGGTTGTCAAAACCTGCTTGTTTCGCCTTTTCTACTTCTTGCGCGAGTTCTTGTACAGAACCAATGCACTTCTCTTCTGTTCCTTCTTCAGTACGCCAAATAGGTAGCGGTGTTCCCCAATAGCGTGAGCGTGAGAGGTTCCAGTCTACCAAATTTTCTAGCCAATTACCAAAGCGTCCCGTACCTGTACTTTCGGGCTTCCAGTTGATCGTTTTATTAAGGTTTACCATCCGCTCTTTGAGGGTAGTAGTTTTGATAAACCAACTATCCAAAGGATAGTACAAAACGGGTTTTCCAGTACGCCAACAATGTGGATAGGTGTGGTTGTATCTCTCTACCTTAAAGGCACGGTTTTCTTCCTTAAGGATGATAGAGATAATGATGTCTGTATTCTTATAGTTGTCCTGTTTTTCGTCTTCGTTGAGGTAGTTTTTTACGTAAAAATCGTCGACTTCATAGGTTTTGTGTGCCTTGATGCCCAGTTCTTCCATTCTACGCTTCAAATGTGTACCTATTTGTGATACAAATTTCCCCTGTTTGTCTACCACAGGTACTTCCTTCCCTTCTTCGTCTTCTACCAACATGGCAGGAACATCAGCTTGTTTGGCTACACGGGCGTCATCTGCACCAAAGGTAGGTGAGGTATGGACGATACCTGTTCCGTCTTCTGTAGTAACAAAATCGCCTGCAATGACCCTAAAGGCTTTTTCATTATACAAGGTAGAAGTGACATAAGGCATTAGTTGCTCATAGTGTACACCCACTAGCTGCTCCCCTGTAAATTCTTGTACTACCTCAAAAGGAATTAGCTTATCGCCTGCCTTGTATTCTTGGAAGGGTATGTCTTTGGCTTTTTCTGAAAAATATTTTCCTAGTAACTCTTTGGCCAATACTACAGAGGCAGGTTGATGCGTGTAGGCATTGTAGGTTTTTACCTTTACATAGTTGATCTTCTCTCCTACGGTAAGTGCCATATTCGAGGGAAGTGTCCAAGGCGTGGTAGTCCAAGCCAAGATGAAGACAGGCTCCTCGGCTGTATCAAACAAGAAGGCGGACTGCTCATTATGCTTTACTTTGAACTGCGCTACGATAGAAGTATCTGCCACGTCTTGGTAAGTGCCAGGGTAGTTTAGCTCGTGGGAACTCAAACCTGTACCTGCCGCAGGTGAATACGGTTGAATGGTGTAGCCCTTGTAGAGTAAGTCTTTTTCGTAGAGTTGTTTAAGTAAGTACCAAAGGGTTTCTATGTAATCCTTCTCATAAGTAATGTAAGGATCATTGAGGTCCACCCAGTAACCAATGCGCTCTGTAAGCTCATTCCACTGGTCGGTGTAGGTCATCACGGTTTCCCTACACTTCTGGTTATAGTCTTCGATAGATATTTTTACGCCAATATCTTCTTTGGTAATGCCCAGTTGTTTTTCTACTTGTAGCTCTACGGGTAGCCCGTGTGTATCCCAACCCCCTTTACGGTCTACACGAAAGCCTCTGAGCGTTTTATACCGACAGAAAATATCTTTGATGGTACGTGCGATGGCGTGGTGAATACCTGGCGTGCCATTGGCTGAGGGAGGCCCTTCAAAAAAGGTAAAAGTAGGTTTTTCAGCACGTGTTTCGATGGAAGCTTCAAAAACTTTGTTTGCCTTCCAAAATTGTAAAATCTCCTTACCGACTTGGGCATAATCAAGTCCTTTGTATTCTTTATATTTCATGACCCTTGTTCGAGGTTTTATGATTTCATAGGAACGTATTATACATTCCCTTTATAGTATGTATCTGTGAAGTATGTTATGTGTACTATTGCTGTGTGCGCGTGATTATATCTATTTCCCCGAGGGGGGAATATTGGCAGGGGGTATTGATATGAAGTGTATTTTTTGAAGCATGACACTCGTTTTTTACAAATATAGTAAAGTACCTGCAATGGAAAAAGCTTTTTCGGTAAATCACTCAGAGGACGATAGGAGAATCACTTAGTTTCTTAACGAGTAAATAGTTGTTGTAATTTTAAGGTTGGTATTATTGCTCAACGTAAAATTCATAACGCTAAAAATAAAAACCGCTTATTCTCATTAGATACGGATGCCTTAGAGGTGTATAAACCATTTTTTCAAAAAGCTAAATATCTTTGATAATTCATTTACACCACAGCGAACAGCTACATAGTTGTCAGGACGTATTAGAAGATACTGTGGCTTTTTTACTGCATAGCGCTTGTGAGCCACTTCATCTATATCAAAATACAAACTTTTCATGGGATAAGAAGTGTCTAAAGCGCTGGTAATGAACAACTTTTTAATGAAATCATAATTAGGTTGAAAGATTTCTTCATCAATCTTTATTTGACGACCGTTATCAAATAGAATCAGTTTCCAGCTTGGAACAGCTAGCTCGTCGAACAACGCTACTTCTTCATCTGTGGAGGCTTTCACAATATCGGCGTCTAGAACTCTATACCCTGCTTTTACGCCTTTTTTGCCTAATAGTTCTTCTGATAACTGACTGTTCTTATAGTTGAACGTAAGTTGACTAAATGTTCTGGCAAGTTGATACCAAAACTTATTCAGAAGTACCTCTCCAAATTTCCTCAGAAACCACCGGTTGAGCTTCGGGGCAGGCAAGGTGTACTTGAGGGTGTTTATTTGTACTTTTTCAAGGGCTAACCTTAGATTACGACGTTCCTCATTGTAAGTTTGTAGTAGCGTTTTGGAGGCATAGCCTTTTATCACATCACTTAGCTTCCAAGCCAGGTTAAGTCCATCTTGAATGCCAATGTTTAACCCTTGCCCGCCATTGGGTAAGATGGGATTACAGGCATCTCCGGCCAATATAACTCTATTATCAACCATTGAGGGAGCCACACCCGTCAGTAGCTCTCCGTGGCTTAGCCAAATAGGATTGGAGAGTGTCGCAGTGTTATCGCCAGACATTGCTCTCAGTTTCTGTTGCATCTCTTCAAGGGTAGGCTGCCGATTGGCTAAATTTTCTTTAGGTTCAAAGGCCATCACCTTTGTTGTTTTATTAGGTAAATGAATAATAGCGCCAAAGCCATTATCATAATAGTAAAGCCACATTTGCTTCATCGTTTTTAAGCGCTTCCATTTCAAAGTAGCGTCTACTTGCCATACGTACTTTCCCGTTTTAACAGGTTCAAAATCGGCATTTGTGAATGTTCTTGTAATACTTCTTGCGCCATCGCAACCTACTACATATTTAAACCAATAGGTTTGCTTAATACCGGCACAGTCTATCGTTGCTTTTACACCATTATCATTTTGCTCGAGGTGAAGTAGTTGGTGTTTAAAGTGAATCTCATTCCCAGTCTCAAGAAATTTCTTCGCTAGGTTTCCATCAATCAGGTCTTGACCTAAAAATACAACATCACTGTGTGGACTTTCAGTAAGGTGCATATCTCTTGGACTTACGTTTGAACCGTACATATGCATCATATAACGACTCATTTTTCCGCCTTGCTCGTACATCACTTCGCTCAGTTGGTAGATGTTGAGTTGTTCAAGCGTACCTTGCATCAGGTTGGTGGCTTTGGTATACTTTGAGGTCGTCTCTTTTGCCTCGATCAGCATTAGAGATATGCCGAGCCTATGAAGCGCATTGGATAAGGCAAGTCCTGTTGGGCCTGAGCCAACTACCAATACATCCGCTTTGAAGTTTATCATAAAATACCTATTTGTTTAAGTCTGCAGGACAAAGATAAACAAATATTTTAAAAAATGACTTAGAGTCATTTTTTTATTCCAATAGCAAATAGCTCTGTATAGTTTTGAATAATCTTTTGTTCAGTTAGTGCTTGATGTGTTGATATTAATTCAGCCTTTACCTTTAGTAACTGCATCACTCCTACCGTCATTCCCCACATACTGATCGATAAAACATTCGGATCTATTGATTTTCTAATCTCTTCGTTCTCTTGCCCTTCTTCTATGATTGAGACAATCAAGTTAGTAATTTGACGAATTACCTCTTGCATTTGAGGGGTTTCTGTCTCACGTTCGCTTATTTCGTAGAATGAGACAAGGTCGTAGTAAAGTCGATTACTTTTGTAGAAAAGATAGTTTGCTTCGATAACTCCTTTTAGCTTGTCAATGGCACTTGTCTTACTACTGATATTTTCCTTAAAAGCCGCTAGTAGCATTTTTCTTGCCTTTAAAGCCAATGCTCCCAAAATCTCCTCCTTACTTTTGAAATATAGATAGAGTGTTCCCTTTGCCATTTTAGCTTCCTTTGCTACATCGTCTAGATTAAGTGCATGTAGTCCATTCAATTGCATCAACTTTTCAGATACTTCTAAAATGGCATTATATTTTATTTGTTTCTTTTCTTTTATTTTCATTTTAGCCATAAGCAAACTGTTCTCTTCACAAAGATAGAAAGTAGGGCGAAATAGTTTAAAAAACATAGGCAACCAACTTACTTGGTCTTCGATGATCATCTCAAGGAGTTTACTAGTACAAAGCAATTATTTACATTTTATATTACAAATGATGGTGCAGCATCTTACCATCTAGTTTGGACTCCTACAGCAAACCTTAAGGCTATCGGTACCTACCCAATACTTTTTTCTTAAAACACCCAATGACTATGGCTACTTCAATAATGTGTAGCTATCTTAATTGATCCTATTACAGCTATGAATACTCTTCTATGGAAACATTCACGTAAGTGAAAAAAGATGAGTTAGTAACGTTTACCAGTAAGTTTTGCACGTAATCTACTGAGACTTTGCGGCTTTACGCCTAAGTAGGAGGCAATGTGGTATTGAGGAATTTGCTGAAAGAGCTCTGGGTCTTTGCTCAATAGCTTTTTGTAGCGCTCTTCCAGAGAAGCCGTCTGAAATTCTTTTAGCCTTTCGGTGGCGCTTAAATAAGCTTCCTCTGCCATTATTCTCCCTACTCGCTCAAAGCGCGGGTAGTTTTTATAGAGCTTTAGAATGGCTGACTTTGAAAACTCCCAGTAAGTAGTATCAGCAAGGGTATCAAAAAGTAAGGTACTCGTTTCTTCTGTCAGAAAGCTTTGGTAGTCTACTGCAAACTCTTGCTTGGTAAAAAAGAAAAAGGTAAAATCTTGGCCGTTCACTATTCTGTAGGCTCGTACAAGCCCCTCTTGAAGAAACCAAAGTTTGGTAAAAGGCTTATCTGCCTGAAAAACCTTTGTTTTGGCGGCTACTTTTTTTAAAGTACCAGTGCTCACAATTGCTTCTATTTCTTCTGATGTAAAATCAGCCATCTTCATTAAAAACGCCTTCATATAAGTCGACTAGTTCAGTTTACCTTGCCAAGTTAGATATTCTTGTGGAAAACGAACAGCAACTTCCTGATCGAATATACCATAAATGGCGGAGCCAGAGCCTGTCATAGCGACATAGCATGCTCCATAATCGTCGTAAAGCTTTTGTTTGATGGCTGATAAGGCAGGATATTTATTAAATAACGCAGGTTCAAAGTCGTTTTCTACTGTTGATCGCCACTTATCGAAATCCTGCTGTTTCAACATTTCTTTTAGATCGAAAGTAGGCGCTTTAGGCCTGATACTACTGTAAGCTTCTTTGGTTGAAATATGTAAGTTGGGATAAACGATTACTATATAAAAGTCTTTTAGATGCAAAGGTAACGCCTCAAATTGATCGCCTTTCTCATAACAGTACCTAGGTTGGTTTTGTACAAAGAAGGCGCAATCGCTCCCTAATTGTCTTGCGTATTGTTCTAGCTGTGCTGTTGTTAAATTGAGGTTGAAAATTGTGTTCAAAGACTTTAGCGTAAAAGCAGCATCAGAAGAACCTCCTCCTAGCCCTGCACCAATGGGAATAATTTTATGTAAATGTATTTGTACAGGCGGCAGATCGAAATCATTTTGTAGAAGTTGGTAGGCTTTTAAACAGAGATTATTTTCTCCAATATCGGGAATAGAGATACCCGTGTTGGTAAAATGCCAGGCATCGGCAGGTAGTATTTCCAAAATATCGCACCATCCGACAGGATAAAAGGCAGAAAGCAAATTATGAAAGCCATCTGGTCGTTTTTTTGTAACTTGTAAACCTATATTAATTTTAGCATTCGGAAAACAAAGCATTACATTTGTATTTAATCTATTCAATCAGCGTTGCTTCAACAGTTATCGATCAGAAGTATAAATGTCATTTTTCTGACAACCTTATTTGTTTTGAGCGCTTAACTTCGAAGAAACATAAAATAACCTAAGCATGAAAATACGTCATATATTTATTTTTATTTGTATTTCTTACTTCTTGTTTCAAGGGCTAGAGACAAAAGCACAAACTGTCTGGAAAGTACAGGATTCTCAAGTAAGTTTTAAAATCAAGAATGCAGGCTTTTGGGTGGACGGTTCCTTTAAAGGACTAGAGGCGGTGATTCAGTTTGATCCTAAGACCCTCAAAGGGAATATACTTGCTTCTATTGACGCTAGTACAATAGATACTGATAATAATGCCCGTGATAAGCATTTACGTGAAGAAGATTACTTTCATGTGGAGAAGTATCCAAAGATTACAATGAAAGCCTCTAGGTTTGCCCGCTCTAAAAGTGGTAATTACATAGGCTACTTTTCTGTTACGATTAAAAATACTACAAAAGAAGTCACTGTTCCTTTTACCTTTGATGGTAAAACGATGAAAGGCTACTTCACAATTGATAGACGTGACTTTGGTGTGGGAGGGAATAGTATTATATTGAGTGATAAAGCAAAGCTAGATATTACTGTGACGTTATCGGCTACATAAACATAACTTATATACCCTATGAACTTGATCATTCGTTCATCACAACATATTCTAAAGCAAATTCATCATCTCGTTGTACAATTAACACCCCAACAGTATACACACCCCTTAGAGATTCTCTCGAATAATTCTCTCAGTAAACATATACGTCATGTACTAGAATTTTACGTGTGTCTATTTGAGGGAGTGGAGAAAGGTGTTATCAACTACGATAAGCGCTCTAGGGATATACGCTTGGAAACAAGTCAATCCTATACGGAAGACTTGATAACGAAACAAATGCAACTACTTGAAGCGACTGAGCAAGACCAAAACCTAACCCTCGAAGTGCTTCTTTCTGACATTGGAGAAACTACTACTGTACCAACCACCTTGCATAGAGAGCTTGTCTATAACATTGAGCATGCTATTCATCATATGGCCATTGTCAAGATTGCTGTTCACGAATGCTATCAAGAGGTTACTTTACCAAAAGATTTTGGTATTGCTTACTCTACTATTAAATATCATCAGAGCCAAGCTACTTAAAAAAGGCGTAATAGGTACTTACATGAAAAGGTTGCTTTGCAGCAACCTTTCACATAATCTAAGTAAGAAGCTTATAAAATGACTTACTTGTCGTCATTTTTGATAGATTGTACTTCTAGTCTAATTTCTTGCGCAAGATTTTTTAGTTCCTGCATACCTTTACGTACACGTGTACCTGCTGCTTGATTACCTTTGTCGTAAAACTTTTCGAAATCAGTTTGAAGAGACATTACCAAGTCCTTTACTTTTTCAAATTGTTTCATTGTCTTTGATGGTTTATAAATTGAGGTTTAATTGTACAGATTTTAGTTAAAAATCTTCTCTAAGTTTTATTTTTAGTGGGAAAAAACCAAATTTTCTAATTAAAAAAATATAAAAATTTTCACGTTTAAGGGCTTTTTATTTTTTAATATTCTATGTATCAGCACATTACAATAATATAGCTTTACAGCCTGAAAACAAGCTTTATTTTTCAAAGATTTACATTTTAGGCTTTTCGGCTATTTTTCAATAAAAAAATTAGCCGCTTTAGTTATTAAAGCGGCTAATTATATTTTACGATTAAAGAGCATTATTTCAATACAGCGATGTTCTCTCCCTTGTAAGCACCTTCCTTCAAACGTTTTCCTACTACCTCAAAGGCTTCTAAGGTTTCTTCAACATCTTGCAATGTGTGTACAGCGGTAGGAATAAGACGAAGAATGATAACGTCTTTTGGTACTACTGGATAGGCAACCACAGAGCAGAAAATACCAAAGTTTTCTCGCATATCCATAGATAAGCGAGTAGCCTCTCCTTTCCCACCAGCCATATGAACGGGTGTTACAGGAGAAGAAGTTTCTCCGATGTTGAATCCTCTTTCCTTAAGACCATTCTGTAGAGCATTAACGATTTTCCAAAGATTTTCTCTTAGTTCTGGACGGGTTTGTAGCAGCTCTAGTCGTTTTAATGCCCCAATAGTGATAGGCATAGGAAGCGACTTGGCAAAGATTTGAGAACGAATATTATAACGGATAAAGTCACAAACTTGTGCTTCTGAGGCAATGAACGCCCCGATACTAGCCATAGATTTAGCAAAAGTAGAGAAGTATACATCGATCCCTTCTTGACATCCTAAATGCTCACCTGTTCCAGCACCTGTATCGCCCATTGTACCAAAGCCATGTGCATCATCGACAAGCAGGCGAAAAGAGTATTTGTCTTTTAATGCGACAATTTCCTGTAGTTTCCCAGTTGTACCAGACATTCCAAAAACGCCTTCAGTAATTACTAGAATGGCTCCTCCTGTTTGTTCTACTATTTTATGAGCCCTTTGTAGTTGCTTTTCTAAATTTTCAATATCGTTGTGTGGAAAAACAAAACGTTTTCCCATATGTAGACGTACACCATCTATGATACAAGCATGTGAGAGAGAGTCGTATACAATCACATCTTTTCTATCTACCAAACAGTCTATGGCTGACATAATGCCCTGATAACCAAAATTTAGTAGCACACAGTCTTCCTTGTTTATAAACTTAGCCAACTTCTGCTCAAGTTCTTCGTGGTAGTTAGTGTTACCTGTCATCATACGAGCGCCCATTGGATAGGCCATCCCCCACTCCGCTGTGGCTTGTGTATCTGCTTCTCTTACTTCAGGATGATTCCCCAAACCGAGATAGTTGTTCAAGCTCCAAGTAAGCACTTCTTTGCCTCTAAATTTCATTCGCGGCGCTATCTCCCCTTCTAATTTAGGAAAAGTAAAATATCCGTGTGCTTCTTTGGAATGCTGCCCTAAAGGACCTCTATCCTTTAAAAGTTTTTCAAATAAATCCACTAATATATATGTTTAAGGTTAATCAACTTCATTTTCAAAAAATCTCCGAAACGTGCAAATATACTTCGTATATAGGCAATTACAAAGCTTATTAGCAAAAATGTATCCAATCAAGTATTTAGTATTTGCTTTGGTGAACTTCTACGTAACCGTCATTTATTGAGGAATCTGTCCCTAAATAATTAATAAATTGTTTTACAGCTTATAGCAATTCTCTAAATTTGATTCTCTTAGCTAAGTATATGAATGAACAAACACGAAAGAAAACCTTGCGCTCGATGTCAGCAACTATTTGAATGTAAGGTAGGTTCCATACAACTTTGCCATTGCAACACCATAGTACTCAATGATGAAGAAAAGAAGTACTTACAAACTCATTTTGACGATTGCCTTTGTGCTGATTGCTTACAATTTATAAAATCATCATTATCAGAAAAATAACATCATCCCTCATTTATTTGTTTCTAAACCTTTTGTATCCTATATTGGTTAATCCTGTAATAATTAACTTACCAATCACATGTTACACCTAGACGCTTTCTTGCGTTCCTCTTCTATAGATGGTCGAATAAATATGAATACTTGGAACAAATGCTCCAAAGTTCATCCTCTTATGAGCTACGATATTGCCTCAAGCTACTCGGATGAGCCAACTTCTCATATACCATTATCAGCAGATGTAAAGGCGCTTTTGAAATTTCAAGAAAACTTTGATTGGAAAAATAATATTCACTCTATTTTATCACATCCCTACGAAGCACTTGTCATCACTGATTCCAAACAAAGAATCATATGGGTAAATGATGGTTTTACCGATATGACTGGTTATGACAAAGCCTTTGCTGTAGGAAAAACACCTCACTTCTTACAAGGAGAAGACACGCGAGAAGAGGCCAAGACCTACATAAGACACAAACTCAGAAGGAAACTTCCTTTTACGACGAGCATTATCAACTACCGCCAAAATCAAGAGGCATATGCTTGTAATGTTCAAATATTTCCTCTGTTTGATCAAGATTCTACCCTTACTCATTTCATCGCCTTAGAAAACGAACTTCAGTAATTCATCTTCTAGTTCAACTTCGTATTTTATGAGAGTTGTTGTCATTGGAGGTGGCGCTAGTGGTTTCTTTACAGCTATCAATCTTGCTAGCTTACATCCTCAACATGAGGTCATTCTCTTAGAGAAAACAAGTAAACTCCTATCAAAGGTAAAAATATCAGGAGGAGGTAGGTGTAATGTTACTCATCATTGTGATAGTAAACAAGCTTTGCTAGAGGCTTACCCAAGAGGAAAGAAATTTCTTAGACAGGTTTTTCATAAGTTTTCTACACAAGATACTATCGATTGGTTTCAAGCACGAAATGTAACCTTAAAAGTGGAGGCTGATGGAAGGATGTTTCCTACTGATGATCGCTCACAGACGATCATTGACTGCTTTTTACGAGAAGCCAAAAAATACAAAGTGGTCATTCAGCTACGTAGTGAGGTAATGCAACTACTCCCTGTAGAAAACAGATGGCGAGTCATCCTCAAGAATAAACCTCCTTTACAAGCCGACCGCGTCGTAGTTGCTTCTGGGGGAAGCCCACAACTTAAAGGCCTCAACTGGTTAGCAGCACTAGGTCATCATATTGTTCCCCCTGTTCCTTCTCTCTTTACTTTTAATTTTGTCGATAAAACTTTGATGCAATTACAGGGTGTTGCTGTTCCTAAAGTGAAAGTGAGTATTTTAAAGAAAAAACTGGTAGCAGAGGGGGCTTTACTCATTACACACTGGGGACTCAGCGGTCCGGCTGTCCTACGCCTCTCTGCTTGGGGAGCTCGCCAGCTCTATGACACACAATATGACTTTACTGTACAAATTAGCTGGTTGAATGATTATAAAGAAGAAGCGTTGGTAGCTTTTCTACACAACAGTAAACATTCACTTAAACAAAGACAGATCGGGAATAAAAATCCCTTTCAACTTCCTAAACGGCTCTGGGAGTACCTCATAGCACGCATAGACTTACCATTTAATAAAAAGTGGATAGACTTATCAAAAAAAGATATGTATCGACTAGTTAATGTATTACTTTATGATACTTATGGTGTGAAAGGAAAAACTACTTTTAAGGAAGAGTTTGTTACCTGTGGAGGTATCGCCTTAGAAGATGTACAGGTTCAGACCATGGAAAGTAAGGTAGCGAAAGGGCTTTATTTTACAGGAGAGGTACTCGATATTGATGGTATTACAGGGGGCTATAACTTTCAAGCTGCCTGGGCTACTGCGTTTGTAGCAGCCCAAGCGCTAGGAGCTACGTAAGTTACTTGGTATGGTTTGCTTTATAAAATCTTAGAAAATCTGATAGTATATACAGTAGTCCTCCAGGTAAAACGATAAAAATAAGTGGGTTGTAATGATAAGCACCTACTACATCTAGCACTAGCAATCGCGTAAAAGCTCTGGTAAGTCCACAACCTGGACAATGGACATGAAAAAGTGTAGTCCAGAGGCAAGGAATGCCTATATCAATATGGCAAGTAAGATTAAGAAGTACAGAGAAAAGTAGGTAGAGTCCTACAGCACTCCACAGTTTGTACTTCCACAAGTATGCTATAAACAACTTTAAGGTGTATTGCATGATTAGAAAAGAAAAGGAGTACCTAAGCACTCCCTTTTAAGTAAGTATTTGTGCTACTCTTTCAAAGGTCTTCCGTCGGCCATCCCCATATTACCAGTAATAATTTGGATAAGGTCAATAATGGTCCAAATACCACACCCACCTAGGGTAATGAGCATCAACCACCAGTTAGAATATCCCATCATCATACGATGAATACCAAAACTTCCCAAAAACCAACACATAAGAATCATAGTAATTTTTGACTGCGTTTCTTTTTGTTCAGACATAAAGTTGTAATTTTTACGATTGCCTACTCTGTTCAGTTTTCGGCTTCCCTGTTGTAAGTATTACATAGAATTTATAGGTACTAAATTTAAAAAAACCTCCCTCATCTACAAAATTTTTTACACGTAAGAATTGTAGGAGTCTTACGTTGTAAGAAGTATATGTATTGTATGCTGAAACTCTTTCTTTTTATTATATAAAAATTTTTACCCAATATTGGCTCAAATAATATTTTATCTTCAAATAGTAGTATATTCTTCCCAATTAGTGTATTTTAGCAGGGATGCAGTTGCGTTTTTTAGTCGAATCAAGATAGCTTCATGTTGAAAATACTATTTTTAGGATGGTGGCTGCTAGAGGCAGTTTCTACCAGTTATACCACAAAAACGCCTGTGGATCCTTGTGAGGTATATGGTAATATATATATAGATGAAACCGATGCTTTCGCCCACTGTCGTGTAGCATTGGTAGAAGATGAAGTAAGTGCGCAATTGCCTGTGTTTATAGAAAACAACAGTTTGTTTGCAAATGAAAGTGGAAAATGGCATTTAGTAAGTAGTAGAGGATTAGCAGACTATATTGTTTATGTAGAAAAAAGCAGTGTACAGGCAGACTTTACCATTTTTTTTACTGAGACGGCATCATTTGCAGGTTGTAAATAATACATAGTGAACTTTCTAGCCTTACATATTGAGATAGATGCTCCTTACAGGGAAATTATGATAGCTGAGCTAGCTGATGTAGGCTATGATGCTTTTACTGATGTTGATCAGGGTTTACAAGCCTATATTCACGAGCAAGATTTTGATAAGGAGGTCATTGAAAATCTCGCCAAACAGTACAAAGACCATTTTACATTTCGCTATCAAACCCAACTCATTCATAAACAAAATTGGAACGAAAGCTGGGAAAAGCAGTATCAACCTATTGTAGTAGATGATGCTTGTCGCGTAAGGGCTTCTTTTCATAAAACTGATAAATCGTATCGTTATGAAATCATCATTGATCCCAAAATGTCTTTTGGCACAGGACATCACGAAACGACCTTCCTTATGCTTAAAAGTCAACTCAATATCGATCATAAAGGTAAGTCAGTTTTAGATGTAGGGTGTGGTACTGGAATTCTCACTATTATGGCTAGTAAACTAGGGGCTACTAAACTTACTACGATCGACCTAGACGACTGGGCTATAGAAAATACTGAGCAGAATATAGCCCTCAACCATTTAACAGACGTTCACGTACACAAGGGTACTATTCGGGCAGTAGAACTAGACACCTCATACGATATTATCTTAGCCAATATCAATAAAAATGTCTTGCTTGATGAACTACCTATTTATAGTGAACATTTATCCAATAGAGCGTATCTTTTGGTAAGTGGTTTTTATGAAGAAGACGTTTCTTCTATCATAAGTACTGCAACAGCTTGTCATTTAGTTAAAGTAAATCAAGTGACAAAAAATCATTGGACTTCTATAGTCTTTCAAAAGAACTAAGTATATGCAACGGATCGTTTCTTTCATTTTTGTACTTCTTCTCCTCGTTTCAAGCCGTGAAACTAAAGCACAGCAACTTTCTACCAATCCTGATGAATACATTAATCAAGTGGTAGGTATCCTTAATGCTACCAACCAGCCTCCCGCTATAAGTGTGGCTAACACCTTTAAAAGTAGCTGGCAGGGAGGTAGTTTCAATGAAGCACAGCAGAAAAAGATCATCGCACTTTCGCAGGTTATTTTGAGTAAGAAACTGCGGCCTGCGGTAGATCTCAAGGATTTTTTGGCTACGCTTTATCAAGCGGCTGATACCAAAGGTGTAAAAGGTAGTAAAATGGATCAATTACTCGATGTCACTACTAAAGCCTTTAAAAGTTTCTCAGAACAGCAAATCATCACCTATATTGAGCGTATTAAAAGCTTTTTTTACAGTAATGCCCTTTACACTTCTCAATTTAATAACCTTCTTACTACAGGCACTAACTATGAATTTATTTTTGTAGATGCTAGTACCAATAAAACCACGGGTTGGTTTGCAGGTTGGGATGAGTCTGATCCGCAAGGCCAATTCGATCAGGAAGGCAATCCTATTACCTACCCTCACCCCAAGGTGGTAGGGCCTGTCATACTTTTTACCAATACAAGTCTTTACTTTGTAACGCCTTACGATTCCTTAAGACTCGCTGATACCAAGGGGGCGTTCGTATTTAAAGAAGATACTTTTATAGGGCAAGGAGGAAAGTTTGATTGGGATAACCTTACCGTGGATACAGGCACAGAACAAAACGAAAAGATTGCTGGGAAACTCGATAAAATCTATGCAGACTTTGACAGGTATTCTATTGCTGTTTCAAAGCCTCGCTTTGAAGCGGAAGATGTAGTAGTGACTTATAGCAAGAAATTTCCAAAAAAAGCAAAGGGAAGCTTTGAGTATCTCAGTAAAGCAAGAAAGAACGAAAAAAATGTAAAATATCCTGTTTTTAAGTCTTATGATGAGGATTACAACCTCCAACTAGACGATAATATTGCGTACCGAGGTGGTGTGATGCTCAAGGGAAAAGAGCTATATGGTTATTCTAAGACTACTGCTTTGCTTGATGTAAATAAAGGCAGTGAGCTCAAAATGCAGGTCAGAGGCAAGGAGCTATACCTAGGCGAAGAGAAAATCAGCTCGCCAAGTGTTAGTTTCTCTTTTTATATTTTCGGCGATTCACTTTTCCATTCTGATGTTAGCTTACTCTATAGTCTTACTGATTCTGGTAATGATAGTTTGGCAAAGCATACTTTTAGACTTTTCAAAGAGAAAATTAATGATGATATTCCTTTCATTGACAACTACCATAAAATGTATATTACAGCCGATGTGGCTGTCTATAGTTTGGAAAAAAACAAGCTAGACTTTTACATTGTAGGAGCCAACGATAAAGTGCCTGCCATTTTTGAATCGTATAGTTACTACAATGAGGAAAGGTTTCAGCAGTTAAAAGGTGGGTATAAATTTCATCCACTAAAACTGATAGAAGGCGCTGGTGCCAACTACGGTAGCACCAACGAACAAGGAAACGTCTCCTTTTTCGCTGACGCACTTACAGACCTTTACAAGATTCCCCCTGCTACTGTCAAGGCTATGCTTCGTACGCTTTCTAGGCGAGGATACATCATTTACAATGAGTATACGGACGAAGTAACTATTCTGAACCGCACAAGCCACACAGAAGCCTCCTCTAACTACATTCGTGTAATGGAACGCATCAACAGGAGCAGTACTCCTCCTAAGCTGACGGAAGAGCAGCAACGTTATGCGGAACACGACTACGATGATATGTTCATCAAGTCTATTTCACCTCGTGAAGCCAAACAAGACTCTGTTATCGTTGATACTGTTCGTTTTAATTTTACTAGAGAAAAAATGCAGCTAGCACGCCTCAAAGGGCTGAATGTATTCTTTACACAACAAACTTTTAGAACACAAATTGATAACCCACAAAGAGATACCAACCTTGTCTTTAACGATACATTGCTTATCCAAGATTTTACCGTAGATAAGCGTATTGCCCTTAACGAACAGTTAGAAAGAAGAAATATTGATGTCAATAAATCACGCTTGGAGGGATTACAAGGTTTTGTGGTGACAGGAGAAAGGATAGAGGGTGAGCCGCGCCCTAATGCTACTATAGATGCTGACGGAGGGGCTATTACCATACGTGGCATCGAACAGTTCACGATCAGTAATAAACTTAATGTAAAAATTATCCCGCGCTACAAGGAAATTCAGATTTTTGGTAATCGGGTAATTAATATGGAAAAAGGAGAAGTAACAGTCGGAAACTTCAGATTTATTGGGCGTAATTTTATACTCCCTTATGATGAATTCCGCTTGACGATGGGTGAGATAGATACAGTACTTTTTACCATTCGCGATATTCGCGATACTACTAAGCGAATAGAACTAGGTGATGAAATTAGGATGGGAGCAGGTGAATTACAAATTAACCAAGCCAATAATAAATCTGGTTTAAAAAAGGGTGTTATTCCAGGTGGTGTGGAAGGTGACACCTACGAAGCTTATCCTAAGCTTAAGGTAGAAGAAGGCGGGAAGATATTCTTTGATCAGTTCTACCGCGAAAGAGGTGCTTATCACAAACACCAAGCTTATTTTGATATTCCTAAAATAGACCTCGATAGTTTAACGAGTCATATTCCTAAATTCAGTGGGGTTTTCTATTCTAATATGTTCCCAGACATAGAAGAACAACTGATACCACTCTACGATCCAGATTATACTGGTATCGAATCAAAGTATTCTTTAGGATTTATTCATAAACCAAAAGAAAGTTATAAAATTTACGAGACAGGTGCAGACTTTACAACTGATTCTTTAGTAATGTTCAAAACTAAGCTAGTAGCGCAAGGGAATAACGAAATCAAACATTTCTCTTACACCCTAAAAGGGAAAGATATTGTTTTTGCACCAGACTCCCTTCATACCGACCAAGCGAGCATTGATGTGAGGCAGGAAATAATCAATGATATTGACTACCCAAGGGCTTATGTAAGTAATGGTCACCTACAATGGTTCACCACGATTGCGATCGATCAAGATACACTGGCCATTGATAGTATGACTATTAGAAGTAAGAAGGAGCTTATTACTGTTTTTGACGATAAAAATCCTGCTACGATCAACGGTATTATGTCCGTTACACCTCAAGGTTTATGGGGTACAGGTATTTTATTACGTAAAGACTTCTTCATCTTGGCGCCACAAACCATGCTTATTACTTCAAAGCGTATTTATACCCCTGACAACGTAGATAATATTATCGACTTTAAAGTAAACTCTACTGCTTTTGATCCCTATGATGCCCAAGCGCTTAATAAATATGCAGAATACCCAGCCATTATGCAGGGTAGTGCAGTGGAGGTAGACTTCGACCTCGTGAATGGGCTCTGTAAAATAGTGCCCAATCAGAACATCTTGAGTATGGATGATACCTATCCTTTTATTACTTTCCCTTATGCACAATTTAAAACTTCTATACGAGAGGCGCAGTGGGATCTTAACCAAAAGGAAATCACGATGCGTGGGGATACTACCTCTCTCTTTTCTTCTACAAAATACTTGGATGAAGAGGGTGACGATACAAAAGACTTGAAGTTTTTGGCGCAAGGAGGTACCTACGATATTTCTAATCTAGGCGAGCCGAAGCTAGATTTAGAGGGAGTGCCTTATGTAGTTTCGGCTGATGCACTCATTATGCCTCATGAAGGGAAAATGACCATCTTGAAAGGTGCTGATGTACAGAAACTTAGTAAAGCAAAGCTAGAGATAGATACACTTAACGCCTACCATAAACTTTTTGATGGCAATATCAAAATCAATAACCGCGTCTCTTTTGAAGGAGATGCTATCTATCGTTTTGTAAGTGTAGACAGTGATACCACTAATATTCAGTTTGACCGCTTCGATCTAGTGACGGAGCGGATTCGAGCAGCAAACAGGAAAGAAGAGGACCAAGAGGTTACTTATACCAAATCTAATGGAAGAGTGCGCGATACTGACAACATGTTTATTACGTCGCGTATTCAATACAAAGGAATGGTAGAAATGCGCGCGAATAGAAAAGACCTCTTTTTAGATGGTTTTATTAAACTAGATCTTAAGAGCCGCGATAATTCGGATAGCTGGATCCCTTATAAGAGTGATACCTCTGCAGTATTGGTAGAAGTACAAGAAAAAATGGATATGGATGCAGAGGTGCTTACCTCAGGACTCCATTACGATCCAGTAGAAGGAAGATTGTATACCACTTTCTTATCGCCTAAAGATAAGTTTGCTGACGAAGATTTATTCTTAGCCAGTGGTTTTCTTACCTATATTCCTGAAATCAATGAGTTTAAAATCACCTCTGAAGAAAAAGCAACTGGTAAAACCTACGAAGGAAACCTACTTATTTTTGACGATTCTAAAGCAAAAGTAGGATTAGAAGGAAAAGTAAATCTTGTAGATGAAGAAATCAGTCAGTATATGGAAGCTGCTACTTACGGAAAAATAGACCTTAACAAGGGTGAATATGACTTTGATACCTTTATCGTTTTTGATTTTCCTAATCCTCCTAATGCCTTTAATAAATTCGGTGACTTACTTCAACTCAATAGAGAAGATGAGGCGCGCGCTACTGAAAACGACTTTAACCTTCTGCCCAAATTGGCTGAGTTTGTAGGCGATGAGAAGGCACGCTTATTTAGAAATGACTCCCAACAGGTGTACATTCCTATGTTGAGTATCGACAAATCTCTACTTAAGTCATTGGTTATTAATAAGGTAAACTTGCAGTGGTCTGAAGGCGCTAAAGCTTTCTACAGTACAGGTAAAATAGGGGTTTCTAATATTTACAGTAAAGATATTAATGCAGAGTTTGATGGCTACGTAGAAATTCGTAAAACGGTAGGAGGTGATATCGTAACTGTTTATATAGAAGCGCCTAATGATATTTGGCTCTATTTCTCTATGCAAAATAGCATTCTCTCGGCGGTCTCTTCTGTCGATGCCATTAATGCTGAATTCGAAAGAGGCAAACCACAAAAGCGTATTGGTGAATATGCGTTTGAACTTACTGGAGACGATAGCCCGCTCCTCTTTAAAAGACGCTTTAAAGAAGCATATAGAGGGATTAAGGCCGAACAACCCAAAGAAAAAGTAGAAAAGAAAGAGGAGAAAGAAGAAGAGGGTGAAGATGGTTTTTAACCCTCAACTTTGACAGCTACTAACACGTACCAGGCCACCACTTAATATAGCTGCTTGGTACGTGTTGTATTTTTCGACTACCTTAAGCTTAATACTTTTATAGCACCTAATCTTACAGTTACTTTGCATTATGCAACAAGAAGTTAATATCCCTACACTGATACAATATTATAGAAGTTGCTACCAAGCCGACCAAAGGGAACAAAATATCTGGAACATCTTTGATAAAAAAAAAGTAGAACACCTTCACTTTTTTCCTGGAGAAGAGGAAATACTCAACCAGCAGATTCCTTACCGATACCTTGATGAAGAGGTAGCTGAGACTACTTTGAAAACTTTGAAGCTTTTCCGTAAAGAAAAACAACTATACTACTATGCCTTTTTTATAGGAGGTGCTTACAAGAATACGGAGATTACAACCAGAAAGCGTATAACAGCGCCTCTCCTCTACTATCCTGCTGAAATTTTTGAGCAAGAAGGTACTTGGTTTTTTCAGGTAGACTTTACGAAGCAGCAAGTAAACTATCCGTTACTTTCAGCACTCGATAATATCGACAATGAGAGCTACGAGCAAGCCCTTTTTGATGCACTCCCCAGTGGTAAAATTGATTATGGAGATTATCAGGATCTTATCAAAGCACTCTCTCCTTACCTTACTGATGTAAACTTTCAAGAGAGCTATCGCTATCCTGAAGAAATGATGGGCGAAGCACAGTTAAAAAAGGCTACACAGCGTAAATCACTTTATTTACTTCCTGCTACTTGCCTAGGTGTTATGACTACCTCCAAGAATACGAGGGGTGTTTTAAACGAATTAGCAGAGATTGCACAACAAACTACCTTCTCTCAGCCACTTCATCAGCTCTTTGAACCTTCTAAGCCAGTTGAAAATAAAACTTTAGTATCCAAAAAAATTTTAGTACCAACGCTTTTGAGTGTCGCTCAAAAAGCCATTTTAGCAACTGCCCAAACTGAGGCCATCAGTCAAGTAACGGGTCCTCCAGGGACAGGTAAATCATATACGATTGCTTCGTTGGCTATTGATGCCATGCAAAGAGGAGAAAGTGTTTTAATTGCCTCTCGTAATCACTTAGCTGTAGACGTTATCCAACAGAAAATTGAAGAACAACTAGGAAGTGTGGAAGGACTACTTGTACGAGGGGGTAGCCGCACTTATCTAAGTGAGTTGAAAAAATTTTTGGATAATTTACTTGCAGGCATAGGTGTTCCCAATAGAGAAGAAGCTTTCGAAGCAGATAAGGTGTTTAGTCAAACATTTGAAAAGCTCGAACAACTTAAAGTCGATTACGGCCACCTACACACCACATTTCATACGCGTGCCAAGAAAGAATTAAAGTATGCCTCGTATATCATCAGGCATCGGCAAGCTACCCATTTCTTCCATAAGTGGTGGTACGCTTATCAGAAGTGGCGTATACAAAAGTACCTTTCCAAAAATACACCTATCTGGAAAATACTTTTAGCATTACAAACAACTTTACGGCAAAAACACAAGTACCTTAGGCTGTACATCAAGCTTAAGTATCAGCGCAAGCTCAGAGACTTAATTCAACTAGGTCGTCCTACGCTGATGAAGTTCTTAAAGTCGATTCGCGCGAGAAGAGACGCCAAACAAGAAGCGCTGCTTAAAAGTATAGATTTTTCTGTAATCTTACAGGCTTTACCTATTTGGCTGGTGAATATTACAGATATTTATGACATTCTTCCCTTAAAAAAAGAACTCTTTGATATAGCTGTTATCGATGAAGCTTCTCAATCAGATATAGCCAGTGCGCTGCCCATTTTATACCGTGCGAAACGGGTAGTAGTGGTAGGAGATACAAAACAACTTCGTCATATTTCATTTTTATCGCGTGCCAAGCAAACTAAACTACAGGAGGACCTGCAACTTTCGCATTACGACACCTTTAAGCTCAACTACCGAGAACAGAGTATTTTAGATATTGTACATTACAGCCTTCAGAAGCAAAGCCAAATTCACTTACTTAATGAGCACTTTAGAAGCTTACCTGACATTATTCAGTTTAGTAATCAATACTTTTATAATAATGCGTTACATATTATGACGCAAAATTTACATAACCAAGCCAAGAAAGGCTTAGTATTGGTACAGCAATCTGGTGAGCGCGATAAGAAAGGACATAACCCCTCAGAAGCGCAGTTTATTATTGATCGTATAAAAGCGATTATTAAGCAAGAAACTTCCTTAACGCAGCAGGTATGCCACAGCATCGGCGTACTTTCACCCTTTAGAGACCAAGTAGACTATCTTTCCAAGACGATCAAAGCACAGTTTTCTTTGGAGCAAATTACCAAACATCAGATAGAGGTAGGCACAGCTTACTCCTTTCAAGGCAATGAGCGAGACATTATGTTTATTTCGTGGGTGGTAGATAAACAATCGACTAGTGGTTCTTTCAGCTATCTTAACAAAGAAGATGTCTTTAACGTCTCCATTACAAGAGCGCGCGTGAAGCAATATATTCTTATTTCTATAGCGCCGAAACTACTTAAGCAGGAGAGTATCCTTGCTGCCTATATAAGTTATTTAGTTACTTCTCAACAAAAAAAACCTGTTGTATCCACCACTACAACCAATGCCCTTCCCAGCTTTGGGGAGGAAGTAGCGATGGCGCTGCGCGCAGAAGGATTCCACTGTGAGATTGGCTATTTTATCGCTGGGCTAGAGGTAGACTTAGTTATACAAAAGGGAAATAAACATCTGGGTATAGACCTAGTGGGTTATCCTGACGATCACCTAGCTGTCTTTACCATTGAGCGCTATCAAATTTTACAGCGGGCAGGCCTGTCTGTATTACCTATCCCTTATACCCGCTGGTACTTCGACCAAGCAGCTTGTGTTACAGCCATTAAAGAGGCTTTTGAGGGATAGGAATTGCTACTATTGTACCCCTACTTTTATCAAGTTGTATAGCAACGTTTCTTTCAAATACTTATTCCTGATAATACTCTTTCGTTGATTTACAATGTGAAGGCAATGCAGTATCGCTAGATGTATATTATTCACTGAATGAATAGATTATTCACTTCTGAGTTGTTGGTAAATCATATTCCTTACTACTTTTATTGTAAAGTAACATCATTCACTTAACCAAAAATATCTCATGAAAAATACCCTCTTTATCGTTAGTTTATCCTGTTGTCTGTTTGCTTGCCAAACAGATAGTGAAGACCTTACAGATACATTACTGCAGGAAAAGCTTGCACAGTACACTGCCGACTACCGTACGACGCTTCCTAGCCTGACCGAACTAAAAGAACGCCACGGAGATAGAACAGAGAAAATAGTCAATAATATGGAGCAAGTATATAAAAAGAAGGAGACCCTGCACTCTTTCGAAAAATTAACTGCTCGGTTAGGATTAACTCTTCAAGCTTTCGAAGAGCTTCGACAGTACACAGATTTCAACAATGGGTTTGCTTTCCACTTATCTATGATAGATGATAAGGAGTTTAAGGGAAAAGACCAAGTACAGAAGTACTTACAAAAATACTGGTACAATAAAACAGAAGAAGATCGTTTTTTAACCATGACCCTAAAAGAGATATACCTACACGGATGTCAGGCCTACAGGAAAAAAGAGCAAGCAAGAGTATACTACGATTACGAGTTGACCCTAGCTACACCTAGCGCTTGGCATACATTTGAATTGTATGCTCACGATTATATTTTAGACATCACACTGATGGAAGGTATCAGCGTACCTATATGCAGCGACAGAATGGGAGCCTCTACCACCTGTGTTATGAGACAAATGTATGGGCCTTCTGTAAGTCAATTTGATCAGAGTGTATTAGATGATATTGAGATGGATAAGGGTTACTTAACTCCTTGTGTAGCGTATGCTACTGGCGATATGGCTGCTTACACTCACGTAGAGCAAGAGTTGTATTAACGCAACAAAAGGAGCTTTGTATTGACAAGGCTCCTTTTTTTACCTAAAATAGTAGCATGAGAGTTCTATATTTCATTTTATACACAGCAGCCTTGTATGCCTGTCAATCTCAGAAAACTATCAAGATTGATGAGCAAGCCTATGCAAAAGTAGTTTACGAAAGGCTGAAAAAAGAAGTACGCATTCACCCCACAGATACTTTTTTTATTAGAAAATTCTACCAGGGTGATACCAGCAAGTTTTTAGAATATCAATATGATTTTTTGAAAAATGCGCCCCAAAAATATAGCTGGAAGGCTCTTTCTTGGACTATACGCTACTCTGAGATGGAAGCCCAAGTACTTGCTAGCCAAATGGGTTTTTCTAATGCTTATTATTTTATCAAGTACTTGAGAGATAGCTCACAAACACAGCCTCTTAAAGAAGAAATTATTATGCACGCTAGAGTCGAAGCCTTTAAAATCGCCCAAAACTCAGCAGTCTTCAGTATGTCTGTCAACGAGTTATTTCATTATAACCATAAACATAAATTTAATATCTGGCATCATGAGCAGCACAAAAGACCCAAGAGGCAACGAGAGGAGAAGTCGAAACCATAATTCTCTTCTCTTTATTATGTTTTAACCCTAAGGAGAACATCTAGTGAGGTATTAGCTAAGTCGTTTTACTTCTTGAGTGAGTAGCAGATTCTGTTGTATGAGTGACTCATTCATCTTTATAACCCTTTCCATTTCCTCTACCCGATGTATATTGTATTCATAGTTTTGTACAAAAAAGGAGGCAAGCGGTACATTCAAGATATCCGCTATGGCTTGTAGGCGTTGGATACTAAGTGAGTAGTTTCCTTGTTCTATACGGCAGTAAGTGGCTTGTGATACCGCTAACTCTGCCGCCATAAAGGCTTGTGTATAGTTGTAGGTTTCTCTCAAAGTCTTTATTCTTCTAGCGATGTTTTGCATAATAGTTGGGTTATCGATGGTGCTTTATTCTCCTTATAACAAATAAGCTTTTGAAAATATAGACTTATTCTTCTGCAGGGTTAACACAGTTAAAATGTAATTACGGCTATTATATTACACATCCCCTCTTACATAAAAAAACCCTTTTTTTTATAATATGCAATAAAATTCATATTTTCATATGGGTACTTACAGCACGTATGCGCACTTTTTGTCCGAAAAAGGGGATGCTTTTGAGCGCTTTTTTGGTGATTTTTCTGTATTTCAACTTTTTTTAATTTTTCCATAAGCCACTTCAAGTACCATACGCTGAGTTGCTACAGATCGCCTTGTACCAGTCTAATACCTTTATCATTAAACGGTCGTAGGGTACTATCTCTATGAGTATTTTTATAGGCGCTTTCTCTCGTTGATTGAGTTCTTTCCGAATATAATCGGTCTTCTTCAATGCTTGCTTGTAGTCAAAATTGGCATTTACTAGATGCCTCAGTAAATTAACGAAGAGCTTGGTGCGTCGGTGGTAATCAACTTTCAAGTATTTTTGTCGGTATTTTACTAGTCGTTGGATGGCTTTCTCGGCTGCTTCCCAGTGCTGGTTTTTCAAGGCATCTAGTACTTCAACCAAATAAAGGTGTATTTGGTAACATAGTTTATCTTTTTGTAATATAGTCAGCTCACGGTTAAGAAAAGCATCGACTGTTTCTTCTGTGGTAGTATATAAAGAAAGGTAGGCGCAGTACAGATACCAACTTTCTTTTACTACCGGAGGTGTCTCACAAAATGCCTGCTGACGAAATACACGGTTAAGTACCTTCGCTGCAGTAGGGTAGTCTTCTTGTTGCATGAACAGCAGAAAATGGTTGCGCATTAGTACAAAATAAAAATCTTGATGGGTACGGTAGGTCTTGAAGTGTTTTTTGCAAAATGCCGGCCCTTCAGTCGTTTTCCGTTGATACAAGTAGACCGTACTGCGAAGAAAAAGGACATACTGACGGAAGAAATGATCATCATAAGATTTCAAAAGCAGCGGAAGGCTTTCAACAAGATCAGCTACTTTCACTAGACTTGCGTAGTCACCTATTCTTAGATAATAGGTAGCGGCCGCCTTGCAATAAAGCCGACCCACTTTTACAATTTGTGTTTGCTCCATTAGGCTTTTTAATGTATTAAGCTGTTGTTGTATGGTTGTTGCCTGTCGTCGCATCGTATCATAGCTAGTGATGGTATGCCGCTGTACGTTTCTGTATAGATCAAATGCTTGCTTATACTTCGTTTGTAAGCGTTCGTACTGCCTTTTTTGTGCTGTATATTTTTCATACTGTTGTGGATCGCCTAATTTAAGGGCATATACCGCTAGCTGATCTGCCAGTAAGCTAGCTATATGGAAAGCCTCTGTCGCTTCTGCTTTTTGATATATCTGCTCGTAGAGTTTAGCCTGATTATTTATAGAAGCAGTAAGCCCAAGCATAGAGATTTGGTTGATTTCTTGGTGAAAAGAAGTATCTGATAAAGCTTCTTCCTTATAGTACCAAGGTAGCATTAGTAAATCTACATGTGTAATGGACGTTGATAATGGAGAAGTTATAGCCCCCCGTGTTGTTTCGTTCTCATTGTACTCTCTCATAGTAACAAATTGTAATTTAAGCACTTAGCGTATTATGAACGCAAGTTACAAACTGACTTTTTTAGCAAAAAGTCAGTTTTTTAGCATTGATGACATCTTAACTTTGAACGATAAAGTTTTATCAGTTATCATAGAGTAAATTATGCTTAAAAAGTACAATACTCTATAGGGTAGACTTCACTTATGTTTATCTACCATTAACGCCTAAGTGCGCTGGTGCTCAATAGATGGATTGTATAATACGTTATTGGGATGTTTTGTATGATCCCTTACGAGTATTATTATAAAAGACGTTCTTAATATAGTAGTTAGCCTCTAATTTGTAAATGGAATTTTTTTGAGTATTATTACATTAAAAAAACCTAAAAATAACTGCAAAAATATCTTTTAAAGTAAAAATGAGCATATGGTCTTCTTGTGAAAGTTTAATTTATTACACAAGCATTCTTTATGATCGAAAATTGTGAATATATCCTACTTCTCATACCCCATTGCCTTACGCACGATATTCGGAACAGCTACAGCGGGGAGCCAGCGTAGTAACTGGGCGTACAAACGCGTTTCTTTCCCTACGAGATGATGCACCTTTTTCTGATGTACAGCCTTCCAGACGACACGCGCCACGTGCTCGGGAGTAAGCGTTACTTTATCGGGATCAAGCTTGCTATACTGATGGTAGTGATCATTGACCATGCGGGTTTTTACAAAAATGGGTAGAAGGTCGGTGGCGTGAATATTATACCTCCGAAAAGCCAAATACCAGGCTTCTGTCAGGCTTCTTACAGCAGCTTTGGTAGCAGCATAGGCAGTAATTTCAGGATGCCCGTATAAAGCGGAGGCACTAGACAGGTTTACAATAACAGCCTCGCTAGCTCTTTTCAAGAAAGGTAATGCAGCGTGAGTTGTATTGATTACTCCTTTTAAGTTAACATCAACAATTTGATGGTGTTTTTCGAGTGGCACTTCTTCAAATTCACCCACCGTTACAATCCCTGCATTATTACACAATACATTGAGTGTAGCTTGTTTCAACGCGGTAAAAGCTTCCAAAGCTTTCTGTAAATCTTCAGGTTGTGTTACATCTCCTACATAACCATATACATTGGGCAAGTCTTCTTCGATTTGGGCAATCTTTTCTTTGTCTACATCAAAAATACCTACTTGCCAGCCCTGTGCTTGGAAGTGCCGGGTAATGGCAGCGCCTATACCTTGCGCGCCGCCAGTGATAAATATGTTTTTCACGCTTGTGTTGTTAGTACCGCTTTAGGTTCTCTTTGCACCCAGTCTTTTGGTAAATGTTTTAATAACTCTTTTCTGAACAAGTGATAGTCGACAGTAATGGTATGTCTAGGTGTATCAATTTGCTTGTAATGAGGCTGGTAAGTTTCTTTTTCTACCAGTTCTTTCATATTAGCTGGACGCTGCCATTTGCCCTTCAGTTGTCGCGCAATAATCTTGGCCTGTAATTCTGCACCTGGCCAAATACAACCCAACGGCTGGAACAACCCTATAAAAAATAAATTGGCATGTTCAGGATGTAGCATTTTGAGATATAAGGGTACAGGGCCTTCTGAATAGTCAATGAACGAGTTTTCAAAGAAAGGATGGGTGATGACAAAGCCTGTACAGGCAATTACCACATCGAAGTCTTCTTTACTTCCATCTTTAAAATGAACGGTCTTTCCTTCAAAGCGCTCAATGTCCACTTTAGGGTGTACTTTACCATGACGGATTTTATAGAGTAGTTCATCGTTGATGGTAGGGTGTGTCTGACCAAAATTATGATCGGGTTCTTGTAGTTGATACTGTTTATTCTTTCCTATAAATATTCTGATGAGCAGATTGGTGAGTAAGCTCCTTATTTTTATGGGTAATTTGGCAGTTTTTTCTGCTACTAAATCAGAGGGCTTTCCAAAAAAGAACTTTGGAATAATCCGATACCCCCTTCGCATACTGATACTCGTCTTTTCACTAAAACGGCTGGTCTCTACGGCTACATCACAGGCGGAATTTCCGCCCCCAATAACCAATACGCGCTGATCCTTAAAAGTATTCCCTTTTTTAAACTGATGTGAGTGTAAATAAGCGCCTGTAAACTCACCAGGATAATTGGGCCAACGAGGATTCCAATGGTGTCCATTACAAACCACTAGATCCGTAAATATTTCGGTCACTTCTTCTCCGTCTGCTTTTTTTATAGTAATGTCCCATTGTTCTTCCGATACCCGATGTGCTTTTACTACTTCGGTATTAAAATGAATATGCTTAAGCAAGCCGAAATGGTGTGCGTAGGCTTGGAAATAATGAGCTAACTGATTATGAGAAGGGTAATCAGGTATAGTAGGATCGTAATCGTCCCAAGGAAAATCTTCATATTGGGATAAGTATTTAGAGCTGATAATATGGGTAGTTTCAAAGACACTAGAATGGCTTTCTTCTTCGCTGTAGAGCCAATTACCCCCTACATTGCTGTTCATGTCGTAGGCGACTACCTCGAGTCCTTCATCAAGTAGATTCTTAATAGCTGCAATACCAGAAGGGCCCGTGCCGATTACACAGATTCTTTTATTCATAGCTTTGTTATTAACTTTATAGAATAGTTACATTATTTATAAAAATAATTAAAAAGAAGAAGTGAAAAAAGTACTTAAAGTACAAGTATTTAAACGCTTTTTTGCCAAATCTGGAAAAAGGTATTGATGTGGTGGGTGATTTCCGCTTCGGTGCGCGCTAGGATAAACTGCTCAAAATCGGGTATTTGTTGCTTATAAGCATTTATGAAAGCCCCTAATGCTTTTCCTTCTAACTGCGTAACTTGCTTTACCAGATGTCCGTTGAATTTTCCAGCAAGCTGCTTGGCTACAGCTTCTTTTTCTTGTTCTACTTGAATTTGCGTTTGTAGCTGCGCTTCTGGAAAAAACTGGATAATTTTCTCTACATATTTTTCTTTTTCTTTAAAAGGATACGTCTTTGTAATATTTTGTTGCTTTAGCCAATTGATGAACGCTTCGATTGTTTTACGCTGCTTCTGGCGCTTCTCTATTTTTTTCGTAGGTGTGAGATAAGGCGCTACAGAAAAGTAAGGGGAAGCAACAATCCATCTAAACATCGCTTCCAAACTTTCGAAGCCTTGCTTCCATTGTGCATAGTTGAGTGCCAAGAAAGCACATATTTGCGCCATATCTGTTGTAATGGGTAAGTCCTTCTTATAATGACCGTCTGCTCTTCTGTATACATACGCTAAGCCTTCTTCCCCATATTTAAGGTTGAAGCGACGGTAGATTTTTCCGATCAAATTCCCTAAGTCATTAAAGCACATGAAGTTATAGGTGCTCTCAAAATAGCGGTGTTTCACCAAGAAATAATCTACTTGGAAGCCTTTGTAGTCAGTAGAAAATACCTTACTGGTAGATTTATAGCGTTCAATACCTAATGTTTCTATCAGTTGCTGGCGTACCTGCTCCCATTGATGGCCAATCAGCTTATCGGAAACGATAATATCCATATCCCCAAAATCGGGCTTGTTCGCATAATAGCGAGGTATTTTATAATAGTCACCGAAGGTTCGATCCAAATGGGGTATCAAGGCGTTTTCGATCGCTTGGTAACGTTCTTTAGAGACTCTTCCTAAGTTGAATAATAGACCGCCCATTTTTTCTAATGCATTTTAATAAAAAAAGCCTACAAGAACTTTGTAGGCTTCTCTTTATAATGTAACTCTTCTATTAATCTATGAAAGCCTTTTCTAGGATTTGTGTTAGTGAATACTCTTCCATCTCTTCTAGCGTTACGGTATCTACAATGTCGTGTGCTGCACCAGCAGCTACTAAGTCATCGTCTAAAGCGCGTAAGAACTCCGTTGCCGAAGGATCATTACCTACCTGTATAAAAGAAATAGCAAGTTCCATTTGGCTAGCTACTTTGGTAGACATGTCCTTAATTAAGTCTACAACCGAAGCGTGGTCGTCTGGTTCTCCATCTGTTACCACAAGTACTAGCTCAGCTTCAGGGTTGTCTCCCTGGTCTTTTCTGCGCTCTTGTATAAAACCGAAAGTATCGCTCAATACCTCTGCTAGGTCTGTTCCTCCCCCTGGCTCGTTATCGTCGTAAATTTCGTGTACCCTTGCGGCCGTTACTTTTTCGAAGCGTTTGAACCTTCCTGAGAAAAGATAAAGTGTCATACCATCGGGATCGTGTTCTTCACATTTGTAAGCCAAAGCAATGGTAGCCTCTCTACAGGCTTCCCAACGAGAACGGCCATTTTTCTGGTCTCTGATGATCATAGAACCGCTTTTGTCAATGATAAGTGTACACTTCATAAAAGATAAAATCTATTAGTATGTTTCGGTAAAATCGCTATAGCGAAGCAAAACAAATATATAATTATTTTTCAGGAAGTACAAAGGAGTGAGCTACGCAAAAAGACTGCGTAGCTGTACCTTTTCTTTGTAGTATTATTAATTATAAAAAGGTATTGCTATGAAACTAACTAAAACAAAGAAGCGTCAGGCTACCACTAATCACATGGGAGGAAAAGCCTATACACTTACTCCTGAAATGGCACTTTATACCTTAGTAGTTACTTCTGTATTGCAAGATGCATACTACGAGAAAGCTACCACTCGCTTGGCAAACTTACGTGCCCTTGTGGCGCAGGTATCTCCCATTTTTGTAGCGAAGCTAGCCGTATATGCCAGAGAGCAGATGTATTTACGTAGTACGCCTATTGTATTAGTTTGTGAACTGGCTAAGATACATCGCGGAGATAGTTTGGTGAGTAGTACTATCGAAAGAATTGTCCAACGTCCAGATGATATGACGGAGTTACTTGCCTACTACCAGTTGATGAACGAGCGTAAGCAAAGTAAGAAGCTCCATAAGCTCTCAAAGCAAATCCAAAAAGGGCTTGCAAGGGCTTTCAATAAGTTTGATGGCTACCAATTGGCAAAATACAATCGTAAAGGGTTGGTAAGCCTGAGAGATGCCCTATTTCTAGTACATCCTAAAGCAAAAGATGAAGCCCAGCAAGCCTTATTCGATCAACTTGTTAAGGGAAATTTACCTGTTCCTTACACTTGGGAAACTGAGTTATCTTCTGTAGGACAAGCCGCCTTTGATGATCCTCTAGAGAAGCAGCAAGCAAAGGCTGAAAAATGGGAAACCTTAGTTATGAGTGGTCGCTTGGGATACATGGCCTTGCTGCGTAACTTGCGTAATATTCTTTTGCAGGGTACTGAAGTGGCTATTTTAGCAACAACAGAAAAGCTGGTACATAAGGGCCTCATTCGCCGATCTAAGCAACTACCTTTCAGATTTTTGTCTGCTTATGCTGAGTTAGCAAAGTTATCACTTGAGCAGACTACTACAGTAGTAAGCAGCCAAGACGTGGAAGACTACCGACAAGTGTTGATGGCAGCCATAGAAAGGGCTTTAGAGATTTCCATAGAGAATATTCCTGATTTAGAAGGGAAAACTTTGGTACTTTCGGATAATTCAGGAAGCATGTTTGGGGACTTTGCAGGTAAGTCAGTTGTATCGGCTATGAGTAGCAGAAAAACCGCCGATATTGCCAACTTATTTGCCGTAATTTGCCAAGCCAAAGCTGCTCATACAAAAATAGGGCTCTTTGGGGACCGGCTTATTAAGCCTCGCTTGAAAAAAGAGGACGGTATATTTGCTAACTTCCAGCAGATTAATGAAGCAGCACAGCAATGCGGAGGGGCTACTGAAACAGGTATTTTTGTAATGTTTGAGGAGTTGATCCAAAAAAGGAAAATGGTTGATAGAATTTTTATCTTTTCGGACTGCCAAGTAGGGACGGGCTGTAACTGGTTCGACGATAAATCTTCGAGAGGAAATCATTTTAATAAGCTATTTAGGGCTTATAAGAAGATTAATCCAGCAGTGATTACCTATTCGGTGGATCTGAGAGGCTATGGCAACACACTTTTCACAGAGGGTGTAGCGACTATAGGCGGTTGGAGTGAAAAAATATTCAATATGGTAGAAGCCTGCGAGAAGGGTAGTTCTGTTCTAGAAGAGATTAATCAATTAACCCTTTAGTACTTTACAAGGGGTAGTCTTATATAGGCTACTCCTTTTTAATTGTTGCTTGCATCTCCTCTACTAATGTCGATAAATAATTAGTCGCCTTTGTAAGTCTGCTACCATACCAAGAAAACATCTCCCCGTCCACAAGTCGTACATCACTTTGTGGGCATAATTCTTTAAAATAGCTAAGGTGTTTCTCTTTAAAAGGATAGGGTTCTGAGGAAAGTAAGATGGCATCTGGTTGGGCTTCTACAAGTGTTTCTTCTTGTATTTCGGGGTAGCGCGCTATATCGCCAAATATATTCTCAAAGCCTATTTGTGTGAGTATCTCATCGATAAAGGTTTGGCTTCCAGCAGCCATTAATGGTCGTTGCCAGATGAAGTAGGCTACCCGTAAGAAACGTTCTTTTCCTATATTATTGACATACAGTTGCTTAAAGCCTTTTTTTACTTCATCTACTAGCTGCTGTGCCTTATCTACCGTTTCTGTAAGCTGTCCGACTTGTATTATCATTTCGTAAGCCTCTACCAGTGTGGTAATGTCACTCATCCAGACGGGGTATTTGGCTGAAAGCCTTTCGATACCTTCGAGGTAGTTTTCTTCTTTATTGCCAATGATCAGATCTGGCTCAAGCGCATCGATGGCATCAAAGCGGAAATGCTTCGTACCTCCCACAATGGTTTTATCTTTTACTTTTTCTTGAGGGTGTATACAAAACTTTGTACGTCCTACTATCTGATCTTCTAATCCTAAATCAAAAAGTAATTCAGTTTGAGAGGGTACAAGCGAAATAATTCGCTGTGGATTTTGCGGTAAAATCACTTCCCGCTTCATTTGGTCTACAAAAGCGCGCATAAGGTAGAAAAGAAAAAAGCCATCTAAACCTTTTTAGATGGCTTCTGTAAAAGTATTTTATACCACTTAGGGTTGCTCAGTAGTAGTTTCGTCAACTTCTACAGGCTCTTCTTCGCCAGCAGTGTCACCTTCTGTAGCACCTTCTTCTTCCGTCATGTCACCTTCTTCTTCCATCATAGCACCACCTTCTTCTTCGCCCATTTCTTCTGTTTCTTCCATTTCTTCTCCTTCGACGGCTACAGTGTCGGCAGTTTCAGCTTCTTCGCCTTGTTCGCCACCACAAGAGGTCATTGTAAATACACCTGCTAATGCAAATAATAAAAATAATTTTTTCATTTGAATGATAATTTAGCGTTTAACTTAAGACGTAAATATAAGCTTATTCAAGAAGTTTGTATAGTTTTTTTGTTTTATTTTATGAAATATTTTTCAGAGAATATTTCAGGGTGTAATTACTCTTCTGTCTGTACAGGAGCCTCTGTAGTATCTTCATACTTAGCATTGATTGCTTTCACTATTTCAGAAAACTCCTCTAAGCTTACTTCTTGAGATACAATCGTTATCTGTTCTTTAATCCATTCTGTAATTTTCTCCCCTTGAATTTGATCATACAAACGTTGGAAGTTTTTCCCATTCTCCTCCATAAGGTAATTACGAGCAATACCATCTAAGTCCCCCAATGCTTCTGTATTCATCATCCCGTATTTCCTAAACTGCTCAATGATAAACATTTTAGCTTTGGCTTCCACTTCAGCGGTTTCTACTTTTCCTACCTCTTCGTTTTTCTCTTTTATTTTACGAGTAATTAATGACCAACGGAGTTCTTTTTCAAAATAAGAAAACTCTTTTTCTATTTGTTCTTCAGTTACTTTCCCTTCGTTGATAGTGAGTAGCCACCGCTTTAGAAAATCTTCTGGTAATGCAATCTCTGTTTCTTCTACCATCTTATCCTGTACGTTTCTATTAAGAAGATTCTCCGCTTCAGTCTGGTAGTTTTCTGCCATTACTTCTTTTACCTTTTCTTTAAAGGCCTCTTCTTCGGTGATTTCCTCACCTGGGAAAATCTTTTCATAAAACTCCTGATTAAGCTCTGCGGGTACTTGACGATTAATTTCACTTACCGTTAAGGTAAAATCACCTTGCATTTCTTTTAGCTGCTCTTCATCGTAAACGCTCAGTATATACTTAGGGGCATTTTCGTCTTTAAAGGCTTCTCCCATTGTAAAGGTCACTTCATCTTCTGCTTTAAGCCCTACGAAAGCTGCTTCTGCCGCTTCTTTCAACTGCTCAGTGGGGATAGCCGCGTTTTCTACGGTAAATTCTCCTTCTACTTGTTTCAAGGCACCATAAATAAAATCCCCTTTTTCTGATACCTCTGGCTTTATTGTCTGTGCATGTTGCTTACGTAGATTCTCCAGCGTTTCTTCTAGCTGCTCGTCTCCTACTTGTATTTGATGGCGTGTAATCTCAAAGTTGTCTAGATTATAATCAAAAGAAGAAGCCATACCGATATCAAAATGAAAGATAAAGTCGCTAGGCGCATCCCAGTTGGCTTGGTCTTCCTCGTCTTTTGCAGGAAGTGGCTCCCCTACTACCGAGATGTCATTCTCTTTCAGATAGTTGTTAAGAGAGGTAGAAAGTAAACCATTGACTTCTTCTACCAGTATATTTTTTCCATACATACGCTTGATCAGAGAGGTAGGTACCTTACCGGGACGAAAGCCTTTTAGCTTGGCTTTCTTACTATACTCCTTGATTTTTTCTGCTACTTTGGGTTGGTAATCTGCTTCATTTAATGTAATTTTAATAGAAGCGTTGGTAGCATCTTTCTTTGTTAAAACGATCTCCAAGGTTGTGAAATTTTTATAGTGAGCGATGTATTTAAAAAAACCCTCAACGCTGGTTGAGGGTCTTACTTTATAGCTTGTGCGGATGGAGGGACTCGAACCCCCATGCCTCGCGGCGCTAGATCCTAAGTCTAGTGCGTCTACCAATTTCGCCACATCCGCTTCACGTTGTCGATTTAGAGATGCAAAGATACTAAAAAAAATTATTTTGCAAATACCTATCAGAAATATTTTGCTAATTTAGTAGTTTATGCAAGCAGTTGATGAAGAACTAGAAAAAAAAGAAATCCTAAAACGCTATCGCCGCCTCTTGCGATACGCCAAACCTTTTCTACACGGAAATGACGCTAAGATCATTAAGCTGGCATTTCAAGTAGCTGCAGAAGCGCATCAAGATATGCGCCGTAAATCTGGAGAACCTTATATCTACCACCCTTTGGCTGTAGCGCAGATTTGTGTACAAGAAATTGGACTTGGCACCACTGCTATTGTGGCTGCTCTGCTACACGATGTAGTAGAAGATACCGATATCGAACTAGAAGAGATTGAGCGTAAGTTTGGCAAGAAGGTAGCTAAAATTATTGATGGGCTTACTAAGATTTCTGGCGTAACGGGCCAAAACACTTCTTTACAAGCAGAGAATTTTCGGAAAGTACTCCTTACCCTTTCTGAAGACGTAAGAGTTATCTTGGTTAAAATAGCAGATCGCCTGCATAACATGCGTACCTTAGAGAGTATGTCGCGCAGTAAGCAGCTCAAAATTTCTTCTGAAACCATCTATTTATACGCACCGCTCGCCCACCGTTTAGGCCTTTACTCTATTAAGTCTGAGCTGGAAGACCTTTACCTGAAGTATACCGATAGAGACACATACAATGACATTGCACAAAATATAAAAGCGACAAAATCGGTACGTGATAAGTTCATTAAGGATTTTATAGAGCCTATTCGTAAAACTATCAAAGATGAAGGTTTTAAAGTGACGATTAAAGGGCGTCCTAAGTCGATTTACTCTGTATGGAGTAAAATGAAAAAACAGAAAATACCTTTTGAAAAAGTATATGATCTCTTCGCGATTCGTATCATCTTAGACGATGTACCTTCGGAAGATGAAAAAGCAGCCTGCTGGAAAGTCTATTCTATCGTTACAGATTTTTATAAGCCTAATCCTAGTCGCCTGAGAGATTGGATCAGTACCTCACGCGCCAATGGCTATGAATCGCTCCATACAACCGTAATGAGTGGAACAGGCCAGTGGGTAGAAGTACAAATACGCACCCGCCGTATGGATGATATTGCTGAGAAAGGCTATGCAGCGCATTGGAAATACAAAGACAGAGACAATGGTACAAAATCCTCTGAAGAGTCTGGGCTTGACCTTTGGATCAATAAAGTACGTGATATGCTGGAAAATCAGGACACCTCTGCTATAGAGTTTCTGGATGAGTTTAGGAGTAACCTTTTCAACGATGAGGTGTTTGTATTTACGCCTAAAGGCGACTTACGTATTTTGCCCGCAGGCGCAACTGCCTTAGATTTCGCTTTTGATATTCATTCAGAGGTAGGTGCACGCTGTATAGGCGCTAAAATCAATAATAAGTTGCTACCCATTAGTTATCAACTTTCCAATGGCGATCAGGTAGAAATTCTCACCTCTAAGAAGCAAAATCCTAATGAAGACTGGCTGCGCTTTGTAGTAAGCTCCAAAGCTAAATCTAAAATTCGGGAGTTTCTCCGAGATGAGAAAAGGAAGTTTATTAGAAAAGGAAAAGAAATTACAGACAAGAAACTGAAGCAATTGGGTATTATAGCCAATGATAACGTCTACAACGATCTAAGAGCACTCTTTAATGATAAAACACCTACCGACTTTCTGTTTCGAGTAGGGAAAGGTTATCTACAACCCTCTGCTTTTAAAAAATACAAACAACTTGTAGAAAAACGGCGCAACTCTAGTCGAGAGGTAGTAAAGGATGCAAAAGCCTTTGAAAAAATCATACAAAAAAATAAACGAGACACCAAAGAAAAGGATGTACTACTGATCGGCGAGGATATGGATGCGATCGACTATACCCTTGCCCCTTGCTGTAATCCTATTTCTGGTGATGATGTGTTTGGCTTTGTGACGGTCAATGAGGGGATTAAGATACACCGTACTTCTTGTCCTAATGCTGTAGAGTTGATGTCACACTATGGGTACCGAATTATCAAAGCGCAGTGGGCTTCTAAAAAAGAAGAATCCTTTTTGGTAGGATTGCGTATCGTGGGTACTGATCGTGTGGGCATTATCAACGATGTCACTAAGGTGATCTCTAATGAGTTAAAAGTGAATATGCGCTCTATTGCAGTAGATACCGTAGATAACATGTTTGAGGGCAACTTTACAGTGATGGTACACGATACTTCTCACCTAGGGACATTAGTCGAAAAGCTGAGAAAGATTGACGGCGTAGAGGAGATTCAGCGATACGACTCTTAATTGTTTTTTATGATCATTCGTCATCAGCATTTTACACTACAAGGTAAAAGGGTCTTGGAGAGAGTTGTTTTTAAAGCACCTCTTAAATATGATAGCTCTATGCACAATGAAGCCTGCTTTCTATACAATCGTAAAGGAAACATGAAGCTTTACGGCTCAGTACAAAGCACTTCTGTAAGGGTAAGAGAAGGTGTTATGCTGAAATGTGGGAATTACCTTGTACAAGCTCTACAGGCAATGCCTGAGGAAACCACCGATTTAGTAGCGATCCATTTCTTTCCTGAGGTATTAAAGGAAATTTATCGCCAAGACCTTCCCTCCTTTCTCGTTCAAGGAGGCTCTTCAAACTACCGAAATATAGAATCGATCAACATAAGTCCAATCATTGAGCACTTTATGGAGGGTCTTCTGCTGTATTTTGAAAATCCATCTTTAGTTACTGAGCAACTTATTGCGCTTAAGGTAAAAGAATTGATTACGCTTTTGGTACAAACTACCTCTGAAGATGCAAAGAGAGTTAAGGAAATCCTACGTGGGCTTTTTAGCCCTGAAGAGGTTACTTTCAAAGAGGTAATCGAGGCACACCTTTTCGAAAATCTTTCGCTTCAAGAGCTTGCTATTTTAACTAACTGTAGCCTCTCTACTTTTAAGAGAAAGTTTAGAACACTCTATCAGATGAGCCCTGGCAAATACATCAGAGAAAAAAAGTTAGCTAAGTCTGCCCAACTTTTAATGCAAACCTCCTTGAGAGTTACAGATATTTGCTTTGAAGTAGGCTTTGGCGAAGCAAGCCAATTTACAAAGGCATTTCACGCCCACTTTGGATGTTCTCCAACTGTCTATAGAAGTCAAGCGCTGGTCTAAAAAGACCATCAATTGAGCTTTTTTACCAAAATTCACTCACTCGTTTTTGAGATATTTGTCATAAACAAATTTATAAAGCCATGATCATTGAAAAAGAAATCGTCATCGATAAAGGAATAGAAGAAGCCTGGGAGGTAATGGGTGTACAATTTACACAAATATATAAATGGGCTTCTTCCGTAAACCACTCAGAAGGATTTGGGCAAGATTTTAATGGAGCTAGCTGTACTGAAAGAGGCTGCGATACGAGTTTGGGTGGGCTAAAAGAAAAACTTATTCATTTTTCGCCAGCAGACTATTCGCTTTCTTACGACGTAACCAGCGGCTTATCTAATATGCTAAAAAAAGCCAATAACAACTGGCGTTTAGAGCAGGTCAACGATCGACAAACCAAACTTTTGATGAAACTTAACCTTACTTTAGGAGGGCTCGCCACACTGTTATCTCCATTTGTGAGAATGCAAATGTCGCGTTTTACGCAGCAGCTCGTAGAAGAGTTTAAGTATTATGTGGAAACGGGAGAGCCGCATCCGCGTAAGCAAAAAGCCATGCAACAAGTGGCGTAACTACCTTACAGCTCACAACTTTTTATTTTTTAATGTATCTAAAAAGGCTCAATAGCAATCATTGTTGAGTCTTTTATAAAGTATATCAAGCTTCTGTTTGTACGCTTTCAGTTAGTATTCACTTTATTTACATACTTACCCACTACTATAGCGGTTAGAATTACTAAATAAAACTGACCCAACATACCGATGAGTACGGCTGCTTTTTGCGCCAAAGAAGTGACAGGTATTATTTCACCATAACCAATGGTCATAAGTGTAATATAACTGTAATACATGAGGCGTTCTACAAAATATCTGGGTTCATTTATAGTAGCTTTTAGCCCTTCAAAAGAGCCGGGAGAGGCTATTTCTATACTTAGGCAAACAAAAAAACCTACTAGCCCAAGTGAGATGTAACCGCTGATGAGTCCAAAAATCACATTTTTATTCACTTCCTTGCTTTCCCATACTTGTTTGATAATCTCGAAGGTAACAAGCACGTAAAATAAAAATGAAACGATTACATTAAGAAATGGGAACAGCTTATCTTGCTTTACTTCAAATAACGCTGTGCTTGCACTAATACCTATGATGGCTAGTATGATTGTAAATACTATGATGCTTTTCTTCTTCCTCGACATGAGAAGAATGCCCGCGAGTTGATTGGCCAAGAATAAAATGGGAGATAAGGTGGTTTCAAATAAATCTTTTGGAACGAGTAGAGACCCAAAAAGCACCGTAATTTGACTAAGCAGCAGGAACTCAAATCTGTAAACGTAGATATTTTTAAACATAGATTTATTGTGTAGTAGGATCTCGCCTTCTCGAAATCAGTAATACGATCTGTATGACCAGCCACTCCTGATACCAAAATCTACACATCTCTTTTACAAAAGTGCGCCCATTCATCATTTATTTATGTTTTCTTTTCCTTAGGAATACACCAAAAGAGACAGGTGCTTCAGGTTGCTTTTAAGGCTTTTTTAGGTCGATCAAAATAAATCAGCTCAGTAATTTCACCTTACTGAGCTGACGTTATATTTATAACGGTTATTTATCGCTTGTCCAGTAGTCAAAAGCAGCTTTTGAGACCTTAGCGATGGTTTCTTCTCGCTTCTTCTGGTCATCATAAGAGTCAGAGATAAAAACCGACAGGGCTAGGTGGCGTCCATCAGGAAGTGTAATAATTCCTGCATCGTTGGTAGCCCCTGTAAATCCCTCTACTGTTCTAGAAGTACCCGTTTTATGGATTACTTTCGTGTTAGGTGGTAGTAACCCTTTTATTCTTCTATCAAACCAAGGTGCAGCAACTGACATATATTCAGCGAGCAAGGCTTGGCTACTTTTTGATAGATAGGTACCCTCGTGAAATAACTGAAATAGCTTACTCATCGCCACGGGGGTAGCCCAGTTTTGATATTGTACAGAATCATTTACTACCTGTACCATTTCAGTGGTTGCAATAGCGATGTTGGTAATACCTAAGTTGTGGATATGTCTTTGTACCTGAGCAGTTCCTCTAAGTAATTTTAACAGTACATCGCAGGCGGTACCGTCGCTTTCAATATTGTAGCGTATTATCTCTTTTAAGGTAAGACGAGCCCCTTCAGGAAACTTCTCTCGTATAGGACTGTACCCTCGTTTAGGGATATACTCAGCCTTATCTATTTGGATGGTGTCTTCTAGTGAGAACTTACCTTCATCCACTTGCTTGAGCATCACCATAGCAATTGGAAACTTATAGACACTTTGCATAGGAAACTGTTTGTCCCCATTGAGTGAGATAGACTCACCTGTCTCTATGAGTAATGCATTGATGCCTAAGTTTCCTTTTATATTACTCTCAATCGCTTCAAACTTTGCTTGAAGAGTTTGTTGACCAAATAATATAAGAGGCGTTAATAACCACCCTAACAGGAGTAGTCCTCTAGAAGAAGCGTTTAAGCCGATTTTTAGTATCACAAGCTACGCTATTTCCGATGAGGTAGACTATCTATAATTTTTACCCATCTGTATCGCTATCTCTTTCAATTTGGCTAGATCGTCTTTTTCTAGCTTACCTGCTTGTAGGTTGGCCAAAATAGCTTTATGCTCGACTCTTAAAGAGGCTAAGAAAGCTTCTTCAAATTCTTTTACTTTACTAACCGCTACTTCGTCCAAACCACCTTGTGTAGCTACGTAAATAATGGCTACTTGTTCTTCTACAGGTACAGGAGAAAACTGTGGTTGTTTGAGTATCTCTAGGTTACGACGGCCGCGCTCGATCACGAGTTTTGTAGCAGCATCCAGATCAGAACCAAACTTGGCGAAGGCTTCTAGCTCACGGAACTGCGCTTGGTCAAGCTTTAGCGTACCGGCAGTCTTCTTCATTGACTTGATCTGTGCAGAACCTCCTACACGCGATACAGAAATACCTACGTTGATAGCAGGACGAATACCTGCGTTGAATAGGTTAGACTCTAAGAAGATCTGTCCGTCGGTAATAGAGATTACATTGGTAGGGATGTAGGCGGATACGTCACCCGCTTGCGTTTCGATAATGGGTAAAGCCGTTAATGAGCCGCCTCCTTTCACTTTTCCTTTCAAGGAAGTAGGTAGGTCGTTCATTTGGCTGGCGACATCATCAGAGTCAATAATCTTGGCTGCACGCTCCAACAAACGAGAGTGTAAGTAGAATACATCTCCGGGGTAAGCTTCACGTCCGGGAGGTCTACGGAGTAGAAGAGAAACCTCTCTATAAGCTACTGCTTGTTTAGAAAGATCGTCATAAATTACTAAAGCAGGACGACCTGTATCACGGAAGTACTCTCCGATGGCAGCCCCTGTAAAAGGCGCAAAAAACTGCATAGGAGCAGGATCTGCGGCACTCGCAGCGACTACGACTGTATACGCCATAGCACCTGCTTTTTCTAACTCTGCTACTACTTGTGCTACAGTAGATGCCTTTTGTCCACAGGCTACATAAATACAGAAAACAGGCGCTCCTTTATCGTAAAATTCTTTTTGGTTAATAATAGTATCTAACGCTACAGTGGTTTTACCCGTCTGACGATCCCCAATGATGAGCTCACGTTGTCCTCTACCGATGGGAATCATGGCGTCAATGGCTTTGATACCTGTTTGTAAAGGCTCATTTACCGGCTGGCGGTAAATTACCCCTGGTGCTTTTCTCTCCAAAGGCATATCAAATAACTCTCCTGTAAGGTCGCCTTTTCCATCAATGGGTTCTCCTAGAGTGTTTACTACTCTTCCTAGCATACTCTCTCCTACCTTGATACTAGCGATTTCCTTGGTTCTCTTTACGGTATCGCCTTCTTTCACATCTCCTGTACCTAATAGTACAGCTCCTACGTTGTCCTCTTCTAGATTGAGAGCGAGTGCCTTCAAGCCGTTATCAAGCGATAATAACTCGCCGTATTGTACTTTAGTGAGTCCATAAATACGCGCCACGCCATCTCCTACCTGAAGTACAGTTCCTACTTCTTCTAATTCGGCATCTGTCTTGACGTTAGAAAGCTGTTCGCGTAGTATTGCGGAGACCTCGTCAGGTCGTACATTTATAGCCATAATCTTATATTAAAATGTAATGTTTGCCTTAAAATTAGGCACAAATCTATGAATTATTTTAAAAATACTATTGTACTATTGGGATTATTTTCGATGAGTGATTTATTTTTATCTCAGCGTTTTAAGCGGATGTTTTCTCAAGGTGTAAGGTTTACTTTATCTAATTGAATAATGAGTGGTTCTAAGCCATCTGCTAGTGTACTTTCCAAGGCCTGGCTCTGTCCGTCAATCCGTTGATCTACCACTGTATTATTTTGAAAATTGTAGGTACGTACTTACTGCTTCTTTGCGGTCAACGCTTCTTGCTGGAGCTTTGCTGCCAAAATTTGTCGTGGAATCTCTTCTCCTAGTGATCGATAGGCTCGTACTGCAATACCCGTAGGGGTATGTTCAAGCTTTATTTTTGCTTCTTGAGAAGCTTCTGGTGTTATTACTAGCTCATTTTCTGGTATTGTAATCCCTTCCTTTAAAGAAAAGATATTTACTTGTGCAAAAGACATATGCAAGCGTTGATCAAGATCTTGAGGTGGTACTCTTATCATACGATGTATACCAGACTCATATTGTAAGTACTGTTGAGCCTTCTCTCCTGAAACTACCCAAACAACGTGTATCAATCCCTCCTCTACATATGCTTCAACAATATTGACTTCTACGATAGCCCATTTTTTTCTTTGAGCCAATGCGTAATACATATCGTGCAATAACTTTACAGCCACATAAGCTTCGTCACCTCCGAAGGAGGCGATGATTTCCAAAGCAACTCGCTGTGTGTGCTTCCCCATGCCTGCAATAATTACCTTATTCGTCTAAAGATCCTTCTTTGAGTTTTTCAGCGTTATCTGCAATTCTTAGTTCTTCAATAAACTGCTCTAGATCACCATCCATCACAGCACTTAGGTTATAAACGGTAAATCCAATACGGTGGTCTGTTACACGACTTTGTGGATAATTATACGTTCTAATTTTCTCAGAACGATCTCCTGATTTTACAATCGATTTACGCGCAGAGCTAATTTCACTTTGTTGCTTTTCTACCTCCATTTCATAGAGTCTCGTTTTGAGCATCTTCATAGCACGCTCTCGGTTGGCCAATTGGGAGCGCTCTACTTGGCAAGTAATCACAATGCCTGTAGGTTTGTGTGTAAGCTGTACTTTGGTTTCTACCTTATTTACATTTTGACCACCTGCTCCACCCGAGCGAGAAGTTTGTATTTCTATATCGGCTGGATTGATTTCAATGTCTGTATCTACGTCATCTACCTCTGGTAGTACTACTACCGAAGCGGCAGAAGTGTGTACACGCCCTTGCGACTCTGTTTTAGGGACACGCTGTACCCGATGTACACCCGACTCGAACTTCATCATCCCATATACTTCTTCTCCTGAGATCGCTAAGACTAGTTGCTTGTAGCTGCCTTCTACGGTTCCTTCCATCACATCTACTACTTCTACTTTCCATTTCTGTTTTTCAGAAAAACGATCGTACATGCGATACAAGTCGCCCGCAAAAATAGCAGCCTCATCACCACCAGCAGTAGCACGAATTTCTAGTATAATGTTTTTGTCGTCGTTGGGATCTTTGGGAATCAAGAGCTGCTTGATGTCTTCTTCAAGGGCTTCTTTTCGGGGATCAAGCTCATCAAGCTCCATTTTGGCCATATCTCTAAATTCCTCATCTTTCTCATTGGCGATGACCTCCTTAGCATTTTCTATATTACTCAATACCTCTTGGTAAGCCTTGTATTTATTAACGATCTTCTCTAGGTCTTTATACTCTTTGGTAAGTTTAGCAAAGACTTTCATGTCTTCCATGGCTTCCGGTTGTATTAATAGCTTTCCTACCTCTTCAAATCGTTCCTTTATGGCTTCTAATTTATCAATCATGTTGGGCTATCCTTAAAACTAAAACCATAAAGTTAATAATTTTCGGGGTATGTCGTATAGGCTGGGTATGAAAATAATTCCTGTAGAAGTCTACCACAAAAACACCCACTAAATAATTACTTGCTGTACGTTTACATAACGCTTTACTCGCTCAACAAAACAGCCTCGGTAATTTCACTCAAGTCAAGCTCCATTTCATAGTATATTTTAAACCTACCATTGATGCGATCTTCATCGGTAATGTCAGGGAAGCGTTGGTAGGAAGTACCTTCACTAGGAGGCCAAGCGGCAGAAGAAATCTCGAAAGCTAGGTTTCCCTCATTAAAGCCTATTTTAGTAATTTCCAGTGTATTCGTTCTACCATCATTGGTACGCGCTGTTACGAACGTTCCTTTCATAATTTCGCCACTCTCTGCATTAATCTTGGTGATAATAGATACTTTTAGTCCGCCACCCATTGCATAGCTGTTGGCATATACATTCGAGAAGGCGCCTTCTTGAACACGCTTCCTAGTGATGTAGTCATTGTTGTTGCTTCCGCCATCCACTGTAAATACCACCCAAGGGTTTCCTTCATTGTCTATGGTGACTAAGACTGCCCGTCCGTCTACTGGTGTACTTTCGTAAATATATCTCCATATCTCATTACCATCAGCGTCTACTTTTCGCACAAAGGCATCTTGATTGTCGGCTTGTACTTGATCAAAACCCACTGTATAAGTATTCCCTTGGTTATCGGTTGCTTCTGCATTATTGGTAAGGCCATCGGGAACAGGTGAGCCATTTGTATTGGGATCGACGTCATCATCACTACAAGCAGCTATTAGTAATGATAATAGCAGGATTGTGTATGTTATAGTATGCTTCATAATTTAACTATTTGTTTTGTGTAAAGATACAGGCTTTCCAACTGTTTTCAAATAGGCAAACCTATTCATATCTTAGCGACTCGATAGGATTATTACGAGCTGCTTTACGTGCGGGTTGTATTCCAAAAAAGATACCTGTAAAGGTGGCGATCACAAAAGCCCAGAAGACACCTACCAAACTTATAACGACAGGTATATCAGCCACCTTATTAATAGTAATTCCCATACCAATGCCTAGTAGAATACCGATTAAACCACCCAAGAAACAAATGAGTATAGCTTCTGCTAAGAACTGTGTGATAATATCCTGCCGGGTGGCACCTGCTACTATACGTACGCCTAATTCTCTCGTACGTTCTGAGGCAGAAGCATACATAATGTTCATAATACCAATGCCGCCTACGAGTAATGAAATACCTGCAATAGCACCCAGCACAATATTGAATAACCTTCTTGTCTTTCTTTGGCGTTTAATGAGTTCTTCAGGAACGATTACCTTATAGTAGTTTTGCTGAGGATGTCGCCGAGCCAACATTTGATTGACCACCTGCGCAGTGGCTACCAGTTGCTCTGAATGAGCTACCTTTATAATGATTCTATCTAATTCATGGTTGATCTGCGCCTTTTTTGTTTGAGGGGTTTGATTAAAGCGTAGGATAAACGATTTCATGGGTACACAAACAGCCCAATCTGTACTAGCCACGCCTATTTCCTTGGCTAATTTAGCATTAATCAACTTTTCTTCGAGTACACCTATCACTTTCATCCAGTACTTCCCACACTTTATGTATTTACCTAGGGCATTTTCTGTACTAAAGAACTTAATCGCTACTTTTTTTCCAATGATACAGACAGCATCTCCTCTGCTTAGTTGTGTAGCAGCAAAAGGTCTTCCCCAAGCAAAAGAAGATTGATGAATTTCAAAAAAGTCTGCTTCTACGCCTATAAGGCTTACTGCGGCTTGTTTACGTTTGTATATAGCGTTCAACGCTAAACTCGATTCTGGACTAATGGCCACTAGGTTGGGAAGTACACTGCTAATTGCTTGGGCATCTTCTGGGGTAAGTCCTTTGTTTCTCAAAACGTGCTCGTTGCTCACCTGTTTAAAAGCGCCTGCTTTTAAAGCACGAATATAGAGATTGTGCGTTCCTACTGCCTCCATTTGTTTATTAATCTCCTCGCGTGTGCCTTGGCCAATGGCTAGCATTGCTACTACTGATGCTACGCCAAAAACAACTCCTAAAGTGGTGAGCAAGGCTCGTAACTTATTTTCTAGTATGGCTTGGTAGGCTAAGGTTATGTTAAGGAAATAACGATGAAGCATAGCTTGAGAGCATATTTAAATTTTCCTAACTATCTGTTTTTAAAATCGGTATAGGTGCGTAGGCCTGAAAATCCAGCGGGGAGGCGGGTTGGTTTGTGGGTAGAAGCTTTGGATTTTCTTGATTTTTTGGTTCGTTTTTCATCAAGAACCGGAACGAAGTGGAGTTCAGCGAAGCTAAAAAATGAACGAAAGGCAAATTGAAGCATAATTGATGAAAATTTCATGAAATGTTAATTTTTAAACATGTTCTAAGAAGATTATCCCATTTTACCCTTTTTTTTCAAACGCACAAGCTCTTTGCTATCTGCGTTGGCTGGCTTAGAGAGGTACACTTTATCTTCGGCTTCTAGCCCCTTCAAAATGATCACTTGGGTATCATTCGTCTGACCTACCTCTACCTGTTTTTTAATAACTCTTCCACTGTTTTTCACAAATACGTACGATTCTCCCGCCTTATTCGTATGTAAACACTCGAGTGGAAGGTAAGTAACTTGTTTCGTTTCATAGCAAATAATCTTGTTGCTGGTAGTCATCGTAGGTCTAATGCCCTTATCTTTCTCTGTTAGCTCTACCAATACCTCAAATACCTTTACACTGCTTCCTTCCTGTAATTCTCCTACATTAGCAATTCGAATTACCTTTCCCATTATTTTTTTATCTGGGAAAGCATCTACTCCTACCACTACTTTTTGCCCAACTTTGATGCGGCTAATATCAATCTCATTCACAAAGGTTCTGGATATCATGGTGGATAAGTCCGGTAAAGTTGCCACTACCGGATCAAATGCATCAATCTGGCTTCCTATGGTACGCCGTTCTCCTTGCCAATCTCTTGTGTAAATTACCATACCATCCTCAGGTGCTTTAATGGTAAAGTTTTCTATCAGTACTTTAACCGCTTGCTGCTTACGATTTTCTTCTTCTAGTAAGCTAGCTACTTCATATATCTTCGTGGCAGACTGCTGCCTCTTTAATTGATAATTTCCCTTTGCTTGTTGGTAGTTTCTGGTAGCTTTCTCTAAGGCTAGTTCAGCTTGCTTGATTTCGGCAGGTGCTTCGTACTTCAACCCTTTTAGATAGTTTTGTTTCTCTTTAAGTGCATAGTATCGGTTGGCTAGCTCTTCTCTTTCTTGTCGTAAGGAAATAGAAGTATCCAATACCCCTTGCCTGAGTAAGTTTTGTAATTTTTGTATTTCTACCTCTACGGTACGCATTTTCTCCAATACGTCTGCCTTATCTAATGAGGCAACATAATCTCCTTTTTTTACTTCTGTACCTTCTGGAACTAAGTCTGCTATCTTTATCTTGAATAAGACGCCTGCCGAACGAAGGGCATCGGGAGCATTGATTTTCACTGAATTCTTTGCTTCTAATTCTCCTGTAGTGACAACGGCTATTTCAAAAGGGCCTTTTTTTACAGAAACAATTAGATCAGATTCTTCAGGAGGATCGAAGTTGATCCAAAATGCCACGAGAAAGAGAAATATAACAGAGCTGGTGGTAATATATATAGCTCTTTTACCCATATAGATTTACTTAAAATAGACTAGGTGCGAGCAAGTAAATGCCTGATTGTACTCTTTACTAAAACGCTGAGTGACACTAACAAATAAACTTTAAATAGGAGAAAAAAGCAAATAGTATTTGCCTTTTGATCATCTCTTCTTCCCCTTATTCATCAAGCGTAAAAAAATATAAGAAGGTTCACCAGTGCAGTAGTAGCAGAAACCCCTCCGTAGTAAGCACCGATTGCAAAGCCTACTTGTCCTTTTGAAAAACGACTTAGTACGAAAGAAAGAGCGCTGATTGAAAGCAAGCTAAAAATCATCCCAGCGAGTATGAGTAAAAGATAATGCACAAAGGGTATACTTAGTAGATAAGTCAAAATGATGATCGACACGGACACTATACTACCTACCCTTAGGGCTTTTGCAGTACCTATACTATTGATAAAAATACTGATAGGTACAGAAGCAAGCGCAGAGAATAGTAGCATAATGGCCTGTAGGGAATCGTCATTAGACACATTTAATATGTTTGTCATTCGATTGGGCACAGCGAAAAGAAGAGTAGCTTTAAAGAGACCTGTCAATAAACCAACCACAAACAAAGTAACTATAGAAAGTTGCTTGTATGATACTTTTTTTTGCTTTACGTGGGCTTTTTCGACAGTATGTAAACTTACACTTCTCAATACTACACCAGCTACTAAGAGGAGTACACCTCCCAATGCAAAGACAATCCCTACTCCAAAACGATTGAATAGAGGAATGACAAATGGCTCGAGTGTGTACACAAAGCCAAACACCATAGATAAAATCGCTGCTACTTTTGGAAACTTCTTTACAGGGGTGAAAGTATCTATCAGCGAAATAGCAGGACTGTGAAAGGTACTCATAGCCGCTAACCAAAGGAGTACCAATACTGGCAGCACCCACCTAAAGCTTTCTTGTGCGTTTGTAAAAATAGACAAGCTCACCGCCATAAAAATGATAGCAGCAAAGGCAATACCTGAAATAATAAGAGGAAACTGACTTCCTCTCTTGCGAACCAGCCAATCGGCTAGCTTACCAGAAATAGGATGAAAAAGTGCACCAATGATCCCTTGGGCTACAATAAGTAGAGAAGCCAAAGCTGTAAACTGAAATCTTTCTAATAATACGGGTTGGTATTTTTCGTAGGCCAACCAACCAATCGTAATAGTACCTTCTAAAGCCGCTAGCCCCCAGATGGCTCGCCAAGCAGTGGCTTCTTTCGGACGTGTTAAAGCAGATGTATCCATATGGTTTGCTTTTCTTGTATGTACGAAAATATGTTTAGACCAGATCACTTGTTTGCCAAACCTATGCACTACACAATCATTTTTAAGAAATGACTAAGAACAAAGCCTGTAAATTGTGGTTATACATAGCAAAGTCTCACTTATGGAACTGAACGGAAAGAAAGCGAAAACAGGTGTTTTGATTGTAAACTTAGGTACACCTGATAGTCCTCGCACACCAGATGTACGCAAGTATTTACGAGAGTTTCTGATGGATGGTCGTGTGATCGATTTTCCTGCTTTTCCTCGCTGGCTACTCGTCAATCTTATCATTGCCCCTTTCAGAGCACCAAAATCTGCTAAAATCTATAAGGAACTTTGGACAGAACAAGGCTCTCCTCTCAAATACTATGGCATACGTGTGGAACAAATGTTACAAGAAGTATTAGGAGATGACTTTATAGTGAGCTTGGGCATGCGTTATCAAAGTCCTAGTGTAGAAACAGCCCTCAACGCGCTGAAAGACAAAGGACTTGAAGAAATCATCGTCATTCCATTATTTCCTCAGTATGCCTCTGCTACAAGTGGTTCTGTTCATCAGAAAGTAATGGAACTTGTAAAACAGTGGCAGATTATCCCTTCCATCAACTTTATAGATAAATTTTACCAGCACCCTTTGTTTGTACAAACTTTCGCAGAAATTGGCAGAAAACATTTAAACGCACATCATTATGATCATATTATTTTTACGTATCATGGCCTACCTGAGCGGCAAATTCGTAAAGGTGATGTTACGAATACTTGCTTGAAGGCTGCTCACTTTCCAGAAGGGAAACAAACTGCAGGTTGCTGCGCAACGATTCACCCTATGAATCAAAACTGCTACAGAGCACAGTGCTTTGAAACAACTCGCTTATTAATACAAGCCCTTGGCTTAGATGCTGCGCAATGTACTACTTGCTTTCAATCGCGTTTGGGGAAAGATCCGTGGATTCAGCCTTACACAGAAGACGTCATTAGACAATTAGCCAAAGAAGGCAAAAAAAATGTATTGGCCTTTTCGCCCTCCTTTGTGGCAGATTGCCTTGAAACTACTATAGAAGTAGGAGAAGAATACAAGGAAGTGTTTGAGGAAGAGGGAGGAGAGCATTGGCAATTGGTCGAGAGTCTCAATGATCACCCTGACTGGATAGCCATGCTAAAAGCACTTGTTTTAGAAAAAACGACCAAAAAAGTTACCTTTGCTTCTGCAAAAGAAGAAGTGAGGACGTAGTAATGCGTCTTTGTAACGCTTTATGAAAATACTTTTTGTATGTCCTTACCCTACTGGTGTAGCCCCCTCGCAAAGATTTCGCTTTGAGCAATACTTTACTTTTCTGCAGAAGCATAATTATACTTATAAAGTAGCGCCTTTCTTAGATACTACTACTTGGCAACTTCTGTATAAAAGTGGCCATTATCTTCAAAAGATAATGGGTATTACAAAGGGTTTCCTGAAAAGGATCATACTATTATTTACGCTTTATCGCTACGATTACTTATTTATTCACCGAGAAGCTACGCCATTAGGCTTACCTTGGTTCGAGTGGGTGTCTACTAAATTATTCAAAAAGAAAGTTATTTTTGATTTCGACGATGCCATATGGCTACCTAATACCTCTAAGCAAAACAGCCTGATTGCTCGTCTAAAATTTCATAATAAAACCGCCTTTATTTGTCGGTGGGCGTATAAGATAAGCGTTGGCAACCAGTATTTAGGTCAGTATGCAGCCAAGTTCAACAAACACATCATCTTAAACCCTACTACCATTGACACCGTCAATTTGCACAATCCTTCCTTATATCCAGAAGTCTCGAAAGAGAAAGTCACCATCGGTTGGACAGGTACACACTCTACCATCAAATATTTAACACCACTACTTTCTATTTTAAAGAACTTAGAGTGTGATTATAACTTTAATTTTTTGATTATCTCTAACCAACCTCCTGGCTTTTCTCTATCTTCATTAGTTTATGTACCTTGGCAGAAAAACACCGAGATAGCTGACTTACACACCATAGATATTGGTCTTATGCCCCTCCAAGATGATGCCTGGGCAAAAGGGAAATGTGGCTTTAAAGCACTACAATACATGGCGATGAGTAAACCTGCCTTGGTATCACCAGTGGGGGTGAATACACAAATTATACAAGATGGTGTAAATGGTTATTTGTGTAACACAGCAGCCGACTGGCAACAAAAGCTCGTAGTGCTACTGAACGATGCCTCACTACGTAAAAAAATAGGAGAAGAAGCACGTAAGACAGTTGAACAACATTATTCAGTAAAGGCCAATCAAAATAATTTTCTCGATCTTTTCACCTGAAAACGCAATAAGTATAAACCTGCCAGATAGAAAGGAAGTAACGGGATACGATAACGACTCAAAGTTCCAAAGTTACTACTACTTACCCCTACTCCAAAAGCTAAAACAATCGCAAATAAGAAGCAAAATGCAATGACGGGATGTTCTAGTAAGGGCTTTATTACTCTGAAACGTACTTCAAAAAGTACCTTTATGGTAAGCAATAGTAAAATGAGCGATTCAAAGGCTGACAAGAGCATTACTACATTATGGGCTTCCCATAGATAGGGCCTGAATAGACTTACCCAAATACCTTGCGGTAACTTTGTGATGACACTTTGCATAGACCCATCAAATTCACCTAAACTATAGCCAGACCCTTGATCGTACTCACTCATATATTGGAGCCACTCTGCGGTTACTTGTGTGGTATTAGCGATTTGATCCAACGAGTAGCGTGTCCCCTCTGTGATTTTCTGTACGGCTATATACCCAATAGGGAGCGCCAGCAACAAGGCAAGCGGTAGCATCAAGGTACGTGCTGCGCCTTTCTTCATTTTAGTTCTATACTGTAAAAATAACCAAAGTGAGATAGCTGGAATAAAACAGAGCAGAATATATACCTTCACAGCCTTGATAATGAGTACAGACACCAAAAATATAATCCCATTGCGTACCAACTGCCTTCTTTTTATAAGACCAAAGTAAAAACTATTAAAAGCATAGCCCAGACACCCTAATGTAATGGTATCCTTTAATAGGCCAGATCCCCAGAAAAATACTGAAGGAACAAAGAGAATGGCAATGGCCAACGGACGGTATAAAGGTGGATATAAATCGATAAAAACATTATAGATGGCCCATAGCCCCCCAAAGCAAAAGGCAGCAAACAATAGCGCAGTAACCGAATAAGTATGAAAAGTAAAGATACTTAGTAAGCCTGCTATCTTTACGATAGGTCTCGAAGTAGGATCTTGGTAATAGTAGATGCGGCTTGTATAGGCATAAGTAGAAGGATCGTACTCGTCTGTAGCAAATAATACCTGTATACCCGTAATAGGAGAGTCTATGAAAGCATCTACAATTCTCCCTGCATCTTTGAAGAAGTAAAAGGTATCACCACTGATATTACCCCCGCCATAGTAAAAGAAGTATAATACACCCACGCCCAAAGCACCAAGCGCCTTTACGAAAAAACCAGGTAAATAATAGGGGCGTGTGAGTGGGTTCGTTTGTTTTCTACGAATAATGTAGAAAAACACTACTATGATGGACAAGTAAATTGGTGTAAGAAGTAAGTCTTTATAACCCATAATACCCTCGCTGCTATGCTACGTAGCAATTTACGAATTCTCTCAAATTTTTTTAGCATTTAAGGGTTTTGCCTTATATTTATCGTTTACAAAACGGATAAAGTTATGACGAGTAGCCTTATTCTCGATAAAGCGCAAACCTTGCGAAAGATCAAGCGAATGGCTTTTGAAGTCTATGAAAATAATGCGCAAGAGGAAGAGATTATTTTTATTGGTATTCACGAAATGGGCTATTTACTAGCACAAAGGTTGCAGAAAGAGTTCAATCAAATTGCCTCTATTCCCTCTCAGCTTGTAAAGCTCACGCTTGATAAACAAGCACCCGTTCAAAGCGATATACAGCTAGACTGCACGCTTACGACCTTACAAAATAAAGCCATCATCTTGGTAGATGACGTACTCAATACAGGCCGTACACTCATCTATAGCCTTCGTCCTTTTTTTGAAATACCTGTAAAGAAGTTTCAAACTGCCCTACTTGTCAACAGAAACTACCGGCGCTTTCCAATAGCTGCAGACTACGTAGGCTATACACTGGCCACTACCCTACAAGAGCATATCACGGTAGTATTAGATGACGAGGAGGCATTAGGAGTGTACCTTAGCTGAATACTGACTTTTTCAAACTATTTCGTATCTTAGCAGCTACGTATTACTAATCTGACAAACACTCGGGGTGCCTGTTGTAAAAGGCTGAGATCATACCCGTTGAACCTGAAGCGGTTAATACCGACGGAGGGAAGTGTACCTCAACACTTGGCTTTTCGCCATATCCTTGGGTGTTTGTGATGTTTCTTAATCACAAATGCATATGCAAACCCTCATTAACGGACTATTTTTATGCTTTTTCTTCTCACAAGTTTGCCTAGCACAGCATATTGAAGGAAAGATTACGGATGAAGAGGGGCAGCCTCTTTCTGGTGTCAATATCTACCTAGTAGAGACCAAGCAAGCTACCGTCACTGATAGTATAGGTCAATACAAGCTAAGCAACATTACGCCAGGTGCTTATACATTACGCGCCACAACCATGGGTTACCAAGTGTTCTCAAAAAGCCTCACCATTGCTTCTGCTCCTATACCACTTGATATCCAACTGCAAGCAAGTGCATTACTTTTAGAAAGTATTACCATAGAAAGCTTTAAAGCTGATTGGAATGCCCCTATTGCGCAAACCAATCTAGATAAAGAGACAATAGAAAGCGTATTTATTGGGCAAGATGCGCAATTTACCTTATCTCAATTAAGCCCTTCTATGATAAGTTACTCTGAATCAGGCACTAACTTTTCCAATTATGGTGGTATTACCTTGAGAGGTATTGACCAAAGCCGTATCAATATCACGCTTAACGGTGCTCCCCTTAACGATATGCTTGATCAGGGTGTCTTCTTCTCTAACTTTACAGACTTTATGAACAGTGTAGCATCTGTACAGATTCAAAGAGGTGTAGGGACTTCCACCAACGGTACGTCCTCCTTTGCTGGTTCTATCCATTTTGAATCTATTAATTTAGCGGAGAGCAAGCCCTCAGTGGAGATTCAAACCAACGCAGGCTCTTTCGATACCTATCGAGGGAGTATAGCCCTAAATAGTGGGCTGTTAGAAAATGATTTTGCTTTCTATGGTCGTCTTACCAACTTTACTACCAAAGGTTACCGCGAGCATAGTGGTACACAGGCTTGGTCAGGATTTGTCTCAGGAGGCTACTTTGGTGAAAAAGACCTTGTTAAATTTACTGCTTTTAATGGGCGTACACGCAGCGAACTGGCTTATTTAGCGGTTCCTAAGCCACTGATCGATCAAAATCCACGTACCAATTTAAACTTTGAACAAGATCAAGATAATTTTGGACAGCAGTTCGCACAACTTCAATACACAAGACTTTTTAATGAAATGGTCAACCTTACTTCTTCGCTTTACTATGGAAGTGCGCAGGGAGATTTCCCCTTTGGTTTTGAAGGAGATGCGGGTTTTCAACAAATCAACTTTCCTTTAGAAAATAGACACTGGGGCGCTATGACCAACTTAAACATTGCACAAGCACGCTGGTCATTCAATGGTGGTGTACATGCCTATACTTTTTTAAGGCGTAACTGGGAAACACTCCTTCCTGATAATGTCACTACTCTGTACGATGATCGTTCTCAGAAGGACGAGCTGAGCGCTTTTGCCAAGTTCGATTACCAGCTCAATCGCTTTACCTTGTATACAGACATTCAACTACGTACACTACGCATCAATTTTACCCCAGATGAGCGTTTTGTACCCGCTAATACTACTATTCCTACTTATCGTTGGACGTTTCTCAACCCTCGTGTAGGATTCAGCTACCAAATCAATAATGCTTACAGTGCTTATGCTTCTTTCGGGAGAACGGGCAGAGAGCCTACCAAAACGGATATCTTCGGAGGGGGATTACGTATTACTTCTGAGAACTTAGCCTTCATACAAAATACGGATCTTTTCGAACCAGAGTACGTCAATGATTTTGAGGGAGGCATACGAGTGAACAAGCGTACACTTTCATTACAAGCCAATCTCTTTTATATGCAATTTGAAAACGAGATTGCCGCTATTGGGGAGTTAGATCCCTTCTCTTTCTTTCAAATCAGAAAGAATATTCAAAGCAGTTACAGAAGAGGCATAGAACTCTCTTGGCAATGGCAACCTAATCGCTTCTTTTGGCGTGGTAATGCTACTTGGCTGCAAGCCAACATCGCTACCTACGACCCTGAAAACGATGCCTCTACAGAAGTATTCACAGATGTAGCGCCCATTCTTACCCCTAACTGGCTTTTACAGTCAACTGTTGGGTACAACTATAAGAACCGATGGGAAGCTAGTTTACACGCCCAGTACATAGATGAGATGTATTTAGAGCTTACTAATCAAAGCGATTTGACCATTCCTAGCTCTTTTGTCACTAACCTACAACTAGGCTGGCGCTTCCACAAGCAGCATAGCCTCAATTTTTGGGTATACAATCTATTGGATGAGCAATATTTCACCAACGGGCAAGCGGTGATATTTGAGGGGGAGACAGTACCTGCCTACTTTGCCCAAGCAACACGTAATTTTATGGTGATGCTTCATTTAAAGTTTTGATTTTTGGTAATAGAATTTTACTAAACATTTGTTTAGAAAAAAATATTCTGTACTTTTGGTTAATGGGAAGAGTAAAGCAATACGATAAAGAGGAGGTACTCCGAAAAGCACTCATTACCTTTCGGGAAAAAGGATACGAAAATACCACCATGCGTGATTTATCTGATAGTACCGGTATTAATCCCTTTAGTCTTTATGCTGAATTTAACAACAAGTCCACGCTATTCGGAGAAGTAATGAGGATGTACCAGCAGCAGAACCTCAGGCAACTAGAGAAAGTATTGGCCTTTGAGAAAAATGGCTTTGAGAAAATTCAAATGCTCTTTAAAAATCTTATCAAACAAATCTTAGCGGATACGCAGTGTTTGGGTTGTTTAAAAGTGAATACTGCCACGCTGGGCAAGGCGGTTGATGATAACACTCAGAAAATACTCAAAGGCTACGATCAAGATTTTATTCAGTTTTTCAAAAAGCTCGTGGAAGAAGGGCAAAACGATTTGTCCATCACTGCACAGGTAAGCGCTAGAGAGTTGGCTACCTTACTTTACTCCATCCATCACGGTATTCGGGTCATACAGCATACCAACCAAAGTAAAGCAACACTGGAAGGTATTGTAGCTGCTGCCTTGGCAGTAATTAGCAAATAAATTTTTTTATTTAATAACTAAACAATTGTTCAGAAAATGAATTCAAAAAAAAGTAACTGGCGTTTTTTATGGGTTATTCCTATGGCACTACTTTCCTTTACTGCGCTAGCAGAATTTGCCCATTTAGACTTTATTGTCAAGAATATGACTGAAAACAGCATGGCACATTTAATAGTCCCGTTGGGTATTGTTAAGATAATCATAGTAGCGGTTTTCTTGTATCCTAAAACGCGTCTCATTGGTTTTTTACTGTGTACTGCCTACATAGGAGGGATTATAGCGGCTCATCTCATTCAGAAAGATAGCTCACCGATAGGATTTGTTTTGCAAGCTTTGTTATGGGGAGGCATATATTTTGAGTTTCCTCATTTATTTCAAGCTAGCCGTTTTCTAAAAGAAAATTAATCTTGGGCTAGTGTCATTCACTTAAAGTTGAGCGGATCAGGATATTGAAAGGTATAGTTCAATAGATTCCTCAACTTTTCGGTACTTACTTGTTTGTAATCGGTTGTTGTGGCTACAAAGGTTGGTGCTTCAAAACCATACTTTTGTGCTTGGTGTAAATACACTTCTTTTCGGGTGGGGTGTTGTGGTGCGACTACATTAAGCACTTCATTTTTTATCTCTTGTTCTATTACTTTTGTGATAATACCAATGGCATCATCACGATGAATGTAATTTACGGGCGTACCACCCGTTTTCAAATTTTTCTTGCCTGCAAAGTATTTACCTGCTACACGATCATCCCCCATCAATCCACCTAGCCGTAGCGTACAAACTTTACCTTTCAAAGTATTTTGTAAAAGCTGTTCACTATCCCAGAGGGCTGGATTGGCCACTCTTGTAGCTTCTTCTTCCCCAACTTCTTTGTTGAGCTCAGGATACACAGAGGTTGCACTTACGTAGATGATCTGCTTTAAGTCGGCTTTTTGTAAGTAGGGTAGTAAATGTTCTATTTGTTGAGGATGAAAAGTATCTCCTTTTTGTCTTCTTTGGGGAGGAATATTAATAATGCTCACTTCTGCATTTTCTAAGAATGCCTCTATATCGCCTACGATCTGTGGTGATAAGGAGATCAGGTAGGGCGTAATTCCTGCTTCTTCTAAGAGAGATAATTTCTGCTTATTGGTAGTAGAGCCTTTTATTTTATAGCCCTTTTGAAGGAAGTGACGCGCCAAAGGTAATCCTAGCCAACCACAACCAAGTATACTAATCTTCATTTTGTTTTAATAGATAAGGTGCTACAATAGAGAAGGCTTTTTCGCCGTAAAGAAGTACCTGTCCTAGTAGTCCCAGTGTGTTTATTCTTTCTAACTCTTCCATTTTAGGAATGTTCACATCGTAGGGGATGGCACGCAAGCGAGGATCGTCTTTTTTAAAGGGAGGAGCCACTTTTGAACTAAATACACTGTTCCAGAAGTGAATAGGCGCGCTGTAAAGAATGCGCTGACATTCGTCTGCTACTGCCCAACTTAGGAGTTTGTCATTGATAGCCTCAAAGAAGTCTATGGTTTGTGCTAAACGTACCCTAGAGCCTGCTTTAGACTTCCCTTTTTGTTTCAAATAGGTTACCTGTGCTTTTCCATTTCCTCGCACCATATACCGTGTAATGGTTTTGTGAAGTACTAGCTCCTCTTCTTGAAAGTAGCCTAATGCAGCGTGGCCTGCCTGAATGAGTAGCATTAAGTACGGTTCGGCAGGGTCATTTACTTCCTCTATGTATGTTTCTAGAGATTCCGTAAAAGCCGGAAAAGGCAGAGGTAGTTTTACAGCGAAGCTTTTGTGGCCCGCCTTGTCATATATAACTAAAGCACTACGCCCTTTCTCTACCTCATATCCATATGATTGACACACAATTTGTGTGAGTAATGCTACAGTATTTTCGTAGGTGATTGAATAAGTAGTCGGCGATAACATCATACATTAAGGTCGCTCTTCTTCAGCCGCTTTGTTTTCTTCTTCTAGTGGTTCTTCTTCTCCAGGTTCTTCTTGTTTAGGGGTTTGTATCTGTGCAGGAAGATTGAGCACTTCACTGAAGGCGAGTAGCCGTTCTTCTAAGTCTGCTTCTGTACCTAGCTCTGGGCTATCGAAGGGTTTTATGGCAACATTTAAGCAGTGGAAGTTAAGGTGTGAGCGCTTTTTTTGTAAGCCCTCCCATAAATGCACTTGTGTAATATGATTGGGAAGACGAGGAAAGTAAATTTTACAAGTAAAAATCACCCCATATTTTCCAACAAAATGTTGTTGGTACGAATTCTCTATTTTTGGAAAAACGATTTTTCCATCTTGTGCTACATCCACTAACTTTTCCAAACAAAATATTTGTCCTTTCTTTCCAACCTCTTCAAGGCACCATTTATCTACGTGAAGATTCCCGAACAAAGTGATGCTATTCAACGCGTAGATGCCCACGTAGCGGAAGTGGAAAATGGTATTTTGCTCTGTATATACAATTTTATCAAGAATATAATTTTTTTTCCACTGGCTATAAACAGGCTTATAGTCTGTGTAAAGTATAGTCTCTTGCGCGGCCGCTTGCTTGCTAATGAGTAAGACTAAAAGATATACATACCATTTACTTCTTTTTATCACTTTGAGTACATCAATAATTCGTTTCGGTATGATTTTTCTGGTATACTTTTCTATTCTAATATTATTCTTTGTAATTTAAGGAATTCGCGGGAGAAACTCCTATTTTTGTTTTATTAATACTTGATAGATACAAATTATGAGAAGATTTTTGCTGAGCAGTTTATTGTTTACAGGTTGTATCATATTTTTACTAATGGTTACTTCTTGCTCGAAACATAGTAGACGAAACCACGCAGGCTATGATAGCCAGACTTGGATTCCTCGTAAGCATTCTGATATTCCTCTAAAAACCTATACAGGCTATCCAAGAAAATCGAAAAGAAAAAGATAGCCTTTAAATCAATAGCCTTATGTGGATTACCAAGAAGTGGATAAGAGTATTGCTTTTATCTCTCGTAGTTGTATTTGCAGCAGATGCCTGCACCTCTAAAAGCCCCAAAAGAAAAAGACACGGTAAAATACCCAAATCAGGTAAAATACCTTGCCCTATCAAAGATTGCTAGCCTTATAGCGAAAACGTACTTTTAAGTTTTAGTAGCATATGAAAAAGATTATTGTTGCGATTGACGGTTACTCAGCTTGTGGGAAAAGTACTACCGCTAAGCTCGTAGCTGCCCAGTTAAACTATGCGTATATAGATACTGGCGCTATGTACAGAGCTGTTACGCTCTACTTCATTGAGAACCATATCGCGCTTACCAATCCAAAAGAAGTAACACAAGCCCTGCGCGACATTAATATTTCTTTTCAACCTAATCCCAAAACTCAGCGAAGTGATACTTACCTGAATGGCATTAACGTAGAAAATGAAATAAGAAAGATGTACGTTACACAGCAAGTCAGCCCCGTTAGCGCCATTACCGAAGTAAGAAAAACTTTGGTAGCAGAACAGCAAAAAATGGGGAAGCGCAAAGGCGTGGTAATGGATGGTCGTGATATTGGCACTACAGTTTTCCCAGAAGCAGAAGTAAAAGTTTTTATGGATGCCGACCTCACTGTACGTGCGCACAGAAGGCAAAAGGAGCTAATGGAAAAAGGGGAAACGCTAAACTTGGAGGAAATCGTGCATAATCTAAAGGAGAGAGACAGAATAGATACTACTAGAGAAGAGAGCCCCCTCAGAAAAGCAGCCGATGCTCATTATTTAGACACTACTTACATGACGATCGATGAAGAAGTGGAATATGTACTACATTTAGCGACAAGTCGTATCATTAGTTTGAACAAAAGTAATTCAACAATTTGTTAATAATATGATATTATACCAAGATTATAGCGTGATTTATGCACGTTTATGAGGTAAATAACTTAATTGTTAATTACACAACCAGATTATTATATGGAAATAGTTATTGATAAAAATTCAGGATATTGCTTTGGGGTAGAATATGCCATTCAAATGGCAGAAGAAGAAATGAACGACTCAGGTACTTTATATTGCTTAGGTGATATCGTTCACAACGATATGGAAGTAGAAAGGCTTGCCCAAAAGGGGCTTAAAGTAATTGATAGAGAGCAATTAAAAGAACTAAAAGATTGTAAAGTACTTATCAGAGCACACGGGGAACCTCCTGAAACTTACCAGCTTGCCCTAAAAAATAACATAGAACTCATTGATGCTTCTTGCCCTGTAGTATTGAAGCTTCAGAATAGGGTAAAGTCTGCCTACGATAAGATCACGGAAAAGAAGGGACAGGTAGTCATATATGGGAAAAAGGGACACGCAGAGGTAATAGGACTCACAGGGCAAACCAACCAAGAAGCGATTATCGTCACTGAGGAGAAAGACCTAGAGGCCATAGATTACACTAAACCAATCGTGTTATTTAGCCAAACTACTAAGAGTACCAAAGGCTTTTATTACATCAAGAGCCTCATAGAGGAACGTATCGCACAACAGGGAGATAAAACACTACTCGAAAGCTTTGACGCTAACGATAGTATTTGTAGGCAAGTTTCTAATAGAGAGCCTCAACTTACCAAATTCGCACAAGAGCGTGATGTTATCGTATTTGTAAGCGGTAAAAAAAGTTCTAATGGTAAATCGCTTTACGCTGTTTGCAAAACACACAATGAGCGAAGCTACTTTATAGAACGAGCAGAAGAACTTAATCCCGACTGGTTTCACCCAGAAGATAAGATAGGTATCTGTGGTGCTACTTCTACGCCTATGTGGTTAATGGAAAACGTAGCTGATGCCATCGCTAACCTAGATTTCAGCTTAGTGGAATAGTAACAATCACTTATTGCTTCATTTCAATAAGTAAGGTTACTTTTTCTTTAGAAACTGTTGGATAATCTTATTTACTTCCTCGGCACCTTCAAATTGTACCATGTGCCCCGCTTTGTCTACGTAGTGTACCTCACTATTACTGATAGCTTCTTTACCAGAAGCAGCCACGTCTTCAAGAGTCAATGTAGGATGCAGGTACTTATTGGGAATAAGTGCATCTTGCTTCCCAAAAATGATAAGTGTAGGCATGGTAATTTTGGATAAGTCTTGCCAAACAGGCTCTGCCAACATCGCCACTACACCTTGCTCAAAGGCTTTACAAAACAATGGAAAAGCAGGCGCTTCCTTCATCCTTATACGATCATCTACCATAAATTGTGCATCCTCGGGAAAGTCGTAAAAGTTACGCTCATAGTTTTTCTTAATTTGCTCATCGGGTGTATTCGCTACAAGCTTTGCTTGTGTATAGGCAGTCAATGTAGCCCCTTCTTTCTCTGTAAATTTTTCTAAGCCCGCAGGTGCTAGTAATATCAGACGCTTCAAGGTCTTAGGGTATTTTATGGCGTAAGTCATGGCAATCTGCCCACCCATTGAGTGGCCTACCAAGTGTACTCTTTTTAGCTTCTTAAGTTTTATAAACTGATTGATATACTTGGCATACTGCGCTAAAGTGAATTGTTCTAGGTTCTTATCAGATTTTCCGTAGCCGGGTAAGTCTATGGCTATACAATGATAGTCTTCCTTTAAAGTGGAAATATTTTTTTTCCAAGCTGGTAAATAACTTCCCAAACCATGTACAAAAAGTAGCGTATTTTTTCCTTTGCCTTCTTCTACATAAGCGATTTCTGTTTGGTCTATTTTTATTTTCTTTACCTCAAAAGGGTATTCAAGTGCATCGAAATTAAATTGTGCAGAGGCAGCAGTTGTCCACAGTAAAATGAGTACAATACCAATAAAGCGTTTCATAAATAGTATATTCTGTTTATAACATAAACAGACGAGAGAACAGGCCTGTTCTCTCGTCTTTAGTTTTATTAGACTTAGTCTTTTTTAACAGGAATATCGAGCTTCAACTCAACACTCCATAAACGCCCGATGAAGGGAGAAGCTACAAGCTCTCTTACTTCTGCGTCGAATAAGTTAGTTACTTGACCTGACACACTTAGATTATCAGTAGGTCGATATCCCAAGCTTACGTCCACATTTACAAAACCAGCCAGAGGTCCATAGTTATACGAACGCCTGTGTGGGGTATCTTCTACTACTGGATAGCCATCCCAAATAATATCTGAGTTCGTTTCTGCGGCAATGTTAATACCTGAGTAGAAATTATATGCTTCCACCCATCTGGTGAATACACTTCCAAAGACCCTTTTTGTGTTCACATTCAGCCCTAAACTAGCCTTATGATTAGGCGTATTAACTAATAAGTCTGTTTCGTCTACTTCTCCATCCCCGTTGGAATCGTTACTTTCCTCATCCTCTCTTAGGTCAACATCAAAGTAAGAGTAATTAGCCGCGAGACTTATACGGTCGTTGAAATAGTAGTTTAAGCCAATATCTGCTCCCCAAGTGTACACTTCTCCAAAGTTCAAGTAGGTAAATACTACACCACTTGGGTTAAGGTTCGCAATGGGCTCTCCACCACGCGTTGCTACTACAGCCTCACTTGTAAACAGTGGAGTTAATGGGCTAATAAAGTCTTCAGAAATATTAAAATAGGCGTTGGCATCAACAAATAATTTTTGAGCAACGCTTCCTTTATAGCCTAATTCTATGGTTTGTGTTCTTTCTACTTCTAAAGCATCTATCTGCCTACCATCTGTTAAAGTAAAGCCTTCTGAATTTCCTAAAATGAGTCCTCCAAATAGATTTCCCTCTAAGTTGAGAATAGTAGGGGCAGCAATTCCAATGCCGTAGGTTAAACGCCAAGTACCGCGCTCTCCTATTTTTAGAAGGGCTGCTTTAGGTACAAAATTGAAGTCGTATATGCTATGGTAATCGGCTCTTCCTGATAGCACCCCTTTCCAGCCATTATCACCAAACATTTGCTCTAATTGCAAGTATCCTCCTATTTGATCTACTACAATTTCACCATCCTGATCTAACAGGTAGGTACCTTGGCTATTGGCCATATCTCTTTGTACTTGCACTCCTACAATGAAATCAGTAGTTCCAACAGTATTATTATATTGCACTTCACCATTCCAACGGGCCGAATGGTCATTAAATATGGCATTAGCATAGGAATTCGCCCGTGCAGATTGTTCTTCTTGTGCCGTAATTATATTATCACTATTAGCTGCTGCTAAATTATTGTAATAATTGATGGTTCGCTGATTGATATTATAGGTAGAATCGGTACGGCTCCAGGTATGATAAACCTGTGCAAACCAACGCGAAGAGACGTAGCGTCCGTGAATCTGGTGAATTTGCCAGTCTCGAATCTGGTTACGCCCTTGGTTGGATACGCCTAGGTTGTTACTATTACTTCCTAAATAGCTCAAGATAATGTCTGCATCTTCATTCAAACTGTAGTAAAAAGAGGCATCCCCCTTAATCGACTCAAACTCTCTGTTCAGCTCGAGCTCTGGAACACCCAGTGTCGGATTATTAGTAGGTCCCTCAGGCAAACCAGGATTAAAGTTTGGATTAGCCACTAATGGATTCCCTACCACATATACCGAATCGGTATAATCAAACTCTGTTCCTCTGGTAAATTCCCCATTTACTTTAAAAGCAAAGCGATCGCTTACCACCTGTGCGTGGCGGAAACGGGTAGAAACCACATCTTGTGCGCCAAAACCAAGTGCTAGGGTGGTTCCCTCAGAAGAACGCGGATCCTTGGTAATGGTATTGATGATACCATTGCCGGCATTAGGTCCATACAAAGCGGAAGAAGGCCCTAGTACAGTCTCCACACGCTCGATGTCTTCTTTTACCACGGGCGTTAAAGCACCCAGAGGTAGTCCTGTAGCAATTAAGGTAGAGAAACGACCGTCGTTCAATTGCAGGTTTTTGGCGTTAAAGGTATTGTTAAAACCTCTCACGTTGATCCCTGTTCCCAACACACCCGATCTTACAAAATCTACTCCCTTTTGGCGCGCCAGTAGCTCTCCAGGGTTGAAAGAAGGTAGATTTTCTATGTCTTGCTCGGTAATTACGTTGACGGTCGCAGGTGACTCGGTGATTTTTTCTGCTCTACGCGTAGCAGAAATAACTACCTCATCCATCAATTGGTCGTTTTGATTTAGAAAAACGACAATGTTGGAGGCTTGATCCTCAAAGTCGATGATAAGCTCTCTTCGGGTATAGCCTACGCTGGTAATCACTAATGTAAAGGGAAAAGGTCTATCCGTTTTAAAAGAGAAATTTCCATCTACATCTGTAGCGGCTCCTACGAAAGTTCCTTTTACTTGGACGCTTACGCCTGGAAGTCCTTCTTGGGTGGCTACATCTTGTATCGTACCAGATACCAGCGTTTGGGTCCATCCTGTGAGCGTACCACAAACGAGTAGCAGTACTAAAATGATTTGTAAAGCATTCTTCTTCATATGATTATTAATTAGCATCATGCAGTCTTGTCTGCTTCGGACAAAACATACATTTACAGTAGAACATTGATTTTCTAATAGGGTATAAGCAAATAAATATTTTACAATTGTTGGTACTCAAAATGTCAGTTTAAAAAGTCATGTCCAATTATTGAATAGCAAACTTGGTCTAAAGTAATACTTTTTTTGTACAATAGCATGTTTTTTTAAAGCGATTTGAATATTTAATAATAATGTATGTACATAAAGTGATAGTTTTTTTACTGTTTCTTCTACAGGCTTTTATCAATTTACATCATTCTTGTTAGTAAGCAGGCGTAGGTTTTTTCTTTTTAGAGAGGTAATGCCCGCCCAGACCTACTAGTACAGAGGCAGAAATAGCTAGTGCAGAAGCAACCCCTGGGTTTTTTAACTCTCCTTGTGTATACATCGTTAACTCTCCATAATATACGCTAAAGTGGGTAATCACCGCTACTAAAGAAGCGGCTACTACTACTTGTCGAGATACTTTTGGCAAAAATGTTCCAAAAAGTACAGGTACAAAAGCGGCAGAAAAATAAGCGTACACACCATTTTGTGCTAAAATAGCTACTGTTTGCTTAGGGTCAGGATCAGAAATCTGGTCGTATGAGATAAGTACTGCTACTACACCTAATACTACAATCACGCCTCTGTTGAACCAAATGGCTTGCTTTCCCTCAAGTTTTTTGATGCCTAGCCAACCACAAAGTGGCTCTGCTATATCGGAGGTCACAGTGGTAGAGAGGGATTGTACGAGCCCTTCTAGGGTAGAGAGCCCAGCAGAGATAAGCCCCAATATGACCACCAGCCCTATGTATACAGGAAACTTCTTTACAACATAAGCGGAAATGATGGTATCTGTTTTTAATTGTACACCGTCTACTGTTAAGTCTGGAAACTCTAATCTTGCATATAAGCCGGCGATGACTACTAGAAAGAAAAAGGTTTCTGCAATAATGCCTGTTCTCAAAAAAGTATTGACGTGTCCTTCATCTTTCAGCATTAACGACTTTGTAATGATGTGCGGCTGGCACACAATTGCTACTCCTACCACAATCGCACAAAAGACGACCTCAAAGTAATCTCTAAATAGAAAGCTATCTGGATTCACAGGGGTTACTAGGTTAGGATCAATCGCTTTTAGTTTTTCAAGAAAGCCTCCTATGCCATTCTCTAAATGATCGAGCCCAGAACCAAGTAAGATGAAAGCCACAATGAGCATCAACACTGCTTGGATGAGGTTGGTATAGATCATGGAGTTAGCACCACCAAACATCATATAACCAAACACAAAAGTAACCAGACCGATCAAAGCGTATAAAGGCTGTATTCCTAATGCCTGTGATAGAATAGAGGTAAGTCCTACACAAATAAGTACTACAAACGTGAGCAATAAAAGAGAAAGTAGCGCAAAGAAAAAAGCAAAAGTCTCGCTTCCGTATCGTTTTCCGATCCACTGTGCCATGGTAAGTGCTTTTACAGCTTGCCCTTGCTTGCGAAAGCCTTTTGTAAGTACATATAGTGAAATAAGTGCGGCGAATGGTAATACTACTCCTAAGGTAATAACGCCACTGATTCCGTATAGAGCGATCAACCCAGGATTGATAATGAAGGTAGCGGCACTTGTAATGGAAGCGGCTAAAGATAACCCAACCGCTATAGGCGAGAACACAACATTCCCGACTGAGTAATCTGATATACTTTTTATCTTGAGGGCTCCCCTAATAACAATGGCTAGGAGAACGACCATATAAATACCTACTAAAATCCAACTTGCTAATACAAGTTCAGAGGAGGCAAATGTCTTCATAACGTAGTATCTATGCTATATCATTATTTCTTTAGAAAATTTAAAGATAATAGGTTTTTTCTATTAAGAAATAATACAAAGGAGATTTAATCGCTTTCAGGTAGTTTATTTTGATATTTTACAGAAAAACTATGAAATGAATGCCTTATATTTTCAATGCCAATATTTATTTGGTAGCGATGTAGAAAAGATCAAGACTTTTGGAAGGTTGATCGCTCAGATAGTAATCTTGGTGGGTAATATCGTTGGCCAAGCTATTTTCTTGGTTCATCAATTTTTTCCGATTCCGTCGGTTAAGGATGTCATAGGGAATTTGCAAAAGCTTACGTGGTAAATGCTTCTCTAGATTGAAAATATCTAGCTTTTTTAGTTTAGCGACTGCTTTTTTGTTCTCTTCATAGTAAGTTATTACTTTCTCATTTCCTGCTACACCATGCATATCTATGGTAGGGAAGTAGTTGTCTAGTAGCTTAAAAAGTGCCTCGGCGGTGTACTCTCTTATGTGCCAAGGGTTACGTGTGAGAGAAAGGTGAATATTAGGTGTCGTAATGATAGCCTTTCCGCCAGGTTTCAAGACTCGGTGTATTTCCTCTACAAATAGGGCATCATTTTGTATGTGTTCTATTACCTGAAAGGAAACAAGAAAGTCGAATGTATTTTCTTGAATGTTTTTGAAGGGTGGAATATTCATAGCGATGAAGGTGTGCGCACTATGGTGTTGTTGTAATGCTTCAATAAGTTGTTCGTTCTTATCTATAGCCGTGTAGTGCTCACAAGCATTAAGTAACACCGACAAGCCTCTCCCTACGCCGCACCCTACTTCTAGTAAGTTCCCTTTGATCATTTTGGCAGCTTCTACATAAGCAAAGAAGAGCCGCTGATGTACTGGGTTGTCAGAGGTGATCTCTGCGGAGGTAATTTCTGTGGTACTAAACATATGCTCTACTCTGCTACCGTTACTTTAGTCAATACTTTTACCTCTTCGAATGCTTTTGCCTTAGGCATCCAGATACTACGATTTTCCCATAATAGGGTAATATTTTTATTACTCAATTCTTTCGACTTGTACATAACATTCTCATAGCCTTCAAACTCATCTACTACGTAAAATTTCTCTGTATTCCCTTCAGTAAGTACTTCTATATAAGGATATGCATCCTTAGTCAGTTTTGTAAAGCTTCCTTTCGTTCTATTGGAGTTACGCTCTGTAGTATAGTCTAGTCCACTTCTACTTTGAACAGCTACTTGCATAAAAGCAGGGCATTCTTGCATGAGTTTCATTCCTAGTTCTAAACCGAGTTTCTGTACTTGGTCTTGATCATTTAAAGCATCACCATATTCTTTGGCAAAATCAGCCATGTTTTCCATCACAAACGCTGTCATGCAGTCTTGCATTACATTTTCTGCGTTTATTTCTTTGGTTGTCTCTACCTTGTTGGTAATACACTCGCAGGTTTCTTTACTCATTCTTTCGGTAAAAGAACTTTCCTGTGCTACTCCTTGGCTTATTATACCAAGTAGTCCTCCAATAATTAATAGATATTTCATTTATTACTCTTTTATGACAAGGTAAATTTAGTGACTATTTGAAGTTGTTGCAAAAATGCCTTGTAAAAATACCCTATATTTTTAGGGTAAATTTTGTAGTTTTACTATCAACAAACTATATATACCTTCATTTATGCGGTTGTTTGTACATTATCTTTGCATCACTTTCCTTTTAGGGCTAATTTGTATTACCACATTGCAAGCACAGCTTGTAGCTGATAGCTGGCGAAATACAGAGATGAATGGGAAAGGTACTGTGATCATCACCTACGTTGAGGCTTCAAGTTTCGTTTACAAAAATGAGCAAGAACAACTGGCAGGTATTTGTGTCGATATTCTTAAAGAGTTTATTAAATACGTATACCAAACCAAAGCGGTAAAACTAAACATACAAGTAGTAAAGGAGAATGACGATTTTAATAGTTTTTTAACACAGGTAAAATCAGGTAGAGGAGGCGTGTTGGGATTAGGCCCTATTACTATGACTAATCAGCGAAAAGAAGAGATGTACTTTACCCCTCCTTTTTTAGATAATTTATCGGTGTTGGTTACACATAGTAGTATGCCTACCCTTAGTAGCCTAAATGACATCTCGGGCATTTTTAAAGGGCTAAAAGCCTACGCACTAAAAAACTCTACCCAAGAAATTGAACTGCTAGAAATCAAAAAGAAGTACTTTCCAGCTTTAGAAATTGCTTATGTAGATAATGCTGATGAACTTATCAGTAAAGTAGCTGAAGACCCTAATGCATTTACTAAAATAGATTATTTGTTTTATATAGCGGCCGTTAAAAACGGACAAACCGTTAAGCGGCATCCTATAGGTGACCTACGTACTAAGCCTTTGGCGTTCATTATGCCTTATGGCTGCGACTGGATGCCTATTTGGTATGAATTCATGACGGGTTTGGAGGGTTTTAGAAACTCTACTACCTATAAAAAGATTCTAGTAAAACACCTAGGGCCAGAGGTCACAAGAACCTTATTGAAATTGCGATAAACACAAAGCGGAGAAACAAAATGGTTTCTCCGCTTTAATACTTCATACCTGATAAATAAGCTACTAAGCAATCGCTACTCGCTTAAAGTCAACTACTGTCAGTTCTTTATTGATTTCTTGCAGCATTTTCGCTACAGTTTTAGAACCATCTTTTACAAAAGCTTGGTTCAGCAAAGTATTATCCTTGTAAAAACGATTGAGTTTACCTAAAGCAATTTTTTCTACGAGGTCTTCTGGTTTCCCTTCGTTACGTGCTTGCTCTTTACCAATTTCTATTTCTTTTTCTACAAGATCTGTAGGTACGCCTTCCTTATCAACTGCGATAGGATTCATCGCTGCAATCTGCATCGCTACATCTTTTCCAGCTTCTTCTACCTCAGCGCCATTCACCCCTTTTAGTGCTACCAACACGCCTAGTTTACCATTATTATGTAAGTAAGGAATCACTGCTTCACCCGATACCCGCTCATAGGCAGATACAATAATTTTCTCTCCTACCTTACCCATAAACTGTGTAATGTGCTCTTGGATGGCTTTTCCCTCTACTTCTATGGCCAAAAGTGCTTCAGTATCAGCAGGTTTTTCTGATACTGCTTTTTCAAGTACTGTGTTGGCTAGCTGATTAAACTCGTCATTTTTCGCTACTGATTCTGTTTCACAGTTAATGGCTACGATCGTCGACTCGGTGCCATTATCGTTGTTATGTATGAGTACAACGCCCTCTTTTGTCTCATTATCAGCACGTTTTGCAGAAATCTTCTCTCCTTTTTTACGCAGTATTTCAATAGCCTTATCGAAGTCACCATTTGCTTCGGTAAGTGCTTTTTTACAATCCATCATCCCCATACCCGTCATTTTTCTGAGCTTATTAACATCTTGTGCAGTAATAGCCATGGTTTATGAAATTTTATAAGTTTAACTATTTTATTTTTGAGTACGTGTATGCAATTTGTCTATTTCTACGCATAGAAATATAAACTTACTATTAAGTTTTAAGCATTTTTATCATAAAAAGAAACATTGAGTTAAACCAAGCAAGTAAATACTTCCTTAGTAACTCAATGTTTCTATTCGAATGAAGTATATTACTCGCTAACGCTTTCTTTTTCGTCCGCTTCGCGTTTCTTGTTTTCCTCTTCTTTTAGTTTTTGCTCTTCTTTATCCTGCTTACGTTCCATCAGCGCCTCTTCTATCATCTTACTCACGTATTTTGTAACGATATTTACAGACTTGTAGGCATCATCGTTGGCAGGTATTGGGAAGTTCACCAAGTTAGGATCGGAGTTGGTATCTACCATTGCAAAAATGGGAATACCTAGTTTAGTAGCTTCTTTTACAGCGATGTGCTCACGCTTAATATCTACTATAAACAGCGCAGAAGGCAGACGATTTAAGTCGGCAATACCTCCAAAAACTCTTTCCATCTTTTCTCTTTCTCGCTGAATCATCAAACGCTCTCGCTTTGCGAAATTCATAAAGCTATCGCTTTTCATAAGCTTGTCTGTAGACGACATCTTTTTGAGTGACTTACGAATGGTTGAAAAGTTGGTGAGCATTCCTCCTAGCCATCTTTCTGTCACGTAAGGCATTTTCAACCTCTTCGCTTCTTCACTTACAATTTCCTGTGCTTGCTTCTTAGTAGCTACAAACATTACCTTCTTGCCTGAACGTACAATCTTCTTTAAGGCAGTAGTGGCTTCGTCTAAGCATACAAGTGTCTTATTCAAATCTATAATGTGGATGCCGTTTTTCTCCATAAAGATGTACGGAGCCATCTGTGGATTCCACTTTCTAGTGAGGTGTCCGAAGTGTACACCTGCGTTTAATAGTTCTTTATATTCTATATTTGCCATTTGTCGAATAAATTTAATTGAGGTAAAATAAGTAAACCTGTAGGCTTAACGCTTACTGAATTGGAATTTTCTACGTGCCTTACGACGACCGTACTTCTTACGTTCCACCATACGAGGATCACGCGTAAGGTAGCCTTCTTTCTTCAAGGCTGGACGGTACTCTTCACTGACCTCTAGTAGAGCACGTGAGATCGCAAGACGTAACGCCTCTGCCTGCCCTGCTAATCCACCACCATCTAAGTTTACTTTGATGTCGTAGTTACCTGTTTCTTCCAGTAGTTCAAGCGGTTGGTTAATGATGGTTACGAGTACATCTGAGTGAAAATAATCTTCTGCATCTCTACCATTTACCACAATTTTTCCCTTGCCGGGTTTCATATATATTCTTGCTACGGCAGTTTTTCTTCTACCTATTGTGTTAATTACGCTCATTGCTTTTGTTTTAGTACTTTAGTTTAACTTCTGTGGGTTCTTGTGCTGTATGAGGATGCTCTGCTCCTTCATAGCAATATAGATTATTAAAGAGCTTTCTTCCCAAGCGGTTTTTAGGGAGCATTCCCCTTACCGCATTCTCTACTATGCGTATGGAAGATTTTTCGTAGAGCTCTTTTGGGGTAGTAAAACGCTGCCCACCAGGGTAACCCGTATGGCGTACGTATACCTTATCAGTCCACTTTTTACCAGTTAAACGAATTTTATCGCAATTAATCACAATTACGTTGTCACCACAAGCTACGTGTGGTGTGTAAGAGGGCTTGTGCTTCCCTCTCAAGATGCTTGCTATCTGGCTCGCTAAACGTCCAAGCACGGCTGAGCTGGCATCTATTACAACCCATTTTTGATCTGCCGTAGCTTTGTTAACCGAGATAGTCTTATAACTTAAATGATCCACTTTCTTATAGTTTAGTTTTTTTGAATGGAGGTCTATTTCGAATAGATCTCTCAGAAAAAGGACACAAAGATAGCAAGTGTGTATATAAATAGCAAGCTTTGAAGAGCTTTTTGATTATTAAGGAGTTATAAGTAAACGCTTTATTTTTCCAGAGGGTGTTTCTGGTAGTTTTTCAGCGTAATGGATTTGCTTTGGAACTTTGTATTTAGGTAGTTGTTGCTTCAATTTTTCTTCTAGAAAGGGAATAGGCGTTTTATGTTCTATCACAAGTACCAGTTTTTGTCCTAGTTGGGTATCAGGTGCGCCTACTGCATAAAAACGTACTTCTTTTTGAAGGTCTTGTAAGGCTTCTGCTACTACCGCTTCAATTTGTTCTAGTTGTATTTTGATACCACCACTATTGATAATATTATCTATCCGTCCTAGAATCTCAAACTGTTGTGCGCTATGTAGCTTTACTAGATCGTTGGTGACAATTGGCTTTTGTAAAGTAGTTGGTGCTTGTATGACCAGACAACCTCGTTGGTCTTGGGTGAGGTGTACACCTTGTAATGCTTGAAAGTAAGTTTGTTTTTGCGTACCATTAAGCCTTTTGAGGGCAATATGCGATACAGTTTCTGTCATTCCATAGGTGTGATAAATAACGGGGCGCAGTTGCGTAATTTGCTGCTGTAGTGGGAAACTGATGGCAGCTCCGCCAACAATGACTGTTTTGGTTCGATTAAATTGTGCTTTGGTGTGATCTTCTTTTAAGATCGCTTGTAGTTGTAAAGGTACAAGCGCGATGAAATCTACTGGCTGGTTTAGTACTAAAAAGGGGTTAGCCTGAGGAGGTACTACTGTCATTTCCCAACCCATTTCTAGCCCTCTTACTAACATCATTTTACCACCAATGTAGGCTGTATTGATACATACCAAAGCGGTCTTCATTTGGCTTAACGAAAGCGCTTGATCCGTTAGCGTTACACTGGCTAGCATTTGTGTACGCGTCGGCGTAATAGGCTTGGGTACCCCTGTCGAACCTGAAGTAGTCAATACAAATTTCTCAACACCTTGCAGCCATTTTCTACAGAAGTCGAGCGTCTCTTTTGTGTAGTCTGTAGCTGCTGTGTAAGCGCCTCGCTCAATCTCCTTAAATGGGTAAGTATGGTTATGAATAGTAATGCTAGCCATGTAGGAAAAACTACTTTTAGGTAAAAGTAGTTTTAGCTTTCTTAAACGTTACTTTTTTAGTTGGGAGAAGAAACCGTGTAGATCGCGAAGCGTTTTGCATCAAAAAGCTCATTCTCTGCTGTAGGTACTTCTAGTAATTTATATCCTAATAGATTATCTGATACGGCCAATACTTCTGTAACTGTGTAAAGTTGTGTTTCACTTACTTTAAAATCATCTAAGTTAGTTGTGTTGTGCATACGTACAGTAAAGGGTACTTGGGGGACTTGGATACGAGTTTGCATAGTTTTAAATATTTTAAGGTTTAATCTGTGTAAAACAGGGTTAGTTATATCATTGCATTAGCCAAATATTCAAAAAGTAAACCACAAAATTAAATGATAGGTGTTTCATAATTGGGCTGATCTGTAATATTTTCTGCTACAATTGGACGTTTTCAGGTATAATTCCAAGGTCTATACCACACTATACACCATATTTTATCAACTAAAGGGCTTCGTAGCGCAAGCAGCCTACTTATTTGAGTATATTTTACTTTTCTACCAGAAAACTTACTTCCCAATACTATTTTACTTTTTCAGGACAGGTCGATTTGAAAGTTATGCTCTTGATACACTTCTCGACATAACCCTTATTGAGCTTATACCTCTTGTACTTCTTGGGCTATTTGTTGGAGGGCAAATCTATTGGCTTCTATAATTTGCTCAATATTCTCTTCAGAAAGTGCCACGGAGAGAAAAAGGCTCTCAAACTGAGAGGGTGCTAAATAGACACCTTTTTGTAGCATTGCCTGAAAGTATTTGCCAAACAATTGTGTATTAGAAGTCTTAGCAGTATCGAAATCTACTACTTTTTCTTCTGTAAAAAATAGGCTATACATAGAGCCAATTTGGTTGATAGTATAGTTGAGCGATAACTCTTTTAAAATCTTTTGGATACCCTCGGTAACTTTCTCAGTAATCTTTGTTAGTTGTATGTAAATATCAGGCTGTTCATTGAGGATTGTAAGCATAGCATAGCCGGCTGCCATAGCAATGGGATTACCAGAGAGCGTTCCTGCTTGGTACACCTTTCCTACAGGTGACACGCAATCCATAATTTCTTTTTTACCTCCATATGCTCCCACAGGGAGGCCGCCGCCTATTATTTTACCAAGTGTTGTAAGGTCAGGGGTAATACCGAGTAGCTCTTGTGCCCCTCCCTTTGCTAATCGAAAACCTGTCATCACCTCATCAAAAATTAACACAATACCTTCCTGATCACATAGGGTGCGTAGTCCTTCTAAGAAATCCGCAGAAGGGGTAACACAGCCCATATTACCAGCTACGGGCTCGATGATGATGCAAGCAATTTGCGAAGGATTGGCTTCTACTAGCGCTTTTACTGCAGCTAGGTCATTATAGGGTGCTGTAAGAGTATCTTGTGCTACGCCTTTGGTAACCCCTGCACTATCAGGCGTTCCCATCGTGAGTGCTCCACTACCCGCTGCTATCAAAAAGGCATCTCCATGGCCATGGTAGCAACCTTGGAACTTAATCATTTTGCTTCTTCCTGTAAAGCCTCTGGCAACTCTAATAGCTGCCATAGTAGCTTCTGTTCCTGAGTTTACCATGCGTATTCGCTCTACAGAAGGTACCATCGCCACAATCAATTCTGCCATTTCTACTTCTCGCTTGGTAGGCGCACCATAGGAGAAGGAATTGGGGATAGCCGCCGCTATGGCCGCTTCTATAGCGGGATGGGCATGACCCAAAATCATAGGCCCCCAAGAGTTAATCAATTCTATGTATTGGTTGTCATCTTCATCGTATATGTAGGCACCTTTCGCTTTTTTAATAAATAGCGGATTCCCTCCAACAGCCTTGAAAGCACGTACGGGAGAATTTACGCCACCAGGTATGTATTTTTGTGCTTCCGCAAATAATTCTTTACTTTTTTGTGTGTTCATATAGGTAATTATTTAAGGTAGTGGGTTTACCAACATGAGTCTTTCTTCCTCATACTTTAGGATAGGTACGTATTGGTTATCTCTCTTTTTCTCATCAAAAGAGAAGCCTCGCTTTGTGTCTTGAAATAGTTTATGGTCTTTCATTTTTACAAGAAAGTCATCTGGATGCTCGTACAGTACTCTTACAAAAGACTGCATCACGTCATATCCTTTAAAAGCGTAAATCGAAGGTTGAGCCAGGTTGTTCAGTTTCTTTCTTTTAAGTGCTTGCCGGTTGTAGGCTCTCTTAAAGTCATAGCTATTGTTCTGCCCCTTGATATATTCTGGAGCGATGAAATGGACTTCGTGAGAAGAGAGCTTTTCTTTAGAAATGGACTGAAAACTTTTCCAAGCTATATCAGCAAGTATGGGCTTATCAATATTATGGGCAGTCATTTGATCAATCACCTCTCTTGCTACTACTTGGCTTGGGCTAGCTACCATTACATAATCTATTGCTGTATTGGCGGCCAGTATTTCTTCTATTTGATTGAGCTTACTGGTAGTAATCTGTTGTATAGCTACTATCTCAACACCCTGCTTTTTGGCTTCTTCCTGATGCGCTTTTGCTAGTTTTATATCATCAGGTAAGTCGCTATGAAAGATAATTGCTTTCTGAGCAGCCCATTGCTTTTTAGCAAAGTGCGCCGTTTGCTTACCTTGTGTTTGTAGGGTAGGGGTTAGTAGAAAAGCTTGTTGATGGTTTTGATACTCCTCATTATTAAGGACAGGATTGATCACATAAGTATCTTGCTCCTTGGCTACTTTTAGCATTACTTCATATTCTTCTTCGAAAATGGGTCCTACAAAAAGATCAATATTATCAAACTCTCCTTCCTTTGCCATAAACTTAAGGGTATCTGGATTGTCTTTAATATCATAAGCGACCAACTTTACTTTTACACCCGTCGTATCTAAATCTCTTTTTGCTACACGCATGGCTTGGTACATTTCCACAGACATCTGTGTAAGTGGTGGTTTATTTTGCGCGCGCACTTTACTTAAATTAAAAGGTAATATAACGCCTACAAAGATGGTATCTCTCTCTGGTAGTGCCGCTATTTTTACACGTGTCCGTGTGGGTGTTTGTAGTTTGTATATCCTTGCTAGCGCTTCACCGAATCTTACATCTTCTATGGTTACACTCTCGGCGGCTATTTTATCTACTAGCAATTGTGCGATGAATTCATCTTTTGGATAGACAGATTGCAAATTTTTGAGCGCACTAATACTTCTTTTGTTCAAGTAATAGCCCTTCATTTGGTCGGCGGCGGCTTGTACAGAAGTCTGTCTTATCTTTGATGTATAGGAGAGTGCTATGTTGTCTTCTTTTCGTTCAAAGGCGATATTGGCTAAAAGGTAAAGCGCTTCATCACCATTCTCCCACTTGGGAAATTTTCCAAAAAGAGCTAGAAGCGTTTTTTCAGCACCATCATATTTTTCAAGGTTAAAATCGGCTAATGCGTGGAAGTAAAACGCGTAGGGGCGCCACGTATTATTCTTGTGAGGTGCCATCAGCGACTGAAAAGTAGTTTTTGCCGCATTGTATTCTTCTTTTAGAAGTAATTGCTTCCCACTTTCATACTTTTCCAGAAAAGTCTTTTTAGCTTGGGCTGTTACTTGTAGACTATTGATTAACAGTACAAAGCATACCCACCAACACTTGTAATTCATTGTTGAAATTTTTATTTTGAGTAAATCAAAAATAAGACAATTCTTATTAAATAGTAGTATGAGTATTGTATAAAATTCTTTTTGATAACTTTACAGTCTTTACTCATCCTTACGATAAAGTATCTTTTATGTTATTGGCTCCCTTCTTTCAAGAACAAGCTGCGAAGCCCTCAGGCTTTAGACGATTGGTGGTAGGTACGGTAGTACTTCTCCTACTCTCTATCATTATGACCTTACTACTCCAAATACTTTTGGATGGCTTGTGTTATAGTAAAGCCTTTTTCATATTTATTGCCAACGTATGTTTTTGGATCGTAATAAGTCCACTTATTATACAGCTTGGCAAGCAACCCAGGCACGCTACTACTTTCATTTGGACGCTTACTTTATGTGGTGTAGTATTGGCAGGCAACCAACTCTTTGTACGAGGAACCGTTGACTTATTGATGTATACATCATTTCGATGCACCACCGCTTCTGACAGTTGGCTAGAGTATTTTTTATCTAACAACTTGCTTATCAACACCCTATGCTACGTGAGTTTTGTAAGCTATGGCTTCGCTAAACATACCCTACAAAAGGAAAAGTCATCTGCCGTTCTGCATAATAGGTCTCACTTTACTGATAAAGTTGCTGTAAAAGAGGGAAACCGTTTAGTCTACATCGATACAGATAGCATTAAATGGATAGAAGCTGATAATAACTGTATTGTATTCCATACTGCCTACAAAAAAATAGTCTCTTACCAGACCTTGAAATCGGTAGAAGCTGTCCTTGATCCTCAAGTTTTTATTCGTATTCATCGTTCTACTATTATCAATCGTTTTCTTGTGAAAAGTATTACTAACCTGTCTACAGGAGGCGGGCTTATACAAACCACTGATGATGTACAGTTGAGGGTGAGTAGAACTTACAAAAAAAACCTGCAAGACTTACTTTCTTCTCATTAGTGACCCTCCTGTATTTCACCCTGTAGTTTTTGCAACTGACCCTTTTGGGTTTTGTAAGGGCTGATTTCGTGCTTTTATTTGTCTCAAAACAAATAAGACATGAAGTCTAGTATTTTTCTGTGTTTAACCCCTTTAGTACTCCTTTCAATAAGCTGCCACATAACTCTGGCACAAGACACAACTTATTTGGATAAACCTCCTATGGTAATCAATAAGTTTTCGGAAACTATTGCGCTCGATGGATTAAGTGATGAAGCGGTTTGGCAAGAAGCTACTTCATTACCTTTTATTATGTTTAGACCCGTATGGGGACAGAAGCCTACCGAAAAAACGGAAATGTTGATCGGCTATGATGATAATTTCTTATATGTCGCAGGGAGGTGTTACTACCAAGATTCTACCAGCATTATTGCTAGAACACTAGAGAGAGATGGCTGGCGAGGTGATGACTGGATGACGCTCCACGTAGACAGCCGCTATGATAAACAAAATGCCTTTGTATTCTCTATTTACCCTTTAGGTAGCCGTTACGATATGGCCACCTCTAACGATGCCGTAGAACTCGGTAACTCTACCTTTAATGATGCTTTCAATATGTTTTGGGAGGGAGAGTCAGTCATCAACGGCGAAGGTTGGTTTTTTGAAATGAAAATTCCCTTGTATAATCTTCGTTTTAAGGAAGACGATCAAGGTAACGTTCATATGGGCATTAGTGCTTCTCGCTCCATCCAGTTCAAACAAGAACTACATCAATTCCCTGCCGTACCTCAGAATGCCATTGATCCGATTATGAAGCCTTCTTTGAAACAACCCATAGTTTTAAAAGAGCTGCCTAAGCAAAAGCTATTTCTCTTTACCCCTTACGCATTGGGGCAGTACCAGCGGCAACATATTGTTAATGAAGACGAGACCCAATTTAATAGGCAAGTAGAAAGAAACTACCAACTAGGATTTGATGCCAAAATTGGGGTAAGTCCTTACCTAACGCTAGATCTTTCTGCTAATCCCGACTTTGCACAAGTAGAAGCAGACGATCAGCTTGTGAACTTGACGCGCTTCTCACTCTTCTTCCCAGAAAGGCGGTTGTTTTTTCAGGAACAGGCAGGGCTCTTCGAGTTCAACCTTGGCGGTACTTCTCAGCTCTTTTATAGTAGGCGCATTGGTATCAACGACGGACAACTTACTAACATTTATGGAGGTGCGCGGCTTACAGGAAAACTAAACGATAATATAGATATTGGTGTGCTCACGATGCAAGCCGCCCCCATTGACTTAGAAGAAGGGGATCGCATTGCCACAGAAAATTTTAGTGTGGTACGCCTAAGACAAAAGATTTTCAACGATAGGAGTTTTCTGGGGACGATGCTTACCAGTAGAGTGGGCTCGGGTAGTCAGAATTATGCGCTTGGGATGGATGCCCTTTTAAACCCAAAAGATATTCATTATTTTCTTCTTTCGGTAGCCCATACACTTCAACAAGATTCTACCGAAGGTTTTAATACAGGTATAGATGATAGCAGGGTATCATTCCTCTGGGAAACCCGCAGAACAGATAAACTGCATCATAAGCTGGGCTACATCTATTCAGGGAGGAATTTTGATCCAGGCGTAGGCTTTGTGGCTAGAACCAACTATCATAATGTTTGGGGTAATTTAAGTTACGGGAAGTTTGCCGATGAGCGGAAGGGAAACTTCCAATACCAACAATTCACTTTACTTGGTTTTGACGGTTTTTTTAATGCAGAGAGTGGACAGCTAGAAACGATGGTAGCTTCCAGTGGTATCAGCCTAACCAGCTTTAAAGGTCACTCCTTAAGAGGCAATATCTCTTATAACTATGAGTACTTGGCCGAGGAGCTAGACTTTGGCAACGACATCATCATTGATTCAGGCAGCTACCACTTTGAGAATATCAGCTTGCGCTTTTCTCCGCCTCGCTTTAAAGGAGCCAGATTACCTATTACGCTTTCAGAGGGTGGCTTTTTTGATGGAAGGCGTTTTAATGCGACAATTAGCCCCATTTTTTATATAGGTAAACACTGGGAAATTGAGGCAGCCTACGACTTTACTTACTTACGCTTTCCTAGTAGAGACTTGTACAGACCTATTCAAGTTACGCGCCTTCGGCTCAACTATGCTTTAAATCTTCACTTGTCCATCAATGCGGTGGTACAATACAATAGCACTACCGAGCAGATCTTCAACAACTTTAGGGTAAGGTATAATTTTAAAGATGGCCACGATTTATTTTTTGTCTGGAACGAAAACTTCTTTACTGATCGGCATTACTCAGAGTTAGTACAGCGTCCTGTATCTGACATTCAAAACTTTACTATCAAATACTACTACACTTTTGATTTTTAATCTTAAACCTTATCTATATGCCATTCTATCGTAATATCCTCTTTCTCTTATCTTTTTTAATAATCACTTGTACGGCTGACAAGTCCACTCGTCAGCCAGATCTACTTTCAGCAAAAGACGAAGAAGCTTCACGATACTTGAAAGAAGTAGCCTGGCCCAAAGCATACACTGAGAAAGATACTGTACTACTCAAGCAGCTTTTGAGTGAGCGATTTGTAATCATTGACTATCATGGCGATTGGCATAGTAAACAAGATGAGCTTACTTGGCTCAAGGAGAACATTGCCCAAAGTGACTCTTTCTATTATGAGATCAAACGACTGGAACCTTTAGAGGATGGTACAGTGATTCTCTGTGGTACAGGACGTTTTGTTCGGAAAGCAGACTCATTGGATTTGACTTATCAAACAAGTAATGTTTTCGTCAAAGAAGATACACGCTGGAAAGCGGTACAGTCACACGTTTCTGGTGTAAAGGATACTGATTAACCCGTTTATCAAAGATTACGTTTACATAACCCTTCAAAGTCTAAAAATATGCGACTATACAACACTTTTTTCTATTGTCGCTTTTAGCGACTGCTTGTACGACTGAAAGATCTGTCAATCACCCAAACTTACCTTCGACAAAAGACAAAGAAGCTTTACGGTACTTGAAAGAGGTAGCGTGGCCTGAAGCGTACGCAAAACAAGATACCATACTTCTGGATAGAATCTTGGACGACAACTTTGTAATGATCGATCACGCAGGTAATTGGTATACCAAAAAAGATGAACTCGCTTGGATTAAAGAAAACGCCACCCAGAATGATTCTTTTTACTTCGAGATCAAGCGATTTGACCTGCTAGAAAATGGTACTGCTATTATATGTGGTACAGGTCACGTCGTCAAAGATTCTGTAAAGTCGACCTATCAATCTAGTAATATTTTCATCAAACGAGATACGCTCTGGAAAGCGGTACAATCGCACGTATCTGGGATTGAGCAAGAAAAGTAATAGAGACTCCTATCATTAGGTACTATTGTATATTTTAATAATGGAAAACATGAGCCAAATTCAAGAAAATAGCTTACTTAAAATAGCAGGTATAGCTGCCTTCACTACCGCTTTTACTACCTTTTTACTATGGTGGTTGCCGCAGCAGTACGCTCCCCCTTCTAACTTTGAAGAGCAAATCCAGCTTGCACAAAATCCCTACTACCTTGCTCGTTTATGGGTAAACTTTGTCCATATTCCACTTGCTTTGATGGGCTATTTGGGTCTTGCTTACGTTGTACAACATAAAGCACTTCTGAGAGCCACCGCTGGTTTCAGTTGGTTTTTAATATGGGGTACTATTGAAATGCTTGGCATAGCAGGTATCATTTTTACTGTTAATAAGAACTGGAGGGTAAACTACACTGCCGCCGCTGAAACAGAACAACCTTTCATAAAGGCGCATATCGAGTACTATATGGCGGTTTGGGATAGTCAATTCTTTGTACTCCTTATCGCCTTTTTGTTAGGTACAATATTCTTTGGCTGGGCCACTTGGAAGAGCAAAGGTTTAGAGCGGGTAGTAAGTTATCTATTTTGGTTGGCAGCACCACTCACCATTTTCATTATTCTTTCTGGCTACTTTCAGGTTAACTGGCTAGGAGGTCTTGTTGGTGTCATTTATCCTATTCTTCAGCCTGTTAGTAGACTTCTTTTAGGTATATTTTTATGGAGAAAAGCTACCTCGGTAAGCTCAGAAGAAGTAAACACTATATAAATAGCTGTTGCCATTCCTTTTGCATAGCTTTAAAGCGTTTGAGGACGTCTTGAATGAAATCTTCGCTCAAAGCACTTTCTTCTACTTCTTGTTCACCTGTTACGTCCATCTCACTTATCTTGTAGGTTTGTTCAAATCCGTTGCGTTCATACTTTATTAAGTATTTCTGGTTCCAAGCAAAGATGGTAATCTTGCAAGAAGGGTGTGTGAGTTCTTTAATGATTCTCATAGGGCTGTTATTAAATAATAAAGCCACAGTAAGTAAAATACTGTGGCTCTACTCATATATTTAGCAGAAGTTAGTTTACAAGGCTATCATCTCTTACGCCATCTCTATATCCAACAATAAAGGCATCCAGTACACCCATCTTCTGTGCGTAGGCTTTAAAATTCTCTGCATCAGATAAGCTCCGAAAACGCCCTAAAGTATACCGTTTAATTCCTCCATCTATCTCTTCAGAGCGAAGGTCAGTATTTTCATTGTTTGTTTGATAGGTCAGATCCATTTCTCTGTAAGCACCAATTTGTACTTTGTAAATCACGCCACTTTCATCAGTTGACACAGGCTGTCCTTTTCCTTCCATTCTGGAAAGCTGCGTATTTCTAGCACGTAAGCTATTCAATTGATTATCCTTGGCGGTTAGTTGCTGATTGATCTCTTCTCTCTCTGCTTCAATCTCTCCTACACGTTGGCTTAACGCCTCTTTTTCATCTACAAGTTTTTTAAAATCGAGCGGCTTGGTACGCTTCTTACGTTTCTTCCACTCTTTCGCTAATTTCTTTTCTTCTTTGCTAAGTTTTTGTGCTTGTACAGACCAACCTGCTAATAAAGCGAAACATAGTAAAAAAATTATTTTTTTCATGATGAATAACATTTATAAGCTTAAGCGTAAGCGTAATTTTTTATTTAGATAACGCCTTCTAGTACATCTTTTACATCTACACGTTTTCCATCGCGATAAGCTACAATCCAAGCATCTTTTAATCCCATAGCACGGATATACTTTTTGAATTTATCGGCTTCCCAATAGTCTCTAAAGTAGCCCAACGTATATTTCTTAACTGATCCAGAGGTTTCTGCTCCTAAGTCTGTGTTATCGTTGGCCTGATCAGTGATATCAATACCTTCGTAAGCACCTATTTGTACTTTGAATACGACCCCTTTCTCCGACTTTGGACTAGCGTCTACTTCCATACTTACTTCTTTTTCCAACTTCGCATTTTCAGCTTTTAAGGTGTTGATTTGTTCTTCTTTCGCTAGCAATGTCTTCCGATTTTCCGCCAATTCCGTATCCGCTGTATTCACTTGTGTCTGTAGCTCATCTTTTTCATCTACAATTGCTTTGAACTCAAGTGGAGAGAGCGCTTTTAGCTTCTTTTTCCACTCTTTGGCTAATTTCTTTTCTTCTTTACTAAGTTTTTGTGCTTGTAAAGCAGAAGAAAAGCCTATACAACAAGCAAGTAAACAAATGAACATCCAAGTTTTTTTCATAGGACTGATATTTCGTGTTTCAACTATAGATTACGAGAACTTGATATAAAAAGTTAACTAGGTAATGCTAAATTCGTAGAAAAGTATAAAAATTATTGCATACTTCCTACCATTTTGTCAGGTTTTACCCAAGCGTCAAACTCTTCGTTTGTGAGTAAACCCAGTTCTAATGCAGCTTCTCTAAGTGTTTTATTCTCCTTGTGTGCCTTCTTTGCAATTTTGGCTGCATTCTCATAGCCTATATGTGGATTCAGCGCTGTAACAAGCATCAGCGAGTTTTCTAAATGCTTTTGAATCACTTCATGATTAGGCATAATACCCACAGCACACTTATCGTTAAATGATCGGCAAGCATCTCCAATCAGACGCGCCGATTGTATTACATTAGCGGCAATCACAGGCTTGAATACATTGAGTTCAAAATGCCCTGTAGAGCCGCCCACTGCCACTGCTGTATCATTTCCAATTACTTGTGCACAAACCATCGTCATCGCTTCGGGCTGGGTAGGATTTACCTTCCCTGGCATTATAGATGAGCCTGGTTCATTACTAGGCAAAATGATCTCTCCAATCCCACAACGAGGGCCAGAACCTAACATCCTAATATCGTTGGCAATCTTCATAAGTGATACGGCCGTCCTTTTGAGTGCTCCTGACATCTCTACCATTGCATCGTGCGCTGCCAGTGCTTCAAATTTATTAGGGGCGGTAAGGAAGGGATAGCCAGTAAGCTCCGCAATCTTTTTAGCAACCAATACATCATATCCTTTGGGTGTATTTAAACCTGTTCCTACGGCAGTGCCTCCTAAGGCTAGCTCTCTAAGCATTTCCAATGCATTTGTAATTGTACGTAAGCTATTATCTAGTTGCTGTACGTATCCTGAAAACTCTTGCCCTAGTGTAAGCGGTGTAGCATCCATAAAATGGGTACGCCCTGTTTTTACAATTGACTTGAATTCTTCTACTTTTGTGCGTAAGGTATCCCTAAAGGCTTCTATACCTGGAATGGTAGTTTCTACGATAAGCTTATAAGTAGCGATATGCATCGCTGTTGGAAACGTATCGTTAGAGGACTGAGACTTATTGACGTCATCGTTGGGATGCAGCGCCTTTTTTTCGTCTGTGAGTTGCCCGCCTTGTAGTACGTGTCCTCTGTAAGCTACTACCTCATTTACGTTCATATTTGACTGCGTACCAGAACCTGTTTGCCAAATAACCAATGGAAATTGGTCATCTAGCTTTCCCTCCAATATTTCATCGCATACTTTCCCAATTAGATTTTTTTTCTCTTCAGAGAGTACGTTTAATTCATAATTAGCCAAGGCTGCAGCTTTTTTAAGATAGGCAAAGGCATAAATAATTTCCTTAGGCATGGAGGCTTCATCACCAATTTTAAAGTTATTACGGCTTCGCTCGGTTTGAGCACCCCAGTAAACTTGTGCAGGTACTTTTACTTCTCCAAGGGTGTCTTTTTCTATTCTATATTCCATGTGGGTCAGGGTTTAAGCTTAATTAAGGGAATCAATCAGATCAACAAATATATAAAAGGATTTTTAAATACGAACCTTCTGGTCAAGTCCAAATAGTAGAAAACTTGCCAACTAAATATATACCAACAGGCTTATAGAAGTATTCAAGTACTTACCAAAACGATAGAGGTAAAACAACCCAATAATACTACTATGAGCAGTAAATTGATAGGCGAGTGTGTAGAATACTTTATTGGGTAGTGTATGCTTGCAGCTTTTTTATCTGAGGTAAGTGATGTTGAAAATGATTTTTCAGGAAAGATACTGTTTGTGAGAGTGTGATACGTCCTGCAAAAGGATGCTTGAAAATGACTTTCCCTTCAAGTTCTTGAGGATAGTTGTCAATAAGTTGTTGAAAATCATTAAGATTTTGATGAAACCTCTCTTGTAACTCTTCCAAAGTAATATCATTGGAAGGTGCTGGAAGTTTAGCAGGCATTTTCATTTTAAGTGGTAGCTTCAGTGTTACTGTAAGCCAAAAGCTGTTCCAACTTGCTTTAAAGCCGCTCTCACGGACATTTTCACGGGTTTGTATTTTGTACTGGATATATTTTAGTATACCTTCGTGCGAGACCAATAAATGATGTAATATTTGGTTGATTGACCACTTTCCAGCCTCCCGCTGTTTACTCAACTGGGTAGGTGGTAACTTTTCCAATGTAGCAAGCGTTTGCTTGACTTGTGTTGAAAATAATGCGAAGCGTTTTCCTAAATTCATCAGATTATAATATACTCTAGCAGCAATATAAAAAATATATTGGGCTTTTATGTAAAAAAACAATGCCGTGCGGAAAGTTTTATTTATCTCTTATGATGGGCTCACCGACCATTTGGGTCAATCTCAAGTACTCCCTTATGTCATAGGTTTATCTCAATTAGGCTACCAGTTTACTATCTTAAGTACAGAAAAGCCTGAGAACTATCAAAAGCGCCAGGAAAAGATCCGTGCGCTTATAAGTCCATATAATATTGACTGGCAGTTTGTTTTTTACAAGAGGCAATTACCTGTTTTCTCTGCACTACAAAATATCCGACAATTGAGGCGTAAAGCCTTTCAATTAATGAGAAAGCAAAACTTTGACATTATTCATGGCCGTAGTCATATTGGAGCGTTAGTTGGATCAAAACTTAAACAGGTATTTCCTACTCTCAAATTTATCTTTGATATGCGGGGTTTTTGGGCAGACGAACGAGTAGATGGTGGCTTATGGAACTTGAAAAATCCTATTTATAAGTTTATTTACCAGCGCCTTAAAAAGCAAGAGAAAGACTTACTGTTAAGTGCTGACTACACAATTTCTCTTACTCATAATGCGGAATCAGTCATACATAGCTGGAAAGGGCTCAGCCATATTCCGATCGCAGTGATTCCTTGCTGTGTCGATGTCGATTTATTTGACTACCAAAAGTATCCAACTAAGCCCTCAGATACTCCCTTTACCTTATCCTATTTAGGTTCAATAGGCACTTGGTATTTACTAGATGAAATGCTTCATTTTTTTAAATTACTTTTGTCCTATAAACCTCAAGCAGAATTTTTATTTATTAGTGGTGAGCCTCCCGAATACATTCTTGCACGAGCTGAGGCATTACAAATTCCTCAAAAGCATATACGTATACAGTCAGCAGAACGTGTAGAGGTACCAAGGCTTCTGGCTGAAAGCGATGTGTCTATATTTTTCATCAAAAATGCTTTTTCAAAGAAAGCCTCGTCTGCTACCAAGATGGGTGAGATATTAGCCATGGGTATTCCTATTATAGCTAATACGCAAATGGGTGATCAGGACTTTTTATTTGAAAAGTATACCTGCGGAACGCTTATTGACCAATTTAGCCCCACTACTTATCAGAAGGTTATCCAAAACATAGATGCATTATTACATATAAAGAAAGATGCTCTCAGACAAACAGCCCTTAGCTATTTTAGTCTTCAGGAAGGTATCCAAGCCTATCTAATAGTATATCAAAAAGTCTTGACCATGAGTAACATCC
>CALEMF010000046.1 GCA_937911505.1 uncultured Cytophagales bacterium
AGAGAGAAGATGCCTCACTGTGATATTATAACTACTGAAATAAGATAAAGCTAGTTACTAATCATTTTGGATACAGAAGGTTCTTAGATTACATAGAGTCATATGGAACGGACTTTTTCTATAATATAGCTGATAAAGGTTATCCAAGTTATTAATGAAACTTATTAAATGATATATCATGAGTTATAAAGTATTGATAATCAGTACTTGTTTGTTGATAAGTTGTAGTGATAGCATAAAAACATACAAAAAATTAGATGAAGCCTATAAAGAAGATGAGCTTTACACAAGTCTTCAAAAAGCTCTTAAAAATAAAGACGAAGTGAAAATCCTGAAGATGCACGATCATAAGATTGAGCAAATTCCTCCTGAGATAGGTCAGTTACAGAAACTGGAGTGTAAGTACCCCCTCAGTTAAGACCACTTAAAACAACAAAAATAATGTAAAAAATGAAGTAGCTCAATCATCTTTTGGCTGGAAGGGTCGAGAATAAATAATATTACCACAAGAATGTTATAATTTATACAGCTCCTTAATTTCGTCGAGGTGTCCATTTTTATAAATGCGCTCATGGAAAGCAAAAAGCTTTTTGAAGGCTGGAATGAGGGAGCGTATTTCGAGAGGACTCAGATTACCTACTAACAGATAGGATAAATTCTGCATTTTAACTTCCAAGGTTTTCATCATAGCCTGCCCTTCCTTACTAATAGAAACTCGTTTGATACGCCGGTCTTGTTGGTCTATAGTTTCTTCTAAAATCCCTGCTCTTACCAATCGCTTAATTGCTTCGATACAAGTAGAAGGTTCTTGTGTATTGGCTAAAACTACTTGTTTCTTGCTTGGATTACCCATACTCTCTACAGCCATTAAAATACCAAAATCACCCATAGAGCGTAACGGAAGGTCTTCGTAGGCCAGCTTTACCCAGTTTTCATAATATCCTATAATACCCCCTAGTAAGTAAGAAAGCATTACCTCTAACCCTGCTTCATTAACGTCTTGTTCACGTGTTAGGAAATCTTCTTCGGCAATGAAACGCTGTCGAAGCCACTCTCCAAATACCTCTAGTCCTTGGTCTGGATGGGCTTTTTTAAACTCTTCGTAGTACTCTAGTAAGGAAATTACATCTTTCATATAGTAATATAACAATTTTGTTTAGTTAAAATTACAACATTGCTATAGGTTTGTAACAACTTCACTATCAAAAAAATAAAGAAGTCTTGAAAATACTTATTGTATCATTTTTTATACTTATACCATGGCACTACTTTACGTCATTATCCTTTATCTTATACATATTAACTCTAAGGAGTTGAAACCTACAAGCGTTTCCAGACGAACCACTACAAAGCTTTTTTTACTTATCGTATTTTTGTATTTACCCATGATGAAATTAAAAAGCCAGCCTGATACTAAGAAGATATCTTTTCCTACTATTACAGGAGAGATACTCTCTGGTGGATATGCTACTTTCCCTGAATATGCCAAAGGGAAAGTAGCTCTCATTACATTGGTCTATGAAGACAAAGGTAATTACCAACTAGCGCAGAATCAGTCGCTTGCTTGGCAAGAATACTGGAACACAACCCTGCGTGATTTAGAGGTAGCTTTTTATGAAATTCCTATGCTATCCTCAAAATATAAATATATGCGCTTGATGACTAATACTTGGATGCGCCAAGGGATTCCGAAAAACTTTCATCCTAATGTGGTAACTGTATATGGCGAAAAACAAGCAGTAGTTAAATTACTTCATATTACGAATGTTCGCGATTGCTTTGTATGCCTTGTAGATGCGCAAGGGTATATCTTACAAACTTACGCGGGCGCTCCCAATACAGCCGCTGAAGCAGCACTTAAAGCATTAGTTGTAGCCCAAAAACCTTAATAGATATGAACTACTCAAAGATTATTAATAAAAATACCGCTTGGTCGTCTGCCGCTTTTTTAGCGACCGTGGCCATGTTTGCAGGCTTTATTGTTTCGGCTACTAACCGCAACTATGATGTAAATACCAATATGACAGAGCCTGTACAAAAAATTTACCTAGAACCTGCCGGTTATGCTTTTGTTATATGGCTTTTTATTTATGTAGGATTTGTCTTATATGGGGTTTATCAATTGGTCGCTACACTTCGTGGGAGCAAGGCTTACATAAAAGCGGCTCCTTTCATTATACTAAATAGTTTTAGCAATATTGGGTGGTTTTACGCAGTACGTATCGATAGCTATCTTTTACAGATTTTTTTTATTGTAGGGATGTTGGTAACCCTCGTTGCCATCAATAAATACCTCGATCTTGTGACTTTAAAAGGTAGATCTGCTGCTAATAAGGCCATTGCTGTATTTCCCATAAGTATCTATTTGGGGTGGATCGCGGCTGCTACACCCATTAACATTACTTTTTGGTTAGCTCGCGACTATGGGCTTACAAGCTTTTTCTTGGGTCCTGTTGTTTGGAGTATTCTACTTGTAGCTGTTTCTACTCTTCTATTTGGCTTTCTTTACTTCAAATCACTTATCAATTACTATACACTAGGGGCTGGTATTTGGGCGCTTGTTGCGATTGGCATTGCCAATCTAAGAGTTGCTTTACCAATTGGCGTTGCCGCTTTTGCGGGTGTAGTGATGCTAATTGCTTTACTTGTATTGCAGAAATTTAGAACATTAAAAGCGGTTGGGTAAGCCATTTACTCGTTAAAACCGATGCCTAAGCCTGCATTAATCGTTGTATAGTTGGAAATAGTACCCGATGCTTGGAAGGACAGTACGCCTAAGTTAATTTTTCCTCCTAAAGACAATCCAATACGGCTGTTTTCATAGGTTTTATCGAATAATTCTGGAAATTCTTCCAGATTAATTTCTTCTAGACCACCTGCCGTACCAACGAGATAAGTACCTTCTATTCTATTAGTACTGCGCGAGTTGTCGTAACGTACACCACCAAAAACGGTAAAGATGGCAAAGCGTTTTGAACCAATAAGTCCTATACTCCACTGTTGATTGTCAAATCGTATGAACTGGTCATCCACTTCTACATTTGCGATATCCCAATTGTAATCAATATTCAAACTCGAGTAAGAACCTACTAATGACAAACTGTAAGGAGCTAGTGCAATAGAAGGAATCCACTGCTTTATGTCGTGTTTAATGCCAATACCGATGAGGCCACCGCTAGAACCCTCTATATCTATGGCAGGGAAAAATCGTACTGAAAGCTCTGTATTTTTTATAAGACCCAAGTTGAATTGTATTACTGGGAAGGGAACAATAGGCAACCCAGCACCAGCAGGAATACGAACTGTATCGTTGGTGGCTTCATTGAATACCTTAATATCTCCTTCAAAATCTCCATAAACAGTGGTAGCGTCTTCTTCTCCTGGTATTACTGTAGCCGATTGTAAGTTTAAATTAGGTAGAGAAAAGGTACGGTCTTGCTGTCGAACAAAAAGACCATTGCCCATGATTTGCACATTGAACTTTAGCTTTCTAAGCGGTTTAGCCGTATTGTACCAGCCTTCTGCTTGTAGAAAACCAGCCGTTTCACCAGCAGGTCGTATAAAAGCATCCAGTATTTTATCTGCATCTTCTACTGTAAACGTCATCACATCTTCGATTCTCTCTTGCGCTTGGGCTGTCACAAATATGAGAAGCATAGTGATGATGCATACTGCTTGCCGCATCAATAAGGCTGTTTTCATGATCGTTTCAATTTTTAGTTAATCCTTATAGTTCATAAAGTTAGCAAATAATCTCTATAAGTAATCTACAGGTCTTTAAAACTTTGTAATGCTGCTCTTACGCTTCCATATTTTTCAAGCAGTTCTTTTGCTACTTGGCGCGTTAAACCTTTTTCTTGCACGAGCATCTGAATACCTCTTTCTACCAACTTATGATTGCTCAGTTGCATATCGACCATTTTATTGCCTTTTACTTTTCCTAACTGGATCATCACACTTGTTGAGATCATATTGAGCACTAATTTCTGTGCGGTTCCAGCTTTCATACGTGTACTGCCTGTGATAAACTCAGGTCCTACAATTACTTCTATTGGTAGCTCGGCTGCTTGAGCGAGGGGTGTCTCAGTATTACAGGTAATACAGCCTGTGAGTATCTGCCGCTTACTAGCCTCTTTTATCGCCCCGACCACGTAAGGTGTTCTACCTGAAGCAGCAATGCCTACTACTGTATCGATAGCTTGGATGTTGTATTGTGTTAAATCTTTCCAGCCTTGTTGCATATCATCCTCTGCAAACTCTACTGCTTTTCTAATGGCTTGGTCTCCTCCTGCTATAAGCCCAATTACAGTATTATGATCCACCCCGAAAGTAGGAGGGCACTCAGAGGCATCTACAATACCCAACCTTCCGCTTGTTCCTGCCCCTATGTAAAAGAGCCTTCCTCCTTGCGTCATTCTTCCGCTAATAGCTATTACTAGTTTTTCTATCTGTGGAATAGCTTTTTCTACCGCTAACGGTACCTGCTGATCTTCTTGATTGATACCAACCAGTAAATCGTGTATGGTTTTTTTCTCTAAATCATCGTGTGAGGAGGAGGCTTCTGTGTAATTCATTTATGAAAAGATATTTCTTGTTGATAATACTGAATAAGCCCCTCTATGGGGTCTTTTTCCGTAAGTACCACGTTGAAGTTGTGGTTTTTGGCTACACTTCTTAAAATTTCTTCAAAAGATACCGCTACCGATCCTACAAAGAAAAGCGGCCATTTGATAGCTAATTTCTTAATATATTTCTCAAAGAACTCATTGAAACTATTCGCTACCAAATTTTGAGCATAGGTTTCTTCTAAGTGTTCCTTTAAAAACTTACTAAACTGCGCGAAATAACGATTAGGAAAGTTTTTTCGATAGGCTTGCGCTAATATAACGTCTCTATCTAGTTGGTAGGTATATTGTAATACTTGTCTTAAAGCCTTAGGCATGTCGTGGTGTAGATAATCAATAATCAGTTTCTTACCTAAGTTCCCTCCACTCCCTTCGTCGCCCAACCAAAAACCATAGTTAGGAGCCTGTTTTATAATATTATTACCATCGTATAAGCAGGCATTAGAGCCTGTTCCCAAAATACAAGCGATTCCTTCTTCTCTTTTACATAAACCAATGGCAGCTCCTAGCATATCGTGTGCTACTCTAATTTGCGTATTCGGAAAAGCTACCTGTATAGTACTATCTACTTTGTTTTGTTGGGTTTTATTTGAGCAACCTGCGCCAAAAAAATGAATCTTTTCGATATCATAATCTTTTAACTGCTCAGCTACCTCTAGGATTGTTTGTATAATCGCTTGCTTATCTTGGTAATAAGGGTTTATTCCTTCGGTTGTTATTTGGAAGGTGTTTTCTTTTTGTACAAGTGCCCAGATAGTTTTGGTAGAGCCACTATCTGCTATTAATATATTCACGTGCTGTTAACTTAAAAAATCAAAGTTATTTAAACTAAAAGACCAACTATTTGAAAATTATTAAATACTTGAGCGGTATGGGGAGCGGTCAGAAGTTCTTCTGTTAAATCTTGGCCTGCCCAATGCTCATAGTGTTGGCCATTTTGCCATAATTTTGAGGAACTTAGATCGTATATCTTCCCCATATAAGCGCACCATATTTCTGGCTTATCTTGACCATTTCTCAGCGCCAACTGGCTTTTTGTGTAAGCTTTCATTTTACTCTGCCTGTTCTGCTAAGTAGGTATAATCTTTAATGATTGTTTTTAGAAATTTCACGTTGTTGGCTTGTTCATTACCCGCTTGTAGCACTTTCCTTATTTTTTCGGCTAGTTTTGCTACAATATTGTCGTCTTTTTGTTCTTTATAAACCCGTAATACTTCTCTTATAATGTTGATGTCTTTATCATTAAGTAGTGTCACTTGCAGGTAAGTCGGTACATACATTTTCTCAATATCAGGAATAGTGAGGCTTTTTTCTACAGTTAAATTATTTCTCACCTTAATGACAGTCGTTCCTGCGGCTATATCGCCTAGTCGCTGTCCTCTCCCATTGGCTGAAATGACTACTACGGCCAATCCTCCATAAAATACCATATCGATGGGTCTTAGCAGCCATCTCAACAAATAATTACCAATAGTAGGCTGGTTACCATCCGTTCTAATAACTTTGATATTTCTTTGTTTTTTTCCGATAGTTTGCCCATTCATAAATATCTCACTTACCAAATCGTACAATAAGTAAGGCAGTAAAGCACCTAAAAATACGATGGTAATGAGTATATCCTCTCTGCCACTAAAAGCATTATTATCTAATATATTGATTAGTATAACCACCCAAATGATAACATAAGACCACACAATGATACTATCGATAATAGTCGCTAGGATTCTGTCTCCTACACTAGCTAATTCGTATTCTATGTATACATTTTGAGTAGTTTCAATACGTATTTTTTCCATGTATATAATTGATTTTACCAGTTTTAATTTGTAAAATGCTCTATAGAAATAATTCAGCTATTTATACGACAGTAGAGCAAAGTAATGAAAGAAGCAGTATTTCTCAAGAGAAATAAAGAGAAATGGAAAAAGTTTGAACAGATTGTTTCTAATACCCAACATTCTAATCCTGATGAGCTAGCCGAGGTATTTATTGACCTTACTGATGATCTTGCTTATGCACAAACGTACTACCCTAAGAGCAGAACTACCTTTTATCTCAATCATTTAACGGCCAATATTCACCAAACTATTTACAGAAATAAGAAAGAAGAGAAAGGACGGTTTATAAAGTTTTGGGGATACGAGCTTCCTTATATTTTTCATAGTGCGCACAAACAGCTCTTATACAGCTTCTTGGTATTTGCAGTGGCTGCTCTTATTGGTATTGTATCCACAGCCGAAGACGATACTTTTATTCGCTTAATTTTAGGAGATACATATGTGAACAGAACCCTTGAAAACATAGAAAGGGGTGATCCTATGGCTGTCTACAAATCGAGCGGGCAAGTAGAGATGTTTTTGGGTATTACCTTAAACAACATTATGGTTTCTTTCAAAGCTTTTGTCTGGGGAGGAGTAATCGGCAATTTTCCTGTTTTTTTACTGCTTTCGGGTGGTACTGCCTTTTTATTGTTGTACAATGGTATTATGTTAGGCGCGTTCCAGTACTTTTTTTATCAAAAAGGGCTTTTCTGGTATTCAGCATCTGTTATATGGTTACACGGTACTTTAGAGATTTCAGCCATTGTTATTGCTGGATGTGCTGGATTTGTAATGGGAAACGCACTTCTTTTTCCAAAGACTTATAGCAGACTCTATTCTTTTCAAAAAGGAGCCATAAAAGGGCTCAAAATTATTATTGGTCTCGTTCCTATTTTTATTACGGCTGGTTTTATAGAGAGTTTTATCACACGATACGCTGATATGCCTTTACCATTGAAGCTACTTATTATTTTTGGATCAGCGGCTTTTATTGTTTATTACTTTATTATATACCCTATTCAGATAAATAAAAATCGTTCATGAGCACTATTGAGTTTCGAAAGGTTAGAGATTTGGGCCAAGTATTGAACGTTACATTTGCTTTTATAAAAGAAAACTTAAAGCATCTTGTCAAAAATGTTGTACTTATTACGGGTCCTTTCATCCTCCTGGCCGCGGCAGCTTGGATAATTGTTCCTAAAGACGAGTTTGTAGAACTAGACCAAGTTGATCCTTATGATTTGTTGATTTTATTTGGTCTCATATTTAGCTTCCTTTCTATCTTTAGCGTTGTAATGATTACAGCCGTTTACCAATATTTGTTGCTTTATCAAGCCAAAGGTGCTAGCAGCTTTGATACTGCTGATCTTTTCCAAGCCATTCTTCAAAAAATTGTAATGGTATTAGGTACTTTCCTAGGTATAGGTCTTGTGTTAGGTGGCGCATTCTTTCTTGTCTCTTTATTATTAAGCACCGTAGGTGCCCTGTTAGGTGTCGTTGGAGTCATTTTATCTATCATATTAGTAATTGCCTCCTTTGTACCCTTGCTTTATTTCTCCGTCATTTTTTCTCTGGTAGTTATCATCAGATTGGTAGAAGGAAAAGGATTTATAGAAGCCATTAGGCGATCCTTTTTTTTGATAAAAAATCACTGGTGGGAAACATTCATTGTCATTTTTGTTACTACACTTATCCAGTCTGCTATTGGTTATCTAATAAGTCTCCCGCTTATGATATATGGATTTGCCGAAGGGGTATTTTCTACTACTTCGTCTGCCTCCTACGATCAATTTAACTTTTTGGCTATTCTGTACGGTGTATCGCTTATTATCAACATCTTTACTTCTATTATTCCTATTTTAGCTATTGCTTTTCAGTATTACAGCCTAGTAGAGCGAAAAGAATCTAAAAGCCTAGTAGAGCAGATAGAAACAGTAGGTAACTATAGTGTTACAGAGGAAGACCCCGAAGAAGACTATTAACCATCATGCGTGTCAAGTTTATTTTACTCTTATGGTTGTTCATTTCTACGCTGGCCAGTGCGCAAAGCGATTCGATAGTAGTAGTTCGTCATTTTAATGAAAGCGAGTTATCTGACTACAAATCAGATAGTGACTACAATTATGATAGAGAAAAAGCCAAACGTAGTTTTACTTGGTGGGATAAATTCAAAAGGTGGTTTGCTGATAAGTTCTTCAAGTCGCTTTTTGGTGAGAGTGATGCAAGCGAAAGATGGATACTATATTTACTATTGGCAATTGTAATTATTTATGTCATTCTTAGGTTTTTAAAAGCAGACCTTTCTAGCTTACTTTCAACCAGAAAAAATAAACAACAAGAACTCACGTACGAAGATGTAAGTAGTAATATTCAACAAGTTGACTTCGATCTACTGATACAAAAGGCCATAAAAGACCGTCAATTTGATTTATCGGTGAGGTTCATGTATTTAAAATCCCTCAGGCTTCTCTCAGATAAAAACCTGATTGACTGGCAGCCTGACAAAACAAATATCGAGTACCTTTATGATTTAAACGTAAAACCTACACTCCAAGATAAATTTCGATCTATTAGCCTCTTCTTTGATTATACTTTTTATGGTGATTTTGATCTATCGGAAGATCTTTTTTATAAACTAAAACCTACTTTTGATAATTTCTACACATCCGTAAATGAACTAAATGCATAAAAACTGGAAATATATCGCCATCTTGGTCTTTTGTTTTTTCATTCTACTATTAGCGCAAGCTAATAGACCGAAGCAATTTAACTGGTTGCCTACTTACTCTAAGTACGATAAGAACCCTTATGGTACTTATATCCTCTATGACCTACTCCAGGATGTATTTCCTAATAAGCAGTTTGAAACGGTAGACAAGACCATCTACGAAATATTCGAATTTGATAACTACCAAGATTTTATATATATCTTTATTGCTGATAGTTTTACACCAGACGACTACGATGTTGAATTACTACTAGATTATGTATACAGAGGAGGTTGCACTTTTATCGCTGCTAACTACTTTACCACTACCCTTACGGATACCCTAGAAATTGATGTAAAGTTTCACTTTCCTATTACTGGAGAAGATGACTCTCTCTCGCTTAATTTTGTAGATCGAAATTTAAAAGCTACCAAAAACTACCTCTACAATAAAGGGGCAGTTGACTACTATTTAGCTGATTATAATAATGATTATACAGAAGTACTAGGCGTGAATAGCAAAGGACAGCCTACCTTTGTTAAGATTAGCATAGGTGATGGGTATCTTTTCCTTAATACAAACCCCATGACATTTACAAATTACTATATGTTAAAACGTAATAACGCAGAATACGTTGCTAAGTGTTTTTCCTTTTTACCAGTTCGTAATATTTTGTGGGATGAGTATTTTAAAATAGGTCGTACAGAGACAGGCACACCGCTAAGATTTATTTTGAGTAAGGCTTCACTTAAATGGGCGCTTTACTTAACATTATTTCTTTTCGTCGTTTTTGTTGCTTTTGAAGTAAAAAGGAAGCAACGTATGATTCCCATAGTAGACCCTATGCGGAATACTACGCTTGAGTTTACAGAAACCATTGGTAGGCTTTACTTCCAGCGAAAAAATAACCTAAACATTGCCCAGAAGCAAATTCTTTACTTTTTTGAGTACTTACGAAGTCAGCTCTTTCTTGAGATCAATAGTGCTGATGCTAATCTTGTAGAAAAAGTGGCGCATAAAAGTGGCGTGCCCACGGAAGAAGTAGCCTCACTTTTTAAAACTATTCAGTACATTCAAAGTAAAGAAGTAGAAATTCTCGATATTGTGCTTATTAATCTAAATAAAGGAATTGAACGTTTTAAAGAGCAAATGCAATAGCATCTCTATCTTTCATTAAAAATACTTACTATTAATATATACCTACTTTATGGAAAATAATGAAGAACTTTTTGAAAGTCGTATTGATCTAAGCCATCTAAAAATAGCGATAAGCCAAGTAAAGGATGAACTAGCCAAGGTAATTGTAGGTCAAGAAAAAATGGTTGACTTATTGATAGCTGCGCTATTAGCCGATGGGCACGTATTACTGGAAGGTGTACCTGGTATAGCCAAAACACTTACGGCCAAGCTTTTTTCGAAGATTATCAGTATTGACTTCTCTCGTATTCAGTTTACACCAGATTTAATGCCTTCTGATGTAATAGGTACTTCTATTTTCAATATAAAGAGCTCTGAGTTTGAGTTTAAGCGAGGGCCTATTTTTTCTAATTTAGTACTGATCGATGAGATCAACCGTGCCCCTGCCAAAACACAAGCGGCACTATTTGAGGTGATGGAAGAAAAACAAATCACTGTAGATGGTACTACCTATACGATGAACGCACCCTTTATCGTATTAGCCACCCAAAATCCTATTGAACAGGAGGGTACTTATCGATTACCAGAAGCACAACTTGATCGGTTTATTTTCAAAATTCGAATAGAATACCCTAGCTTAGATGAAGAAGCACATATCTTGACAAAAGCCAATGAGCGTGGTAATCGATCACAGTTAGAAGAGATTATGCCTATATTAAAGGGAGAAGAAATACTCGGTTATAGAGAAATTATACAAAAAATACACGTAGAAGAACCTTTACTACGCTACATTGCAGAAATTGTAAGTAAAACGCGTAACAACCACGCTTTGTATTTAGGGGCATCTCCAAGGGCTTCTTTGGCTATTCTCAATACCTCAAAGGCTTTTGCAGCGATGCAAGGACGTGACTTCATTACCCCTGAGGATGTAAAGTATGTTTGTACGCCAGTACTCAATCATCGTATTGTGCTTACTCCAGAAAAAGAGATGGAAGGTATTCAAGTCGAAGATGTTATTAATCAACTCGTTCAAATGGTAGAGGTTCCTAGATAACTTTACCTTCAATTATCACTTATGCGTTTTCTTGCTTCTCTGTATCTGAATCAACGATTATATGTAGCTTTTTTAATCAATATAGCACTCTTTGTATTTGCCTACAGTTTCCCAATTCTTCTAGGGGTTGCAGAAATCACTTTTCTTGTTATTATCGTTCTCGTATTTATAGACATTTTCTTACTTTACTCTTCAAAAGAGAAGTTGGTAGGTTTTAGAAAATGTAGCGATAAACTTTCTAATGGTGATATTAATAATATTTATATCCACTTAGAAAATCGCTATGACTTTACCATTTCAGTTAAGATCATTGATGAATTACCAGTACAATTTCAATACAGAGATTTTTCCATTCAAGCGACACTAGTTAAAGGTGAAAAGAAAATTATACGGTATGAGCTACAACCTAAAAAAAGAGGCGAATACCACTTCGGCACTTTAAATCTTTATGCCTCTAGTAGCATTGGACTTGTGGCACGTAGGTTACGCTATTCTCAAGATATGATGGTTCCGGTGTATCCAGCTTTTCTACAGTTAAAGCAATATGAGCTACTGGCTATTTCAAATCGTTTGGTAGATATTGGTATTAAGAAAATAAGGAAGTTAGGTCATAATATGGAATTCGAGCAGATCAAAGAGTATGTACCTGGTGACGATATTCGCACCATTAATTGGAAAGCAACTGCTCGTAATAATGGCCTAATGGTAAATCACTACCAAGATGAAAAGTCCCAACAGGTATACAGTGTTATTGATAAAGGACGTAACATGAAAATGCCTTTCGATAAGCTGAGTTTACTCGATTACGCTATCAATGCAAGTTTGGTCATCTCGCGTATTGCTTTATTAAAAGACGATAAGGTAGGTTTATTAACCTTCAATAAGAAAGTTTCTAGCTTTTTACCTGCTTCTAAGGTGAACAGGCAAATGCATCGCATTATCGAAACACTATACAACCAAAAGACGGCCTACAGGGAATCAGATATGGAAAAACTATACATCGCTACCCGTCGGCGTATGTCTCAAAGAAGTCTTATCTTATTTTATACTAATTTTGAATCGCTCTCTTCTATGCGTAGGCAATTACCTTACTTTAGAAGAATCGCAACCAATCATTTATTGGTGGTTATTTTCTTTAGAAATACTGAGTTACAGCAGCTCATCGATAAAAAAGCTGCTAATGTAGAAGATATTTACCTGAAGACAATCGCTGAGAAGTTTGATTACGAGAAGAAGCAAATTGTAAAAGAGCTCAAGCAATATGGTATACAAGCCATCCTTACTGCTCCAGAGGATTTGACAGTTAATAGTATTAATAAGTATTTAGAAATAAAGTCAAGAGGGCTTGTATAGCCCATGCTACTTTACTTGTGTTTTATTTTTCATCCAATGGATGATAGTCTTTGAAATGGCTTTGTTGTAGGACTTTGAAAGCTGCTCACCTTCATCGATAAGCCTCATTTTATGATCGCTGTTAGCCACCACTTCAAAAGTCCCTTTCTGGCTATCATTCTGGTTTACGATATTGACAATCAGCTCATGTTCTTCTTTATTAGTTGCCCAGTCGTACTCACCCCATAAGCTAAGTACATAGCCATTGTACTTTTGCCAAGCAGCAGCTACGTTCTGACGGTTGATCTGATGCCAGTATTCGTCACTTCTAAATGAGAACTTTTTGAGAAATTTCGTACAGTTAGGGTTGATCTCCATTACTTCTTTCATGGTGTTTTCTTTCAGGAGATAATCTACATAGCACTCATTCATTTCTACTACCATTTTTTCTATCTCATCAAAGTCGTAGTCTTTTTCTCTTAGTTGCTTTTCTTGGTTGGCTCTGAGGTACTCCATCCAATTTTTACCTATAGTCCCATACACTACAATACCTTTGCAGTTTTTTTCCTTAGCAATTACTGGGGCCATTACCCCTCCCACGCTATGTCCAATAATAAATATATTCTCTCCATCTACAAAGTCATATTCTCTGAGTGCCTCAATGCCTTCTTCAAAACCTTTCAGTTCCTGTTGAAAGCTAAGTTGATCGCAAGGTGTTCCCTCACTATCGCCTACCCCAGATTTATCGAGGCGCATGGTTACAAAGTCATTTTCTGTAAGGTCCAATAGCACTTGTATATGACCAGAATTGGTGTCAAAGGGAGTATCGACTGAATAACAACCCACTCCTTGTACTAACAATACTGCTGGATATTTTCCTTGTTTCGTTGGTTTGGTAACAATACTTCTGAGTACATTCCCTTCTGCCTTCACTTGGTCATAGATAACCTTCATGTTATTGTATTGCTGTTCTGGTAATGCTCCTAGTTTTTGTTTTACGGTAAACTGCTTTCCTGCTCTTTCGTAAGTCAAGATAATTTTATCCCCTACTCTTGCTTCCTTCAAACTTATGAAAATATCCTGATCAGTCTCTATAGGTTTATTATTAATGTATTTAATGATATCTCCTTTCTCCAAACCCATCTTCTGAGCGGTTGAGTTAGGGATAATATCGCATACTTCAAGACCCTTTTCGTAATTGAGGTCTACTCCTAAAAAAGCTCTTCGCTCTAGACTTTGTGCTAATACTGCGTAGGTCACAAAAGTAACTAGAAAGTAAGTAACTATAACGCTATTCCTGAGCTGGATCATATATGATTTATAGAATGTTTTTATATAAAACGTGTAGGATACTCATATTATTATATGAATGACTTTTGTAAGTAAACTTTTATACTTGTAAAGGTACCCACTCTGCTGAACTTCAAATGAAGTGTTGCTGCTTTGCGTGTCAACTTAACCTTTTTTGCACTATCAAGCCAATTTCTTAGGATACGACATTCACTTAGTTGGTAAGTTAAAAATATGAGTGATATTTTTAATATCTTTTAGTTAGGAAAATCTCCTCTTAGTCTTCTGAATCTTTTTCTTGCTTCTGCAATGAAAATACTTCCAGGGTATTTTTGTAAATGCTCTCTGTACATTTCCATGGCTTTATCTTTTTCGTCAAGGCGTTCATAAAGGCTTGCTGCTAGAAAATGTGCATCATCACTATAAATATCATAATTGAAATCATTGATAATTTTCTCCAACATCTCTAGTGCTTTCGTTAAGTCACCTTGTTTGACATAAATCTGTCCTTTCAGCCAGTAGATTTCATCGGTAATACTGTGTTGTGGGTATTCTTTCAAAATATCATTAAGTTGCTGCATTGCCTCTTCATTTCTATTCTGAAAAAGTAAGAGTTCTGTATTAGCGTAGGCGCGCATTGCTGCACCGGTACTATCTAAACCAATATTATCTTGAATCAACAAGGCTAAATCCATGGCATCGTTTGCAATCTCTCTAGAGGTAGCCATTTTGAGTATGTCTAGCTGAGCCAGTGCTAGCTCAAAGTCACCTTTGTAATAATGTAACTTTGCATTTTTTAGTTTGGCTTCGTGTGCAGTCGGAGAATCTTTTACCATTTTTTCAGCTTGAGAATAGAGTAGTGTTGCTTCCCAAGGTTCTCCCTTTAGCAAGTACACATCTCCCAAACTAATTTTACTAGTAGCTACAAAACGGGTGTTGTACTTCCCTAAATCTATTGCTTCATTTAAAACAGCCAACGCACTATCTTTCTCGTTCAAATAAAATGCATAGAGAATTCCCATGTTATTCATCGCTTCTAGGGTTTTTACACTTTTCCCTAGCTGACTAAGTAGTACCTTGTATTGGCCAATGATAACGCGTACTTGCTGTTGATCGATAGGAAAAGTATTTTTGATGACTTCTTCCTTCGATTTAATCAGATAGATGCGCGCTGTAACAAAGTTAGACCCTTGTGGGTATTGTTGTATAACATATTCGAAACACCTTGATGCACTTTTATAATCCTCATTTTCATAACAGATAAAACCTAGCTCTAATACTTTAAAACCATTTAGCTTAAAACGCTTGTCCATGGCTTTGGCTTGTATGTAAGCTTTGTAGAAATTCTTTTCTTGTATGTAAAGCCACATGATTAAGTCTCCGTAAGCCTTTTCGTTAGGTGACTCTTGCACTTTCTGTATAAGTGTAGACTCTAAGAGCTTTAAATCTTCTTCGCCTTGTAGGGCGTCTTGTAAAGCTCCCTGCACATATCCCATATGATCGTAATCCACCAATACCATGTTGAGATACTCTCCTATCATCTTCTCTTTTTCATTCTTTCTTAAATACAGTTCAGCTAGGTAAGGTGCATAAGCAGTTTTTTCTCCTTCTTCCCTTCTGGCCTCTAGTAACAACTTCTCTGCCCAGTCTACTGCTTCATACTTCACGAAAGCATCAAAGGCTATTAATACCTTAGGGGTTATTTTCTTATACTTATTTACTATCCCTTTGTATTCTTTCTCTACAACTTTATCTTTTCCTTGTAGCCGATGAACATACCCTAAAGCAACAGCATACTTTGGATTGTCTTGTTCCTGCTTCACAAGCTTCTCTAGGAATTTCTCTGCCGTATCAAAATCTTTTAGGTTGATAAGTGTTAAGAGGTACTTATCGTATATTTTTTTAATGTTTTCTTTTTTATTAGTGTACTGCTGATAGATGTCCTTGGCTTTCTCATACTCTCCTTGTAGAAAATACTCTTCGGCTAGCTTTATACTTTGTGCTTGAATGGTTTGTAAAGATCCAAAAGATAAGAGGATTATTACATAAAGAAGGGATTGTATTTTTTTAATCTGGCTGCGTTTCATGAGTTATGTATTTTATAAGAATATAGGGCTTTTTACGAAATAAAACAAGGTGTTTTGGGGGTGCTCTCTAATAGTAGTATTAAGTTTTTTTAAAATATTTTTCTAATATAAGGATTATCTCTATTATTATTAGATTGTTGATAACTGCTTGATTTTTCAGGTGCTTATTGACTTTTCTTCGAGTTATCCACAAAAATGTGGATAACCCTCAGGTTTTTAAACCCTTATTTATCAGGTGTTTACTTATACTTTTCCACAAGTTATCCACATTCTTGTGTGGATAACTCAACGTTTTACTCAAAACTTACCCTGTGGATAACCCTCAGGTTTTTGTGGATAACTTGTGGATAACTTGCCTACTTTTCCACAAGTTATCCACAATTTCTTGAAATTTTTGTGGATAACTCAAAATTAAGTGATTTTGTTATCCACAAAAAAGTTGTCAAAATGTGGATAAGTACCCCACTTATCCACAAAAAAGTCACTTTTCCACAAGTTATCCACACTCAAGTGTGGATAACTCAAAAAATAAAACTGTACCAATAAAAAGTTATCCACAGGTTATCCACAAAAAAGTTGTCAAAATGTGGATAAGTACCCCACTTATCCACAAAAAAGTTGTCAAAATGTGGATAACGTAAAATACAAATGTTTTTCACTATTTTTTCTTTAAGCTTTTGGTAAATGAGGGCTTTTATTGTACATTTCTAAGAATTGGCAAACAAGTAGAAAAGGACTTAATGGTAGTGAGTATGTCCATTGGTCATACGCTAAAGTGTGTAAATAAATATATTAGCTAGCTTGATAATTAGAATTTGAAAACTTCTTTAATTTCCCAGTTTTGTCTGAGCTGTATTCTTTTATTAAAGATGACGATAGGTTCAGGTTGCTTCCTCAGAAGATAGTTGCCACTGTCCCATTGCTTGTTGCCGTTGGTGTCAATAATTGCTTTAATAATGTACTGATCTGCTTCTAGCTTTTTAAAGGTAATCGCCTTTTGGTTGATCCGCTCTTCTATAATTTCCCCTTTGCTATCAATGAGCTGTATGATGAAGGAAGGTTGATCAGTTTCAATGACCAAAGAAAGTAAGCCATACTTTTCTTCACTCTTAAATTTATAAGTAAGGATAGTCGATTTACTAGAGTCGTTCTCTATACTTCTCAAAGCGCCTGAATCAACTTGTATCTCTATTGCTTCAAGTTCTTCAAAATTATCTAATGCTTTTCGAATTTTAATATTGGCTTGGCCATTAAGAGAGTCAATCGTAGTAGTAGAATCAACCAGTGCATAACGATTTATGGTATCCGCAGCAGTTTTATAATAAATCATTTCAGGGTGAAAGCTCGTAACAGCTTTGTTAGCTATGATCTCAAGTATCAAGCTATCTCTTAAGTAACTATTGTCTTTCGGTAGAAAATTGACTTTGAAATCTGTCTCCTTTTTAGATTTTGCGGGAAATTTCACTTTAACTGTATCTATTAAGGTATTACCCGCAGAATCTATTGCTGCAAAACTCACTGGAATTGTATCGTACCTAGCTGCCAAGTTATATAAGTTAATCGTCTTTCCATTTTCTTCTATAAAACTGGTAGTAAGTTGTTGGTAGCTAGCATCTAATTGAAATTCCTTTAAGCCTTCGTTGAATTCTATCAAAAACGTTTTACCAGTAGATGAACCTCTTGCTCTTGAAACATTAGGGGGTTTGTTATCATCTTTATAAATCTGAATTTGTAAGGAATCTACATTTTGCTGTAGCTCTATTAAATCTGTTTTAAACCCGATTAAATCTCCTCTTTCATTAAATTTACCCGCATTGCTGTTGTCTGAAAAAGCATAAAGTAAGTATTTCCCCTCTTTTAGATTTTGGAAAAGAAATTTACCCGAAGTGTCTGTTTTTGTGAGGTAAAGCGGTCGTTCTTTTGTAATATCTAATGTATCTGTGGGGAGATATAAACCTACGGTTGCCTCTCCTACTCCACTTTGCGTTTGTATCGCTTTTACTTGTCCGCCTACACTTAAAGAATCGAGGTAGTCACCCGTACTGAATACAACGAGTGTACTATCTGCTACATTTTTTTCATTTATATCTACAATACCTTTTCGAAAGTTGAAGGTATAAGTAGTACTGTCCTCGAAACCTTCTTCAAAGACAAGCCTTATTACATTTTTATTTTCTTTAACTTCGTAGTTACTTTCAGGTTCTGGTGTAATCAGTAACTCGCTCTTCAAGTTATTCGTAGCTACCCACTCATCGAATTCTAGTAATATTTCCTTTCCTTGGTAATTAATCGTTCCTACGGCGGGTAGCTTTGTCAAAGGCTTTGGTGAAATTGTATCCTTATCTCCTCCAGTAATACCCTGCGGATTAGCACATTGTTGAAATATAATGGCTAATAAAGCTATTAAAGAGAGCAGTAAAATAGATTCTATTTTTATACATAACTTATTATAAAGAAGAAAGAAAAGATTTTTTATAGACATTAAATTAGTTGATATATTAAACTTTATTAGCTAATAGGTAAATCAAACTGGAAAAATTCTTATTTTTTCGTGCTTTTAAGTTGGATTTTAAGCCAGTCCAAAAACTATGAAAATACCGAGAATGCCCTAGCTTATAACGATTACTAAGTAAACTTACATAGTAAGCATCAAAAGGCATGCCTATCACTTCTTTAACAAATAATTGATGTTTTTCTGCTAGAATACTCATAGTTCTTTTATCAAAGTGATAAAGATGTCTGGGTACATCATATGCAGCCCAGTATGCTTGAAAGAGTTGGGCATCGTAACTTTCCTGATTAGGAAGCGCGATTAATAATATCCCCTGATCTGTCAGTAGCGATTTGAGCGTATGGATGGTATCATTGAGCTGATGTACGTGTTCTAGCACATGCCACATTGTAATTACATCATATTTTTTCTGAGTAGGAAGTTCAGACATATCTGTGTAAAGCTTCTTTTGTAATCTTTCTTCAGCAAGCTTTCTTGCAGAAAGATCGGGTTCGTACCCTTCTACTATCCACCCTTTCTTTTGGCAAGCTTCCAAGAAATAACCTGTTCCACAGCCTGCATCTAATACAAACTTTTCTTTTTTTGAACTAGTCAATTGTTTATCGATTAGTTTTACTTTTCGTTGAACAGTAAAACTTCTCACTATTTTATAAAGCTTATTAATAAATCCTTTGCTTGTATCTGAGTGTGATATGTATTGGTCAGATAAATAATACTTTCCTATACTTTCCTTATTAGGCCTAGGGTTAGTAAAGAGAAATTGGCAACGTTGGCATTGCTTTAAAGTAAATGTTTCTTTACTTACTGTATAGTCTTTACATACCAAATATTCTTTGAATGTATGGTTTTCACACAGTGGGCAAAGGGTAAGGTCTTCTTGCATAAAAAGGGATGCATTGGTATCATCCCTGCAAAGTTAATATTTGTAAGGAATTTATCTTCCCAAGTAGACCATCAAAATTGATATATCTGCAGGACTTACCCCACTTATTCGGTTAGCCTGTCCTAATGTTTCAGGTTTTATTTTAGAAAGCTTTTCTCTAGCTTCGGTTGACAAAGCTTTTACAGTGGTATAGTCAAACCCTTGTTTGATCTTCAAGTTTTCAAGTTCTTCCATCTTTTCCGCGTTTTTCCGTTCCTTATCAAGATAATCCTGGTACTTTATAAGAATTTCTGCCTGTTCTATCTCTTCTTTTTGGTACTTATTAAGGTATCCACCTAAATCTTCGTTCATATCATTCAGTAAAGGTAAGCTAATCTCTGGCCTTTTAAGTAGATTATAAAAGCTCGATTTCTCTCTTATAGTAGCGGAACTAACCTCATCTAGGTAGCTATTTATTTCATCTGGTTTAACCTTTTTCTGTTTTAGATCATTAATGAGTTTGTCCACTTTATTGGCTTTTACCTCTACATTCTCCAATCTTTCTTTTGAAGCTAAGCCTATGTCATACCCTATTTTAGTCAAGCGGATGTCTGCATTATCTTGCCTTAAGAGCAGGCGATATTCTGCTCTGGATGTAAACATACGATAAGGTTCCTCTGTGCCTTTATTGATAAGGTCGTCGATTAATACACCAATATAGGCCTCTGAACGCTTTAATATAAGTGATTCTTTCTCATTTATTTTATTATGAGCATTAATTCCGGCCATTAAGCCTTGGCAAGCGGCTTCTTCATAGCCCGTAGTACCATTAATCTGACCTGCAAAGAATAAGTTTTCTACTAACTTAGTCTCTAAACTTAACTTTAGCTGTGTAGGTGGAAAGTAATCATACTCGATGGCATATCCTGGTCTAAACATCTTTACCTTCTCGAAACCCTTAATTTTTTTAAGTGCCTCATACTGTATGTAATCAGGAAGTGAAGTAGAGAAACCGTTTACATATATCTCTACTGTATGCCAGCCTTCTGGCTCAACGAAAATTTGGTGTCTGTTTCTATCTGCAAAACGATCAATTTTGTCTTCTATTGATGGGCAGTAACGAGGCCCAAGACCTTTAATTCTTCCTTGAAACATAGGAGACTTATCAAAACCCCTTTTAAGTGTTTCGTGTACTTCTTCATTAGTGTAGGTAACCCAGCAGCTTCTCTGCTCTTTTAAGTTAGGTGTATTTGTAAAAGAGAATTTACCGGGGTTTTCATCTCCTGCTTGTTCTTCCATTTGGCTATAATCTAGGCTCCTTCCATCTACTCTGGGTGGTGTACCTGTTTTCATTCTTCCTGCTTCAAAGCCCAATTGAATAAGCTGTTCTGTAATACCAAATGCTGCTTTTTCTCCTGAGCGTCCACCACGGAAGTTTTTATCTCCAATGTGTATAATACCATTTAGGAAAGTACCACTGGTCAGTATTACTGCTTTTGCTTTAATTTCTAGGCCCATTCCGGTTCTTACACCCCCTACCCTACCGTTGTCAACTAGAATATTAGTTACCATATCTTGCCAGAAATCTAAGTTTTCAATTTCTTCTAACGCTAGTCGCCATTCTTGGGCAAATTGCATGCGATCATTCTGACACCTTGGACTCCACATGGCTGGCCCTTTAGATCTATTAAGCATTCTAAATTGTATCATGGATTTATCACTGATAATTCCTGACAGCCCCCCTAGTGCATCTATTTCTCTTATAATTTGTCCTTTTGCTACTCCACCCATAGCTGGGTTACAAGACATTTGACCTATTACTTGCATATTCATAGTAATGAGCAAGGTTTTAGAACCCATCTTTGCTGCGGCTGCGGCTGCTTCATTACCTGCGTGGCCTGCACCAACAACTATTACATCATATTCATTAAACATCTACTTATTTGTTTCACGTGAAACTTACTTCTACTATTAAGTGCTTTGATTGCTTTTGATAACACTTTGAATTATTATAATGTTCCACGTGAAACCACTAATTGAAATATTGACTATTTAAGAAGCTAAATCTTAATTTATAGTTGTGCTATACAACTTTATAGTTGTTTCTTATGTTTAGAACAAAGCTTCTATTATACAATTATATATTGAAGAGAAAAAGTTTATTAAAGGTATACTAGTGTTAATAATAAGCAGGTGTAGTGAGTGATAATCTTAAGGAGAAAATGTTCCACGTGAAAAAAATGAAGCAAGCTGTTGAAGTGCATTATCTTCCTTACTTCTCATCACTTTGGCTTCATCAGACGTTTTATCTAGATAACCGCATAGATGAAAAACTCCGTGGATCATTACACGAAATAATTCTTTTTCGAAGTTTGAAGAGAAAAGCAAAGCATTTTCCTCTATGCGTTCTATACTAATAAAAACATCACCTTCTAGCGCTTTATCACTTTCAGCATTATCGAAAGTAATGACATCGGTCAAATTATCGTGATTTAAATACTCAAGATTGATTTGATGGAGGTAACTATCGGAACAGAATATAAAGTTGAGGCATTGGATAGTGAAACCTTCTTGAAGTGCAATGGTAGTTATCCAACTTTTAATTGCTAGTGGTTGTGGAGGTGTGAAACTAATTTCTTCTTCAAAGAAAAAAATATTATCCATTAAGTGCACCTACATAAAAAATCAACTCTACTTCTCTACCTTCATCTCTGAAATGGATTTCATCACTAAGTTGTTTCATAAGGAAGATACCCCTCCCTCCTATCTTCTCTAAGTTTTCAGGGGCAACTGGATTAGGGAGGTTTTGATAATTAAATCCTTCTCCTTCATCTCTAATTATGAATTTAATGGCGTCATCGTATAAGAAAAGAGAAAGCTCTACATTTTTAGTCCTATCTTCTTTATTGCCATGACGTATGGCATTATTGACAGACTCGGTAATGGCGACAACAATATTTCCATAGATATCATCATTGATATGATATTGTTCTTTGGCATTATCGATGAAGCTTTCAATAATACGAATGTTCTCTAGTAACGAAGGTACTTGAATAGTAATAGACTCCATCTTTTTGGGTGCTATGTAAGTCTTATTTTTCAATTTTTTCAAAATATTTATCTACTTCTTTTTTATAATAAGGTGAAAGAGAGGGAGGAACTGTTTTTAGTAGCTCGACTTGCTTTTCTCTATTTTTGATGTATTGTTCTAACTTCTTCGGAACACGCTTCTCTTTTTTCTTTGCAGTCTCTCCTTTTCTTTTCTCATCCTGGTCTCGTTCACGCATTGATTTTTCTGCCTCAAGTAATCTGGTCTCTATCTCCTTCTGTCTCTTTATCAGTTTATCAGTCAAACGTTTATTAACTAAATCGGTTTCAGTTTTTTCCATATCTTTCAGCATTTCCCTTACTTTATCACCACCACCGTCTTTGCCAAGTTCGCCTTTTTTGCCCATTTCTTCAAGCATTTTTCTAATCATTTCTTGTTGTGCTGCCATCTTAGCAAGTTGCTCTGAGAGCTCTCTTCCCGTCTTCCCTCCTTTTTTTAATTCTTGAATTTGTTGGTTCAAACTCTTTTGTAATTCACTCAAGTTACCTTGTTGTTTTTTCTTACTTTTTCCTCCTCCTTGCATACTTTGCATTTGGTTTTGCATCTGCTCTAGAATGTCACTTAGTAAAAGTGCTAGGTTGTTCATTGAAGTCATCGAGAATTGTTGTTGTGAGGTAACCTTGCTGAGCTTTCGTTCTTTGATTGCTTCAGAAGATTTCTGCATGTAGCTTTTCATATCGCTTAGCTCACGTGTAACAAAAGATTCGATTTGGAAAACACGCTTAGAAAGTGCTAGTAAACTATCTTCTACAATTTTGGCATCGTCTTGTAATTTTAATTGTTTCTGACCTAGCTCAATAAAACGAGGATCAGATAAATTAACGCCTCTAAAATCTTTCATCAGCTTCTCTTGGTCAAATGAGAGCGTGAGTAAATTCTCAAGAATGTCTCGCAAGTCATCTAAGTTTTCCTGCATTTGTTCCATCTCCATGGCTTCCATAGACTCTTGCATTTTTTGTTGCATCTGCTTCATCTTTTCAGCCGCTTTCTTTTGTGAGTCAGCCGCTTTTTTATTTTGTTTTTTATCAAGTTTCTGCTCACTATTTTCCTGCTCTTGAGAAATCTCTTCTTGTTCTTCTTCAGTATTATCTAAGTCATTAGGAAACTCAAGTGATTCATTCATCTCTTCAAGTTGCTGCATTTCTTCTTTCAGGTCTTCAAACTCTTCAGAAAGTTTTTCTTGCTTCGACTTGAGTTCTTTATTTTTTTGTTCATCATTTTTAGGAGCTTTCTCTGTTTCTTCAGAAAGTTTTTCTTGTTTCTCAGAAAGTTCTTTTAGGGCATCATTAACTTCTTCCATCTTTTGCTCTACTTGCAATTGCTTAAACATTTCTAATGCGCGCTCCAGATCATTTTCAAAGTTTTCTTCGTCTTTTTGAATTTTATCAAGTAAGTCTAAGACGCTTCTGTCATCTTTATTTTTCTCTAATAACTTTTCGAGCTCTTCATAAAGCTTTTTAGTTTCTTCATCTAGTAAGTTGTCCATCAGCTTTTGGAGTTGCTCTATCTTTTCTTGCACTTCTTCGTTTTGTTTACTAAAACGCTCCTGCTTCTGATTGGAGATGTCATTCAGCTCTTTCAATTCTTCTATTTCTTTTTCTATCTCCTTCTTTTTCTTTAATATTTCTTCAAGCTGTTTTTTATCGTTGTAGTCTAGGTTTTTCTTCGTTTTGATTTTATTCTCGAAGTTCTCCAGCTCTTTTTTGAGTTGTTGTGCTTTTCGAATAGTTTGATCCATTTGATTTTCTGTCTTAGCTACTGTAGCATCAATCTCATCTTTTAGTTCATTCTTTGTAGGTATTTTAAATCGATAAGTAGGTGATTTACTACTCTTATTACCATTTACACCATCGTTATCCCAAACCTGCGTAAAGTATTCTATGCGATCACCAGGTTTTAAAGATAAATTATTGATATCCAACTGATAGAAGAAGTTTTGTACTGTTTGTTGTCGATTAATACCAATAGGAAGTGCTCTGTACTTACTACGTTTTTTCCCAGAGACAATTCGGTAATAAAATTTAAGCTGAGTTAAACCGTAGTCATCAGCAATATTTCCTCCTACCATTATATAGTTGTAGAGGGCTGTATCTTGGAAAGTTTCCATATTAATTTTAGGAAACTGGTCGGGCGTTACATTGATAAAGTAATTGATAGCCTCTTTATTATCACTAAACTCATTTTTCAGTTTAATCTGATAGCTCAACGAGCGCATAAGCTTTTTTGTATGTGTGAAAAGCTTATCATTCTTTTTCTCGGCTTGTACTATTTTCTTTTGTTCTTCAAAAGTAAGCGTTAAAGAATCTGTTTGTACTGTTTTGAACTGCCATTCTATCAATGTTCCTTGTGGAACAGTCAAGTTACCGATGTTTTTAATAGCTTCATTGGTTTTTCCTAAATAAGCAGGATAAGTAAGAATAGCAGTGAAGTTGAGTAAGTTAGGGCGTTCTTTTAAAGCGATTTCGTAAGAGTCAGAGAAAAAGCCTGCTGCTTCAAAGTAAAATTTTTGATCTTTTTGGAGCTTATTGAAAGTATATTGAAAGGTACCCTCTTCCTTTTTCATCTTATAACGGGTAGCCCCTAAATTGATGTATACATCTTCTGGTATAGCCTTGCCTTCTAGAGAGAGGATAACGGTAAAGTCCTCATTCTTAAAGGCTTCTAAGTTTTTATTCTTCATATTGAAGGTAAAAGGTGCTTTCTCGGCGAAGGTTTCATTATAATATATAATACGCGTAGAAGAGGCCGTAATAAACTCCTTAGAAAAAAGGAGCAACAAAAATAAAATAACCAAGGGAGGTACAAAGTATCGGAAGAATTTTCTATTCTCTTTATAGTGAATAGCTTCAGAAAAATTAAATAAGCTTAATGACTGTGTACGTTGTTGAATACTCGCTTGCAGAAGTGCATTGTTTGTTTGTAGCTTCCTGAGCTGTAAAGTATTCAATAGCTTATCGTCTATATCAGGAAAATACCTACCTATTTGCTGTGCGGCTTCTTCGTTGGAGATTTGCTTACCGATTTTTAAAAGCTGTAATACTGGTATGATGACCCAATATACTAAAGACAATACCCCTAACACCACAAATGTAAAAAACAGCGTGGCCCTAATAACACTATTGAACCGACCAAAATACTCTAGTGTATTGAATAGTAGATAGGTAGAAATAACAAGGGCTCCAGATACAAGTAAGCCTTTTATAAGCAAGTTGGTATAGTATTTTTGCTTATACTGGTTGAGTTGGCTAATAATAGCTTCCATAGCAAAATAGTTATCAATATGTATAGATAATAACTATACATAATTTACTACTATTTGCTTTATTATGCAATCCTACTTTTTATTAATTTCTTTTATCAAAGTAAACAGCCGAAAAGTCTCGGTATTGCATAGCATTATTAGGGAAATCTTTTACATAGGGCTTGATAAGCCGATAGGCTTCTTCATACCAGAGGACAAGGATAGCGGCTTCGTTCATTAAAATCTGCTCAGCTTTAGCAAAGTAACGGTTAGCCTCTTCCATAGTGGCGGCATTAAGACCTTTTTTATAGTATTCGTCGTATTTTTTATTTTTGAAGCGCGCTACATTGGGAAAAGACTTATCCTTCATACTGGCAGGTACGTGTTTACCTAGAAAGAGCCATAGGTAGTTCTCTGGGCTTGGATAATCTGCAAAGTAAGCGGAGCGGGCTAACGAGAAATTCCCTTGAAATACATTCTCAAGTAGTTGTGCATAAGGAAGTACATTGATCTGGATATCAATATTGAGATTATCTTTTAGTTCTTTTTGGATTTCTTGTGCTACATTATATTGCCTATCTCCTTCTGCATTTACATCGATCGAAATTTCTGGAAATCCTTTACCGTTCAAATACCCTGCTTTTGATAGATAATACTGAGCAGAATCGACATTAAGTTGATATCCTCTGATTTTACTAATATCATAATTCTCAAAGGTGGGAGGTACTAATCCATGATTAGCGGCTGCTTCTCCTTCCCCATTAAGCACATAAGCCAATATTTTTTCTCTATCAATAGCAAAAGAAAAGGCTTTCCTTACATTTTTGTCCTTAAAAACACCCTGTTGATTCATAAAGACTAAAAACTGTGTACCCATCTCAGCATCTCTCTGAAGCTCAAAACCAGTAATATTCCCTTCGCTGTCTTTCTCTGCATCATCAGATATTTCAATAATCTGATCTGTGGGCAAACGATACACCATATCTAAGTTACCCTTTTTGAATTCAAGCATTTCAGTTTTTTTATCTTTTATAAAACTGATTTGCAACGCTTCAAGAAAAGGTAAGGCATTGCCAAGCGCATCTTTTCCGTAATATTTACTAAATCTTTTCAGAATAATAGCATTTCCGTCGTCAATAGAAGAAAGGTAAAAAGGGCCCGTTCCTACTGGCTTCATTCGCATATCAGCGACTCCGTATTTTTCTACAGCCTCTTTGGGATAAATAAAAGTGAAAGGGCGTGCTAAGTTGTACAGAAATACAGAGTAAGGGCGCGTTAAAGTAAGTTGGATGGTATATTTATCCACCACTTTTACACCTTCTAGCTCTTTTTTGGGTGTTTTTCCTCCAGCAGAAGCCTTATAGTAAGCATCTGCACCCTTTAGAATCCCTTCAAAGACAGAAAAACCTTGATTGGAGGCATCTTGTGTACACACCCGCAAAAAACAATACTTTACATCTTCGGCAGTAACTTCCCTCCCCTTACCGTCATCAAAGCAATCAGCATCGTGAAAATATACCCCTTTTCGTAATTTGATGGTGTATACTTTCTGGGAACTATCTATTTCATAACTTTCTGCGATGCCATTTACTACAGTGAGATCTTTTTGATTGAACTTGAAAAGCCCTTCATAAATCTGGGTAGAAACACGATAAGAGTAAATATCTGTAATACTTAGCGGATAAAGACTTTTGATAAACTCAGACTCATTAAGCCTAAATACACCTCCGTAGTTCTTTCCACCCTTTGCCTCTTTAGGAAGATTACTGTCCGAAGAATCGGAATATTCTTGGTCGCAAGCATAGAAAATTAGCGAAAAGAGGAGAGTATTTATCAAAAAAGTAATTTTTCTCATTACTATTTGTAAGAGTTTATGTTTGGTTCTAAAAATATAAATTTGTTTACATATAGCCAAGCTAAAGTCAATCAATTTCAGATAATACAGGACAATGATCAGAATGCTTTGCCTCGCTCAGAATGACACACTTCTGAGCACGTTCGATAAGTGCGCTATCAATTAGTTGGTAGTCAATTCGCCAGCCAAGGTTTCTGGCTCTTGCATTTGCCTTAAAGCTCCACCAAGTATAATGGTGTGGCTCTTTATTGAAATGTCTGAAAGCATCCACATAGCCCAAATCAAGAAAATTAGAAAACCAAGCCCTTTCTGTAGGTGTAAAACCAGGTGAATTAGCGTTAGCTTTTGGATTGTGGATATCAATGGCTCGATGGCAGATGTTATAATCACCACAAATAACAAGTGGAGGAACGGTAGCTTTCAAATCTTGTATGTAGTCATAAAAATCTTCTAAAAATGTGAGTTTGAACTGTTGCCTTTCGGGACGACTGGCGCCAGAAGGCATATATACAGACATAACCGTAACATCTTCATATACAGCTCGTAAGATACGACCTTCCTCATCATATCGGCTGATGCCACAGCCAAAAACGACTTCTTGTGGTTTGCGCTTACTCAAAATAGCCACCCCACTATATCCAGCTTTCTGGGCGGGATAAATGTAACATTCATAACCCAACTCTTCGAAAAGAGAATAAGGAAAATCCTTTTTTTGAATTTTTATTTCTTGTAAGCATACTACATCTGCATTCGTAGCACTCAACCAAGAAATAAAGTCCTTTCTAATGGCTGCTCTAATACCGTTTACATTATAAGTAATTATTTTCATCGGTCATTTTTTGATAAAGTAGAAATTTTTCAATGCAGCACCTGCAAAATGATATTTGTGCTCAGCTAATTTATAATAAAGCTGATGTGTCAGAAAAAATTCGATAGATAAACCTTCCGCTTCGAAAACTAGTAGTCTAGGTTGATAACGTGTAAAGTCGAAGCTCTCTACCACAGCTAAATCTTTCCCTTCAATGTCGATGCAAAGTAAATCGAATGTTTGAGGGCAATCGTTTTTGTCGAGTAAATCAATGAGTAATTGGCTCGTGTGAATTTGTTGATGCTGTATTTGCTGCGCAGGTTGTTGTAAAGCTTCTGCCATGTGTGTTTCATCTACTGTAGAAAGGACATCATTAGTAAAAGTCGTAAAAGTAACTTCTTCTATCTTATCGGATACAACCGCTTGAACGACTATATCTTTAGGTCGTTTCTTTTTGTGTAAGTTGACTAAGCGAGGATTTGCTTCAATACAAATCCCCCTCCACCCCCTTCTGTATAATAAAAAGGTATTGGAGATGAAAGAAGGATGGTTAGCACCTACGTCTACATAAAAGCCCACGTCTGTGTGGGGTTTATTCAGTAAGCTTTCTATAATACGATCTTCTCCTGTGTGGCCATACGACTGAAATACGGCACGTCCAGTATAAAATCGGTTTAGTGTAAGAGAGAGATTTTTTCCGATATGAAGTAGCGCTTGGAAAGGCGCACGCCACGTAAAGAATTGTGTCATTAATACTTTTAACTCTTGCCAAATGAGTAGTAAATTTTGCAGATAAGCCCTTGAGTAAGCCCTACCGTAGAGTTGTTTAGCAAAAGTCTTTCTTAAAAATGTACGCATTGGGTCTTAATAAATGATCAATTGGGTTGTACAGCTATCTTTTAATAAACGACGTTGCGCGGCCCAACATTCTTCATAAGTTCTTCCTGTAAACTCAGCACTTTCTAAAAATACCATAGGTTGTAGAATATTTAGATCGTATCCTTGCCAAATAACTTTGTACTCTGAAGTGAAATTGGGTGATGGTAGTGTAGCTATTTTAGGGAAACAGCTTAACAACATAAATCGTTGTGCTGTTGCTGAATTCTTTACAACTTGTGTCACAGGTATTTCTGTGGAAAGGGGCTTTAATGGGGGAATAATCCAGCTAGATATGCTATTAGGTGCTTGTTGGGTAACAATTTTCTGTAAACCTTGATACTCGCTTTTAGCATAGTTATACACGTGAGTATCAAACCGATATAATTGTATTGAAACACTGACAAGGATGAATGCCCAATACCATCTACTAGAGAGGTAACGTTCTAAAACATAGAAAACAATGAAATAAAAAACAGGGTACAGAAAAAGTATACCTCGTGGCGCTTTAGGTAAAAAGCTCATCACAATCAATATTAAAAAAGTACAGACAATAAAATACAATACTTTAGAATTAATGATGGAAGGCTTATTTATAAGAGTCAGGATACCAACTAATAATAATGGTAATAATATAATATGTTCGAAATGAAGTAAGTACTTGAAGTAAAAGAGATAGTCTTGCCAACCACTTTGGATATAAGTGGGCTGCCAAAAAATATGATATATGGTAGCAGGATACCTCAGAAAAGGTAGTTGAAAAGCCAGTCCTAAAAGCATAAATCCAACAGAGGGAAGAACTATCACCCAACTATTTTGAAGAAGATATCTTCTCTCTTTAAAGAAGAAGAATCTACCCAACTCATACAGAAGTACAAAGAAAATAACTAAGATAGCTTTGTAATTAACAGTAAAAAGTAAACCCAGCAATAATCCGCTAAGACGTTGGTGTCGTTTTGTATAAGAATGAAAGTAGTGCTTGACAAACAGCGAAAACAGTAGTAAGCTCAAGCTCTCTATAGCAAAATAACGACTTGAAGCCATCAAGAAAAAAGAAGTACCGAGTAAAAGACAAAACCAAGCCCTTACTTTGATAGGAACGTAAGAAGCAAAAATAAAAATACTTAATGTAGCAAATAAGGCTGTGATTACCTCAAGCACTAGATAATTGGGCGTAACAAGATAACATAGAAAGTAAAAAAGGTAGAATCCAGGAGAAGCGTGATGAAAGAAATTATGAAAGTTATCATTGTACAATTCAGTGAGGATAAGGTAGTTCTTAGCAGAATCATAGTCAAAGAGCCCCACCTGCCATAGTTTCCAAACGCGCAGGAGCCATAAGCAGAAGAAAACAACTATAAAGGTTGCTTTGTAAAGACCCGAAGGGCTAAGTAATTTGTTCGTCCTCAAAATAGTCAATAATATGCATCTTAAGCACCTTCTCTTGTTCTGTAAGTGATATCTGCGGAAGTGGTTTTATCAATTTCCAACAAGGCCACCCCTCTTTGTCAGACCCTTCTAGCTCATAGAATCCAGACTTACTCAAAACACGACAAATAGCAATATGCATTAAGTCTTGCTTCTCTTCCTTGCTAAAATTTTTTGGCCCTTGCCCCAATTCTTGGACACCAATTAAGAATAGTACACTATCCAAGTTTTCAGGTCTTTTACCAATCAGCTTCTCTAGTTTATTAAGTAATTGACCCCATCGGAAAGCCAATGCTAGATCATCGGCGGTAGGTTTACTTTCTTTATTCACTTTCTTGTAATGTTTCCCAGTATTCAGTGGCGCGTCTTAGATGAGGAATAACGATCGTTCCTCCTATCAAGTTGCTAATAGCAAACACCTCAAAAATTTCCTCCTTGGTAATACCAGCTTCTTTACATTTACCTAAGTGATACTTCACACAATCGTCGCAGCGTAGCACTAAGGAGCAAGCGAGCCCCAGCATTTCTTTAGTACTTACTTTTAACGCACCCTCTTCAAAACAGTGGGTATCTAAATTAAACAATCTTTTAATGGTAAGGTTGCCTGAAGAAAGAATCTTCTCGTTCATTTCAGTGCGGTAGGCATTAAATTGATCAATGGAGTTCATATAATATAAAAATTAGCGCTAGCAAAATTGCGAAATCTATGACAAAATTTTTAACTTTAAAGAGATTTTTAAGTATATATATGTGTATTAAGGTTTTAAATTATATATTTGAATTGTGCAAATTAAATAATACTGCTTATTTATGGAAAATATAAACGATACACAGTATAACCGTTTAGAAGAAGTAAAGAAACTGATATTTGGGGAGGAAATCAAAGCATACACCTCTGAACTGGATAATCTAAAGAAACAAATGGAGAGTTACAGAACGGAAATTTCTGTAAAAATTGACGAGGTAAAAATCGAGCTCCTAAAGTCCATAGAGAGCTTAGAGCAAAAACTGATAGAAAGAGTTGCTCAGTTTCAATCCAGTGCTAAGCAGGAAATAGACATTCAGAAGCGCAACCACGTAAGCAAGGCTTCTTTAGGAAATATCTTTGAAGAAATCTCAAAAACCTTATCTCAGTAATCACATGGAAGACATTAACGATCAAGAGTTCGAGAAAAAGAAAAAGGAAGAGTCTTTCAAGACAGAAGACGTAGACGATTTTAAAGAGGCTGTGATTAACCCTAGTAAGCAAGAAATGGAGACAAAAGTTTCTGGTATGAAGGATCTCTTTACATCTATCCTTTCAGAAAACCGTAAAGACTACGAAAAGCAAGTAGTAGAAATGCGTAATCTATTTACTTCTATTATGGAAGATAATAGAAAGCAATTCCAAGTACAGCTACAGGATATGTACAAGTCGCTTCCAGAAATAATCAACGAAGCAGATCGCATACGTAGACAAGAAGAGTATGTGTTCTTAAACAATGAAGAGCAAGTGGAAAGAGGTAACTATCCCAACAAAGGGGATAAGTTTACTAAAATGGGTGCTGTAAAGGAGCTAATTGTAGGAAAAGAATCAAAGTATTTACAGCAAAATATAAGAAACTTAGAGGAAGATTTAGAGATGGTTGCTGAGCAAGATAGAGAAAACTTGGCAAGTGTAGCGAAAGAAATTTACGAAAGGCTCAATTTACTAGAAGAGAGAGTGAATAAGGAATTAGAGAAGGTAGGTACGCAACTCTCTGATGAACTTGAAGCACAAAAAGAAGAACTCGCTAATAAGAAAGAAACTTATAAAACTGTAAAAAACATAGCAGAATACTTAAGAAGTAAAGACTAGTTGAATCTTAAAAGTTAGTGTACTATTATTATGAAGAAGCTATGGGTCGACTTCATAGCGATGATCTTTCCCAACTACTGCCTTACTTGCCAACAAGGGCTATGGAAGGGTGAACAACTTATTTGCACAAAATGCATCGCTCACTTACCTAAAACACAATCACACATTCAAAGTATAGAGGTACTCTCACAAAAGTTTTGGGGAAAGGTGCCCTTAATACAGACACTTGCCTATCTCAAATTTACGAAGCAGGGAATTGTACAAAAACTATTACACAACTTAAAATATAATAATAGACCAGACATCGGAGAGACATTAGGAAAATGGTACGGTGCTGATCTGAGAGAAAAAGACCTGAACCAGCGAATTGATATCATCATACCTGTTCCTCTACATCCTGTAAAACAAAAAAAACGAGGATATAATCAAAGTGAAGCTTTTGCAAGGGGATTAGCGCATACCTTAGAAGTAGACTGGACCAATAAAGTACTACTTAGAAAAACTAATACGGATACACAAACTAAGAAAAATAGGATTGAGCGATGGGAAAATGTGAATAAAGTATTTACTGTCTCAAATCAAACGCTTATCAAAGATAAATATGTACTGCTTGTAGATGATGTTGTAACGACTGGTGCTACCTTGGAGGCTGCCTCTAAGGTATTGTTGAATCATCAGGCTAAAGGAGTAAGTGTGGCTACCATTGCTTATGCTTAATTGTCATCCAGTATAGTACCCTCTCCTCTTCTGTTTCTACGTTTCTTACCACCTTCTTCCTCTCCTTCCTCAAAGTCGAGCTTTGTGTCGCCCCCAACGTAACTCATCGCACATCTAAAACCGATAGTGGCAGAACTTTTATCTTCTTCTAAAAATCTTCTTGTACCTGGAGAAAGCCAGTAAGCTATGTCTTTCCAAGAGCCTCCTTTGTATACACGATAACGTTTTCTATCTTCTTCATACTGTTGAGGAATACGTGTTACCATACCTGAAGGAAAGGCTAAATAGTTGTCTCTATTAATGTTACTTGTGTCCTTTATAGATAAGGTACTATCAAACTGAGCCGCTTTATTATCATAAAGCAGAACATCGGGATTTAATTTAGTGACTAATGCCGAGTCAGTAGCGCGCAAAAATCTTCTCACCAATAGGTTGTCTTCAAATTCTTCGTACCCTTCCACAGCATAAACATCCTCTACCCACTCATTTACATTACCAGCCATATTATATAAGCCGAAATCGTTGGGTGGGTAAGCATAAATCCACTCGGTGAGCATGGCACCGTCATTTTGCCTACCAGCGATACCTGCGTAGTCACCTCGTCCACGTTTGAAATTTGCCATAAATCTACCCATATTTTTTTTATAGGGATTCCTTAATTGGCGACCATCCCAAGGATAGATACGTAGCTTTGTTTCTCTTGTATCATCATACTGCGTAGCAATGTTGGCTTTTGCAGCATACTCCCATTCTGATTCTGTAGGTAAGCGATAGTCTGGTAACTGTACGGGATTTTCTTTAGGTTCTATTTTTTCTAGCTTACCTACATCAATTTTTCCATTTCGCTTAAGTCCCGAGTAAACTTCACGATTCTGTACTACGTCATTTACCATCTTTGTACGCCACTTACAAAATTCTTGGGCTTGAATCCAAGAAACCCCTACTACTGGATAAAGCCTAAAGCCGGGATAACGCAGATAGTTATGTACATAAGAATCATTGAAAGAGGTTTCAGACGCCCATACGGCTGTATCGGGCATAAGAACACGCTTTTCATATTCCTCATAAGAGAGGTAGTCAGGAATTTCAGTACGATTGATTCTGAAGTAAGCAATATATTCTAGCCAGTGGACATTAGCTACTTCTGTTCTATCCATATAGAAAGAGGGTACATAAACTCTGGTAGGTGAATGATCAGAAATATTCATAAGATCTTCTTCTGTAATACCCATTACAAAAGACCCTCCTTCAATAAAGACTAGATTGGGGCCAGCTATCTGACCAGCAAAATCTTTTACAGTAAAGCTGTTGTTAACGGTAGAGTCGTTGTAAGGAATACCAGAAACGCTGCTTACGCTTCCTTCGTCGCTAATATTCTCGTTAGACTGTTTTTCAAAAGTATCTTTTTTCTTGAACAGGCTGCAAGCACAGAGGGAGGTTAGGATTACGTATGTGAGCAAACGTTGGATCATACACTGTAAAAGATAAATAGGTTACACTTTCTATACTAGAAAGAATAAGTTTAAAACATAAAAAGGCTTTGTGTCCGCAAAGCCTTTTTACGTATTCGTCTTCACAAGAGTTACTATCTTCTTCTCATTTTCTTAGGATCGTTCTTTCGGCGATTCTCACCGCTTGCTTCTCCTGCCATAATCATCGCACATCTAAATCCTAAGTCGTCAGTTGCTTTGTATTTGTCGAGGTATCTTCTTGTACCTGGAGAAAGCCAGTAAGCAACATCTTTCCAAGAACCTCCTTTATAAACGCGTGCATTATCGTCTATAAGAGAGTTCTTTTTATAACCACCAGTATTAAAATCTGAAATATTATATCCTGTATTTGATTGTGTGGTAGGATTTTCAGGGTCACCATATACAGATTTAGAAGGATCGATATTAAGCTTTGTAGAATCTAAACTAATACGACGAACTGGATTTAGATCGTTTACATCTTCAAAAGCCAAAGGACGGTATACGTCTTCCACCCATTCGTTTACGTTACCAGCCATGTTGTATAAGCCGTAATCGTTAGGAGGGTAAGCATAGATGTATTCAGTGATAAGTGCACCATCATTTTGCTTACCAGCGATTCCTGCATAGTCACCACGGCCACGTTTAAAGTTAGCTAAGAACATACCCATTTCTTTACCATAAGGATTTCTTAGCGCATGTCCATCCCAAGGATAAACCCTTCCATTTGACTGATTTTCATCATCATATTGTGTACCAATGAGTCCTTTTGCTGCGTACTCCCATTCTGCTTCGGTAGGTAAACGATAATCAGGTAATACTACCCCTGTTTCTAGAGGGATTTTATCACCAGGTTTGATTTCATTGAGGCGACCATCTTTATCTCGCGCTTTTGCTTCCTCAAATAAATACTCGTTTACTGCTTTGGTTCTCCAGCGACAAAATGCTTGTGCCTGTACCCAAGAAACACCTACTACAGGAAAGAGACGGAAACCTGGATAGCGTAAGTAGTTAGTTACATACGAATCATTGAAAGCAGTTTCTCTCGCCCAAACAGCAGTGTCTGGCAAGAGAGATTCATTAGTGACGGTCACAGATGAATCTACATAACCCTTAAAGACTTCATTTAAGTAGTCAGAATTCTCTGGTTTTTGAAAATAACTCATAAATTCTAACCAGTGAACGTTGGCTACCTCTGTTCTATCCATGTAAAAGGACTGAATACTGATAGTTCTTTCTTTATTGTCACGTGTATAAAGAATATCTTCTTCACCTGAACCCATGACAAAACGCCCGCCTTCAATGAAGACAAGGTTAGGACCATCAGGCTGGCCTAAATATTCTCTGACAATTAAGCTAGAGACTTTACCAGTAGTATCTTCTGCATTATAAGGGATACCAGTTACTTGACTAACCATCCCTTTCTCGTGAATGTCTGTACTACGCTGTACTTGCATCTGGAACCCAGAATCATCTTTCTTTTTGAAGAGCTTACAAGCTCCGAGACTACCTATAACAGCCCCATAGAGTAAGACTTGCTTTGCTAGACGCATGCTTTTATTCATAACCTAATTAACCTATATGTTTAACAACTTAAGTGAGAGTTCTCTAATTCTGAAAAAACAGCACTAATTGTACCAAAGTTAATAAAATACTAATAAGTGAACAAAATTTTAATAACTATGTGTAATCGACTGGTACATAAAGAACAATAATACACATTTCGAATAAAAAAGCAAAAATATGCACCTAAAGCTTTTGTATATCAGACCATTTGTGAAAGCACCTCTGTAGCCTTATCAATGCTGTTTACTTCTTTTACGACAATGAACTGTTTTTTGTTATAGTCTTTCAATTGCACACGTTTTGGATGTGCTTGTACATAACGCAATACCTTACCAAAAGCCTCTGAACTATAGTAGGCATCATTGTCGATAGGAAAGTAGCCTTTTAGTTTATCTCCTTTTAAAGTAAGTTTTTCAAAACCAATACTTTCGGCGACCCAGCGTAGGCGAACTGTTTTAATAAGATCTTCAACTTCTGGAGGAAGATCACCAAAGCGATCTACTAAAGAAGTCTGAAAAGTAGCTAACGCTTCTTCATCTTTTGTATTATCAAGTTGATTGTACAGACTTAGCCTCTCAGAAATACTGGTAATATACTCTTCAGGAATAAGCATTTGAAAGTCTGTTTCTATGACACAGTCTGTTTTAAGCGTTTGTGCGGCTAATTCTTTCTTAAATAAGTCTTTGAACTCGTTTTCTTTTAGCTCTTGCACCGCTTCGTCTAGAATTTTATGATACATTTCAAAACCAATGTCATTGACAAAGCCGCTTTGCTCTGCTCCAAGAAGGTTACCAGCGCCGCGAATGTCTAAATCGCGCATAGCTACCCTAAAGCCATCACCTAAATCAGAGAATTCTTCGAGTGCTTGCAAGCGTTTTCTGGAATCGCTACTAAGTGTGGCTAAGGAAGGAACAAGTAGATAGCAAAAAGCCTTTCTATTGGAACGTCCTACCCTACCCCTCATTTGATGTAAATCAGATAAGCCGAAAGTGTGCGCTTGGTTGATGATAATAGTATTGGCGTTGGGAATGTCTATACCGGATTCAATAATATTAGTAGAAAGAAGCACATCGTATTCTCCTTCAATAAATCGCATCATTGTTTTTTCTAATAACTTACCATCCATTTGGCCATGAGCAATACCAATACGAATATCAGGTACGAGCTGTAAAATAAGGTTACCAATGGACTCTATATCACCTACGCGGTTATGAACGAAAAAAACCTGCCCTCCCCTACGTATCTCATAACTAATGGCATCTCTGATAAATTCTTTCTTAAAAGTTTGTAGTTCTGTAGTAACAGGCTGTCGGTTAGGAGGCGGTGTGGCGATAATAGAGAGATCACGTGCACCCATCAGAGAAAAATGTAAGGTACGTGGTATAGGGGTGGCAGTAAGCATAAGGCAGTCTACTTGGTAGCGTAATTCTTTTAGCTTTTCTTTGGCTTTCACGCCAAATTTTTGCTCCTCATCCACAATGATAAGCCCTAAGTCTTTAAAAGTGATATCTTTTCCTAAAATACGATGTGTACCAATCAGAATATCTGACTTACCCTCGGCGATACGTGTAATGGTTTCTTTAATGAGTTTTGTAGATTTAAAACGATTGATGTATTCTACATTACACGGGAGCTTATCTAAACGTTCTTTAAAAGTGCGGTAGTGTTGCATCGCTAAAATAGTAGTAGGCACTAATACGGCTACTTGCTTACCACTGTTTACGGCCTTAAAAGCTGCTCTTATGGCCACTTCTGTTTTTCCAAAACCTACATCACCACAAACAAGGCGATCCATAGGGTGTGGTAGTTCCATATCTCTTTTTACATCTTCAGTAGCTTTGGCTTGATCGGGTGTGTCAACATACAAAAAAGAGGATTCTAACTCTGCCTGTAAGTAATTATCTTCTTCAAAAGCAAAGCCTTGGGTAGCGCGCCTTTTAGCATAAAGACTTATCAATTCTTTGGCAATGTCTCTTACTTTACGCTTTACTCTTTTTTTCTTGGTTTCCCATTCCTGTGTACCTAGCTTACTAATTTGAGGAGGAGTTCCCTCCTTCCCTGCGAACTTAGATATTTTGTGAAGTGCGTGGATATTGACATAAAGAAGGTCATCATCTCGGTAAACTAACCTGACGGCTTCTTGTAACTTTCCATTGATTTCGATTTTCTCTAAGCCGGCAAAGCGCCCTACACCGTAGTTGACGTGCACGACAAAGTCACCTGGCTGTAGGCTTTTTAGCTCTTTTAAGGTAAGTGATTTTCCTTTTGATTTTCTGCGTTTGAGTTTATAGCGAAAATAGCGCTCAAAAATTTGATGATCGGTATAGCAGACTATCTGTAATACTTTATCGACAAAGCCACTCCTTAATGAAATGGGTAAGTACTGTACTTGTAAGTGAGGGTCGAGTTCTTCAAAAATCGTTTGCAGCCGTTGGGTTTGTTGTAGCGACTCAGAAGCAATAATGTTTGTGGAGCGTGCTAGCTGACTTTTTTGTAAGTCCTCTACCAATAAATTGAAATTCTTATTGAAAGAAGGCTGGGGCTTGGCTTCATAAACGACTTGCTGAGTATTTTTTAGGTAGAAATTTCTGCCAAATTCTACACATAAAAAGCGTTGCAAGCTTTTTTTGAAAGTCTTACGGGTTTCGAATAGTAAAGTAGGGTCAGAAATAACCTGTGTTTGTCCACTGCTATCCAATATCTGTATGAAAGAGTTTTCTGCTTTCTCGTAGCATTTATCCACAAGCTCGTAGGTAAGTGCTACATTCTTGATCCATACAATTGTATTATCAGGTAAAAAGTCTAAGAAAGACTCCCTAGTTTCGTGTAGTAGCTTTGTTTGTACATTAGGAACAACCGCTATTTTATTAACATTTTTGACGGAAAGCTGTGTTTCTGGATCAAATGTTCGGATGCTTTCTACTTCATCACCAAAGAGTTCTATACGAAAAGGAAGTTCGCTAGCAAAAGAAAAAATATCTATAATACCACCACGAATGGCAAACTGTCCCGCTTCGTACACGAAATCGGTAGCCTCAAAATCATACTCAACGAGTAACTCTCTAATAAAATTAACATCTAATTGGTCACCCACACAGGCTGAGAAGGTATGCTCCAACAGAGAGCGTTTATTAATTACTTTTTCGCTTAGTGCTTCTGGATAAGTGACAATGACAGTGCCTTCCTTCGCCTTATGATCTATTTGATTAAGCACTTCTGCCCGCATAAGTACATTGGCATTTTCTACCTCTTCATATTCATAAGGTCTTTTGTAGGTAATAGGGAATAACGAAACAGCAATATCTTCAAGTATATTTTGTAAGTCTTGTTGAAAGTAGGCGGCTTCTTCGTAATCGTGCATGACAAACACCAAGTTCTTATCGGGTGTCTCTTGTATGGTGAGTGCAGCAAAAATAGCATCTAAGGAGCCGACCAGTCCTTTAAGCTGTATATTTTTTTGTTGCTTTAGGTAAGTTAAAAAGGTTTTTACTAAGCTATCTTGATGATAGAGCTGAAGTAACTGGGCTGTTTTCAATGTACTTGGTAGAATTATTATAGTGCATTTTGTTTAACCAATTATAGGAAGCTTAGGTTTGCGTTAGAAAATTTTTTAGTATTTGCTCTCCTATTTGCCCACTTTTCTCTGGATGAAACTGCACTGCCTGGAAGTTATCTCTTTGTAGGGCGGCACTAAAAGGTAAAACATAATCTGTCTGTGCTATGGTATGCTCTCCTACCTCGGCATAGAAACTATGTACATAATATACAAAAGCGTTATTAACCAATTGATCAAAAAGTGAAGATTTATAGTCCATGATGCTATTCCAGCCAATATGTGGAACCTTATGAGAGGAACTATTGAATTTTTTTACCTGCTGTTTGAATATGCCAAGGCAAGTTGTATCATTTTCTTCTGAGTGGCTACACATGAGTTGTAAACCCAAGCAAATACCTAGAATAGGTTGCTTAAGCTTTTTAATAACTTGATCTAACTGGCGCCCCTTCAAATACTGCATAGCTGTGCTAGCTTCACCCACTCCTGGAAAAATTACTTTATCAGCAGCAAGAATTTTTTCGGGCTCGTCGGTAAGTGTAGGGTTAATACCCAGACGATTAAGTGCGTAAATAACTGACTGTATATTGCCAGCATTATATTTTATAATAGCGACTTGCATTGTATTTTACAGTAGTGAGCCTACAAGATAGCATGAAAAAAGAAACCTTCAATAAACAGTTAGTATTGAAAGCTTCTTTGCTGACTACCACTTAATTGCTTATATAACTCACTGTTATATTTTCTTTTACAGCCTTGTTAATGAGTTGGTCTATCTCGCTTATCGAATTGTAAAGCTGCTCAAATGACTCAATGACAAAATATTGTTTTTGAAAACTATCCTTAATGTAGCGTGTATCAAAAATATGCGTTACATCGTAAGGAACACGCTTAGGAATATCACTATATAGTGCATACTCTGACTCCCCACTCGATGATAAAACGCCAGCTCCATAAATACGTAAACCAGCCTCTTCTTGCATAAGCCCAAATTCAATAGAGTACCAGTAAAGGCGGCCGATAAATTCTAAAATATTGGGATTAGTAATGTGAGGAAGAATAATTTTACTAAGCTCTCTTAAAAATTCACAGAGGTGCTCATTGGTAAGCAGTGGAATATGACCAAAGACATCGTGGAACATATCTGGTTCTTCGAGGTATTCTAGCTGACTCATTTTACGCAGCCAAGTGCTAGCTGGAAACCTACGCTCTAACATCAATTCGAAAAATTCTTTGTTAGGCAAAAGTCCCTTCACTACCTCAATTTGCCAGCCTGTATAACCCTTCAATCGTCGGTTCACCTCTTCTATATTGGGAATACGCGCTGGAACAAAACCTAGCCGTTCGATACCTCGTAAGTACTCTGCGGTAGCCATACCTGGAAGCATTTTCATTTGTCGCTCGAAGAGCAACTGCCAGACCTTATGATCTTCAGGTGTATATTTTTCATACTCTTGACGCATAACTATGGTAGTTTATATTGTACTTAACTTATTTATCATTGAACTTTGCAATTATAAAAATAATTCAAAGTACTAAAAATGACTAAAATCAGAACGAGACCTGATGTATTGGATCAGGTCTCGTGAGTTATGAATAAAATGATTATAGCAAAACAGTTACATACCTGACTACTCTGGAATTTCCAAGTAGTAATAATACTTAGTATGTAATGGTTTTGTTGTCATAGAATCAAATATAGAAATTTTATTATTCTTAGCAAATTTATATTATGTAATTTATACCCCTTAAATTTGAGTATATAGCTGATGTGCGGTATACACGTAATTATAGATAAAACCAAAACACTTGACAAAGGACCGATCGAAAAGATGGGGCAAGCTTCTACACATAGAGGAGAAGAAGCGCTAGGGTACTTTCATCAAGAGCAGGCGCATTACCAAATTTTTATGGCGCACAACCGACTTAAAATTATCGACTTGAGTGAACAAGCCAACCAACCTCTTGTGACTGAAGATAGTAGGGAAGCGCTCGTTTACAATGGAGAAATCTATAACTATAAAGAAATTAGTAAAAAGTACTTTGGTGAAGAAAGTTTAACCTCCTCTGATACTATAACCTTATGGAAGTACCTCAGAGAGAAACAAAAGGTAGGGCTTGAAGAATTAAAAGGCATGTATGCGTTTGTGTATTGGAATGGCAAAAAGAATCAGCTACTAGTGGCTAGAGATGATTTTGGAGTAAAACCACTGTGCTACTATCAAGATGAGCAGTATTTGATCATTTCTTCGGAAATAAGAAGCTTACTGGCAAGCAGTTTAATTGTACCTACACTGAATGAGTCTGTAATATCATACTATTTACAATATCGCTTTGCGAAGGCTCCTCATAGTTTTTACAATGGTATTTTTGAATTTCCTACAGATACTGTAACTATTGACTTACCATATTTTACACATAAAAAGGAAGGAAGCAAACGGATTTTGAGGAAAAATCAGCCTTCTGGAAAGACACTTACTGGGGAAGCAGAGAAGCTGATTAAAGAAAGTCTTACTTTACAAATGCAAGCAGATGTACCCATTGGATTGTCGTTAAGCGGAGGCGTTGATTCTACTTTACTACTGGCATTACTACAAGAAATGGGATACAAAGACCTGCCAGCCTATACCATCACTTACAGTTCACAAGACAATCACTACGCCACACGAGACGCTGTTTTTGCCCAAAAAGCCGCCTTACAATATGGTGCAAGCTGGCGGCCGGTACAAGTAGGAGAAGAGGTATTGACAAATTTTGAGGACTTTGTGGCACAATTAAATCAACCTGTAGCAGATGGTGCAGCACTACTTATGAAAAAACTGGCTGGATACGCAAGACAAGAAGTAAAAGTGTTACTCTCTGGTGCAGGAGCAGACGAACTATTTGCAGGTTATAACCGACATACGGCTTTTTACTGGTATCTAAAACTTGCTTTAAATGGAAAATATAAAAACTTAATAATCAGAAACTTAGCACACTTATCCACAAGTTATCCACAAGTTATCCACATCTCTAGAAAATGGCGGAAACTGCTTCAAGACAATGAGGTTTTTCCCAGCAGAACTTTCCTCAATTATGCTAGCCTTTCACTACCTGTAAAGAAGGCTAATGATGCTGATAATGAGTTGGTAAGAGTAGAAAAGGATTGGATGCAAGAGGCACTGGAGTGGGACAGAAAAAACTACCTTACACAAGACGTACTCAGGCTGACAGATGAGATGAGTATGCAAGAGAATCTAGAGGTACGTGTACCGTATCTCTATCAACCCTTGACTACTTGGGTGCGACAGCTATCGAGCAAGCAACTCTTTAAAAGCGGGAATAAATGGATTTTGAAAGAGTTGTTAAGCGCCAAAGGAGGTAGTGCTTATGTAAAACGTCGAAAGGCAGGCTTCGGTATGCCTTTTGGGCACTGGATAAGAAAAGATAGATGGCGACATTTAGTAGCACCCTTGAAGGATCGTCAACATCTAGTGTACCAATTTTTAGACTTTGCGCAGACCCAACATCTATTAGAAAAACACCTTGCTAGACAGGCAGATTATACCTCTGAGATTTGGGCGTTATTGGTACTTGTATACTGGTTAAATGTACACTTTCCTACTCATTAAATGAAAATTCTCTACATACACCAGTACTTTAAGATACCAGAAGAGGGAGGAGCTATCAGGTCGTACTATTTAGCTAAAGCACTGTTGGAAGCAGGCCATGAGGTAGAAATTATTACTACACATAATGCGGCAACTTCTTACACTAAAGTGTTAGAGGGGCTGACTGTACACTACATAAGCAACTATTATAGTAATGAGCTGAGCTACCGAAAGCGTATCTGGTCGTTCTTAAAGTTTATCTGGAAAGCCTACAGAAAAGCACTGAGTGTTAAAGAGGTAGATTGGGTATACGCTACTTCTACACCACTTTCAGTAGGTATTATTGCACTCCTATTAAAATATCTTCATCGAAAAAAATATATCTTTGAAGTAAGAGATTTATGGCCCTTAGTACCTATTGATATGGGTATTATCACACAACCTTGGCTGATAAAAATACTTTATGGTTTAGAAAAGCGTATATACGACAGAGCTGAGAAGATAGTAGCTTTATCACCACCTATGGAGGACGATATTGTAAAGAAAACAACAACTCAAGTATACTGCCTACCCAACATAGCAGATATCTCTTTTTGGCAAAAAAAAGAGGCTTGTGGTGAGAAGAGTGCTCCTAGAATTATTGCTTATATAGGTACAATAGGCATCGCCAATCAAGTAGCTCAACTCGTTGAGGTAGCCCAGTATTTTCAAGAAAGAGGCGCAAATGATTTTCATTTTTGGGTCATAGGAGCGGGGAAAGAAAAGGCTGATTTAATAACGCTGGCTGAAAACTATCAATTACACAATGTCAAATTCTTCTCACCAGTTGATAAGTTCCAGCTAAGAAAAATGATGGCTTGTATAGACGCCATGTATATTTCGTATGCACCTTATGTATCGCTACAAGCAAGCAGCCCAAATAAGTTTTTTGATTCTCTAGCAAGTGGAAAGATGCTCATTGTCAATATTGAAGGATGGTTGAAGGAGGTAGTTGTGCAACACCAATGTGGCGTATATGCAGATAACGCTGCTATGCTTTATAATCAAATGATGGCTTTACAAGAAGAAGACTGGCAAGCCTACGGGCAAAGTGCATTGAAGGTAGCTCGTCAGTACTTTGCTAAAGACCATATAACTACTCAATTTGTAAAACTATTTATGTGATAATGATGGCTTCTTGATAAAAATCATATTATCTACTTACAAAAAAAACTTTCTTTGAAATGTATTCACTTTAAACTATTGATAAAGCTCGTATGAAGACCCTACTTATTCCTACAGATTTTTCGCCCATTGCTAGAGAAGCGCTTTATTATGCACTTGAGTTTACCCATAATGAGCCAACTAGGGTTATTCTCTTACACGTATTTGATGTAGACTATACCTTTGGTCTGGCTATCTCTAATCGTATAAGAGATGATGAAGGCATCAAACTGGAGCAGCTAGAATCTCTGAGGCAAACCCTACAAGACAATGATGACTATAAGCACATCAAATTTGAAATCATGTTGCATACAGGTAGCCTTACCTATATTGCTAGAGATGTAGCGGAGAGAAATAAAATAGACTACATTGTAATGGGTACAAAGGGAGAAACTGATGCAAATAACAGGATTTTTGGAAGTGAAACAGCTAAACTCATTCACCAATCAGAAGTACCCGTATTGTCTGTACCAAGAGGTTCTCATCTAAAAGGACTAAAAAATATACTCTATGCTACCGATTACAGAGAAAGAGATTTAACTATTATTGGTGATCTTGTCGAAATAGCGCGTAAGTTTGGTGCAACGCTCCACATTGTACATGTTAATAAAGAAAGCGGCTTAGACACGCAAATGCGGTATAGAGGTTTCAAGGATATCGTAAATGAGCAGTACACCTATGAGCACATAACACATCAGCTTATCATTACAGAAAAACTACTAGAGGGGCTGAATGATTACGTGACGCTACACGAGCAAGCACTACTTTGTATGTGCTACTACAAAAAATCATTCTTTCAATCTCTGTTTAAAGATAGTAAAGCAGAAGACATGGCCTATATGAGCAAAGCACCTTTATTGGTTTTCCGCGCTTAACTACTCTAGTGGCGAGCATTTGAAAATTTAGGAACAGCATTAGCTATTTTTATAGCGAATGCTTACTTTTAGCACTAAGGAAAACAAAGCGCTAGGTAAAATTATGGAAGAAAACGAAAGCCAAGAAACGCCTAAAGAGGAAGTAAATACTACCCCTAAGAAAAAGAAAGAGAAGAATACATATTCTACGCTGAATCTGTTGAAAACGAATACGAGAGTCTTCTTTATTGTAATGGGTAGAATCACGCTTTATGTATTGATTGGTCTGTTACTCAACTTCGTTCTCTATATTTTTATTGATAATAGAGTAAGCCTCATGATCGACAGCCAACGCCTTAGCTTTGTTTGGAACTTAACAGGGTATGCACTAATTGCCCTGTTTTTAGTGGGTTTTCCTATCATTTATTTTCTTTTCGGTCAGAAGAATGGTGTTCAGAGAGCCATATATGTATTATTGCACCAAGCAAAGGATTTTCTTTTTGTATTTTTGATAGATCGTTTCTTTAAGTGGGTAAACAAACGTCCTGATTTGAAGGAGAAAGTAGAAGAAAATCGTATTGATAGCTTACTAAATGATAGCCTACCTTATTACTTAAAGCATTTCCATCAGATGAGCTTTGTAATGCGTTGGATTTATAAACAGTTTTCTAAGAAGTTCGATTTTAAGGAGTTAATTCTACAAGAAGTAGAAGAAATAGGAGGGACGCTCGATGAACCCGCGTTGAAAGAGCATGTGGCTGATGAAGCAACCAAAAAAGTACCTATGATTATCATAAAGAAGCCTGCTCACAGACCACTATTGATATTGATGGGTGCAAATGTGATTGTTTTTTTCTTGGTAAAACTCTTGGTAACGATACCTACTTAATCGTTAGTAGGCTTTTTCACCATTGTGTAGTGTTGAATATTACACTCCTCAAATATATCACCTACCTTATGAAAACCCGCTTTGGCGTAAAAGTCTACTACCTGTATTTGGGCGTGTAGGTAAATTTCTTTTCCTTCGGTAGCAGGTGTAGCCACAATATCTTCCAAAATAGCTTTTAAAATTGCGGCTCCTACCTTTTTATCCCGAAAGTCCTTCAAGACGGCAAAGCGCTCTAGCTTAATACCTCTATTTGTAAAACGCCAGCGCGCCGTGCCGCAGGGAGTTCCCTCGTAAAAAGCCAAAAAGTGATGGGCTACCTCTTCATATCGGTCATATTCATCTTCGCGCGCCACTTGCTGTTCTTCTACGAAAACCTCTTCTCGAATGGCAAATGCTTGTTGTAAATCTGCTGGCTCGGTAACTTTAATTACTTTCATACTGTATCAATGAAAAACAATGATACACAAAGTTAGATTTACCATCAATAAAGCAACTATAAATTATTCTTACTCTTGAGTGAGGTATTGAAAAATAGCTGCGAAATCCTCCCTACCAAAGCCTTGCTTGGTAGCCTGTGCATATACTTCTTTGGTTAAATTGGCCAAGTAAAGCGGTTGGTGGTTTTCATTGGCGGTAAGTGTAGCCAAATGTAAGTCTTTGTACATTAGCTCTAGTGGAAATTGTACATCGTAGTTGTGTTGCTTCATCATACCCGCCTTGGCTTTGGTAAATGGTGCTACGACAGGCAAATTAGGAAGCATATCGAGCAATAATGATCTAGGAAGCCCCATTTTTTCTCCTAAAATTACGGCTTCGGCAAACATGACCATTGACTGAGCGAGGAGCGCGTTGACAAGCATTTTGAAAGAAGTACCCTTACTCACTTCATCAAAATAGAGCACTTTGTTACCCATGTGCTTCAGTATGGGTTCTATGGAGCTTGTTTCTTCCTGTTTCCCACCTAAAAAAAATGTTAACGAGCCCTCTTGCGCTTGTGGCTTAGTACCTGCTACAGGAGCATCTAAGAAGTTTACCTGATTGGCATCGGCTGCTTTTGCCGATGCCATAGAAAACGAAGGATTAACTGTGGAGCAGTCTATCCAATAGGCTTTCGCTTGCATAGCTTTCAAACCCTTTTCCAACATTACAGCACTAACCGCTTCGGGATGTGCGAGCATTGTAAAAACAATGTCTGCTTCAGCAACCGCTTCTTCGATGGTGGTGGCCTTTTTAGCCCCTTTTTCGGCGAGTGCATCGGCAGGTGCTTCTGAGCGATTGTATACAGTAAGGTCAACTTGGTTATTTAATAGGTTGTGTGCCATGCGACTTCCCATAATACCTAGACCGATAAATGTGACTTTCATATACTTGAAGATTAGCGATTATTGTAAATTATCTAAGATTTCTGAAGGCTCTACTCTTTGTCTGTAGTCGCCACTTTCCGCTTTGGCAAAAGCGATAGTACCATCTTGACGAATAATAAATATGGCTGGTATGGGCAATTCTCCGTCTTCACTTTCATAAAAGGCGTGAAAGTCAATTCCTAATGCTTCCATAGCTGCTATAGGCGCCTCACCATTTTTGAAGACAGTTGTATACTGCTTGGCTATTTGATTTCCAGTGTCGCTCAATACCTCAAAGGTTAGGTTGTTTTTTTCTTTCATATTCAACGATTCATCGGGCCGCTGTGGAGAGACAGCCACTAAAGAAGCACCTAATGCTTTCATTTGTGGCAGAATCTTCTGGTAGCTATTCAAAGCTAAATTGCAGTAAGGGCACCAACTACCACGGTAAAAAGTGAGCACTACCTTTCCCTGTTTGAGCAGCTCGGTCAAATGTACTATCTTTCCCGTAGCATTTGGAAGTGAAAACAGAGGAGCTTGATCACCCTTAGAAAGCTTAAAGGGTGAAGAGTAACACTTCTCAAGTAGTGCTGCATCTTGATTGAAAACCGATAAAGCGTCTTGGGGTAATGCCTCTGAGAGATCAGTAATAAGCTTTTGTAAGTCTTTCTGATAGCTTGGAATGTGAATAGACTTCTCCATAAGTACTTGTTATTTTTAAGTGAAATAAAACTTTGTAACAAAGCTAGCTATCAGAAGCCTCTCGCGTTATTCCACTTCGCTCAAAATGACGCTTTTCGATCAAAACTTTACTTTTTCTTTAGGTGTATGACCAAAGTAAGCTTTATAGGCTTTAATAAAATAAGAGGTGTTTTCGTAGCCAACAGCAGAAGCAACTTCACTCACTGTGTAATCTTCTTTTTTCATTAATGCCTCGGCTTGTTCCAACCGCTTTTGTGTAATCCACTTTCGGGGCGATTTACCAAATTTTATTTTAAACTCTCTTCTAAAGGTCGCGAGGCTTCTACCCGTAAGTGAGGCATAATCTTCTATGGTAAGTGGTTTGTTATAATGTAGATTCATAAAGGAGTGTAAGTCTTTGTAGATATTTTTCTGTAAGCCCGAGAGAAATTGATAAACTAACTTCGAGGTATGCTCGCAGCGTAAGATTTCAAGAAACTCTCGAAACTTGATTTCAAAAAATATATGAGTAGGCTTATGGATACGCTCCGATAATTCAAACAAACTTTCTATAAAAAATGAAACTGCTGAGGGTGTTGTAATATGTAAAAAGGGTGAGTTATGATTATCTAAAGAGGGTTCAGTAGAAGAGAAGGTGTTCAGCATAGCATCATTAAAGAAGAAATGCAAAGACTTAAAGTGTCCTCTTTGAGGAAGTACGTCAGTTACAGTGTAAATACCCTTGTGCGCAAACCCAATTTCTCCTTGCTTAATATGAATAGAATTTCCCTCTGAGGTTTTGATGATTTGCTCACCTTCTAGTACGATAGAGGCTACGTGTTTCTCAACATAGCTCTGTCTATTCTGAATAGTTTTGGCAACCTTTTTCTTTAGAATTACTAATTGTTGGCTATTATGAATGACTTGAACAAAATCTTCCTTAAGGAGCCTGTCAGGAATGAGTAACATTGTGATAGAAATCTACTAAAATAAACTGAAGTCGGAAACCCGGTCGATAAACACAAAAATAAGTTCTGGTATGGCTACTAGCGTGGCAACTATACCGAACAATGCCCCGTACAAATGGGCTTCATGGTTGATATGATCGCTGGCTTTACGTGCTTGGTAAGCCGAGTACAAGAGGTAAAGTGCAGCAAAAATAAAGGCTGGAATAGGGAAGGGAATAGGAATAATGAACAACTTTGCCGTAGGGTCGAACATAATAGAAGCAAACACAATGGCAGAGACCCCTCCAGAAGCACCCAAAGAGCGATAGTAAGCACGATCACGGTACTTAAAATAAGTGGGAAGCACAGAAACAACAATAGCGACAAGGTAAAGCCCTACGAAAAACCACTTTCCGAAAGCAGGGAAGAAGCGTGTAAAATAGATTTCTACGTTACTGCCAAAAAAGAAAAAAGTAAACATATTGAAGAGCAGGTGTGGATAATCTGCATGAATAAATCCACAAGTGAGAAACCTAGCGTATTGATTGTGCCGCTGCACGCTGTAAGGATGAAATATCCACTTCTGGTACATAATAGTGTTATTCCAAGCCATGATACTTGTGATAACTGTTATCCCGATAAGTATATATGAGAGATAAATATAAAAGCCACCTATTGCCATGTTGTAGTAAATTTGATGCTATACTATTATGTTTCTCTATTAATAAGATATTGTAAGAAATTTTGTAAAGTATCTTTCGCGCTTTCATCTACGTGTAGCGATGATAAAAGCGAAAAGGCTTGATTAAAATAAGTGCTAATCTTTTCTTCTGTGATAGACTTAATATTAAGTTCATCGTAAATATCCTTGACAGCCTTCACCTTCTCTACCTTATCAAAACTAGTAGCAGACAACCAACGGTGTAATTGCGCTGCTTGTGTCTCGTTAGCCCTTGAGAGTGCTTCTATAAGTAAATATGTTTTTTTATTGGCGATAATATCACCACCTACTTGCTTTCCAAATTTTGTTTGGTCACCGTATACGTCTAGAAGGTCATCTTTGAGTTGAAAACCTATACCTACATAATCCCCAAACTTTTTTAGTGACTGGGCCTCTTCTAAAGGAGCGTCCGCGAGTAGTGCTCCCAGTTCCAAACTAAAACCTAGTAAAACGGCTGTTTTGAGGCGAATCATATGAAGGTACTCTGCTTCTGTTACTTGTGCACGTGTTTCAAAGTTCATATCCCATTGTTGTCCCTCACACACTTCAGCCGCACAGCGATTAAACCGTGCTATAACGAGTGGTAGTTTGGTAGGTGCAACATCCAAGAGAAGTTGGTATGCATTCACAAGCATTACATCACCAGAGAGAATAGCGGTATTATCATTCCACTTCTCGTGTACGGTTGCTTGTCCTCTTCTAAGAGGAGCCTTATCCATGATGTCATCGTGCATAAGCGTAAAGTTATGAAATACCTCTACTGCTATAGCAGGTTTCAGAATAGCCGTCCAGTCAGATTTGAATAGTTGATAACCTAAAACAACTAAAAGAGGACGCATGCGTTTCCCACCTAAAGACATAATATAGGTAATAGGATCGTAAAGCTCCTGTGGGCTATCTCCATAATGAACTTGACGAATAGTGTCGTTTATTTTCTCAAGAATGGTTTTTATTTTTTGATCCATACAGTGCAATAAATAGCGCTTTTTGATAGGTTTGCTTTCAAAGCTAGCAAATAGATTTTATTTTGCGAGGTAAATTCAAAGTTTTATCTATGGTCTACATTGAATAGTTTTATATCTTGGGTATATTTATACTGACTATTCGAATAAGCACATAGTAACTATACACTTTTCGCTGCTCTAATTATTTTAAACATTATTTTACATGTCAGACAGAAACGCAAACATTGAAGAATTACTGAGAGTACACCAACAAAATCCCAGCGATCTACAAACTATACGGCAAATAGGAAAGCATTACCAAGATACTAGAAACTTTGAAGAGGCGCTAAGGTTCTATCAAAAGGCAGAGGAGCTAGACCCACAGCACCAAGATACATTGGAGCAGATAGCTTTGTGTTATCGAGAAATGCGGCAATTAGAGGGCGCACTGACTTATTACCAAAAGGCAGACCAAGTAGCCCCTAATGATCCTTGGCTTCTAAAAAATATAGGCTGGTGCTTATCAACGCTAGGGCGTTATCAAGATGCGCTAGAGTATCATTTACGCGCAGAAAGACTACAAGAGAAAGATGCCTGGAACTTACGCAACATAGGTTGGTGCTATTTAAAATTGGGTAACTATGATACAGCACTAAACTACCACCTTCGCTCTGATGAAATAGAGCCAAATAACCCTTGGAATTTGGGTAAAATAGGTTATTGCTACGGACAATTGCGTGACTATGATAAGTCGTTAGAGTACCATCTAAAAGTAGCTGATCTAGATCCAAAAGATGCCTGGAACATGGGTAATATAGGCTGGTGCTATTCTAGTATGAGAAACTTTGATATGGCCGTAATATACCATAAAAAAGCTGCTGACTTAGACCCTAATGACTTCTGGAATATGAGTAATCTGGGTTGGTGCTATACTAAAACTAATAAGCCTAATGAAGCTTTAAATTACTTATTGAAAGCGGAGCAGCTAGTACCCAATGACTCCTGGAATATGGGTAATATAGGTTGGTGTTATGATCAAATAGATACTTTTGACAAGGCATTAGAGTACCATTTAAAGGCGGAAGAACTGAATCCAGAAGATGCTTGGAACCTAGCACATATTGGAAGCTGCTATACAAGTATTGGTGAGTATGACAAAGCACTTACCTACTTCAATCGTTCTCTAGACCTTAGACCTACAGATGACTGGACCATTCGAGAACTAGGCTGGATGTACTTTGCTAATAAAGAACTTGAAAAGGCAGAAGAAACCTACCATAAGTCATTGAGTATTGTACAGTCTGAAGTGGCTTGGATGAACCTAGGACACGTGGAGTTGGTGAAAAATAATGAGGAAGAAGCACTCAACTACTACGAAAAAAGCATTATAAGATATGGGAATGACGTAGAGTACAAAAGCGACTTTGAGAAAGACTTTGACGTGGTAGCTAGCTATGATATTTCAAGAGAAGTATATGATAAAATGCTGCAAAAAGCATTGGCACATTTCGATGAAAACCGGGACGTGATAGAGGCGAGAGAGAAAAAAGATATTGACACACTACTCAAACTACACGAGGAAGATTCTCAAAAGGTAGAGGTGATTATAGAAATAGCCAAATACTATAGAGATACGAAGCAATTTGACAAGGCGATTGAGTTTCTGAAAAAAGGGGAGCAAATTGAGCCAAGTAATTTGGATATTGTAGAGTACGTAGCATTCTGCTACAGAGAGATGCGACAACTAGAAAACGCACTGGAGTATTACCAGAAAGCTGATAAAATACAGCCCAACGATGTATGGATTATGAAAAACATCGGCTGGTGTTTGTCTTCTATTCATAGGTATGAAGAAGCGATCGATTATCACTTAAAAGTACATGAAATTTCTCCTAAAGATGCTTGGAATCTTCGTAATACAGGTTGGTGCTATATCAAAACAAAGAGGTATGCCGAAGCACTTGACTATCACTTAAAGGCCTATGAAGTAGATCCAGATGATGGGTGGAACCTAGGTAAGCTGGGGTATTGCTACTATCGTGTTGAAGATTACGAAAATGCATTGCGTTATCACTTGCTTGCAGAGAAGAAAAATACGGACGAACCAGATTGGAACTATGGCCGTTTGGCAACCGTCTACTTGGCTTTACGCAACTTGGACGATGCACGTCGTTATATTGATGATTCTTTGAAAATCGAGAAGAGTGCCTACTTTAGCTTAGTAGCAGGCTGTATATATCTTTGCTCTCAAAAAATAGACGAGGCCATGCGTTTCTTTGAGGAGGCAGGCAGAGAGTATAAGTATTTAGAGGATTTAGAGAATGACTACGACGAAATGAGGAAGCATATGCTAAACGTAGGTATCTCAGAAGAAGGAATAGGACGCATGGAAAATACCTTGAAAGACATCTTCAAGAAGCATCACAATGATGACGATAACATTAATCCACGCAGAGGTACATATGAATAAATGTACCCTTATTATTCATTTTATTGAATCCTCAAATGTATTTTTGGGGATTTTTTAGTAAAATTAAATTGGAAGATTTAGTAAAGATTCCTTTTTTTGGCAAATAAGCAAGCGATTTCTTGCTTCACGAACCTATCAAAACGCTTAAAGTATTACGCATGCAACTCTTGTTTAGTACACCTACATACGACTATCTTAAAGAAGAGCTACTTACGCTAGGTAATCTAGAGCGAGGGACTGTAGAGGTAAAAAACTTTCCTGATGGAGAACGCTACCAACGTATTTTATCTGATGTATCGGGTAGAGATGTAGTATTAATAGCAGGTACAGTTTCTGATACGGACACGCTCGCCTTGTATGATTTAGCTTGTGCGATAGAAAAATATGGCGCCAAGTCTTTATGTATCGTAATTCCTTATTTTGGATACTCTACTATGGAGAGGGCTGTAAAGAGCGGTGAGGTAGTAACGGCGAAAACAAGAGCAAGACTACTCTCTTCTATTCCTCGTACAGGGACTCATAACATGTTTATTTTTCTAGATTTACATACAGAAGGACTACCCCATTATTTAGAGGGGGAGAGTCGCACAATACACGTCTATTGTAAAGAGATCGTGACTGATATAGCAAAAAGCTTTGGAGGTGAGTCATTTATATTGGCCTGTACGGATGCAGGTAGGGCTAAGTGGGTAGAATCTTTAGCCAACGATATTGGCGTGCAAGCTGCCTTTGTCTTTAAACGTAGATTAAGTGGAGAAGAAACAAGTATTACAGGAGTAAGTGCAGATGTGAAAAATCAAAAAGTAATTATTTATGACGACATGATTCGAACAGGTGGGTCGCTTATTCAAGCCGCTAAAGCTTATAAAAACGCTGGAGCAGCCCATATTTTTGCCATTGCTACTCATGGCTTATTTAGTAACGAAGCCTTAAAACGCATTCAAGCAAGCGATCTATTTACTAAAGTCGCTTGTACCAATACACATCCTAATGCATTAGCTTTAGAAAATGATTTCTTAGAAGTAGCGTCGGTGGCAAAGGTTATTCACGATAGACTTATGGAGCAGGAAATCGCATGGTAAAAAAGCCAGAAATAAAAACCAAACTAGATTCTTTCCTTTACGCCAATGTAATTGGTTGGGCATTCTTATTAACCATCAATACCTTTTTCTACATTATTCTGAGCCTTGGTGGTGAGTGGCTCTTTGAAATTAACTTTTACCTCAAAGGAGTTTTTCTAAACATCTATTTTCTCGTTACTTTTTTTATTTTTAGATATAGAGCAGAGAAATACAAACGAAAGCCCACAAACGAACTCCTAAGATCTGTATTTTATGTAGCCTCTATTTGTGTTTTTGTCTCGGTTTTACTACAGCTCGCTTTCGTATTTTTCAATAAAAGTATTTTTACCAATAGCGTTAGTGTGGTAAATACCTTTTATACCATCAATATTTTTCTAATTGGTATATTTTTTCACTACACGCTATTTGTTTTTAAAGTGCTAATATTCAGAGAAGCACCGAAACGTATTGGTACAATCTGGAGTATCTTTATCTATATTTTTATTGCCTCACTTATATTCAACTTCTTTAGCTTTAGTTTATCAGATCCGCCAGCTACGATTACTTTTGGTGCTATCATACTGATTGCTATTATTTTGTCAGTAAACATGCGCTGGGTAGCTTATTTGAGTGCGCGTGAAAAGATAGAAAGTATTATTCTGCTTATTTTTATATTACTTTATGGAGGGTACTTTTTATTTATTGTAGAAAGATACTACTTGAAAGGAGTAGTACTCATTGACTTGGCTACTAGTATATATGCACTTAGTATTATGAGTTTTGTCATTCTGTATGCATTCATGTCTATTCTAGTTGTTATATTCAATATTCCTACTACCTCTGTTTTCGAGAAGAAGCTCAATGATATTATTACTTTCCAAGAACTTACCCAAACCTTACAGATAGGCAATAGTGAGGAAGATATTTATAAAGCTTTGATGCAAAATGCCATTAAAGTGACAAGTGCCGAGGCTGGTTGGTTAGAGATTTTAGACAAACAAGGAAAAAGCGCAGTGTTTTTACACGAAGGTATCGACAGAGAACAAGTGCACGAAATAAGAGGGCTACTGCGAAAAAAAAGACTACAGAAGATTGTGGATGTTACTTTCTCAAGAGAGATAGAGAGGCAGTCATTAGAAAATCAAATGAATGGTTTTGAGTCTATTCTTGCTAAAACCTTAGTGGCTCGTGATACGAAGATTGGCTCGATCGTTTTATTGAAAGAGCAAGTCGATGGTTTTACCGACGAGCAAAAAAATCTAGTAGAAGCTTTTACCAAGCAAACAAGCATTGCCTTGGAGAATTACCGATTGGTGGAGGAGATTATTATTGGGGAGCGTTATAAGCAAGAGCTGGCCATTGCGCAAAAAGTACAACAGAGCTTACTACCTAAAAACTTAAATATTAGTCAATACTTTGACTTGACAGCTTTTTCCTATTCAGCACAGCAGGTAGGTGGAGACTACTATGATGTGTACAAAATGAATGACTATCAGACCTACATTGTCATTGGAGACGTCTCGGGAAAGGGTACAAGCGCTGCTTTCAACATGGCACAAATGAAAGGAATTTTTCAGAGCCTTGTCTTGCTGCACTTACCACCACAAGACTTTTTAACCTACGCCAACGAGGCAATTATTCAATGCTTTGATAAAAGCTCTTTTATAACTATTACACTTATAGAGATCAATACCAAAATGCAGCAGGTAGCTATTTGTAGAGCAGGGCATTGCCCTACGCTGTATTTTGATAGCCGCCAAGCACGTACTTATTACATTAAAGATAAAGGCTTGGGTTTGGGTGTACTGCGTAATAAGGCGTATGGAAAGTTTATTGAGACAAAAGTGATCAACTACGAACCAAGCGATCTGTTCATCTTATATACAGATGGTATTACAGAAGCACGCAACACAAAAGGAGAGGAGTATGGTCCTGAGCGGTTACAACATTTAGTAAGTGAGCATCAACAGCAAGGCGTAGAGATCATACGCCAAAAAATAGAACAAAACTTAAACGATTTTGTAGGGGAGCAACCCCCTCATGATGACTACACAGCCGTCATTTTACGTTTAAAGTAACAATTAACCCTTCTCTGGACTGGCTGCTATTTTATACTCTGCTAGCAATAGTTCTATTTTCTTTATGAATTTATCTACCTCTTTTGCATCCGTACCATTACAAGTAGCACGAATGTGCCTGTCTTTATCTACCAATACGAACTTTCCGCTGTGGTCATAGCCACCTAGTGCAGTAGAATCTTTTTGGGCGGCCAGTAGGTAATGCCCTGCCATTTTGTAAATATCTTCTTCTTCGCCTGTCATAAAATGCCAAGTATCGGCGCTTACTTCTAGGTTATCCGCATAGGCTTTGAGCACCTCAACGCTATCGTGTTCTACATCTACAGAATGCGATAGAATTAGCACTTGGTCATTATTTTTGTACTTTTCATAAATGCGAAGCAACTGAGATTTCATTTTTGGGCATATGGTGGGGCAAGTAGTAAAGAAAAAGTCGGCTATGTAAATCTTATCCTTAACAGTTTTCTCAGTTACTTGTTTATTTTCTTGGTTTACAAAAGTAAAGGCAGGAATACGATGATAAACTGTATCTACTACTGTCTTACCATTTACCTCTTCTTCTACAGTTACTCTTTCTCCCAGAATAGGGAGTTTTTCTTCTTTCTTTTCGCAGGAAGTTGCTAAAACACCTACAAAAATGATAAAAAGTATATTTTTCATAGAGATGTATTTATCGTATGTTACTAAGAGAATCTAATGTTTGTTGAGCGTTAGTCATACTACTTTCCATTTTTTCTTTTACCTCTAGAATAAGCTTTTTTTGCTCTTCTAGATATATAAGATTGGCATCTATTTGTACACTATCAGGCGCTTGATAATTGTGCATCCAGTCCCACATAGCTTTATCAGCTTCATCCAATGCTGCTAAATTGCTTTGGAGGGTAGTTTCAAACGGATTATCTACCGTGGAGTCCGCTGCCGAGATAGCTAGGCTGTCTTTAAAAGCTTTTTTCAATGCTTTTAGTTGTCCCATACGAGGCATAATGGAATCGTGAATAGCCATCACCTCTTTTTCTAAGGCATTTTGTTGTGCTAGTTTTGGATTCTGCTCCTCACAAGCTGAGAATACCAATACGATTATAAATAAAAAAAAGTAGCGCATATTTATGTGGATTTTTTATTCAATAAAACGATCTCGAAGTCGTAGTCGTTCTTTTCACTTTTAACATATTGTTTACTTTCTTCCTCTTGCCAAGCAGACCAGTCGATGTCAGTAAAGAAGGTATCTCCAGCTACTTTTGCCTTCACACGGGTAAGCCATATCTTATCGATTAGGTCTTGTGCTACAGCTTGTGTGGCAATCTCTGCTCCCCCGATAACATAATGATCTCCCTCGTGTAGCGCCTTTGCTTTTTCAATAGCTTGTGGAAGGGAGTGAACTACATAGCAGTGCTCATGAGTAATCTCATAAGTTGGCTGTCGCGTAATAACAATATGTGCTCTTTCAGGCAAGGGCTTAGGAAAAGACGCGAAGGTTTTTCGTCCCATAATGATCGGATGCCCCAATGTAAGCTGTTTAAAATGCTTTAAGTCATCAGAAAGTCGCCAGGGCAGTTGATTGTTGCTTCCTATCGTACCGTTTTGCGCCATGGCTAGTACAAGTATAGTGAGTGCCATATATTAGCTTTTAAATCCACGCAGAAAGTCTTCTATCTGCAGGCGTTTTTTACCTTCTAGTTTTAACTCTTTAAGTGCCACCCAACCATCAATTGCTTTAAAAGCCAAGTAAGTTTTATCATCACTTATCCAACCTCCTGTATCAGTAGGTTGTTCTTGAGTAGGCGTAAAGTCAATGTCTACTTCATAGACCTTACAATTTTTTCCTTGAAGGGTAGTCCAAGCGGCTGGATAAGGCGAGAGTCCTCGCACAAGATTATAAATAGCTTTTCGAGGCTGGGACCAGTCAATTTTACAGGTTTCTCGAAATATCTTAGGTGCTTGGGTCACTTCCCCTTCTTGTGGTGTATTCGGATAGTCTCTTGCTTCTATGGCTTTTACCGTTTTCAGCACAAGCTGAGCACCCTTCTGTTTTAGGCGCTCATAAAGCGTCCCTACGGTATCGCTCTTTTCAATGGCTTCTTTTTCTTGAAAAATGATGTTGCCCGTATCAATATCATGTTGTAAGAAGAAAGTAGTAACACCTGTTTCTTTTTCACCACGAATGATAGCCCAGTTAATAGGCGCAGCGCCCCTATACTTAGGTAGCAAAGAAGCATGTAGATTAAAAGTACCGAGAGGAGGCATATTCCATACTATCTCTGGCAGCATTCTAAAAGCAACCACTACTTGTAGGTCTGCTTTAAGCGCTCTGAGAGAAGATAAAAAGGCTTCCTCTTTTAAGTTAGTAGGTTGTAACAAGGGGAGGTTATTGGCTAACGCAAACGCTTTCACAGCAGAAGTACGCACTTGATTTCCCCTACCTGCTGGCTTGTCAGGAGCAGTGATAACACCCACAACATCATAACTTTGCGCTACAAGTATACGTAAACTAGGGACAGCAAATTCTGGTGTACCCATAAATACTATTCTCATACCATTGATATAATGAAACGCTTACTCATTATTACTAAAGTCAGGACAAAGCTAAATAATATAAATGGAATAGGCGGGGAATCCACCCATTTTTTAGTCATATCCCCTCAAGATTAGTATGTTTGTAAATAACTCTAGGCTTTAGATGGTTCAGGATATTGTCTGCTACATACAAACAAATTACTTTGAAGTACTAAGTGCCATCATCGCTTTGATATGTGTTTTTCTTGAGATAAAACAAGATATACTTGTTTGGTGGATAAGCTTTGTTGCCTCGCTAATGTATACGTGGGTCTTTTACGACAAATCGCTTTACTCTAGCAGTGTTTTGCATATTTTTTATGCCATTATGTGTATATATGGCTGGTGGCAATGGCGAAAGATTAGGGAGCACACCCATACTAAAAAGACTGTCTTAAGAATGCCTATGCATTACTATCCTGTTGTGTTACTCACAATAGTAGTGTTAACACCCCCAGTGGGTTATCTCAACGAATACTACCAAGGGAAACTCCCCTATTGGGATGCCTACCTAGCTGTTTGCAGTGTAGTAGCCTATTGGTTGTTGGCTAAGAAATATTTAGAAAACTGGATTCTATGGATTTTAACAGATACTGTCTATGTAGTGATGTATCTTTATGAGGGCGCATTAGCTACAGCAGTACTGTATTTTGCCTATGTAGTGCTAGCCATATCAGGGCTCGTTATATGGCGTAAAGACTGGCTCAATACACTGATAAAAAGACCTATCAGCGATAAACTAATAAACGAATAGCGATCCAACAATTTTACGGGTTTCATGTTAGAGTACAGACAACCTTTCAAATAAATTACATAAGTATGAAAGAAGTAATAGTAATAGGAGCAGGCTTCGCAGGTTTGTCTGCTGCTACCCATCTAGCGCATCAAGGTTATCAGGTAAAGCTACTAGAAAAAAATAGTATGGCAGGTGGAAGGGCTAGAAAGTTTGAGGCAGAAGGCTTTACCTTCGATATGGGCCCTAGCTGGTATTGGATGCCCGATGTATTTGAAAGATACTTTGCACAATTTGGTAAGCAACCTTCCGACTATTACGATTTAAAACGTTTGGATCCTTCATATACAGTAGTATTTGGAGAAGATGACTTCGTAGATATTCCCGCTCATCTTGAAGAAATTTATGCACTTTTTGAGCATTATGAAAAAGGAAGCAGCCAAAGACTGAAAGATTTTCTAGCACAGTCTGCCTATAAATATGAAGTAGGGATTAATAACTTGGTATACAAGCCGAGCCTATCACTTACAGAATTTGTGGATTTCAGGCTATTGGTAGATATGATTCGTATGAATATCTTTGAATCGTTCCATAAGCATATTCGTCGTTATTTTAAACATCCTAAGCTCATCAAGCTGATGGAGTTTCCAATCCTTTTTTTGGGAGCTACCCCCCAAAATACCCCTGCTTTGTATAGCCTAATGAACTATGCTGACATCTCGCTTGGTACGTGGTATCCTATGGGAGGGATGTTCAAAATTATAGAAGGAATGGTAAAGTTGGCAGAAGAAAAAGGAGTTCAGATACTTTATAACCAAGAAGTAAAAGAGCTAAAAGTAGTAGAAAAAAAAGTGACGCAGGTAGTGACCACCTCAGCTACCTTTGAAGCAGATATTGTGGTAGCAGGCGCTGACTACCATCATGTAGACCAACATCTTTTGGCTAAGCCCTATCAAAATTATACTGAAAAGTACTGGGGAAAGCGTACGATGGCTCCTGGCTCTTTACTATTTTATTTGGGTGTCAATAAACGGTTAAAGAACCTAAGGCATCATAATTTATTTTTTCACGAAGAGCTAATGCCGCATGCGGTTGAAATTTATGAAAATCCTCAATGGCCAACACGTCCATTATTTTATGTTTCTTGCCCTTCTCAAACCGACCCAACCGTAGCACCAGAGGGTATGGAAAACATATTTGTATTGATGCCTGTTGCTCCCAACCTAGAAGACACTGAAGAAAAAAGAGCGTTCTATTATGAATTATTGCTAAAGCAACTAGAGTCACTTACTGGGCAGTCGATTCGCGAGTCAGTTGTATACAAGCGTACTTATGCACACAAAGATTTTGTAGAAGATTACAACGCTTTTAAGGGAAATGCTTACGGACTAGCCAACACATTAAAACAAACAGCCATTTTAAAACCCTCTCTCAAAAATAAAAAACTACATAATCTATATTACACTGGTCAACTCACTGTACCAGGGCCGGGCGTACCACCCTCTTTGATATCTGGACATGTAGTGGCAGCACAAGTCATGAAAGCTTTTAGTATTTAGATATCAGGTTGATTTTACATATATTGAAACAAAAGAACCTTGCAGGAGTTCTATGTGAAACGAAAACAGCCTCTAAATTACCATTTATGTTAGAGCTTTACACAACAACTACGCTCAAGTGTAGTCAACTAATTACCGAACATTACAGTACTTCTTTTACATTAGGTATCAAAACCTTACATAAGCGTTTTCATGCGCCTATTTACGCTATTTATGGATTTGTGAGATACGCAGATGAAATCGTAGATACTTTCCATAATTATGATAAAAAGTCATTACTTGAACGTTTTAAGAAAGACACTTATCAGGCTATTGAAGAACAAATTAGCCTAAATCCCGTCTTACATTCTTTTCAATTGGTAGTGAACCAATACAATATAGAAAAAGAACTCATTGATGCTTTTCTACATAGTATGGAAATGGATTTATACTTCAACACTTACAATGATGATAAATACCAAGAATATATCTATGGCTCTGCTGAGGTAGTAGGATTGATGTGCTTACGAGTATTTTGTGAAGGTAATGAAGAGAAGTATTCACAACTCAAGGAACCTGCGAGAAGCCTAGGGGCTGCCTTTCAAAAAATCAACTTTTTAAGAGATATAAAGAGTGATTACCAAGAGCGTGGACGTACTTATTTCCCTACAGTAGATTTTACACAATTTAACGAGCCTACTAAAAGACACATAGAGGAGGATATCCAGAAAGATTTCGATGATGCTTATAAGGGGATTCTTAAATTACCCAAAGGCGCTCGGCTGGGTGTATATCTGGCTTATGTTTATTATATCTCTTTATTCAAGAAAATACAGAAGCTACCTGCCAAAACTATCATGCAACACAGAATACGCGTACCCGATAGCAAAAAAGTACGCCTTTTGCTGGGTTCATATTTTAAACATAGACTCAATTTTCTGTAAAAATGAAAAACCCTTTACCACTGAATACATCGTAAAGGGTTCTTCATACTTTAGCGTAAAGTGCTTGTAACACTATGGAAGCCTACTTTTGAAGGGTAAAGGTAATATATAATAGATTCTTCCCACCCGCTTGTTCAACATTTGAATGCACCTCCTTCACCGACCACCCCTCTTCCAGCAGGCTTTGAATGTCTGCAAAGTCAGCGGATGGATTAGTAGAAAGATTAAGTGTTTTATTAACGGTTTTAGACTCCATAGAACTAATCTTAAATTTTTTATAAATTAAATAAGTGAAAAACTCAATTGCAAATCCTAGTTTGATAAATTTGACCTTTTTGTCAGTTACCCGTGTGCCATTTTCTGAGTTTTTACAGGCTTTTTGCAACTAATCTACATAATATAAAAAACATATCATTCATGAAGAAGGTTTTTAAGATATCTATACGTCTGTTCTTTTTCCTTATTCTTATCCTGATAATATTAATTAATGTTATTGCCTATAAGCAAGCTTATAATTTCACGCATTTTGTTACACAGGCAGAGTCAATCGCTATTGAAGACATTGATCAACTTTCTTTTCAGAAGAAGTTGAAGTACCTTTTTGAAGGGGTAGCAACGCCACGTCCTGTCAACGACCAACTACCAAAAGTACCCTACGAAACGGTCTATTTAGAAAGCGACTCAGGCAATCGTTTGGAAGGGTGGCTATTACCCACACAACACGCAAAAGGAACAATTATTATTCTACCAGGCTATACCAACGTGAAAAGCCACTTCTTAGAGGAAGCCTACGCGCTGAGAAAGTCACTACCCTACAACATATTATTACTAGACTTTTCGGCACATGGTGGCTCTACAGGAAACATGACAAGCATAGGTTATTTTGAAGCATTAGATGTAGCTTGTGCGTATACTTATGCACAAACACTAGATGGAGATGTCATTTTATATGGCATTTCTATGGGAGCAGTAGCTACCCTGCGAGCGGTAAGCGAGTTGAATATAACGCCACAGGCGCTTCTCTTAGAATGTCCTTATGAGAGTATGCTCAAGGCAGTACAAAATAGATTTGAGATGGTAGGTGTTCCTTCTTTCGGTTTAGCCGAAATATTGGTTTTTTGGGGAGGAATACAAAATGGCTACTGGGCTTTTGATTTAGAGAGCACTCATTATGCTGCGAACATCAATGTACCCACACTACTTATGTATGGTGCTTTGGATAAAAGGGTAGAAAGAGGAGAGATAGATCGTATTTATGAACAACTACCAAGTCCTAAAATGTTCAAGGTTTTTGAAGACGTAGGGCACAGCTCTTATTATGCGAAACATCCTCGTATTTGGAGAAGTACTATCAAAGATTTCCTGTTATCAATTCTTCCAAAAGTTTATTGAAATATTGACATAATGTCAGTATCTTGTTTATCGTAAGATGTTTGCTTAAGGTAGTAGCTACAAAATCAGACACTTACAATTTAACACTTGACACAACCATGAATAATAATATAGATATCCAGTCCATCAAACTCCGCTTTGGTATTATAGGCAACTCTCCCTTACTCAATAATGCCATTGAAAGAGCTGCACTAGTAGCACCTACCGATATGAATGTGCTTATTACTGGTGAGAGCGGTACAGGAAAAGAGTCTTTCTCTAAAATCATACACCAGTTAAGTACTCGTAAGCATGGTTCTTTTATTGCCGTCAATTGTGGTGCTATTCCTGAGGGAACAATAGATTCAGAGCTCTTTGGTCACGAAAAAGGCGCTTTTACAGGCGCTACCGAAACCCGAAAAGGTTTCTTTGAAGTAACAGACGGTGGAACGATCTTTTTAGACGAAATTGGTGAGATGCCTTTAGGTACACAAGCACGCTTACTTCGCGTATTAGAGAATGGAGAATTTATTAAAGTAGGCTCTTCGAAGGTGCAAAAAACCGATGTACGCGTGGTAGCGGCTACCAATGCTGATCTAATGCAGTCGATAGAGCAGAATAAGTTTAGAGAAGATCTGTATTATCGTTTAAGTACGGTTCCTATTTACGTACCTCCTTTACGCGATAGAGGCAAAGACTTATTTCTTATTTTTCGAAAATTTGCAGCAGATTTCTCTGAGAAATACCGTACTGCCCCTATAGAACTTACAGAAGACGCTAGAGTTACTTTAAGCAACTACCGTTTTCCTGGAAATGTAAGGCAGCTCAAAAATCTAGTAGACCAAATATCTATCACCAGCGAACAAAGAGAAATTACCGCCGAAACACTGGCTTCTTACTTACCACCAGAGCAGAAAAGTAGCTTACCCGCGCTATTTACACAAGAGGCAGGTACAGACCAGCCATCAAGTGTATCTGAACGCGAGCTACTTTATAAAGTACTCTTTGATATGCGGGCAGATATGAATGAATTGAAGAAACTGGTATTTCAGCTAATGAATGCGAGCAGCGATATTGATCAAGATACGATGAATGAACATAAGGAGTTATTCAGCGAGTATACCTCACAAAGTGTAGGGGCTAGTACTTCCCTACCTTCTATCTTTGTAGATAAAGGAGGTATAGCACAAAACGAAAGTATTATAGAGTTGGAAGATGACCACGCTGTAGAAGACATCTCGCACGAAACAGAAGAAGAATCCTTATCTTTAGAAAAGAAAGAAAAAGAAATGATTATAAAGGCCTTAAAGCAGACCAATAATAAAAGAAAGTATGCTGCCAAGGACTTAGGTATTTCTGAAAGAACTTTGTACAGGAAAATTAAAAAATATGAATTGGAAAGTATGTAATCTATGCTGCTTCATAATGATGATACCAGTGCTATTAGGCTGTGGTGTGTATAGTATGAGTGGCGCTACTACAGATGCCCAAAGCATTACCGTAAATAACTTCCTAAATAGTGGGGGTGGACCTCCTAATTTAGCACAAACGCTTACCGAAGATTTGAAAAGTTATTATCTACAAAATACACGGCTTAATATCGTCAATGAGGGAGGAGAGTTGTTGGTAGAAGGAGAGATTATTGGCTACCAAACAACTCCTTTGGCACCTACAGCAGATGACAGAGCAGCACAAACCCGCTTGACCATTAACGTGGCCGTTCGCTTTACGAATAACTTACACCCAGAAAAGGATTTTGACCAAACCTTCACCCAGTTTGCAGACTTTGATCAAGATTTAAGTCTAGCGCAAGTAGAAGGAGAAAAAGTACAAGAAATTTTAGAAAAAATTATCTATGATATATTTCAAAAAACAGTAGCAGACTGGTAAATAACCATTAATTAAGAGGCATATGTAATGTTCTACAGCAATATTTTACCTTAAAATGGCTTTCTTAGTGAAAATTTTTTTATTTTACTCTTTAAGAGTAGGAAACATTTGGTAAAATTGATGAACCTACCATAAATTATTATAATAGAATATAGTTAGCAATGGATAAAGCAGTGTTTTCGCAACTTATACAACAAACAAGCGACCTCAGCGATGATCAAGGGGAGGCGCTTGAAGAACTTATTTCACAATATCCATATTTTGCCATAGTACATATTCTCATTGCTAAGTACCAGTATAATCGTAAAAGTATGTTGGCAGAGCAGAAAATAAGAAAAGCTGCTGCCTACAGTTATGATCGTATTGCGCTAAAAAATATTTTAGGTATTACAAGTGATCCAGCCGAGCGTCAAGATACTTTAGAAAGCGCGAAGAGCTTTTTAAGTAACGTGAAGCAAGAAATGGAAGAGTTCGATAAGAAAATGGAAAGCGCTACTACAGAAGAGCTCGATAAAGAACTAGCTTCTATTACGGAGTCGTATATACAACCGAAAGAATATACGGTAGAAGATACAACAGAAGAGGAAGCGATAGAAAAAAGTGAAGCGCAGAAAGAACAAAACGCATTAATAGACCAGTTCCTTGAGGAAGATATTAAGTTTGAACCCGTTAGTAATGAAGAGGAAGAACTTCCGGTTGAAGATAACGAAAGTGAGCAAGAAACCCAGCAAGAAGTAGTATCAGAAGAAATAGAAGAGAGTTCTTCTAATTTTTTTGATGAAACTCTCCACCAACTTACTGAGGAAGAAGATACCTCCTCGCCAATTGTTGAGGAAGAAACAGAAGAAGCTTCAATAACAGAAATAGAAGAAACCCCTACTGTAGAAGAAGAAGTATTTACATCAACGCCAATTCCTACAGAAAGCGAAGAAGAGAAAACACCCATCGAAGTAACAGAAACAGATGCGATCATTCTATTTAATGAAGGAAAACTACAAGAAGCACTAGATGTGTATAAGAAATTGATAGCCCATTACCCTGATAAGACGTCCTACTATACTACGCAGATGGAAATTATGGGCTTGGATGTTCAACAAGAAGATATTCAACAAGCGGATCTTCAACAGGAAGATACCCCCAAAGAAGCAGTTGTAGAAGAACCAGAGGATACAATACTTGAAAAACAGGAAGAACCAGAAGAGGTAGTAGAAACCATAGGTTTTACACCAGACTTGGAGATGCCTGAGGTAAATCAAGAAGAAAGTACAGAGGAAGAGACTGTAGCAGATGTTGAGTTCAATCCCGCACAATTAGTAGAAGTGACGGATAAAAAGAAGAAGCAAGCAGTCCCCCAAAGTGCAGAAGAGTATACAGAACTGGATGCGATGAGTATGTTTAATGAAGGTCGTACCGAAGAAGCAATCGAAATTTATCATAAACTTATGTTGCAACATCCAGAAAAAAAGGCGTACTTTGAGGCCCAAATTAATATTCTAGAAAGTTAATAACCAGTAAGTAATATGTTATATATCATTATGGGGCTGATCTTAGTTTTAGCAGTATTGTTAATACTAGTAGTATTGGCTCAGAACTCGAAGGGTGGAGGTTTATCAAGCCAGTTTGGCGGTAGTGCTTCTCAGATGATTGGTGTTAAGAAGTCATCTGACCTACTAGAGAAGGTCACCTGGGGCTTTATCGTTGCCATGTTTGTTTTAACGCTTTCTACCAATCTATTTGTTGGAAATTCTGGCCAAACTTCTTCCTCAGAAGAAGACTTAGAAGGTATTAATGCGAACCCCACTACTGAGCAACCTGCTTTACCCGAGCAAAATCAGCCGCAAGAAAATGAGTAAGTAGGTTGTGTATTACAAGCTACTAGAGAAAAAAGGCAGAGAAGTGATGCAATAATATAATCACTTCTCTGCCTTTTCTACTTAAATCAACCTAAAGTAAATCGATAACACCCCAGATAAGAGAGATGAGCCCAAGAACACCCACAATGATAAAACCAATGAGCAAATTTTTGGCACCTCCTTCTAGGCTACCAATCAACTCCTCTTCTGATTTAACAGAAACGATGAAAGTCTGTTGTGTATTGGTGGGCTTTGCTACGGTGAGCTCCCCTTTGCGATCTGAAGCCTCTCCTAATACATACAAGCGTATATCGATGGGAATAATTTCTTCTTTGTAAGTGTAACCAAGTGTTTTTGTATCTCCTTTTGCAACTTTTACAAAAGAGTGTGCCTCTTCTGGTAATTTTGTAACAAACTTATCTATAGTCTTTTGTGTATATTTCTTAGCGCCAGATATATCAATAGAAATAGGTAAACCACTGCCATCTTCCAAAGAGAAAAGCATTTGTTGTTCATCCGAGAAAACCACTTCGGTAGATTGCCTATCTACATGGCGTATTTGTCCGTTACTATCTTTCTCTTCAGCACGGTATTCATATTTTCTAATAATTTGAGCTTTGTAATATACAGCTTCCTTACCACTGTGGGGTGCTTTAAGTGGTTGTATTGCTTGGGCTACGCCTTTTAGCTCTACAGTTTCTGCATAGTTACCTTCTCCCAAAGAAGCGGTAATACTTTTGTAAGTGTCTAGTACATCTGCTATAGGGGTGGTTTCTTGGTACTTGATATCAATTACACGTTCGAGTCCTTTTTTCCGTCTGTATTCCAAAAAACCACCTATTCCTAATAAAATAATCCCTACAACAATGCCAACCATTTTGTTATACGGGTTGGTTGGCTTTTCTTGCTTGGATCATTTCATCGTAGCTATCTGCCATCGTAGCTACCGTTTGTACAGCAGCCGTAAACTCATTCATGTCTAGATGAGCGCCTGCAAGAGAATAGCTATATACGATGCTTTTATCGAAGGTAATACCGAAACTTCCAAAGTGAGTAGAAGCGTTCAAGCTCAACAGCTCCTCAGCAAGTTCATTACTCAATATAATTTCTTCCGCCAAGTAAGCGTATACTTCTACCAATACATCATCTGTATGCCAGCCAATTACACGAATGTTTACAGTGACGGTTCCGAAGGTAAAAGAGTAGGTATCATCGAGATGAACGATCTCATAGTCATGGAAAAGCTCATTTAAATACTTTTTTACAACGTCGTGTGTTTTAGCGATCAGCTCTTCATTAACACCTTCTTTGATAACTTTGAATTTGGGCATGTTAGTAAGTCTTTTAGTAACAGAATAAATGAATAACAGTAATAGGGAATTATTTGTTGAGTTCATCTTTAAGTTTAGCAAGCTCATCGTCTACCATAGAGCTTTTCTCTAATGCCTTAAAATCATCATCTAAACTTGTAAGGTTATCTTCCGACATTTCTGTATATGCTTCTGCTTCTGCTTCTGCCTTTAAGATCTTCTCTTCAAACTTGTCAAACTTGGCAAAAGAGTTAGAGTCAAAGCCACCTACCTGCTTCGCAATGTCTTTTTGTGCTTTAGCTGCTTGGTTACGGGCAATCAACGTAGCTTCTTTCATCTTGGCCTCATTGAATTTCGCTTTTAATTGCTCTACTTGACTTTTCAGTTTGGCAGTAGTAGCTTCAGCACTACTAAACATCGTCTGAAACTGCTGTGCTTGCTGATCTGCTTCTGCCTTCTTTTGTAATGCTTTGCGCGCTAAATCTTCATTACCTGCTTGCAATGCTTGAGTAGCCTTGTTTTTCCAATCACCAGAAAGCTTATTGTATTTGTTGTATTCTCTCTCTAATTTTTTCTCTTGTGCCATTGCTTGTGCCAGTCCTGCGGTAGCTTTGGTAATAGACTCCTGCATTTCAATGATCATAAGCTTAATCATTTTCTCTGGATCTTCTGCTTTATCCAACATGTCATTTACATTGGATTTGAATATGTCACTGATTCTTCCAAAAATTCCCATAACTATTGTACGTTTAAATTTTACAGATGAAATATTTTCTTGAATGTTCAATAATATTAATGAATATTTTTATCTCCACAAAATAAATGTAGAAGTTACCCTAGCGGAAGAATATTGCAGGGCTAGGACAAAACTGTACTTATGGTAGTACCTGTAGCACAAATATTAATAATGGGTTAAGCGATTTAATCATTTTTAACAATTAAGTAACTTACATTACCACATGAGTTATTAATTAATTTCGAGATTTGTATCTGTTTTTAGTAACTCTTCAAAATATAACCAACACGATGAAAAAAATTTATTTATTATTATTAGGGTTGGCAGTAATCTTCTCATCTTGTGATGATGATGATGATGATGCTACTACAACTGATCCAGGACTCAATGGAGAAACTCAGTTTGTTACCAGAACGGTAGAGAGAAATGATGTTACCTTTGAAGAAACGACCATCACTGACTTTGGTCAGGGGACAGGTGATTTTACCATGCGAACAGGCGAGGTGTACATTTTAGATGGCTTCGTATTTGTAAACGAAGGTCAAATTTTAACTATTGAGGCTGGTGCTATCATCAAAGGGGCATCTGGTCAAGGCGAAAATGCTAGTGCGCTAATTGTGGCGCGTGGTGCCAGAATCGAGGCAGAGGGCACAGCAGAAAATCCTATTATCTTCACTGCTGAGGCAGATGATATTGTACCTGGCCAAAGCAGAGGAGACCTCGTTACTACTGCAAGTGGCCTGTGGGGTGGTGTAATCATCCTAGGAAATGCTAGTTTAAACTCTGTACCCAACGAACAATCCATTGAAGGTGTTCCCACAAACCTCAACCGTGGTATCTATGGTGGAGACGACGACACCGACGACTCAGGTATTTTTAGGTATGTATCTATCCGCCACGCAGGTACTGACCTTGGTTCAGGTGATGAAATCAATGGTCTTTCAATGGGGGGTGTCGGTAGCGGTACTACCATTGAATATGTAGAAGTAATTTCTAACAAAGACGATGGCTTTGAGTGGTTTGGGGGTACAGTAAACTGTAAATATCTAGTAGCTGCTTTCTGCGGTGACGACAGCTTCGACTACGACTTAGGCTGGAGAGGTAACGTACAGTTTGCCTTCGCAATTCAAGGAAGCGCAGGAGAGCGCGGCGGTGAGCATGATGGTGGTGAGGATCCTGAAACAGGAGAGCCTTTTGCCACCCCTGTATTCTTTAATGCTACTTACATAGGACAAGGACAAGGTACTAGTACCCGTGCGGTTACTTTCAGAGATAACGCAGGCGGTGAGTATCATAACAGTATTTTTGCTGAGTTTGGTGCAGGAATCGACGTAGAAGACCTAGATGATGGAGAAGATAGCTTTGCTAGATTAGTAGCAGGTCAGTTAGCCCTTGCCAATAATGCATTTTTTAATGTTGGTGCTACAGGTGTTACAACTACTGTAAACAACGTAACCAACAGAACCGATTCAGCAGAGGACGAATTTTCATTGACTTCAGGTGGAACGCCCGGTGTAAACGATTTCGATTTTGATACTGAAGTATATGACCCTGGTCTTGATATGTTTGGAGTTCCTTCAAATACAGGTAGTACGGATTTCTCTTCTTCCGAGGATCCTTTCTTTGATACTGCCAATTATCGGGGTGCTTTCGATCCTGATGACGATACACCTTGGCATGCAGGCTGGACCTTGTTTGCTGTTGCTGTTGGAGCAGGAGAGACTTTTTAAGTATCAATAGCGAGTAGACTAGTTCAATTTTATTATTTTGGATAGCATCTCTGGCCTTACGGAGATGCTATTCATTTTAAGATTGTTAGTCGAATTAAGATTGTTAGTCGAATTTCTACTAAAGTTTATTTCATATTATAAATTAGCTCAAAATGAAAAACTTATTACTCTTCTGGGTAGCACTGCTCACCACAGCTTTCTCAGCAATGGCGCAGAACGGGATCATCAGAGGGCAGATAATTGATGATGCTAGTGGCGAAACCCTAATTGGGGCAACTGTGCTAGTAGATGGTACTAGTACGGGCTCTACTACCGATCTTGATGGAAAGTTTTCCATCAGCGTGGCGCCAGGCACCTACCGTTTACGTGTTTCTTTTATTTCTTACGAAACAAAGGTAATTGAAAATGTAACCGTACAAGCGGAGGAAGTGACTGCGCTCGGCACGATTCGACTCCCTGTAGAAACCAGTGCACTCGAAGAAGTAGTGATTGAAAGTAAAGCGTTAAGAGACAGCGAGTCCGCCTTGTTGACTGTACAAAAGAATGCGGCCAACGTATTAGACGGTCTCTCGGCAGAAGGCTTTTCCCGAACGGGTGATAATGACGCTGGCGCCGCCATGCGACGCATCACAGGGGTATCAGTAGAAGGAGGGAAGTACGTATATGTGAGAGGCTTAGGCGACCGCTACACCAAAACCTCTCTTAATGGGGCAGATGTACCAGGTCTAGACCCTAACAGGAATACAGTACAAATGGACTTATTCCCTACTAAACTTGTGGATAACATAATCGTATATAAAACATTCACCCCTGATTTAGCAGGTGATTTTACAGGAGGTTTTGTAGATGTAACTACCAAAGACTTTCCAGAAGAGTTCATTTTCGAAGCTTCCGCTAACATTGGCTTTAATCCCCAAGCGAACTTTGAGGATGACTTCTTAACTTATCGAGGCGGTGATCTTGACTGGCTAGGTTTTGACGATGGTACACGTGATTTCCCTTCCCTTGTCAATGAAGTGGAGATTCCTGATAATGGTGCATCCAATCCTGAGCTTACTGAACAAGTAACCCGTGCTTTCGATAATAACTACGATTTTCAACGAGAAGCACAACCTTTGAACCATCGTTTCTCCCTCTCGGCAGGTGATCAAAAATCTTTGTTTAAAAGACCTTTTGGTTTCATTGCTAGTCTGAACTACCAAAGAAACTTTCAGTCATATACAGATGGTGAAACAGGTCGATACACACTGACTAGCCCTGAAGATCAAGTGGAAAGTTTAAATAGAGAATTGCAGCTAGTAGATCAGTATAGTCAAGACATCGTTTTGTGGGGGGCAATGGCCAACGGTTCAATTAAAATTTCTGACAAGCATAAGCTAAGTTTGAATATTTTGAGGAATCAGAGCTCAGAAAAAAACACCCGTTTTCAGGACGGTGACTTCCCTAGAGAAGATGCCTCCCTTGATTATCAAACAACACAACTGCAATTCTTAGAGCGATCACTTACTTCCTTTCAACTAAAAGGAGAACATGTATTTGGTGAAGATAATAAAGCTGTATTGGATTGGACTTCCTCTTATATTCTTTCTACACAAGATGAACCAGATTTACGTTTTTACTCCATTGGATTTAGGCCAAACACAAATGAGTTTGAAGTAGCTCCATCGATAGGGCAATTGCCTAGTCGCTATACCCGTAACTTAGAAGAGTTTAGTTTTGACAATAAATTAAATCTAACGATCAAGTTTAAACAATGGAATGACTTAGAATCTAAATTTAAAGTTGGGGGAGCTGCAATTTTCAAGGATAGAGAGTTTAGAGAAGATCAGTACCGTGTGAATGTTTTACAAGGAGGTAGAGAGGTATGGCCAGAAGAGCTAGGGCCCTTCTACTACGTTTCTGAAGCGTTTGAGTTTGATGCTGAAACAGGGGAAGGCGCTTTTATAAATCGTTTCTTCATAGAAAATAATAATTATGATGCTACCCAAACTATATTAGCAGGGTATGCCATGGTAGATATGCCCGTTACCGATAGATTACGGGCCATAGTTGGGGCAAGGCTGGAACAGACGGATATTGACATCGAAACCTTCAGTGGTCGGGAAGGAAATCTAGAAACATTTGACTTGTTACCTTCTGTAAACTTAACTTACTCACTTCAAGATGATATGAACTTACGCGCCGCTTATGGAAGAACACTAGCACGACCTACTTTCCGTGAGTTAGCTCCCTTCGAGTCTTTCGACTTTATTGGAGACTTCATCTTTATTGGTAATCCTGACTTAGAGAGAACCTTGATTGATAATTTTGACCTTCGCTGGGAGGTATTCCCTAGCTTTGATGAGTTAATTTCAGCCAGTGTATTCTACAAGTCGTTTCAGAACCCGATAGAACGCGTAACAAACCCAATAGCTGGAAATCCAGAAATTAACATGAGAAATGTAGACGAAGCTACTGTGTATGGATTTGAGGTAGAAGTAAGAAAGAACTTAGGCTTTATAGCAAAGCCGCTTCTTCCTTTCAGTATTGGCGCTAACTTTTCTCTCATCAGTTCTCAGATTGACATCAACCCGCTTGAGTTACAGTCTATTCGAGCTACAGTGCCTACAGCAGATGAGCAACGGGTGATGTTCGGGCAGTCGCCGTACATCGTCAATGCCTATTTGAGCTTCCGTAACGAGAAAGGGACACAAGCCTCTATCAATTTCAACGTACAAGGGGAACGACTTTCACTGGTAACCGATGGTGGTACACCAGATATATATGAGCAACCTCGTCCTATGTTGGACTTGATGGCTTCTCAAAACTTGAATGAACGTTGGAACCTTCGCTTTCGTGCAAGAAATATTCTCAATGCAGAGTATAAGTATACCTATGAATTTAAAGGACAAGAGTTTATCTTCCAGAATTCTCAGTTGGGTACAAGTTACTCATTGGGGGTTACTTATAGTATCAACTAGTAAATAGCCAGAGTATTTCAAGCAAGAAAAGAGTCTTCTAAGATAAACTTAGAAGACTCTTTTTATATATTTTTTAGTATCCTTCCCACCTGATAGACTTCCTCAAAGGTATTGTAGAGCGGAGTAGGGGCTAGCCGTATTACGTTTGGTTCACGCCAATCGGTAATGATACCATTTTCTAACAAGCGCTCAAAACTTCTTTTTCCGTCTTGCTTGAATACAAGCGACAACTGGCAACCTCTTTCTTCCGGTATAGAAGGTGTAATGATCTCCACCTGATCTTTAAGCGTTGTCTGAATAATAAATTCAAGAAAACTAGTAAGCAAGTGACTCTTTTTTACTAAGGTTTGCATACCACCTGCTTGCTCAAAAATCTCTAATGCTGCTCTGTGGGCGGCCATTAATAAAATAGGTTCGTTGGCGAGTTGCCAACCATCAGCATTGGGAATAGGTTTAAATCCTTTTTCCATTTGGAAGCGCTCCTCTTCTAAGTGTCCCCACCAGCCACCAAGTCTAGCTAAATTGGCTTGATGGTGCTTCTGGTGTATAAAAGCACCTCCTACACCTCCTGGCCCAGCATTCAGGTACTTATAACTGCACCATACGGCAAAATCTACCTGCCAATCGTGTAGTACTAGTGAGATATTACCTACCGCATGGGCAAGGTCAAAGCCCGCTTTGGCACCAACCTGATGTGCTTTAGCGGTAATACGTTGCATATCGAGTGCTTGGCCAGTATAATAATTAACGCCACCAAATAAAACAAGTGAGAGTGTTTCACCTATTTCTTCAATTTTAGCGAGAATATCTTCAGTTCTTAAAGTATGTTCTCCCTCTCTCGGCGCTATTTCTACAATATTTTCTTTGGGAAGTTGCCTGAAAGCTACTTGCGTTTCTACTGCATATTGATCTGAGGGAAAAGCACCTGCTTCCATTAGTACCTTGCTCCTTTTACCAATAGGTTGGTAAAAGGAAACCATCATGAGGTGTAAATTAGTAGTAAGGTTATTCATAGGAACTACCTCATCGGGTGAAGCTCCTACTATTTTACTCAATAAAGGTTTAATACTTTTCCTATAGTCAAACCAACGCGTTTTTCCCTCAAAATGACCATCCACACCTAACTCAGCCCATTTGGTGAGCTCTTTTTCTATGCTAGCACTTACGCTTCTAGGCTGTAAACCTAAGGAGTTACCACATAAATAAATAACAGGCTTTCCATTGTAAGAAGGGATGTGAAATTGCGCTTTGAAAGAGGCAATAGGGTCTTCCTTATCTAGTTTTTGTGCAAACGAACGTGTGTTTTCGTATTTCATTTATTTTCTTGAAAAAGATATTTGACACTTGGTTTTACAATTTTACCCATAGCATTGCGAGGCAACTCTTCTACGATAAGTAGATTACGAGGAATCTTGTAAGCTGCTAGAAGTGTCTTTGCCCAGTCACGCAATTGAGATAAGGATAAGGAGGCCTGCGTATGAAGTTGTATCGCTGCTGATACCACTTCGCCCCATTCTTCGTTTTCGATACCTACCACTGCACATTCTTTAATCGCTGGATGCGTGCGTAGAACTTCTTCTATCTCGAGCGCAGATACTTTATAACCTCCTGTCTTGATAATGTCTACTGATTGTCTGCCCAGTATCTTGAAATAGCCTTCTTCATTCACCTGTGCTATGTCACCAGTTTTGAACCATCCTTGCATAAATGCGTTTTGTGTGGCTTCTTCTCTTTGCCAGTATTCTTTGAATATGCTGTCTCCTTTTACGATAATTTCTCCAGGTTCTCCCTGAGCTACTTCATCACCCTGTTCATCTACTAATTTGATCGCTACGCCTGGTAAAGGTAAACCTACATATCCTGCTACTCTTTTACCAATATAAGGGTTGGAAAGCGCCATCCCTATTTCTGTCATTCCATAACGCTCCAATAAGGTGTGAGAAGTAATGTTCTCCCACTTTTCAAGTACAGTAACAGGAAGTGCAGCAGAGCCTGAGACCATCAGCCGCATTGCTTGAGTAGCCTTACGCATTTGCTGTTGTACATAATTATCACTCTGCTCATATTCCTGAATGAGGCGGCTATAAATAGTAGGTACTGCCATAAATAGACTGTAAGCACGATCTATGAAAAGCTGCCAGACGGTTTTTGCCTCAAATTTAGTAAGGAAGTCACAGCGAGCACCACTCCAAAGTGCACAAGCTAAAACATTAATAATACCGTGCACATGATGTAAAGGAAGTACGTGTAGTATGCTATCTTCTTTCGACCACCGCCAAGCCTCTACTAATGTCTTAATCTGGCTCTCTATATTACGATGGGTAGTAACGACTCCCTTAGGTTTACCAGTAGTACCACTTGTGTAGATCATCAAAGCATTACCATCAGAAGAAGGCTGAAAGGCTAAAGAAGTATTTATATTCTCTATAGCATCATATTGAATAATTTGAATGTCTACTTGTTCAGCAAGTGCTTTAGCCTTAACGTAATATTGTTTATCTGTGATAAGCACTTTACAACCTGTATCTTCTAATACGTATTGCAACTCTGCGGTTGGATGTGTAATACACATTGGTACCGCTATACCACCTGCTTGCCAAATGCCGAGGAGTAAGGTAGTGTAAGCAAAGCTAGGCTGAGCAAGGAAGTTAACGCGGTCTCCTTGCTGAAAGGAAGCCTGGTGTTGTAGATAAGAGGCTATTTGGAGACTCTTCGTTAGTAGCTGCTGGTAAGTATAGCTACCTGTAGCATCTATAATAGCTGTATTCTGAGAATTTTTTTGTGCTTGTTGTAATATAGAGATCATAAGAGGAGTGAATTACTAGGATAAAAATAGAAAAGGCTTTGAATAACTCAAAGCCTTTTCCAATAGGATATAATAATGAAGCTGCTATACGTTTTGCATAGTGGCTTGGTAAGCAGGGGCGAACTCATTTTCAGCGAACCACGCTAAGGTAGTAGGCGTAGTGTTTTCTGGAGTACGTTGGTAGTCATTGAGGTAGGTTCCTTTATTAAGTGCATCGAAAAGTTCGTTGTAGCCTTCGGCAATAATGGCTGGAATACCTGCTTTCAGCGAACCTGCCTTAGCTTCTTCTGGAGTAAAGCTAATATATTTTAATTCAGGCTTATCAATGGCCTTACCTAAGGTGGTGGCTACTTCTTCCATAGTCAGATCTGCATTACCAGCCACAAATACTTTCTCGAAGCCTTCAAAATCTAAGGCCAATAAATGCTTTACCGCTACCTCAGCGATATCTTTTGTATGTACAATAGGCGTTTTTACATCTTTATTGAGAGAATAACCAAAAGCATTCATACCCTTCATCATATCCATAAGACCAAAGAAGTTTTGCATAAAGAAACCTGCCCGTAGGCTCAGAATATTTAATCCTTCAACTTGTTTTAGCATTTCTTCAAATTCGCGTAACCCACTTACTGGTCCAGCCCCTTTTTCTAGTTGTGCACCATTAGAGCTTAGAGCAACCACATATTTTACCTGCGCCTCTTTAAGCGCCTGTGTTATAGAAGTAGCGATTTCTCTCTGGTAGTTGCGCCAATGCGTTACATCCCACTTTGGTGGGATAAGCGCATAGACGGCTGTTGCACCTATAAAAGCCTCTTTCAAGAAGTTAGTATCTTCTAAATTTCCTACTGCAGCTATGGCTCCGCGTTCTGTAAAGGGTTTTAGGTGATCTAGCTGGCGGCTAATTACCTTTACGGGCTTATTGTTGTCTAATAAGGCATGGGTAATTTCTTTCCCTGTATTGCCGGTGGCTCCGATGATGACATACATAATAAATAAAAATTTATAGGTTTATAACAATTATAAAAATACATACTAGTTGGTATGCATAGATTAAAAAAAATTATTCTTTAAGCGATTTTAAATACGAAATAAGTGAATCAATGCTCATATTGAACACTTCAAAGCTATTCTGCGCTTTCCCCATCGAGAAGCTTCCTTCAATACTAGCAAATATAAAATGAGCTAATGAACGTGCTTTTACTTTGGAAGATATTTGTGATGCTTGCTGACCCCTCCCAATACACTGTTCAATAAGTGATATAGAAGTAGTAATAATAGCAGACAGCTTTTCTCTAAAAACTTGATCTATGGCTGACATTTCTTGTACTAAGTTGTTTAGTGGGCAACCCAAATAGATATTTTTTTGTGAAATAGGCCTCCTAATTAGTTCAATACCTTCTACAATGCCATCTATTGGGTGACCCTTGTAATCAGCAAGGTGTGTCCATTTCTCTATATAGGCAGGTGCTAAGATTTCTTCTACAATAGCATACCCCATAGCTAGTTTAGTGGGGAAGTAATGGTAAAAGGCTCCTTTCGTTATACCTAATGTAGCAATTACCTTGTCTGTGCGTGTACCTTGAAAACCATCTTGACGAATCGCTTCAAAGTTTTTTTCTAATATGGCAGTTCGTGTATTCATATAGTTAACACTTCTTATTTACAAATATATACATACTAGTTGGTATGTCAAGAAAAATATACCAATTTTTAAAGGACATTTACGATAATGACTTAAAATGTAAGTACTGTGTTGGTTCCTGTTAAATCGATCAACTCTTTCTTACCTTCTGCATTTATTGAGAAAGCTTTGTAGAACTTCAAGATAATTTTCTCTCCTTTTATGATTTTAAAAGGTTTTAGAGGAAGCTGGTTAGAGTCGTTGATGGTAATAGCGCCAAGAGGCTTTTGGTTTTTTGTGTGTAGTGCTTCAAAACTGATAAGTTCAATGGCTTCGCTGTTAGGATATTTCTCCTTAAAGGCAGCATCTGGGGCCAGTTTAATGGTAAGCACATCCTCTTCAATAATATCTTGCTCAGAAAGTGGCTTTTGGCCATTCAACAGCTCATCTTCCCAGTACAGGGTTACTGATTGTGCACTTATCGCGTTGCTAAGAAGAATTAATAGAGAGAACAGAAAAGTATATTTCGAAGTCATTAGGGCTTTTTGTTTTTTAGAACCGAAACGAAGTGTAGCTCAGCGTAGCTAAAATAGAAAAAGTTGAAACGGCTTCTTCCTATACAATGATACTAGTTTACCTTCACATAGTCAAAAATAACTTCTGGATTTATGCAGTAGTACTTTTTTGTCCCCAGGTAGTAGCCTTAATATCTTGTGTAGCACGAAGAATATCGTACCGGCTTACTTGCCCGATAAGGCGACCTCTTTTATCTACAACAGGAAATCGCTTAAAATGATTATCAATAAACATTTCTGCTACCTCTTCTACATTTTTATCTTCATCGACACTCGTAACAGAAGTACTCATGTAATCTTCTACTTTACCAGGCATATCATTGTAGTAAGTGGCTTTTAGGATAACTTTGAGACAGTCTTTCTCTGAGATCATTCCTATAATGTCACCTTCTCTGTTGAGCACTGGCGCACCTGTAATTTTATGTTTTAACATAAGATTAATAGCATCCATAATATTTTGCTCAGGTGTAAAAGTGATGAGACGGTTGATGCTCGTCATATAATCGGTTACAAGACGTATTTTTTCCATATCGAATTATTTTTTACTGTGATAAGAACAATAAGCTATTATAAGATAGGCAAAAGTAGGCTAAAATACAATTACTACTTGGCTTATTTATAGAAGACCATTGTCAGCAAAGCTAAAATAACGATGGTTAGTAAAAATGAGGTGATCTAACAAAGGTGTTTCGAGGATATCACCTGCTTCTTTGAGTTTATTAGTAATGTTAATGTCTGCTTGGCTTGGGGTAAGGCTTTCAGAAGGGTGGTTATGTACAACAATAATGGCACTAGCCAAATGCTCGAACGCTGCTTTAAAGATAATTCTACTATCGGCAACAGTACCAGCAATACCTCCAGAGCTAATTTGTAGAAGACGAATGACTTCATTCGCTCTATTAAGTAAGATCATCCAAAATTCTTCGTGAGGTAAATCGAGAAGGTGTGGTTTTATTACTTGGTAGGCTTCTTCAGAAGAAGTGATTTTAGGTTTTTTAATTACCTCGCTGGCTTTTCTCCTTCTTCCTAGCTCGAGCGCACTCACAATACTGATGGCTTTTGCCTCTCCAATTCCTTTAAACTTCTGTAGCTCTTTTACATTTAGTTTTGCTAGCTCGTGTAAATTATTATTAGTGCTTTGTAGAATAGTTTTTGAAAGTTCTACAGCACTCTGCTCACGCGAACCTGAACCTATAAGGATGGCGATTAGCTCTGCATCTGACAAGCTTGCCCTTCCTTTTAAAAGTAGTTTTTCGCGTGGGCGGTCTTCCTCAGCAAGGTTTTGTATTTTTAAATTGTTCTGTTTTTTCATAAGGTGTTGTAAGTGAAGCGAGCCTTGTAACTTAGACTTACAAGGCTCGCTTTAAAATCATGCATCTCTATCTAAGACAGGGAGTTTACGTACTTATGCAACTTAGACTTGTGATTAGCAGCTTTATTAGCATGAATGATGTTCTTCTTAGCAAGCTTATCAAGCATAGCGGTTACTTTTTTTAGTAGTTCCTGTGCTTCTGCTTTGTCAGTTGTGTCTTTTAGCTTCTTCTCGAAGGTGCGGGTTGTCTTCAGGTAGTAACGATTCCTGAGTCTTTTTGCCTCACTTGATCTAATTCTTTTTAATGCTGATTTATGATTTGCCATTTTAACTCAAATGTATATTGCTATTTTGATATTATACAAGGGAGGCAAAGGTAATTACTTATAGTGGTAAAAGCAAAAAAGTAAATAAAAAGTTGATAAACAAAGCATTGAAAGTTTTAGTCCTTCTTTTGGTTGGGCTTACCTTCTAGTTCCTCTAGTTCTTTTTCTACGTTACGAAGGTCTTCACGTATAAGCCTTTCAACTTCAGTGTTCAGTTCTTTACTCTTGAGCAAGCCTAAAAGCTTAGCTCTGGTGGCTAATAGTTTTTCCTTGTTTATGTTTACCATAATGCTTTCAAAAGTTGAGTGTATCAGCTATAGGCGCGTATTTTTCCTTCAAAATGCCTATAAGAAAATACGAACAAAAGATACTAATTTTTGATCGGAAAGTAAAAGAGAAGAAATGCTATTTTTTCAATATGTAGAGTAAGTTGCTGAGCGTTTGCACTTTACTTTTAAAAGCTGATTTTTAGACCGACAACCAAGATATCATCTATTTGAGGGTGGCTCCCTTGCCACTCCTGTAAAGTTTTTTCTAACATAATAGATTGTTCTTCTGGAGGTAAATGGGCAATATCGCAGAGTAAGTTTTGGAATCTTCTGGTGCTGAATTTCTTCTTCTTAATGCCTCCTCCAAACTGATCTGTATAACCGTCTGAAAATAGATAAAGCATGTCGTTTTTTTCTATAGGAACCTCTTGTTGAGTAAAGCTCTTTGTTGTTTCTACAATGTTTCCTCCAATGATATGTTTATTACCTTGTATTTTCGTGAGATGCTTACCTCTGACGATATAAAGGGGGCGTTCAGCACTAGCAAAAGTAAGTTTACGCTGCTCAAAATCGAATACACACATGGCTAGTACCATCCCATCATAATTCAAGTTCTTCTCTGTTTTTTGATTTAAGGCAGCGGAAATTTGACCATCTAGTTTCTTCAATATTTTAGCAGGGGCTGTTAAATCATTCACACCAATAAGGTAATTAAGGCTAGTGATACCTAACATCGCCATAAAAGCTCCAGGAACACCGTGACCAGTGCAATCTGCTACTACTAGGAAGGCCTTCCCTTGTTTCTTCAAAAACCAATAAAAGTCGCCACTAACAATATCTCTAGGTTTGTAAAGTATAAAGTGTTCAGGAAGATACTTCTTGAGCCGTTTCTGTGTAGGTAGAGTGGCTTCTTGAATACGTTGTGCGTAACGAATACTAGCTATCATTGATACGCGCCACCATATCATTTTGTGCTTTCAGCTCTTCAGTACGTTCTTTCACCTTCTTTTCGAGGTTATTTGTTAAATCTTCTGCTTGTGCAAAAGCAGTGGCAAAACGACGTGAAATGACAAAAGATTGGAAAAAGAGAAATAAAAATAAGCCCAGTGTTGCAAGGTTGGAATAGGTGAGCGCAATCCAAGCGTTGTGGTGGGCAACCTCTAAAAAGGAAAGTACTAATGAAATAAGGAAACCGAACTGTAGGGTAAGTGCCCCAGAACGTCCTCTATGAAAAGCCTTTGTTACTACATATATCTGAAAGCCATAAGCGGCCAAGCTAGCTATGTAAAATACATATAAGCTATGCCCAAAAACATAAGAAGGTGTAAAAAGAACTGTTAATACAAGTAAAAGACCTGTCGCTTGAAATATGCGTATCAATTTCTTGGAAGACTCTTGTGGAAACAAGGCATGAACGAACATTACCATAAAAGGAATTAACGCATAGGTGACTACAAATTCCAACGTAATGAGAAAATAATAGCTACTATTCGGAAAGACCTCATACCAGTACTGAGACCCTACATTGACAATAAGTGTTCTGATAATGATACAAAAACAAATGATGCTAAGATAAAGCGGAGAATAGTCTCTTCTTTTATATAGATAAAAAAAGAGAATAAAGTGATACAGCATCATAAAGGTGAGAGAGCCCACTTCGAGTAGTTCTAGAGAACGCGTGTTGTTTAAACGACTCTTTAACGTTTGTAAATTACCGAGTAAAATTGTACCCTGATAAAATCCCCCTCTATAGTGATCAAAGTTAGCCACTTGAATGGTAATGCGAATGTATTTGGAATTGATCGCTTTATCAGGAAGATGAATCAAACTGCCCCTATAGCCTGGAATGGTACTTTTACTATTAGAACCTACATGCCCTACTTTTCTCACAAGCTCGTTATTAACCCATATTTTATAGGCAGTACTAATGTTAGGAAATAGAATAGCTAGATTATGTTGATAGGGGTTACATCGGATATCAAGGCTATAAGTAGCATAACCTTTGGTTGGATAGCCTAAGCGTCCCCAAGAAGTAGGTACAGATGCATAATAAGGTTTTAACGAGCTAATTTGTTGTGGTTGAAGAAGTTCGTTCCAATAAAACTTCCATTCGCCATCTATGGTAATGATAGGCTCTTTTTCAAAGTTCCAGTAGCCAATGTCTATCAAACCCTTCTCTACTTTTGGTGCTTGAGTAGGTGAAGGCTTACAACCAACAAGGCTAAGCATAATAACAGTGTAGAGAAAAATGTATGAGTAAGTCCTTGAATACAAAACTACTGTATTTTATTTTATCTGTCTACTTCTCCCATTACGAGATCCAAAGAGCCAACAATAGCGATCAAATCAGCTAGCATGCTACCTTTCACAATTTTTGGTAATACGGAAAGATTCACAAAACTACAAGCCCTTGCCTTACACCGAAAAGGGACATCTGTTTTGCCATCTGCTCTAAAGAAAAATCCTAACTCTCCTTTGGGGTTTTCTGCTCTAATGTAAAAATCTTGTGCCTTTGGGCGAATTTTTTTAGGAACCAATGCTTGTGGATCGAAGTCACGGTCTCTTTTATGATCGGTAAGAAGTTGCTTTAAACATTGACGAATGATTTTGATAGATTCATGACATTCACATAAGCGTACCCAATTTCTATCCCAACAGTCACCCACTTTTCCCATTTCTCCTTTACCAATAGGTATGTCGAAGTCTAGCTCTGGATAAACCGAGTAGTTGTCTACTCGTCTTAAGTCAAATCGTAATCCAGCACCTCGCAGCATAGGGCCTGTAATGCCTGCATTGATGGCTAAAGGAAGTGGTAGAACACCTATGTTAGCAGTACGCTGTATAAAAATTTTATTTTCTACTAATAGCTTTTGGAGCTCTATCAACTTAGGGGCTAGATAGTCGATTAACTCTTGGCATTTTTCTTCAAACCCGACGGGTAAGTCGTAGTATAATCCTCCTATCCAAATATAATTGTATAACATGCGCGCGCCACAAATCCACTCTAACAGACGCAAGATATGTTCTCGGTCGCGCATCATCCACAAGAAAGGTGTAAAAGCGCCAATATCTATTCCATAAGTACCTATGGCTACAAAATGAGAAGCTATTCTATTGAGTTCAGCTACCAATACGCGAATGTATTCTACTCTTTTAGGGATACGATCGCTAATTCCTAGCATTTTTTCTACACCCATGGCATAAGCATGCTCGGAGTTCATTGCTGCCATGTAATCCATTCTATCTACAAAGGGAATCACTTGGTTGTAAGGAAGTGATTCAGCATGTTTTTCGAAACACCGGTGTAAATATCCTATGTGTGGAACAACATCGACTACAATTTCTCCGTCGGTAATTACTTCTAGTCTCAGTACTCCGTGCATAGAAGGATGCTGGGGCCCCAGATTGATAATCATCTCTTCTGTTTTGAGTTGTTCAGGCTTGAACTTATTGGGAACAGAGTTTTGTAAATGATCAGGATGATAGTCGTATTGAATAGGTGTCATCGTTTTTGGTTACTATAAAATAAGTTGTATAGAAGTGCAGCTAAAATACAATTTCATCCTTGTAATGGCAAGTTGTCTTGTGTTTAATCTACGACTATAGCCTTCTCTCAAAGTGTATCGTGAGATTGCTGAAACGACACAATAATTCATAAAAAAACTCCAACTGTCATTCAACAGTTGGAGTTTTTACCTACGTATAAAGTGACTATACTTCGATTTCTACGCCATCTTTATTTCTGAATATAAATTCATTGAGGGGCAGGGAAGAGTCTTTAATAACTTTAATCCAACGTCCATACTTAAAAAGCCACTTCATTTGTCGAGAGATAAAGCCGTGTGTAAAGTAGGCGTGCAAGTAGGGATGAGAGGTAATGGTAAGCCCTTTTTCATTTTGCTTTTGGATGATATAATCTAAATTATTTTCGATGGTATCAGAGATGAGAATACTGGCTGTTATTTTACCTGTACCATTACAAGCAGGGCAAATTTCTAAAGTCTTTATGTTTAGTTCAGGTCTTACGCGCTGACGCGTGATTTGCATAAGACCAAAGCGTGTAAGCGGTAAGATGGTATGTTTGGCTCTATCTTCCATCATTACCTCTTTCATCTTTCTATAAATCGTTTTTTTATTATCTACCTTCTTCATATCAATGAAGTCGACGATAATAATACCACCCATATCTCTAATACGAAGCTGGCGAGAGATTTCTTTTACCGCTTCTAAATTGACAGCAAGAGCAGTAGCCTCTTGGCTCGCTTCCGATACCGACTTATTACCACTATTGACGTCTATTACGTGTAAGGCTTCGGTATGCTCTATTACCAAATAGCCACCGCTAGAAAGGCTCACAGACTTACCAAAAAGAAGTTTTAGCTGCTTTTCGATGCCAAAACTTTCAAATATTTTGGTTTTACCATTATGGAGCTTTACGATTTTCTCTTGTTTAGGCGAAATACGCTTTACAAGCGTGCGAATCTCTTCGTAAATAGGCTTACTATCAGTTGCGATATTATCGAAGTTTTCATTAAGTAAGTCTCTCAATATAGAAGAAACTCTACCTACTTCGCCAATTACCTTATCTCTTGGTTTTGCGTTTTTTAACGTTTCAAAGCCTTTTTCCCATTTTTCTACTAGCTGACGCAAGTCAGAGTCTAATTCTGCTACTTCTCTGCCTTCAGCCGCAGTACGAACGATGACACCGAAACGGGCAGGCTTAATGGATTGTATAAGACGTGTAAGGCGTTGCTTTTCTTCTTTACTAACAATTCTTTTAGAAATACTGATAGTATTAGAAAAAGGAACGAGCACTAAGTAACGTCCCGCAATGGATAACTCACAGGAAAGACGTGGCCCTTTCGTCGAAATGGGCTCTTTCGTAACCTGTACTAAAATAGGGGTATTTCTACTTAAGACTTGGCTAATCTTGCCAATTTTCTCAATAGGAGGTGCAAACTTGAAATCGTCAAGTCGATGCGTCTGTTGACGCTTGGCTATCGTATCTTTTGTATATTTCAGTAGAGACCTGATGTTCGGCCCTAAGTCCAAGTAATGTAGGAAAGCATCTTTTTGATAGCCTATGTCTACAAAAGCAGCGTTTAGGCCTGGTACTACTTTTCTAATGATGCCAAGATATATATCGCCAACAGCAAATTTCGTTTCGTCTTGTTCTACGTGATATTCAACGATTTTCTTCTCCTTCAAAAGGGCTATACGTGCACCGTCCCGAGTAGAATTGATAACTAATTCTGTACTCATGGAATGTTTCTCTTATAACATTTGACAATTGAACAATTGGATATAAACTTAATTACCTTAATTACAACAACATGCTACATTATCTGATAGTGCACTTACTTTAAGTTAACAGGGTATAATAAAAGCGGAAGTGCACTTTACAATAAAGAATAAGGAAGAATGTGTAAAGTAAAAAGTTCTTAAATCAAATGAGGACTTACTCTCAGTAGAAAGTAAGTCCAACAAGACTTAACGGTTTTTCTTTTTGTGTCTATTTTTTCTCAAGCGTTTTTTACGCTTATGAGTCGCGATTTTATGTCTTTTTCTTTTTTTTCCGCAAGGCATATGAATAAATATTTTTAATGAATAAATAACTTAATTCTTTTTTAACTCTTCCAGATAAAGGGCTACTTGTTGTTGTGTGATAGAATCCAAGTCCAGTTTTTGAACAGATTCTAACGCACTGATAGCCTTCTCTGTATTTTCAAGCGCTTGATAGCTTTGTGCTAAAAGCACCCAAGCCTGCGCATTGTTAGGATTCACTTCGAGAAGCGCCTCAAACCTTTGTACTGCTTTATCTGGCGCACCACGCTCCATAGAGAGGATACCCAAGTTGTAAAGCGCTAACTCATTATCAGGGTCTTTTTCTACTACTTCTAGTAACATAGAAATTCCTTTCATAGGATTCTTAGTAGTAACATAAGTCATGCCCATTTTAGTTTTGGCATCCCAGTTTTCTGGGTCTTCTGCTAGCACTTTTTCATAATAAGCTCTGGCTTTGTTACCAAATAGGTTGGCTCTTTCGCTATTCATAGCAAAGCTAAAAGCATCATAGTAGCTATCTCCAGCGCTCATCCAAGTGTAAACAGAAGGAGATAGTACAGCTATTTGATCTTTGTAAGTACTGGCACTATCAAGCCAATTAATGTTAGTGAAAAAAGTTGCTAGAGAGTCGAGTATCAGTATTTTATCTTCTTTCTCTGTGGTTGATGCAAGTTTTTCTTTCCAATGAGTAAGTACTTCTTTTTGAGCAGTAGTTAATACTCTTGCGTGTGCCTCTTCAGTTTGCTCAGTAAGTTCAGAAGATTCCTGCAAGGTACTATTGGTAGTAGTTTGTTCGTTATCTACTACTACCTTAGGCAAGAAGTAGAGCCCAGTTACTACCAATATCCCTACTACTACTAAAACTATTTGAGTAACTTTTTGCATACACTCAATACTAGCGACTAATTAGCAACTGCTTCTTTTTTATTCTTGTCTTTTTTAGAAACTTTGACATTTGCTTTTACCTGCTCAACAAATTCTTTAGCTGGTTTAAAAGCTGGAACATAATGTTCATCAATAATGATGGCTGTATTTTGAGAAATATTACGAGCGGTTTTCTTTGCTTTCTTTTTGTTGATAAAGCTACCAAAACCTCTCATGTAGATATTTTCTCCTTTCACCATATTAGACTTTACTACTTTGAAGAACTCTTCTACGGTTCTTTGAACATCTCCTCTTTCAATGCCAGTTTTGGCAACGATTTCTGCAATTACTTCTGCTTTTGTCACTTCTTTTAAGGTTTAAAAGTTTTAAACAAGTAAAAATTTACATAATAAACTAAGTCCCATCGATTTAGAGAATCGTATGAGGGTAGTCTTCGACTCCTTTTTGAAAGTATTTTCTTAAAGGAGTATTTTTGGGATACAAAGGTAGTTAAAAAATGTGAAATACAAAGCATAGTGCTTTAAATCAGTTTATTGAGCTGGACGAGCCTGCAGATAACTTTTTAACGACGCTGTAGTAATGGTTCCTTCATACAGTGCTTTCCCAATGATGACACCCTCCAGACGTATGGCTGCTAGTTTTCCAATGTCTTCTATTGTAGTAACTCCCCCACTAGCAATGAGGTGTACTGAAGGAAAGCGCTTTATTAGCTGAACGTATAATGAAAAAGAAGGGCCTGCCAGCAGACCATCCTTACTAATATCGGTACAAATGACATATTGAATCCCCTTTGCCACGTATTTTGCTACTAGTGTTTCTAGCGTAAGGGGTGTCACTTCTTGCCAACCACTGATAGCAACTTGCTGTCCCTTTACATCAGCACCTAAAATAATACGCTCGCTACCAAATGTTTCTAAGCACTGGTCTACTACAGCAGGTTTCTTTACAGCAATACTGCCCAATGTCACCTGTTGAGCGCCAGCTTCAAAGACATCTCGGGCGCTTTCATAAGATTGTACACCACCGCCAAAATCTACTTTCAACTGAGTTTGACGACTAATTTCTTCCAAAACTTTTAGATTGATTACTTTCTTTGCTTTTGCACCGTCAAGGTCTACCAAATGTAAGTAGCGAATACCCATTGCTTCGAAATGTTTAGCTACCTCTACTGGATTTTCGTTGTAAACTTTCTTTCGTTGGTAGTCGCCTTGTGTAAGCCTTACACACTTACCGTCTATGATGTCAATGGCAGGAATAATTCTCATAAGGCATGGAGCTTAAAGAAGTGTAAGTATTAAAATATAAAAAGCACTTATTGAATTTAGGAGTCCAAAGATACATCTTTAGAGGCTAGATGTACCTTATTTGAGGTGTTTTTTTCACCTCTTTTAATGAGAATTGTAAAGGTAGTCCCTTTGTCTACCTTACTTTGGACGTCAATCTGCGCGTCGTGGGCATCAATAATTTGCTTTACGATTGCTAGCCCTAGGCCGCTTCCGCCTCGTTCTTTAGAACGGCTCTTCTCTACACGATAAAAGCGCTCAAATATCCGCGTAAGGTGTTTTTTAGGAATGCCAAGGCCATCATCTTTGATGGTGATTTCACACTCCTCAAGCTGCTGGATAATCATTACACGAACACTACCAATGAATTAACAGAACTAAAAAGCATTTTCGATGAGGTTAATAAGTACTTGGCGAAAACGCTGCCTATCTGCTTGGATATAACACTCAGTAGAACTCCTTTTATCTAATAGAAGCGAGATGTTTTTAGTCTCAGCCTTTTCTTCTAGTTGTACAAAAACCTCCTCCAGAAGTGCGATAGCATCAATAGAAGAAAATTCCATCTTAATGAAGCCACTTTCCATTTTAGAAAGTGTAATAAGGTCTTGAACGAGGTGGTCTAGACCATCCAAGGTTTTAGCTGCCCTTTCTAAGAATTTATATCGTACGTTGGGATCTTCTACAGCGCCATCAAGTAAAGTATGTATAAAACCTTGTGCAGCAAAGATAGGTGTTTTAAGCTCGTGAGAGACATCAGCTAAGAACTCTCTTCTAAAGGCTTCTATTTGAACAAGCTGGTCAATTTCTTTTTGCTTTTTTTCAGCATATTTAAAAAGCTCTTTATTGAATTGACTCAAAGGGCTTGAGATAGTAGAAAGCCTTTTTTTGGCGAATTTAAAGTCTTTTTTCTTTAACTTATTGAAGGATTCGTGTAGGAGATTGATTTCTCTAAAAATCAAAAACTCTAGCGCAATAGTCACTAATAAAAAACTAGAAGCAAACGCTAAGCTAAAGCAAACTAATAAAGCAACTCTCCCTACACCCTCTACCAAAGAGACAAACAAGGTAGTAACCATTGCAATGCAAAAGGCCAACACAAGGGCAAGTATACGGGGAGAGGAAAGCATGAGTTACTCTTTCAAGGATAGTTTATAGCCGACACCTTTTACGGTTTTTATGTAACCATCACCAATTTTTTCTCTAATCTTACGCACATGCACATCTACAGTACGTGCCAACACATATACATCAGTTCCCCAGATATTCTGTAAAAGTTCATCGCGGCTAAATACTTTGTCGGGATACTGCGCTAAAAAATATAAAAGCTCAAACTCTTTTTTAGGAAGATTGAGCGTATGGTCGCCCTGCATAATTGTATAGCTTTTACGATCTATGGTAAGTTCGCCCAGAAATATTTGATCCTCCTGTTTGATTTTTTTCGACTCTCTACGAAAAATGGCCGAGATACGACTCATTAGTGCGCGTGGTTTGATGGGCTTGACAATGTAATCATCAGCACCTACATCAAAGGCGGCAATTTCAGAGTATTCTTCTGCTCTTGCTGTCAAAAATATTATGTAAGCATCATTTGTTTCTGGTATTTCACGAAGTATTCTGCTTGCTTCTACACCATCCATTTGCGGCATCATGATATCCATGAGAATAAGTGATGGTTGGAACTGCGTAGCCGTGTCGATGGCTTCTTTACCATCGTAAGCGGCTTTCACCTCGTAGCCTTCTTTTTTCAAGTTGTAGGTAAGCATCTCCACAATATCTGTATCATCATCAACAACTAGAATCTTGTGCGTAGATTTTATACTCATAACGACCCAATTAGGTATAGTAAAATTAAGTAGAATTTAGCTAGACTAAAAATAAGGTATTAAAACTTAATACTAAGTTTACAAATACACAAAGCAACCGTAACCTCTAGACGAATAACCACTCTACAGCCTCGCTATTATCTGAGAAATATTTTAGCTTAAGTGGTTCCTTACGCTTCGCTTCTAGTTGCTCAATGGCCTTTCGCACAGATAACTCACCAAAAGCACTTTTTGGAGGCAGTACTGCTATTTTACTCTGCTCACCAAGTAGTTTAGTAGCTTTTGGATACCACTCTTCATTTGCCCACCGCAGGTCTTTAGGCATAATCGTACCTGATTCTCGCTGGTCAATAAGCCACTTATTTATCTTTTTTTCGTTCGCTAACGTCAATGCTTTTGTCCAACCTTCTCTGTATTGTTTGCTAGTAGCGAAACTTTCCCATACAAAGTGTAGTACCTGCTGTTCATCTATCCAAATAGAAATACTTCCGTTATTGAAAGACATCATGGCGCCATTAACAATATTTTATATGTAGTAAAAGTAACTATTTTAAAAAGATTATTTACTATTTTTTTGCCTGAACAACCAAGGTAATAAATCAGGTTCTTTAAAAGCCTGCTTCCACGCAGTATGGGCTACTGTAGGGTACCAGGTATAGCGTGGCTTGCCCCCTAGTTGCTTTAGTTTTTCAACCATATGTATAGACCTTAAAGGCTGTACCGTTTTATCCAGCATTCCGTGAAATACCCACATGGGTAAGTGTTGTATACGATGGGCAGCAGTTTCGTCGCCTCCTCCACAAATAGGGATAGCGGCTGCAAATTTATATGGAAATCTCATAGCAGCGTCCCACACGCCAAAGCCTCCCATAGAAAAGCCGATAAGGTAAAGCCTTGTGGTATCAATAGGATAGACTTTTGTAAGTGAATCTAATAGGGCTAAACTAGCTGCCAAAGGTTCACTGGGCTGCTGAGGTAAAGTATGACTGGCTGCAGTCCAGGGAACCGTTACCCATTGTTGGTCTTTAGGACATTGAGGAATCAAGACATAGCAAGGATATTTACTCCGATTAGTATCAGCCAAAAAAATAGGAGAAAGGTGTTTGAGTATCTTTTCGTTACTTTCGCCGCGTGATCCAGCCCCATGTAAACCTAGTACTAATGGGTAGCGTCGGCTAGTATCTACCTGTAGTGGTGGCATTAATCTGTACGAAAGTTGAAAACCTCTATGAGAGGTAAAAGTATGTTGCTCGAAAGCTGGATAGGCCGTCTTTGACTGAGCCACAATAAGATAGCTGCTTAATAAAGTTATTAACAAAAATACGTATCGCATTGATGGTAATTTTTTTATGTGTATAAAAAGCTGATATTGTATCAAAAGAAGAATAGCCTAGCAGTTGTTAGCAAGAATTTTGTATATTGTTACGTGATACTATTGTTTTAGCTACGATGAATCGAAAACTACTCATTTGCCTCACTTGTATTATTTTTATAGTAACCAATAGCGTTACCGCACAAGATACTACTATTTATAAAATGGCCGACAAACAACCTGAACCCATAGGTGGTTTGAAGGCGTTCTACGAATATATAGAGTCTAATCTACAATATCCAGAAGAAGCAAAACAGTTGAAACTACAGGGGCGTGTAATGGTTAAGTTTGTAGTAGAAACAGATGGTAAGATCTCAGAAGTAAGTGTGATGAAAGGCATAGGTGGGGGATGCGATGAAGAAGCTGTACGTCTCATACAAAAAGCACCTAACTGGATACCGGGACGAAAAGATGGAAAGCCAGTAAGGGTAGAGGTGGTTCGTCCTATTACTTTTAAACTTGATTTTTAAGCAAAGCAATATCATATAATGTATAAAAGAACAAGCTTCTTTGTCATTGTTTATCTTCTTATACAGATGACAACTTGGGCACAGTCTGAAAAGATGTTGTTTCAGACAAAAGTGCTAGATAATGGCTCATCCTTAAAAGCCTTTGTTTACATAAGGTCTCATTTACCCAACGAGCGGTACTCAGCAGCTTCATTTTTAGAAAAATACACGGTCAGGTATGCTGTTTACGAAGAATATGGAGGAGCTACGCCTGTTGTAGAGGCGCGTACACTTGATCTCTCACCGCTCACTTTGCAAAACTACAAACAGGGTATTTACTTTAGTATAGACATCAACAAACTCTCTCTACCTTTTGCTATTTTATGGGTACAGGTGATCAACAATAACAGTAAGCAAATCAACCGAAAGGATATCCCCTTGTATTTTACACAAACACAGCTTGGACAAGCCTTCGGTGTATTTGATCCTACAGGCACACATCCCAACTTTCATGACTATGTGGTATCAGGTGAATCTTTTAAAATAAAAGACCTTACTAATAGTGCTGCTAAGTTATATGTGAATAGGTTTCAACAAGACTACGATGCTGCACTAGCTCCCATGTATCTTAACAAACCTACCACTAACGCTACAATGCAAATGGACAGTAGTTTTGTTGTGAATAGTAGTGATGTATTAACTTTAGAAAAAGAGGGCATTTACCTCTTCAGAAAAGATACAACAGACTTTTATGGCATAGGGTTAAGAGTAGAGCCAAAGGGCTTTCCAAAGCTTACCCAAAAAGAGCAGCTCGTAAAACCACTTACTTATATATCTACTGTAGAAGAATTACAAAAATTAAAAAGTGCAAGCGATTTGAAAAAAGAACTTGATCGCTTCTGGCTACGACTTACGAATGGTAAAGTAGCTTTGGCGAGAAAGACAATTAAGGACTATTACCAAAGAATAAAGTTAAGCAACATCATGTTTACTACCTTCAAAGAAGGCTGGAAAACAGACATGGGAATGATCTATACCATTTTTGGCTATCCTAATGAGATCAATTATGGTAAAGATGTAGTACAATGGACCTACAAAGGAGGAGGGAAAAACTTTAACCAAGTTTCTTTCAAGTTCAGAAGGAAAGCTAATCAGTTTACACAAGAGCACTATACACTAGTACGCTATGTAGAGTATGAGCCCATCTGGTATCCAGTTGTAGAGCTCTGGCGCAAAGGTGTCGCTACAAGATAGTATATTCTATAAACCTGATTGACTTTTCAACATTTTGGAAAATAACCCATCGCAGAAGGCTAATAAAGACATCGTTTTTGGTACAAGAGCAATTATTGAGACCATTGAAGCAGGAAATGAGATAGACAAAATTCTGCTACAAAAAGACCAAGGCAGCTCCGAGACACATAAAGCACTTTTACAACTGGCACGCCAGTACCAAATTCCTATTTCTAAAGTACCAATTTTTAAGCTTAATAAAATTACAAGAAAAAACCATCAGGGAGCTATTGCGTTCATATCGGCTATTCAATATGCCTCTTTAGACCATATTATATCAGAAGCATTTACCAAAGGAGAGGCGCCCATAGTACTGATACTAGATCGTATTACTGATGTGCGAAACTTTGGTGCCATTACACGTACCGCAGAATGTATGGGTGTCCATGCGGTGGTAGTACCTCTCAAAAATGCAGCACAAGCCAATAGAGATGCGATGAAAACTTCTGCAGGCGCACTCAACTATCTCCCTGTTTGTAGAGAAGCAAGTCTTTTTAAAGCGGTAAAGTTTTTAAAAGAGAGTGGCCTACAAGTAGTCGCTTGTACCGAACAGGCGGAAGCTTCTCTATTTACTACTACCTATGCATCACCTACGGCTATCATTATGGGCTCTGAAGAAGACGGAATTAGTAAAGAGTTACTACGACAAGCCGACGCCCTAGTAAAAATCCCTATGCAGGGAAAAATTGCCTCGCTCAATGTATCTGTAGCTACAGGGATGATACTAAGCGAAGTAATGAGACAACGCAGCGTAGAGGCATAGCCTTCCACTTCTTTGATTTCTTCTTAGAAATACCATATATTGAAGAACTATATTTAAACTTTACTCCACTTCACTTATGGATATCGAGAACCTTATCATATTAATCTACATATTAGCCTTGGCCACTTTCGTTGGTTTTGAGCTCATTACAAAAGTGCCTCCTACTTTACATACCCCGCTAATGTCGGGTGCTAATGCCATATCTGGGGTGACCATCGTGGGGGCTATCCTTGCCTCTGGTCCTGATCCTTATCAGTTTGCCATAGCGAAAGTATTAGGGATGCTAGCACTTCTATTTGCTACGATCAATGTAGTGGGTGGCTACGTGGTGACTGACCGTATGTTACAGATGTTCAAGAAGAAAAAATAGGTTTATGAGCCAAGAGACAATCCAACTCATCACACAAATCACCTATCTTATTTCCTCCATTCTTTTCATTTTAGGAATAAAAAGATTAGGTAAGACCTCTACTGCACGTGAGGGTAATTTTTATTCTGCATTGGCTATGTTTTTAGCCGTTGTGGTTACACTTATTAACCAAGGGGTACTTAGCTATGTAGAAATTTTTGCTACCATATTGGTGGGATCAGCGGTAGGTCTATACATCGCACGAACCGTAGAAATGACTAAAATGCCCGAAATGGTTGCGCTATTCAATGGTTTTGGTGGTTTGTCCTCCGTTTTGGTAGCCAGCGCTGAGTTTTGGCGAAGTGTAGTTCAAGAAGAGTTATCGGTAGGGATTGTAGTAATGGTAACCGTCATACTTAGTGTACTGATTGGCTCTGTGACGCTCACAGGCTCTCTGGTAGCGTATGGAAAGTTGAGCGGTAAGGTAAATGGGAATGCTATTACTTTTAAAGGACAACATCTACTCAATTTAATCTTGTTTCTCGTTCTACTGGTAGCGGCGGTGTTGCTGGTAGTAGAGCCCTCGCAAGTGCTCTACTTGTATGCAGTAGTAGGCATTGCTCTACTGTTGGGTATACTTACTGTCATTCCCATCGGTGGGGCAGACATGCCGGTAGTAGTATCGTTGCTAAATTCTTATTCTGGAATAGCGGCTGGTGCAACAGGTTTTGTGCTAAACAACCAAGTATTAATCATTTCGGGCGCTTTGGTAGGCGCTTCTGGGCTTATTCTTACCCAAATTATGTGTAAGGCCATGAACCGCTCGCTTGTGAATGTATTACTAGGAGGCTTTGGACAAACCGCTTCTACAGCAGGTGGTGCTGGCGGGCAAGAGATGGTTGTAAAGGAAGTAGGGGTAGAAGAAAGTGCGATGCTTTTTGATGCAGCTTCTTCGGTAATTATTGTACCCGGCTATGGGATGGCCGTTGCGCAAGCCCAACACGCTGTAAGAGAGCTTACAGAATTACTCGAAGGTAAAAATATTTCAGTAAAGTTTGCCATACATCCGGTAGCAGGGCGTATGCCAGGGCATATGAATGTACTGCTAGCGGAAGCCAATATTTCTTATGATAAGCTCATTGAAATGGAAAGCATCAATGACGATTTTGCCAATACAGATATTTGTTTTGTAATTGGAGCCAACGACGTGGTAAATCCTGCGGCACGTGCCGATACCAGTAGCCCTATCTACGGAATGCCCATCTTAAATGCCGACAAGGCGCGAACAGTCATCGTGTCCAAACGTAGTATGAATGTAGGGTATGCAGGTGTACAAAATGAGTTGTTTGGCTATCCCAACTGCCTGATGCTCTTTGGAGATGCCAAGAGTACCCTTACTAAAGTAGTGGGCGAACTTAAAGAAATGTAGATTCAACTCCTCTAAAAATTACTCTAATGGTAATGAACTCGATAGGTGAAAATATAAGGAAGCATCGATTGCGCCTCGACTACAGCCAAGCGTATGTGGCAGAAGAGCTGGGCATTTCCCAAAATGCCTACAGTAAAATAGAGGCGAACCAAACCAAAAGCTTTACGATAGAACGACTAGAGCAGTTGGCAGAACTGTTTGAAACAACCGTTGCTGATTTATTAGGGATTGCACATACTATCTCAATTAATACAAATAATGGAGATGTAAGCGGATACGTACAGGGAAACCACGATTATCATTTTCATGAATCAAAAACGATTGAACTACTCAGGGAAGAGCTACAAGCAATGCGAAAGGAGCGGGCAGAGTTGCTAGAAATCATCAAAAAGATGAGTGATAAGCTTAAAGACTAATACTTTGATGATCCTTAGCATTGGGTTACTGTAAGTACAAAAGTTAATTCTAAGAAAATATTTAGGAATTAAACTCCACATAGATTAACATTTTAAGAAATTTTCACTATTTATCCTTCGGTTTACCTTTTGTTCATTTTTCCTTGATGAAAAACGAACCAAAAAATCAAGAAAATCCAAAGCTTCTGCCCACAAGTCCGCCCGCCTCCCCGCTGGATTTTCAGGCCGACGCGCCTATATCGATCTTAAAAACAGACAATTAAGAAAACCTAAGTATATTTTAAATGAGACCACTAACTGAACTATTAAATAAAAGTGAGCCTGGATGGAAAATAGTTTCTGAGTGGATTAAAGAAGCAACAAACAAGGTTCAAATATTATCTAAAGATGAAAAAGAGGCTGAACTAGCTTTATACAATACTCAAGTTACGACCCGCTCTTCAATGGGGGCAATCATTTATGAAACAGGTGGAATTTTAGTTGATAACGGATGGGTTCGGATCTTAGGCGCTGGTAATAAGAAAATAAATAGAAGTTTACCTGATTGGAATAAAGGAAAGTCAATAACTGAATTTGGACAGCAAGCTCCGTATTTACTTGTTGCTGATGATGTTATTGGTGGGTTTTTCGCTATCAACGGAGGTGAATTTGGAGAAGATGTAGGACAAATGTATTACTTCGCTCCTGACTGCCTTGAATGGGAAGCAATGGATATGGGATATTCTGATTTCGTATGGTGGGCATTTACTGGAGATTTAGAACAGTTTTATGAGGGCTTAAGGTGGGATAGTTGGAAAGAGGAAGTAGAAAATTTAGACGGTAATCAAGGGATTGCATTCTACCCCTTTTTGTGGACCGAATACAATAATATAAATGAGTTGGATCGAAAAACTATCCCAATTGATGAAATTTGGAATCTTCAGCTTGATTTTAAAAAAAGAATATAACAAACTAATGAACTACGCTTCTTGTACGAATGTAGCTTTTAGATGAATGGAAAGTATATGAATAATTAAAATAGCCCACGACAATGTGGGCTAAACACTTTTTAATAGAAAAAATGCTTCTTAGCGTTATCCCGCCAACCTGCACTTGACTTGTAATCTGAAAAATAGATAGTAACATCTGCACTCGACTCATAGTCGCAGAAGAAGATGGTTTTATCAGCGCTTGATTCGTAATCAGTGAAAAACCATACCCCCTCATTATCGTCGGCTTCTGAGCCATACCTTGCTTTATATACTATCAAGTCTGCGCTCGACTGGTATTTACTTACAAATACCTTTACATCCGCGCTTGAACTGTACTTTACTGCATACACCTTCTGAGAAAAACCAAGATGAGCAGTACCTAAACAAATAATAAGTAGTAAGAAAAACTTTCGCATAGTGATTAATAAATTAAATATTTCATAAAAAATGGGACATGTCTTATCAACACATCCCACTATCTTTCATATGAGTAAAGTAGCAAAATTTACACCAATACTTCTGTGCTTTTCTCGATGGTTACTTCACTATCATCTAGTAGTGTAGTAGCTAGTCCTTTTACTTTAGGTAGCTCGTAGCTAAAGAAGTAGCGCATAGTATGGATTTTGCTTTCATAAAACTGTAAATCCTCCCCCTGCGGATTACCTGTTACCAATGCTCTCTTAGCCACTACCGCTTGTTTGAGCCATTGCCAACTTACTACGACTAAGCTAGAAAACTCCATAAATAAGTTAGCATCCGCTAAGAATCGCTCTAAGGCGCCTTTCATCGCAAAGCCTACCAAATGCTGCGTAACTTGCTGGAAACGACCCATCTCTTTTTGTAATAACTCAGCGTATTTTTTCAAATCTTCAAAGGTCATGGCCTCCGAGACAGTTTCCTGTATCTCTTGGGCAAGTACCATCAGGGCTTTCCCACCTTGCATCGTCACTTTTCTACCTAAAAGGTCCATCGACTGAATCCCTGTAGTCCCCTCGTATATACTCGTAATACGGATGTCACGGTACATTTGCTCTAAGGGGAAATCGCTACAGTAGCCATAGCCACCTAGTACTTGCATCCCTTCACTTACAGACTTGATACCATACTCTGAAGGGAACGTTTTAGCAATAGGGGTAAGTAAGTCAAGCAGTAAGATATATTTTTCTTTTTCGTCTCCCTCGGTTACTTTCTCCAAATCAGCATACTTAGCACACTCTAGTAATAACGCTAGACTACCTTCTACTACAGACTTTTGGAAAAGAAGCATGCGGCGAATGTCAGCGTGAGCAATAATAGTCGTTTGTGGTGTATCCTTTTGTTCTTTTCCGTTAATCTTACGGCCTTGTGGGCGCTCAAGCGCGTACTCTAGTGACGCATAATAAGCAGCAGAAGCAATAGCAGCTCCTAGTAATCCTACGCCCAAGCGCGCCTCGTTCATCATCTGGAACATATATTTCAAACCCTTGTTTTCTTCACCAACCAACCAACCGTGGCACTCGTCTCGATCACCAAAAGTAAGGTGCATCGCAGGGGTAGCTTTTTGCCCCATTTTATGATAAATACCTGCACTCAATACGTCGTTTTCTACCATTTTTTCTTCTTGGCGAAACTTAGGAACTACAAAGAGGGAGATGCCTTTTGTACCTGAAGGAGCTCCTTCGATACGCGCCAACACTAAATGAACAAAGTTATCGCACTGGTCGTGATCACCTGCTGAAATAAATATTTTTTGTCCTTTTAGCTTATGGTAGCCCCCGTCAGTGGGTACAGCCGTAGTACTAATATCAGAGAGAGAGCTTCCGGCCTGTGGCTCCGTAAGGCACATAGTTCCTTGCCAGCTACCATCTAGCATTTTTGGTAAATACTTTTCTTGGAGTGTTTTAGAGCCAAAGCTAGCAATCAGTCGTGCTGCGCCTGTAGTAAGGCCTGTATACATGGTAGGTGCATTGTTGGCTGCCGCTAACATAAAGGTAAGGGCAGATTCAATCGTATGGGGAAGTTGTTGTCCGCCTGTTTCAAAAGAGAAGGAAGCCCCAATCATACCTGATTCACCCATGGCTTTTAGGTAGTCTTTTACAGCGGTATGTACGGCTACTTTTCCTTCTTCTAAGTCTGGTTCTTTCTTATCCATTTCCACAAAAAAAGGTTGTAGGATGTTGTCACCAATTTGCTTGGCTGCATCCAATACCATATCGAAAGATTGGCGATCGTGTTCTTTGTAGTGTTCATATTGTGTTAGCTCACCTGCTTGAAGTACTTCGTGCAGCAGGAACTTAAGGTTTCTAGGGCTAAAATATTGCTTTGCCATGGAAGTAGTGATTTTAAATTGAGTAGAATATAACTGATGGTAATTTTACAAAAACTAAAGTGCTCAATAAGGTATTAAGCATGTAAATATACAAGTTTTTATAAAAAAGTTACCAATACAGAAAGAGAGTGGGAGAAGTTGTTGTGAGAAAGGGTTCCTCAACGGGTAGAAGACTTTACTACTAACTCGCTTGTATTAGCGACAATCGCTGTAAGCGGGCGGGTGTATCGGTACGCCCTACTATGCACATCCTTTTGAGCAACGCTTATTCAGCAAAAGTGGGTATAGTAGGGCGTACCGATACACAAAAGCCCGCTGAATAACATTGTTGTCTAATGAAGTATGGATGGCTTTACTGCAACCACGACGAAACATCGCAGTATAAATGCTAGTAAAAGTCTTCTACCTTATCAAAGAACTATATAACAAATGACGGAGTGTACTCCGTAAAATGGATGAGTAATATAAGGAAAAATTAAAAAACTTTGCAATTATTTTTTTCCTGTACTCCCAAATCCGCCCTCTCCTCTTTTGGTTGCTGCGAGTACCTCTACATTTTCCCACTGGGCTTGTTCGTATTGCGCAATTACCATTTGCGCCAAGCGCTCTCCATCTTCAATCGTGTAAGCCTCATTGGAGAGGTTGACAACACCTATCTTGATCTCCCCTCTGTAATCAGCATCTATGGTACCTACACAGTTGATGAGCGTAATACCTTTTTTAATAGATAAGCCACTTCGTGGACGAATTTGCGCCTCGTATCCTTCAGGCAAGGCGATATACAAACCTGTAGGTACTAAAATACGTTCAAGGGACTGTAAGTGTATGGACGTATCGATGTTTGCTCTGATGTCCATCCCCGCAGCGCCTTTCGTGGCGTAGTGTGGATTGTCGTGTTTAGATTTATTAATAATTTGTATTTTAACCATCTATAAAGTAACGTTGAGAACTAATTTTTAATGAAAAGTAGTTTGCCTTAAAGGTAATACTTCACTTTTCTTTCTATAACCCTACAAACATATTAATTTTAATATATTGTATACAACATTATGTGGGCTAGCTTTCACGATACCACCAATTTACTCTCAAAACTCACCCGTAGGCGAGTACAAAACGCACTGAAAATATTGCAGAGCTACTACAAAGCGAAAGGTAGTAAGCAGCCTATTATTGAAGGCCTGCCCGTAAGTATTGCCTTCGAGCCTACTACCTCTTGTAATTTACGTTGCCCAGAGTGTCCCAGTGGGTTAAGGGCCTTTACCCGTCCTACTGGTATGCTTTCCGATGACTTGTTTAAAAAAATAATTGATGAGCTGGCGGACACACTATTGTATCTCACTTTCTACTTTCAAGGAGAGCCTTACCTCCATCCACAGTTTCTGGAGTTAGTTAAATACGCTGCTCAAAAAAATATATATACAGCCACTTCTACTAATGCCCATTACTTAAATGATGAAAACGCCCGAAAAACAGTCGAATCGGGACTCGATCGGCTCATTATCTCTATAGATGGTACCACACAAGAAGTGTATCAGGCTTACCGAATAGGGGGTAACCTGAATAAAGTAATAGAAGGCACCAAAAACATCATTGCTTGGAAGAAGAAGTTACGTGCTCGAAAGCCTCAGGTAATCTTTCAGTTTTTGGTAGTAAAACCCAACGAACACCAAATCAAAGCGGTAAAACAAATGGCTAAACAATTGGGAGTGGATAAAGTAGCTTATAAAACTGCCCAGATCTATGACTACGAGGGAGGTTCACCGTTGATACCTTCTATTGCTCAATATAGCCGCTATCAAAAGGAAAAAAATGGTAAATTCACCATCAAAAATAAGTTACTAGATCACTGCTGGAAGATGTGGCACAGTTGTGTTATTACCTGGGATGGAAAAGTAGTTCCTTGTTGTTTTGACAAAGATGCACATTTTCAGTTAGGAGACTTGGCCAACAAGTCTTTCCAAGAAGTTTGGTATAGCACTCCTTACAAACAGTTTAGAGGGAAGCTCCTACAATCGAGAAAAGAAATTAGTATTTGTGCCAACTGTACAGAAGGTACCAAAGTATGGGCTTAAAAGACATCTGAATTTATTGAATTAAAATAATTAAGTTTAACTACATAAAGTATGAAAATAAGAAGCTTTTTAAAGAAAATAATGTTCGGGGTAGGTTTACTTACGATCGTAGTGAGTTGTAGGGAAGATGATCCTTCTCCTAGTATTAACGATAACGAGGACCCCTATGTATTTGTATACGATATCATGCAAGACGTTTACTTTTGGAATGAAGAAGTACCTGATAACGTGGATATCTACAGCTATGCTACACCCTTTGATCTATTAGATGCTTTGATATTTAGAGAGGATCGTTTTACAGCCTTATTTGCTAATGGACAAGAAGTATTTGAATTGATTACGTCTGGTGAGAGCTTAGACTTTGGCTTTGGTCGCAAAAGAGATGAGGATGGAATTCTCAGAGTAGCTTACGTCTATCCGAACACGCCTGCGGCGCAGGCAGGTTTAGTACGAGGAGATAAAATATTAAAAGTAAATGGTACGGATATAACAAATCCAGCAACTGGATTTCAACTTACTGAAACGACTACTTTTGAAATAGAAAATATAGAGGAAGAGGTCAGAAGTGTAAGTATAACAGCCATTAACATCAAAGTAGATGGCATTGTATACCAAGAAGTATTAGAGGTAGAAGGAACGAAAGTGGGTTATCTTGTGTATGAAATTTTCCTAAACGATGAGGCTTCCATTGCAGGTTTATTGGAGGTATTCGCTACTTTTAAAGCACAAGGGGTTACTGAAATGGTGCTAGATTTAAGGTACAATGGAGGTGGTTCTGTAGCAGCTTCTCTAAATTTAGGTAGTCACTTAGCGCCTGCTAGCGCAATGGGAGAGGTATTTGTACGCCAAACCTTCAACGAGCGTTATACTGCAGAGAATGAATCGTTACTATTTGAAGAAAAGATCAATAATTTAAACCTGAGTCGTCTGTTTGTCATTACCACAGGCAGTACTGCCTCTGCCAGTGAGCTGATTATTAATGGCTTACGCCCTTTTATGTCTGTGTTTACGATTGGGGGGCAAACATCAGGTAAAAATGTAGGCTCGTTTGCTATTCTTAATGAAGCCATCGATTACTTATTTTTACCCATCGTCTTTGAAAGCCAAAATGCTAATGGTAACGCGGATTATGCTAACGGCTTTACTCCTGACTTTACTGAGATAGATGACCTTGAGAGAGATTTTGGTGACCCTCAGGAGGCCAGCTTAGCAGCAGCGCTTTACTACATAGAGAATGGAAGCTTTCCAGCACCTGCTGCGCGTAGAGGTAATCAATTGAATGATAGTAAAGTGATACGTTACAGAGATTTACAAGATATTCCTATGTTTATTGAAAAGTAACAAGGGAAACCACAAAACAAACCCTCGAAGGGCTAACCTTCGAGGGTTTATCTTTTAATACCACTTATACTAAAAAGTATAACCAATACGGATAGCAGCATTATCCAAGAAAAAGCCTTGTCTGGTTGTCTTATTTTCTATTACGTTGCTATTAATGAGAGATTGGGGTTGGTTGTAAGTCAAAATGAGAGATCGGCTGTAAGTCGAAAGGTGTTGTGTGAAGTCCAGGTTAAGCTCTGCGGTGAAGCGTTTTAAGAATCTTTTTTGATACCCTACAGAGAGCCCTAAGGCGGTACTTCTACCAAAAAGGTGCTCTCCCCCATAGTTTTTATGTGAATGTTGCCATAATAAGACTGCGCCTGCATAAAGACCACTAAGATAGTTCTTTTTATCAAACTTTAAGTAATACCGGTACTGTAGATGTGTCTGATGCGTATGAGAATGAGAGGGTGGAAGTAAACGCCAAGCGTCATGAAATGAATATGAGTAGTCATAGCCGATACTGAGACTTTGTCGAGGAGTAAGTAAGCGTTCATAATGTGTTCCTATGCTATTTAAAGATAAAGTAGTATTAGATAACTTGATATTATTTTTCGGCTCAATACGAGTGGTATTTTTTGACTCAGCAGGAGCAGCATTCTCTTGAGCTTGTACAGATAAAGAAACAACTAATACGATAAAAATGAGGGTGATTATTTTCATGGGTGTTAAAGGTTTGAATAGTTAGCAAATAAAATCTTTTGAAGATTATGAATCGTAAGGTAAGTACTTTATCGTTTAATCGAAATTTTTTTAACACTTTATATTTTCCTCTTTTTGGCAGAAACATAGGTTTTTATCAACCAAGAAGCCTCTTTTAGGGAAATAAGGGCTGGCCAGACTGTATTTTAAACTATTATTTTAAGTTTATTATCAACTTTTAGATAAAATTTTTATCGAAGAAATTCCGCTGCTTCACGGTCAGAATAATAATTACTCTTATCAGAAGCAAGTGGCGCTTATTTGAATAATAAGTGCCACTTGCTTATATTGCTCTTAAACGGATAATGGGTATGATTATTAGTGGTTTGTTGCTTTTTTTTCTCCTCGCCTTGTTCTACCAATTAGCACAACGCAAGCAAGCAGTTCCTCAAACAAAAAAGTTCGAAATAAGTGCCCAAGCGCAGACTTTTCCGCTAGTTTATGCTACTTCTATTTCGCCCAAAGATCTTCCCTTGGAAATTCCCAACGAAAATAGAGGTAGCAGTGAAGACTATTTCTTACAATACCTTTGGAAATACTTTCCTCAATATATTCATGTAGACATAGCATTGCCTATCAAAGACGAGTTCTATTATCCAGATTTTGCCTTTATTGATAAAAAGAAAAGGCTCTTTATTGACATAGAGATAGACGAGCCATATGCCCTCCCTTTTGGTAAACCTACCCATTACTTAGGGAGTGATGAAATACGCAATCGGTTTTTCTTGCAACAAGGCTGGATGGTCATCCGCTTTACTGAAGAGCAAGTGGTAAGACAACCCAAGCAGTGTTGTAAGTTTATTGCCCATCGTGTGGCCGCTGTCACCAAGGAAACGAAGTTACCTGACTTATTCTACCATATAGACGATCTCAGCATACATCAAAAGCAATGGACGAGAAGGCAATCAGAATACCTGTTCGATCAACGCTATCGAGACCGCTACAAACATCTACTGAAAGCTAAAAAATAACAGCCTTTACGCTTCGGTAAGGACGGCGTATTCTATGGCTTGTTTTAGGTCTCCAATTAAGTCTTCTACATCTTCGATCCCTACACTCAAACGAATCAATGTGTCTTTTAACCCATTTTTGATGCGTTGTTCCTTAGGAATGCTTGCGTGTGTCATACCAGTAGGGTGCGTACAAAGTGACTCCACACCACCTAATGACTCTGCCAAAGAAAATACCTTTAGATTACTCATTAAGCGAGTTGCTTCTTCTAAGTTATCCCCTTTCAAGGTGAAAGATACCATCCCACCAAAATCACGCATTTGTGCTTTGGCAATCGTATGGTTAGGATGTGTTTCCAATCCAGCCCAATGTACTTTCTCCACTTTATCGTGTTGGTTGAGCCAGTGAGCGATTTCCCGTCCGTTTTCACAGTGGCGTTGCATTCTGATGTGTAATGTCTTAATACCTCTCAAAACCAAGAAGCAATCTTGTGGGCCTGCCACTGCTCCACACGAGTTTTGTAAGAAAGATAACTGCCCTGCCAAATCGTGATGACTCGTTACCAATGCGCCCATTACTACATCAGAGTGTCCGCCAAGATACTTTGTAACGGAGTGCATTACCACATCAGCACCTAAGTCTAAGGGATTTTGTAGGTAAGGCGTGGCAAATGTATTATCAACAGCCAACAATAAGTTATGCGCTTTGGCAATTTCGGCAGCGCCTTTAATATCAATAATATTAATGAGTGGGTTGGTAGGGGTTTCTACCCAAATCATCTTTGTATTATCATTAATATACCCTTTGATATTATTGATGTCCTCCATAGAGATAAAATGGAATTTTAATCCCCAAGGTGCGTGTACCTTAGTAAATACACGGTACGTGCCACCGTATAAATCATTGCTGACAATTACTTCATCGCCAGGTTTAAGCGTACGTAGTAAGGTATCTGTAGCAGCCATACCCGAGCCAAATACTAACCCGTATTGTCCATTTTCTAAGGCGGCTATATTTTCTTCTAAGGCTTTTCTAGTTGGATTGTGGGTGCGCGAGTATTCAAATCCTTTGTGTACACCGGGAGAATCCTGTACATAAGTAGACGTTTGAAAAATGGGCGTCATAATAGCCCCTGTACTTTTATCTGGGTGTACGCCAGCGTGGATCGCTTTTGTTCCGAATTTCATGAGTGAGGACGTTTAAATGATAAAAAGTTTAAAAGTATCGTGTGAATCGAATACAAAGTTAATAAAAAATACTTTGTACGTATTTTTTGTTCCATTTCTCCTAAACTCGTGCAACCTCTCATCACTTTAAGTTGTCTTTCTAAAAAACAAAAAATAGTTAATACGCATGAGAAACCTTATTTATTCTTTTGTGTGGCTTTTTATGAGCTATACAGTGCAAGCACAAGAAATACAAAAAGAAACCAGAAATCTAGGAGATTTCAATCAATTGAGTATCGCAGGAAGCATTGATGCTACGCTCCAAAAAGGAGATAAAAATACGCTTATCATTGAGGCAGAGGGTATCGGCTTAGAACGTATTACTGCCGATATCGAGGGAGGAAGACTTTCACTTGATATTCTCTCTAAGAATGAATACAAAAATAAGAAGTTTGATTTAGAGGAAGGAAAAAAAATGAAGAAAGGTAGTTGGAAAAGCACAAGGTACAATGTGAAGGTATACCTCACTTACAAGTCGATTGAAAGCCTTTCTTGTACAGGTGCTAGTAGCGTAGTAGCTACCTCGACAATTAAAGCAGATAATTTTGACCTTAGTGTATCAGGGGCGAGCGATTTTACAGGTACCATTGAAACAAATCGTCTGGAAACAAGGGCTAATGGTGCGAGTGATGTTAAAGTAAAAGGAAAAGCTACTTATCAAAAAATTGTGATAAGTGGTGCGAGCGACTTTAAGGCTTATGAACTAATCTGTGAAGAAGCAGAGGTAAAAGCCAGTGGTAGTAGCGATGTAAATATGCACGTAACCAAATCTTTAAAAGCGAGAGCTAGTGGTGCAAGCGATATTAACTATATGGGCAATCCAGAGACGAAAGATACAGATGCCAGCGGGGCTAGTGATATTCGCAGTAAAAAGATATAAATTGATCTTTTAGCGTCGATTCAACCATGATTAGTAATCTACAATAGCTCATTTAAAGAGGCTTAATCAACTAGAAAAGTGCAGACAACCCTGAATATTGCGTTGCCTAGGTTCTTATTCATAATAACTTTGGTGGCACTGTCCATTAATTCAAAAGGTCAAAACTTACCGAGCCTTTTGACAGAAAAAAACATCAATGCTACCTTTTCAATCATCGCTTATGATGAAGAGACCCAAGAATGGGGCATCGCTGTGGCAACTGATAATATTTATGTGGGCAATTCAACGGTTTATATAGAGCCTGGCGTGGGCGCCTTTTCAGTAATAGCCGAGACCAATCCACAATACGCCATTGAGGGGTTTGAAAAACTAAAAGAAGGAAAGCCGATTAGAGAGGCAATTACTGAGGTAAGGAATAAAGATAAGAATGCAAACTTACGTCAGGTAGCTGGAATTGACGCGCAGGGAAATGTGTACGCTTTTACTGGTAATTCCTTGAAATACTGGAAAGGGCATTCTTCTGAGTTAATGAGCGAAAATTACGTGGTAATGGGGAATCAACTAAAAGAGGGGGTTCTTGCAGCTATGTCTAAATCATTTGTAAGCGCAAAGGGAACGTTAGCACAAAGGCTTTTGAAAAGTCTTCAAGCAGGTCAAGAGGCTGGTGGTCAGGTCTCTGGTAAACAATCTGCTGCAGTTGCTGTAAAAGGATTAAATAATGCTTGGTACAATCAAATTGATCTAAGAGTGGATCATTCGAAGACGCCCATCAAAGATTTAAGCGTTCTACTAGACTACATTATGGGAGAATTATATTAAACCAATCCATATCGGTCATCAGAAGAGATGATGAGGTATTGGGGAAAGAAAAACTACTACAAGCTGAGAAAATGCTTGAAGGCTGGACAGGCATTTATGCCAGAATAGTACAAGCTTACCTTCTTCTAGAAGAGGAAGATAGCGCCGTTTATTGGATTAAGAAAGGAATGGCTGAGAACGATCATTGGAAGGTTAATCTTCCTGCATTTTATGTATTAAAGGATCACCCAGAGATGAGTTCGCTCATTACCGAAAGTAACTTTTCAACAATTGACTGGGAACATGCATTGGCCATGTTAAGTAATCTGGGAAGAGAGTTAGCATTGATTAAGCTATCTCATAACCTTATCAATCAAAACATTGAAAGTACCTACTTGTACTATCTATTAGGCAGAGGATACCATTTTGAAAAACAACCTAAAAAAGCTACCAAATATTTGAAAAAAGCTATTGAACTTGATCAAGAAAATATAGAAGCAAAAAGACTACTAGCTAAGCTTCAAGACGATACTGCTAATAAACGATAGACTACAAGAGTTAACTGAGGCAATGTGCTATTCCCGGTAGAAAAAGTAACTTTAATCAACCCGAAAAGTGACGCTTTCTGAACTTCTCTGGACGCTACTTGCTAAGTACAAAAATAAGGCGTTCACTCTCAGTAGCATGGAAAGGCGTCAAATGGTAATTCCCAAATACTTCTTTTACGGTTACCTCGGCTATCTTAAAGTATTTCAGAAAAACTTGGTAATCAATGGCTTTTACGCGTTCCTGATATTCAAACTGATGTCCTCGATCCTCAAAAGCAATATTTTTCACAATGTAACCTTCCTCTACAAAGCGTTGAATGTAAAAAGTAATATCATCGACCGTCTTCGTTTCATTTTCAACAAGTCGAGGAATCACATAAGCTGGGTTGAGAAAGTCAATAACCAGTTGTCCACCCTCTTTTAAATTGGTCGCTGAGGCTTTAATGGCCTGAATGTTTTCTTCTTCTGTATCGAAATAGCCGAAGCTAGTAAAAAGATTCAAAACATAATCGAAAGTACCTGCCTGAAATACCTCACGCATATCGTGGATGAAAAACTGAAGTCGGTCGTTAGCAGCCTCATTAGCTTGCTTAATATTCGCTTCTGATAGGTCTACGCCTACTACCTCAAACCCTTGCTCATTAAGGTAGATAGCGTGTCTCCCTTTTCCACAAGCTAAGTCAAGAATTTTATCAGTATCAGTAATCCCTAAAAACCGACTTAGGTTATCCATAAAGAACTGAGCCTCCTTGTCATCCCGGTTTTTATAAAGGATGTGGTAATAAGGAGAGTCGAACCAAGTAGCAAACCAGTCTTCTTCCTTTAGGTTACTTGTATGTTTATTATAGTAATGCTCCATTATCATTAAAATTCCTGTAATATTTTTTTAATCCCTTCACTTTTAAAGCTTTTCAGCTTTCCCTGTTCATCATTGTAAATTAAATAAGCAGATAGCTGGGGTTTTTCTGCTAAAATTTCCTTACTCTTTTCAAGGCCTACTACCAAGCATAAAGTAGCAAAAGCATCAGCAGTGATCGCATCTTCTGCAATGACTGTAGCACTGAGTAAACCGTGTTCTACAGGATAACCTGTTTTGGGATTCAAGATGTGTGTATACTTCTTTCCATCCTTAATATAGAATTTCTCATAGTTACCAGAAGTGGCCAGACTTTGATCTTTCAAGGCCACGATGGCTTTGGCCTCCGCTTTCCCTTTTTCAGCAAGTATAGGGTCTTTAATGCCAATTTGCCAAGCTTCTCCTTCTTCATTGACACCTGCACAAGCTACCTCACCTCCCAGCTCCACCATATAGTTACGAATACCCAAAGAAATAAAATAATTAGCGATTACATCAACACTATAACCTTGTGCAATAGAGTTGAAATCCAACATAACACCTTCTTTTTTTTTCTTAAGGCGTTTCTCATCGAAGGTTATATAATCAAAAGAGACAAGTCGTTGAAGAGAATCAACTAAGGTAGGAGTCATTTCACTTGCTTTGCTAAAGCCAAACCCCCACGCATTAGATAAGGGCGCAATGGTAGGATCGAAAGCCCCCTCGCTGTAAGCATATATCTCTTTACTCTTTTGTAGTACTTCATAAAAGTAAGGATAGCGTAAAGTAATACCTGATGTATCCGCACGATTAAAGCGAGATACATCAGAGTCCTCTTGCCAAGTAGAAAGAGATTGATCAAAATCTCTTAATAGTGAATCAACCGCAGACTGAAGATTTCTTCGTTGTGTATCCTCGTACTTAATCAGATAGGTCGTTCCTTGCGCTTCTCCTTGTATAGCTACATAAGAGGGTGTCTTGCTATCAGTTTCTTTGTTGGTAGAAGACTGATACTTTCTATAGAAATATACAGTTGCTAATAAACCAAGTAATACGAGCGAGTAAATAATATTCTTAGCACGATTGCTCATCTTTTATACGGACTGTAGTTTTTTATTTAAGATTTTGACGACCCAAAATTAATGTTATTCCATAACATTAAAAGACTAAAGTAACATAACTATATCGTAGGCGGGAAGTTCCAAGTATGCACTAGTGTTTCATAAGGATATACTATATTTGTAAAGAGGAATGTAAAAAGAGATGTACATGAGGAAAGATTATTTAACAGGAGACAAGGAAAACCTTACCCCTACTGATAAAGAAATAGAAAAAGCATTAAGACCGCTCAACTTCGGAGACTTTACAGGGCAAGAAAAGATAGTAGAAAATTTACAAGTGTTTGTAATGGCAGCCAAGCAGAGAGGAGAAGCACTTGACCATGTGCTATTACACGGACCGCCTGGTTTAGGAAAAACAACGCTTTCCAATATTGTTGCACAAGAACTCAGTGTAGATATTGTTACTACCTCTGGACCCGTACTAGATAAACCCAGCGACTTAGCGGGTATTCTAACCAAACTAGGAGAAAATGATGTACTCTTCATTGATGAAATACATCGCCTCAATCCCATAGTAGAAGAATACCTTTATTCTGCTATGGAAGACTATAAAATCGACATTATGCTAGATGCAGGTCCCAATGCACGAAGCGTACAAATTAGTTTAAGCCCTTTTACCTTGATAGGGGCTACAACACGATCAGGCTTACTAACGGCTCCTTTACGAGCACGTTTTGGGATCAACGCACGATTACAATATTATGATGCAGAATTGCTTTCCAAAATCATTAAACGTTCCTGCCATATTTTACAAACACCTATACAAGACAACGCTGCTTATGAAATAGCACGCCGATCCAGAGGAACCCCTCGTATTGCCAACAACCTCCTAAGACGTACACGCGATTTTGCGCAAGTAAAAGGAGACGGTACAATTACGATAGAAATGGCTGAAATTGCTCTTAAAGCCTTGGAGGTAGATAAAAATGGTCTAGATGAAATGGATAACCGCATCCTCCAAACGATTATCAATAAATTCAAAGGAGGACCTGTAGGGATTACTACCATTGCTACTGCCTGTGGAGAAGATGGTGAAACAATAGAAGAAGTTTACGAGCCTTTCCTTATCCAAGAGGGGTACATTAAAAGAACTTCGAGAGGTAGGGAAGCCACTGTACTAGCCTACCAGCATATCGGTGTAGTGCCGCCCAATCAAACGCCTACACTATTTGACTAGAAGCGCTGTAACAGGCATCAGAAAAAAGTATTAAATATTTTCTAACATTATTTTGGTAAAATAAAATAAGTCTCTACCTTTGTCCTCCCGTTCAGCAGGAATCGGGAATAAAGCAGATCAAATCTATAGTGTTTTTAAGATCAAAGTAGGTAGTTATTCTCTACTTACATATTTTGTAAAACAGCAATAAGCTACAGTAACTCGTAATAGGTTATAGTAGTTTAGAGAAGTTCATTGATATATTGCTACAACAACGACAACACATTCAAAAGCCAGAAGGA